>JAKPPU010000063.1 GCA_029547185.1 Deltaproteobacteria bacterium | reverse complement strand
CAGGGGCGTGGATTGAAACCTTGCGCTCTTCTGCAGCTTGTCCGGTTAAGCCGTCGCCCCTCGCGCAGGGGCGTGGATTGAAACGTATCGACCGGCCATACCTGGAGGGAGGCGGCGGTCGCCCCTCGCGCAGGGGCGTGGATTGAAACGTCCAATCGGCAACATCCACGCCTGCGAAGAGTGGTCGCCCCTCGCGCAGGGGCGTGGATTGAAACGGGTTCAACTGGAACGAGTATGATCGTGAATTGTGTCGCCCCTCGCGCAGGGGCGTGGATTGAAACGTCTCTCATTCTCGGCCTTGACCGCCTGCATTTGTCGCCCCTCGCGCAGGGGCGTGGATTGAAACCGAATATTTCAGTGAAGAATTAGTGAAGAATCGGTCGCCCCTCGCGCAGGGGCGTGGATTGAAACATGAAGCTGGCTCGGATCGTAGGCATGGGAGGCGGTCGCCCCTCGCGCAGGGGCGTGGATTGAAACTTCTTGGGCAAATATCCCCACGGAAAGGATGCAAGTCGCCCCTCGCGCAGGGGCGTGGATTGAAACAGACCTGCCGGGAGGCCACAGGGAGTATGAAGTCGTCGCCCCTCGCGCAGGGGCGTGGATTGAAACTAGTCCCCGCAAACCCGTCCACGCACGACGGTTGTCGCCCCTCGCGCAGGGGCGTGGATTGAAACACACCCATGGAGCTAGGGCTCAGTCGATGATCGGTCGCCCCTCGCGCAGGGGCGTGGATTGAAACGGGCTCTCCTGATCTGATCAATCGGGAGTCTAAGTCGCCCCTCGCGCAGGGGCGTGGATTGAAACATCATCACATCCCTAATAATTACGTGGGGGTTGGTCGCCCCTCGCGCAGGGGCGTGGATTGAAACGAAAAGAGGGCTCCGAAATCTGGATCTCGTTCAAGTCGCCCCTCGCGCAGGGGCGTGGATTGAAACTGGATCAAGATCTCGACCGGGCAGCAATACCGGTAGTCGCCCCTCGCGCAGGGGGGACCGGTTTCATAGGGATGAACCGAAGAGAACGGTTTCGGCAGGCCTCAGGACGTCTCCATGATCACCCGTTCGATCTCTTTCTGCAGCACCTTGAGCTCGAACGGCTTCTTGATGAAGCCTGAAGGCTTGCTTCCCTGGAAGCGCGTGGCCACCTCGTCTACGCTGTAGCCGCTCGATATGATCACCCTGGCGTCACTCTTTGCGCCTTTCATGGCCTGGAAGGCTGTAATCCCGTCCATCCTCGGCATGGTGAGGTCGAGGATGACGCAGGCGATCTCGTCACTGTGCTCCCGGAATACGGCAAGGGCCTCCTTGCCGTCCGATGCCGTGAGAACGGAATACCCCATGAGCTCTATCATGGTCTTGCAGAGTTCGAGGACCATCTCCTCGTCGTCGACGACGAGCACTGTCCCCGATGCAGGCTGCTCGGTCACCTCTGCTGCCGACCGGGCAGGGGAGAGGCCTTCCACGGTATCGGCGGGCCCGGCATCGGGTACCGGGAACAGCACCCTGATGGCAGTGCCCATGCCGGGTTCGCTCTCCACCATAATGGCGCCCTTGTGTCCTTTCACGATCCCGAGCACGGCAGACATGCCGAGGCCGCGGCCGGTGAACTTCGTGCTGAAGAACGGGTCGAACAGCCTTTCCCTGGTCCCTTCGTCCATGCCGCAGCCCGTGTCCTTCACCTCGATATAAATGTATTTGCCGGGCCCGGGTTTCTCTTTGAGGCGGCTCTGCTCGAGGCAGGCCTCACTGCAGTCCATGAGGCCGGTGGCGATGGTGACGACGCCGGCCTTCTCGCCGATGGCCTCCGATGCGTTCACGATGAGGTTCATGATGATCTGCTGGATCTGGCCCGGGTCGGCCATCATGCGAGGCAGGGACCTGTCCATCTGAAGGCTCAGGGTTACGGTCTTGGAGATCGAGGCTTCGAGCAGGCGGGCCATCTCCTCCACGAACTCGCTCAGGTCAAAGCTCTTTATATCGAACGTGCCCTTGCCGGAATACGCCAGCATCTGGTTCGTGAGATCGGCAGCCCTGTGCGCTGCCGATCGGGCCTGGTCGATGAAACGGCGCGACCTCGACGAGGAGGGGAGATCGAAGAGGGCGAGGTCGAGGTTCCCGAGGATCGCCATGAGGAGGTTGTTGAAATCGTGCGCGATGCCACCTGCCATGACGCCCAGACTCTCAAGCTTCTGCGCGTGCTGGAATCTCCTCTCCATGTCGATGCGCTCCTTCTCGGCCTTCTTCCGGTCGGTGATGTCGCGGGCCGTGACAACGACCCCGTTTATGCCGGAAAAATCGAGGAGGTTCTTCCCGATGGCCTCGAGGTACACCCAGGAGCCGTCCGCCTTGCGCAGGCGCATCTCGGTCGGAATCCCGGAATTGGTGTTTCTGTAGACCTCCTCCAGTTCTGCCCTCACGATCTCGAGGTCTTCCTCGTGGATGAAATCGACGGGCCTCTTGCCGATGAGATAGCCGGGCTCGTAGCCGAGGATGCGGGAAACCGACGGGATCTCATAGGTGAAAACTCCCTGATCGTTCAGGATCACGATGATGTCGGACGAATTCTGGATCAGGGACCGGAAACGCTCCTCATTCCTTCGAAGCGCCTCTTCGGCCCGCTTGCGCTCGGTGATGTCGTGGATGATGGAATAGAGGACGGTCTCGCCGCCGGTCTCGATGGGCGCGGCATACACCTCCACATCCCGTATCTCACCGCTTGCCAGGCGGTGCCTGAAGAAGAAGTGGTACGTGCCGTTCGCCCCGGCATGCTCGATGGCTGTCCGTATCCGGTCCGGAGCGAGGGTGTTTATCCTGTCGATCGTCATGCTCCTGAGCTTTTTCCTCGGGTATCCATAGAACGTGCAGGCAGCGGGATTGGCATCCGCGATCTGCAGGGTCTTGGGGTTGATCAGGAGCATGACGGCATTGTTGTTCTCGAACAGGCTGTGATAGAATTCCCGGCTCTCCCTGAGGGCAATCTCCGCCCGTTTCCGGTCGGTGACGTCCAGGAGCACGCCGTTGAAAACGACCTCGTGATCGAGCCGCTCGGGCTGGGATACGCCCCTGATATAGATCTCTTTTCCATCCGGCCTGATGAACCTGAACTCGAAATCCCACGTGCTGACGGTCCTGACGGCCCTCCTGATGGAGGAGAAGAACTTTTTCCGATACTCCGGGGCTATGCCCTCAATGCCCCGCTCAAAGATGTCCGGGAGATCGTTTTTCAGCCCCAGGATCTCCAGGCTCCGCTCGTTCATGTAGCTGAGCCCGCTCTCGCCGTTATCCCGTGCATAGAACTGGTAGACCACGCCGGGGAGATTCCTCGCTATCCCCTTGAATCTCTCCTCGCTCTTCCTGAGCGCCTCCTCGGCCGACTTGCGTGCGGTGATGTCGCTGATGACGCCGTCATAGGAGATCATGGCGCCGGAGCTGTCCCGGTTGATTACCGGGGTATTGCTGACCCACCGGATCGACCCGTCCTTGCGGCGGATGCGATGCTCGATGGTAGGGGTGCTGCTGTCGGAGAGAACCCCGTTGATATGTTCGATCACCATGTCCCTGTCGTCTTCATGCACCATGTCGAGCCACAGATAGGGATCCGAATCGAAATCCTCCGGCGTGTATCCCGTTATAACCTCGCAGGCCGGGCTGTGTATGGTCTGCACGGCTCGGCCTTCCTCGAAGACCACCGTGAAGATGTAATCCGTGATGGTCGAGGTGATCCTCCGATAGCGCTCTTCGCTCTCCTTCAGAGTCCGGTCGAGGATCTTGCGCCTCGTGATGTCGAGTGCCGTGAACGTGACTCCGGCGCCGGGGTCTCCCGGAACGAGCGGTGAGAAAATGAGGGAAACGTCGATGACAGAGCCGTCCTTTCTCTTCCATCTCGTTTCCAGGGAGCCGATGCCTTCCTCCTTGAGCTGCCGGTCTCTCTCTTTGCCCACGAATTTATAGTCGGCCCTGGTCGGGTAGAGGATGGAGGCCGACTGCCCCAGGAGCTCCTCACGGGAGTACCCGGTCATCTTGCTGATATGCTCGTTCACATGGGTGAGGACCTGGCCGGTTACGGTGCCGATGCCTGTCGGAACCGCCCTGAAGAGGCTGTCGAACTGTGCCTGGCGCTCACGGAGCGCATCTTCGGTCCGCTTCCGTTCGGTGACGTCGCGGATCGTCACCATGTTTGCCTCCCGGCCGCGGAACACCACCCTGTTGCCGAACGCTTCCAGCCAGCGGATCTCTCCGGTTGAAGTGACGAGCCGGTAGAGCGTGATAAACCTCTCATCCCGGTCTCTGACCCGGCCGAGGTTCTCGGAGAGGGTCCGATGGTCATCCGCGGCCACGAAGCTGAAGGCATTCAGCTTCGAGAGGTCGGTGGACGGATCGACGCCTGCGAGCCTGAAGGCGGCTGCATTGGCGTAGAGGATGTCGCCTTCCCAGCCGAGAATGACGATGGGCTCGAGGACGCTGCTGGTGAGCGTGTCGAGAAAAGCCCGGGTCTCCGCGAGCGATTTTTCAAGATCGGCATATCCGGACCGGTATTGTTCCAGAACCCGGAGCTCTTCGCGAAGCTCTCTGAATTGCTCTTTGAGATCCTGCAGGCTCTCCTGATCTTCCCCCATAGCTCTCCACCTGCGTGCTGCAGACGTCTTTTCCGGAAACTATCGGCATATTGCAAATAATTTTTGACTGATAAGAATGAGAGGAGACGACTATGCCTCAAGCTATCCAGATCAGTGATGAATCCTTGAGTTAACACCCATGCGCCTTCATGGGGGGCAAAAATTCAATGCTGACGATGTTCTATGCCGTGCCTTTAAGCTCGGGCCGGCTGTGGGCCCATGGCTGCGCCTGCTCGAGCTGGGCGGCAAGCCGGAAAAGCAGGGCTTCATCCCCGATGGGAGCGATGAACTGAACCCCGCAGGGAAGCCCGTCCGAAGTCCAGTGGAGGGGAACGGACATGGCAGGCTGGCCGGTGAGGTTGGCAAGCTGGGTGAACGGGGTCTTCGCGAGCGTCTCGACGGCGATCTTGTCCGCAATCCCCGAGAGGCGCATGAGACGCTTCAGACCGAACATGTTCGTGATCTTCATGAGGGTCTCCTCGACGGCGGAGATCTTGAGCTCGCCGATCTTCACCGGTGGGAACGCCGTCGTAGGGGTGAGGTAGAGGTCATACTTCCGATGGAAGTCGGCCATTGCCCGGGCGGCCCTGTTCCATTCGCGGAGGGACAGGACGAACTCGCCCGCTGAGTATGCCTGGCCGAGAAGGCTCAATGACCACGTGGGGCCTTCGACATCCGCAGGTACGGGCTTTCTTCCCAGGACCTGATTCAATTCCCGGATATCCGCTGCAATCTCGCCGAAGTACATCATGAAGTAGCTGCGCGCCAGGGCGATGCCGTCGATCTTCGGCTCGGCCTCTTCAACCGTGTGGCCCAGGCTCTCCAGCAGGCGGGCCGTGCTCTCGACGGCCTTTCTGCATTCATGGTGCACGTCGGCCTGAATGGGAGAACGCACGGTGAAGCCTATCCTGAGGGAGCCCGGAGCCTGCTGAAGCTCCTCGATGAATGGGCGCTGCGGCTTGGGCATGTAATACGGCTCTCCCGGCCCGGGTCCGCATACTGCATCGAGCATGGCGGCGCAGTCCCGCACGGTTTTCGTCAGCACGTGCTCCACCTCTGCGCCCTGCCACACAGGGCCGTACTCGGGGCCGCTGGGGTTTCTTCCCCGCGAGGGCTTGAGGCCGAAGAGGCCGCAGTAAGAAGAGGGGATGCGTATGGAGCCTCCGCCGTCACCGCCGGAAGCCATCGGCACCATGCCGCTCGCGACGGCCGCTGCCGAGCCGCCGCTCGATCCCCCAGGGGTGCGGTCGGTATTCCAGGGGTTCCTCGTGGGGCCATGGAGCTCGGGCTCGGTGACGCCGACGAGACCGAACTCGGGCGTATTGGTTTTGCCCAGGATAACCACTCCGCTCTGCTTGTAGCGCTGCATGAGCTCGCTGTCGAAAGACGGGACATAGTTTCTGAAGGCCCGGCTTCCCTTGTTCATGGGCACACCGGCATAGCTCGACACGAGGTCTTTGATGAGGAAGGGCACGCCGGTGAAGGGGCCGTCGGGCAATCCCCTCCTGATGCTCTCGCGGGCATGGTCGTACATCCGGTAGATTACGGCGTTGAGCACGGGGTTGAGCGCATCGATCCTGCTCACTGCCTCTTCGCAGAGCTCTTCGGCCGATACCTGCCCCTTTCTCACGAGCTCTGCAAGCCCGAGGGCATCGTAGTGATCGTACTCCGGGAACGCTCTCATCTGAGGACCTCCTTAATTGTCTCTTAAATAAATACATACCGGCCGGGCAAATGCAAGAGTGCCTGGCAGCCCCCTGAAAGGAAACTCGGAAAATGCTTCATTTATCGGTAAAAAAAAGATAATATACCTGTAGATCCGATCAATATGTGTTTCACAGGAGAGGAGGTTCTCGTGCTGAAGAGCAAAGGTTTGTGGTATCTCATGATGGGAGGCGCGCTCGCCGGGTGGGCTTTCATCGTTGCAGGGCTCGTCAAGCCCTTTGAGGATGAAAAGCTCAAAAAGTTCTGGAAGCAGATCCTTCTCGTATGGGTGCTCGGTCACCCGCTCGAGATGCTTCTTTCGATGAGGATCGGAAGGGCTGCCGGGGTCTCTCCCGTAAAGACCGCCGTGAAGACCATGCTGTTCGGCTTCACCTGGTGGCTCCCGCTCAAGCTCAAGGTCTTCAAGTAGGTCTTTATCGGATGCATATCCGGCCGTTCGGGGCCGGACTATCCGGGTGACCCATGAAGAAGGAGATCAGGCATATTGCCCTTAAGAGCGGTGCCGCCAAGGTCGGCATATCCTCTGTCGACAGGTTCGAAGGGGGCCCTGCCTCCATGAACCCTGGCTACCTCCTCCCGGGCGCGAGATCGATCGTCTCGGTGATGCTGCCCCTCGACGGGGAGATCATACGGGCCTACCTCGGGAAGAAAGACCACCAGTCCCTCCAGGAGCACGAGACAGCGGTCTATGCAAAGCTTTTCGACATATGCAAGGAGATTGCAGGCGCCCTTCGATCCGGAGGCTTCAAGGCGGTGGCCGTACAGCCCAACCTCGATTATCGATTCAAGGACGGCAGGAAATACCGGCGCATACCCTTTGTCTGGCGCCAGAAGATGACCGACTGGCTGAGCTCGAAGTCGGGAAGGGTCTCGGCCTCCTTGAAGAAGGTGCTCGTGCAGGCCCTCTACGAGAAGACCGCGGACTACACGGACTGGAACCTGACGCCGAGCTTTTCCCACCGGTACGGCGCGGTTGCCGCAGGGCTCGGGAGCTTCGGGTGGAGCGGAAACGTCATGACCCCAGAGTACGGAGCGCGGGTCCTGTTCGACACGGTGATCACCGACGCGATCATGCCTTCGGATCCCATGATGGAAGACGCGCCCTGCGACGGCTGCCGGATCTGCACGAAGGTCTGCCAGGTGGGCATGATTCATCCGAAGAACGAAGACCACGTCGTGATCGGCCGGAAGCGCTTCACCCATGCCAAGAAGGGGCACAACCTCCGCTGCATACTGTGCTGTGCAGGGTTCACCGGACAGGACAGGCACAAGGGCTGGTCCACCTGGTCGCCGGGAAGGATAACCCTGCCCGACAATGACGATACCATCGTCTACTTCTGGAACAGCTTCGTGAAGAGCAACCTCTGGAAGCACAACTATTACTCGAAATGCCTGTCGGATCTCGTTTTCCACTCGGACTACGGCTTTATCGACAAGCCGTATGACCGCTTCAGGACCACGTGCGGCAATTGCCAGTTCGTCTGCTGGGAAACGAGGGAGCAGCGCAAGGTCAACTATGAGATCCTCACTACGGGCGGCGAGGTCGTAGAAGGCCCGGACTTCTCGTTCAAGGTTCAAAAACCTGGTGCTCCGCCAACAGAGGGACTTTGTTAGCGATGAGCAAGACGTATAAAGCGGAATTGGCCTCTGCGTTGACGCCTGTGCGTCTTCTCAAGGAATGACGAGATAAGGGTTCGGTATTGATGTTGAAAAAGCACTAGGAAGACGGCAGCCTGCATCCTGCCGGCACAAGTGTATTTCATTTTATAAGGGGGTTGCATGGATTTCGAGCTGACGGACGAACAGAGGATGCTGCAGGAGAGCGTGCGCAGATTCGCGAACAGGGAGATCTCGCCGCATGTGGCCAGAATGGACGAGGAGGAGGTCTTCGTCGAAGAGCTGTGGGACAAGGCGGTCGAGCTCGGGTTTGTGGGCATGGGAATGCCGCAAGAGTACGGCGGCACCCATACCGATTACCTCTCGATCGGCATCATGGCCGAGGAGACGAGCAAGGTCGATCCCGGCGTTGCCGTGGTCTTCGGGGCGCACACCCTGCTCTGCGGCGACAATATCGCCCGAAACGGCACTGACGAGCAGAAGGCGAAATACCTTCCGCTGCTCGCTTCGGGGAAAATGCGCGGGTGCATGGGCCTGACCGAGCCGGAGGCGGGCTCGGACGCCCTCTCCCTGCGGACGAGGGCGAGGAAGGACGGGGATGAGTACGTCCTGAACGGCTCGAAGACCTTCATCTCGAATGCGCCCATCGCGGACGTCGCCCTCATCTATGCCACGACCGACCCCTCGCTCGGCATCCATGGGCTGAGCGCCTTCATCGTCGAAAAGGACTTCCCGGGCTATTCAAGGGGAAAGAAGTTCTCGAAGATGGGCCTCAGGTCGTCTCCCACGGGCGAGATCGTGCTCGAGGACTGCCGCGTGCCGGAGGAGAACCTGCTCGGCGGCACGGAAGGCAAGGGGATAAAGGTCATGTTCTCGGGGCTCGATATCGAGAGGTTCCTCTGGAGCTGCCAGGCCATCGGCATTGCGCAGGCCGCCTTCGACGCCGCTCTCAAGTACTCGAAGGAGCGCAGGCAGTTCTCCCAGCCCATCTTCAGCTTTCAGATGATCCAGGACAAGCTCGCGAACATGCTCGTGGAGATCGAGGCCTCGCGGCTTCTCGCATACAAGGGCCTCTCCTGCTGGGACCGGAAGGACTACCGGCAGACCCGGATGCTCGCGGCCATGGTCAAGCTCTATGCCTGCGAGATGGTGAACAGGGTGACTGCCGAGGCAGTGCACATCCACGGCGGATACGGGTACATGAAAGAGTTCCCCGTGGAGAAATACATGCGCGATGCAAAGGTCTATGCCATCGGCGCGGGCACGACCGAGATCCAGAAGCTCATCATCGGCGGCTACCTGCAGGGGTGAAGTGTTGTGAGGCAGGCTGCCGGCGGGGATGGCATTGGATGAGTCATGATGAGGTTGACAATGCAGGAGGAGGCTCTATGGCTGGCAGGGTTCTCAGGACGAAGTTGTGCGATATGCTCGGCATCGAATATCCCATCCTGTGTGCGGGGATGGGGCCTGTCCTCATCGGCGAGAAGGCAGGCTCGACGGTCGATCTCGTGGTGGCCGTCTCCGAGGCCGGCGGGCTCGGGGTGCTCGGCGGCAGTGGGTTCACCGTCGACGAGCTGAGAGAGGCGATCAGGCTCATAAAGCAGCGGACGGACAAGCCTTTCGGGGTCGATCTCCTGCTTCCGAAAAGCGTGGTATCGGAGAAGCCGGTCGATTACGGCGACATCAAGGAGCTCCCCTTGAGCGTGGTCCTGAAGACCATTCCGAAGCCCCACCGGGAATGGATCCGGAAGGTCAGAGAAGAGCTCATGCTCGAAGAGGCGGACATCATGGTGAGGCTGGACACCACCACGATGCGCCCCCTCGAGGCGGTGAAGGTATGCATCGAGGAAAAGGTGCCGCTCTTCTGCGCCGGCCTGGGAAATCCCGGCTTCATGGTGGAGGAGGCCCACGCAAACGGGATCAGGGTCCTCGGCATCACCGGCAACATCAAGAATGCAGTCCGCATGAGGGAATCAGGGGTCGATCTCCTCGTGGCCCAGGGACATGAGGGGGGAGGGCACACGGGAAGGATCGGCACCATGGCCCTGCTGCCGGGCGTGCTCGATGCAGCGGGCGACATCCCGGTCCTCGCCGCCGGCGGCATCGGCGACGGCCGCGGGCTTGCCGCCGCCCTCGCCATGGGCTGCGCCGGCGTCTGGGTGGGAACGCGCTTCCTTGCGACCGACGAGAGCGGGGCGCTCGACATCAACAAACGGCGCATCCTGTCTTCGTCAGACGAGGACACCCGGGTGAGCCATGCCTACACGGGCAAGACCTCGAGGACCAGCTACAGCAAGTTCCACGACCTCTGGAACGGATCGGGCCTGGAGCCCCTGCCGTTCCCCATGCAGGTCCTCATCTCCTCTGCCCTCATGGGAAGCTTCATCGATGCGGGCAGGGAGGACTACATCGGAGGCTTTGCCGGCCAGATCTCCGGCATCATCCACGAGATCAAGCCCGCACGAAAGGTCGTCGAGGACATGATCGAGGAGGCGTCGGACATCCTTATGAACAGACTGCCGGCGAACGTGATCCTGAAATAAGATACCCAGGGGATTTGCATCACCTGAAATTGTCTGATCGGGGAGGTGGATGGCCGGGGGGCTCTTTTTGCGGACGGACAGACCTTGGTGAACAGTCACTTTTTCTTATGGGCATTCATATTTTTTTATTGCTCCAGACTTGCGTGCCACAAAATGATGCTGAGTCGAAGGGCTGCTCGACCATGAAGCCGGGGAGGGAGCTTGACAGGCAAAGGATTTTATCGCCTGTAAACATCGCGCCGATGGCCTGTTTCTATAACATAGACAATAAGCTCTTCCTCTTGGATTTCATAAAGAATCCTATAATCTCCGACCCGGATTCTATAGGCGTTTTCAGAACCTTTGAGCTTTTCAGCGCCTGACATTCTCGGATTTTCTTTCAGAGGTTCGATCGCTCCGTACATACGTACCTGTACGGCACGTGAGAGCTTGCGAAAAGCCCTGGCAGCATGCGGGCTGAATCTTATCGTATAAGGCATTAAAGGCCGAGTTCTTTCTTGAGATCTTCCCAGGGGACATCTTCACCCGGCTCTTCTTTGATCTTTCTCATTGTCTCCAGATCAACCTTGTCTTCAATAGCTCTCAGCAGTTCATAGTCTTCAACGGATACGATCACCGCAACATCCTTGCCTCTCCGCTGAAGAGCTATCCGGTCCCCCCCATAAGCCACCTTATTCAGTGCGTCAGCCGTATCCTTCCTCAGCTCACTTGTGGATATACGTATCATTCGTCATGCTCTCCTATTGTCTCTTTTGTACATTAAGTATATCTTGTCAGCAAACTTGTCAACTGCACGTATATCGTGAGGAGAGCAAAGGTCAGTCTGCTTCGAATACATTATCTGGATACCTCGATAGGATTCATGAGATTCAAAATCCATTTTCCCTAATTCATTGTCAGAGGCAGAGTGCCTTTTCAATCTTGGATAGCGGTTTCCGTCCTCCGAGCGTGATTGGAGGCAGGGGTGACCCTGGATGAACCATTGAGCACTTTTCGATTTGCATCCATGGGTGTTGCCCGGAGGGCGTTTGACCCCGTACTGTCTGAGCCTCCCTAAGGGAGGCGAGTTTACAGAGTCGCCCTTAAGGGCACACAACAAGATGCATTCGAAAAGCGATCCTGGTGAAGGAAGGCACCCTCCTGCCTCCTCTTCACCGAACGCACTTTTACGACTTCGGTAAAGGAAAAGTAGCCTTAACTCTCCTGAACGGTTCTCCTAGATCCACCCGAGCGAGCCGAAGACTATGAGCCCTGCGATGTTTATCGCCCCGAGAATGCCTATGAAGGTCATGCTCTTCTTCAAGGGGGCGTCAAAGCACCACACCGCAGCGGCGAAGAAGGGGACATAGACCAGGATGAAGACAGGGAAGGCGCCCCAGAAGGGATAGACCCAGACAAAGGTCGGGGTCCTCACGAGGAAGATCTCGATGATGGCAGCGGCCGCGGCAGTGGAGACAGCAATGAAGACGCGGCTGTTGATGCCCAGCATTCTGGCCTTCGGGTCCTTGGGGAGCAGCTTCGTGGCGACGATGCCCGCGATGGAGAACATCAGGCTGATCTCGGCACCCACGCCCACCATGATGGAAAACGCCGTGCCCGTCGGCACGGTCCACAGTGCGTGGCCCGACAGGTGCTGGATGACCGCGTTCCCGATCTCCACGAACCAGTGGACCATGTAGAGGCCCAGGCCCGCTGCGATGGCCTTGTAGTTGCCGCGCTCGTACTCGTTACCGTAGATGTACAGGACAATCACCAGAAGCGGGATCACATACCACTGGAACTGCTCGCCCGACCTGACTATGCCCAACGCCTGTGCTGTTGCTTCAGGATGGTTCAGAACCATAGATCCTCCTCCTTTAAAATAAAAATCATCGAGTCTCTATGATGACCCGAACCGGCAAATGTTTCAAGATATTTCGTCCCGATTCTGCAAAAGGCACATGCTTTTCGGATGAAATTCTGTTACGCGATACGTTACCCCTTCCAGCCCATCTGCCGGTAGAATCGCATGGAGCCGATCCGGCCGGTAATGTGATTGGATGCGCCCGATGCGAGGAATACGGCAAGAGGGGCCACGTCATCAGGATTCTTGAGAAGATGTTCATTCCGGTATTCCTCGAACTCTCTGAACACCTCCTCTCCGAGGACTCCGGGGCCCAGCCTCCGGATCTCTTCCTGCATGCCGGTGTCCATGACGCCGGGATCGATGGCGTTGACCTGTATGCCGTAAGGCTCCATCTCGGATGCGATCGACCGGGTGAGCTGGATGCCGCCCGCCTTCGACACGGCATAGGCGCAGAAACGCGGGAACGGCATCTCGCCGAGGCCGGAGATGATGTTGATGATCTTTCCCCGGCGCTTTTCGATCATGTGCGGAAGCACGGCGCGGGTGAAGAGGAAGAACCCGCCGAGGTTGACGCCGATGGTCCTGTTCCAGCTCGCGATGTCGGCATCTTCCAGGAAGCGGGGCGGGCCGATGATGCCGGCGTTGTTTACGAGAATATCGACGCCCTGGAATCGCTCAAAGGTTTCATTCACGGTTTCCGACACGTCGTGCTCGTCAGAGACATCCCCGGCACGGGCAATGACCCTTCCGGGTCTGACTCGTCCTGCCTCGTCCGCCACCTTCATCAGCTCGTCCTCATCGAGACTCATCATCATGACATTGGCGCCTTCACGGGCAAAGGCCTTTGCTATCGATTTCCCAAGGCCCCTTCCTGCACCGGTCACTATGGCCGTCCTGTTTTTCAGCGGCATACTCGCCTCCTTCTATCACTGATTATATGAGACCCTGATGCGGACAACAGGGCCTTTCGAGAAGACATGATCATCAAGAAATATCCAAGAGATGGGGAGCGCACCGGCTTCATTTTCCCTGCGTGCGAAGATAAAAAAATGAAAGGCGATGCCAAATGCAGGGTGGACTCTTTGGTGCGCTGGTAGTATATGAAAAAAAACGGGGGCCGTTCTCAAAGGCATTTTCAACAATCAGGCCTCCTTCCGGTGAATGCACCAAAACAGGAATCACGAGTCAGGACAGCCAAGATGTATAATTTATTTGGAATAGTCGGGGGCTTCAGGGTACAGGATTTCTTCGATATTCTCATCATCGCAACGCTCATATACGTGGTCCTCATCTGGTTCAAGGATACGGCATCCCGGTTCGTCTTTGCGGGGATAAGCCTCCTGGGGGTGGTCTACATCTTCGCCCGCCTCTTCCATCTCTATCTCACGTCGCTCGTGCTCCAGGGGTTCTTCACGATCCTTCTCATAGCCCTCGTGGTCATCTTTCAGGAAGACATAAGACGGTTCTTCGAGAGGCTTGCCACCTGGGGGGCACTGAGGAAGGCCAGAAAGGGTGAGGGCGAGAGGCGGCTGCCGGTGGATGTCGACGTGCTCGTCGAGAGCGCCGCAGACCTCGCCGCGAGAAAGATCGGGGCCATCATCGTTCTGCAGGGCCGCGACCCTCTCGAGAGGCATTTGAAAGGCGGCTACGATCTGAACGGCAGGTTGAGCCAGCCTCTGATCGCAAGCATATTCGACCCGCACTCCATCGGTCATGACGGGGCGGCGATCATCGACGACAACAAGGTCATCAAGTTCGGGTGCCATCTGCCCCTCTCCCTCGACACCTCCAAGTTCGGCAAGTTCGGGCTCCGTCACACCGCAGCCATCGGCCTTTCGGAGAGATCCGACGTCTTGTGCATCGTGATCTCGGAAGAGCGGGGCACCATCTCCGTCGTCCAGGACGGAAGGCTCAGTATTGCATGGAAACCCTCCGACCTGAGCTCGATCATCATGGATTACTACGAGAAGGAGCAGCGCATCGGGGGAAATAAGATCAGGGCGAACTGGTGGAGGAAGAACACCATGGAAAAGGCCATTGCCGTCATGCTGGCCTTCGGGCTCTGGTTTGCCTTCGGCTATCAGAAGGAGTCGGTCCAGCGTGATTTCGCAGTGCCCATCGAATACCGGAACATATCTCCGGAGTGGGAGATCGAGGAGAACAGGCACCGGGAGGTCACCGTCACGCTGACAGGCCCGGACCAGGCCTTTGACCTGCTCGATCCATCCATACTCAAGGTCTCGGTCCCCCTCGCGAACCTCATAGAGGGGAGACAGGAGATATCGCTCTCAGGTGACATGCTCAGGGTGCCCTCGAACCTCTCCCTGGTGAGGATCAAGCCTGACACCATCAGGCTCACCGCATACCGGTTCCACCCCTTCAGCGCGCCGATCCATGTCAACACCTCGGGAGAGCTCCCCAAAGGCTGTGAGTTCAAGGGCATGAGCACGAGCCCGGTGAGCATTCCCGTCTATGCAACGAAAGGCTTCATCAAGAGGAGGTCTTCGCTCGAAACGGAAAAGATCGACCTGTCTCAGGTGAATGAGACGATGACCTTCGATGTCAGGATCATCGTGCCGCCCGAGGTCCGCATGAGGAGCAATCAGAGCCAGTGGGTGAAGGTGACCATCTATGTCAACAAGAAGCGCACCTGACTTTGATTCTAGCTTACGAGATAAACGTTGTCACCGGCCCTGGTCTTGTCCTTTACCTTGATCCCGATGACATCTCCCGCCTTGGCCTCGGTAACGCCCTTGTTGTCGATCTGCATGGAATCGATGGTTTCCTCGAAGCTTGTCGTGGCCCCTTCGATCGAGATCCTGTCTCCCACCTTCAGGGTGCCGCTCAGCTCTATCCCGGCCACGCTGATCTTGCTGAAGAAATGGGTCACTTTTCCGATCAATTTTTTTTCTTCTGCCATGGGTTTCCCTCCCCAAAAGAGAATTAACGTTATTATACGAGGATAGGGGGTAAATCCTCAAGGACAAAATAGGCAAGCTTCGCAACATGATTGCTTTTTCCATCGAATCTTCTAGAATTGGATCATGCCTCGTGCTCTCCTTGACTCGAGGCGGAAAGATCCCATCCCACCACGAAGAACATCAGGCAAGGATATCAAGCTAGAACAGAGATGCTGCTTCACACATGGCATACACCCCTTGTGCGGGGCGGCAGGGAAGAAAGAGGCGGCTGATCATGGAAGAATGTGTCATCATCGATGGCGTAAGAACGGCGAATACCCGTGCACATCCTCAGAAGGGCTGGTTCAGGAAGGCAAGGCCGGAGCATCTGCTCATCGCGGTATACCGGGCACTCTTCGGGAGGAATCCCGGGATCGAGCCTCAGGACGTCGAGGCAGTCTTCTGCGGGTGCGCAAACCAGGCAGGGATGCAGAACGACATAGCGAGGCTCTCGTGGCTCGCGGGCGGATTTCCGGACACGGTCCCCACGAACGGCATCTCTCAGCAGTGCCCATCGGGCATGGCCGCCGTGGAGCACGCTGCCCGCGCCATCCTGTGCTCTGAGGGGGAGATCTTCATTGCATCGGGGGTGGAGGACATGCTCCACGTACCGCTCGCATACGACTTCGAGCCGCCTCCCGGCATGATGTGGAGATATCCCATGCACGAGGTTCCCATGGAGGCGACCGCCGAAAAGGTCGCCAGGCACTACGGCATCACCAGGGAGGATTCCGAGAACATGGCCTTCTGGAGCCATAAGCGCGCCGGAGAGGCCAGGGACTCCGGAAAGTTCACGAGCGAGATCATCCCTTTGAAAGGCTTCGACGATCAGGACAACGAGTTCCTCGTGGACAGAGACCAGTGGATCCGGGACGACATATCCCGCGAGCGCATGGCGTCCATGAAGCCCCTCATCAGGGAAGACGGCGTGGTGACCGCCGCCGTCTCCTCCCCGGTATCGACGGCGGCCTGTGCGCTCCTCCTCATGAACAGGAGAAAGGCGGACGAGCTGGGCCTTTCCTACCATCTCAGATATGCGGCCGGGGCCATGGCGGGGTGCAATCCCACGATGATGGGCATCGGTCCCGTGTATGCCGTAAGGAAGATCCTCGAAAAGACCGGTCTGCGGATAGAGGACATCGGGGTCTGGGAGTTCAACGAGGCCTTTGCGGCGCAGACGCTCGCCTGCGTGAGAGAGCTCGGGATAGCTTCAAATGCCCCCTTCGAAAACGTCAACGTGTGGGGCGGTGCGCTGGCGCTGGGCCACCCGCTCGGCGAATCCGGCGCACGCATCGTCATAACCTTGAATTCGATCATGAAGACCGACTTCCGTCATGCACGATACGGAATCGCGACCCTCTGCGGCGCCTTCGGAAATGCGAGCGCCACACTGTGGGAGAACGTGAACGCCGTCTAGCCCGTGCACCCTTCATGGATCAGGAGGTGGGCAAAGGCGGCGATGACGAGGCCGTGGGTGATGAGGCCCCGGGAGATCATCCCGTAGACCTTCGACTTCTCCACGAGCTCGACTTTGATTGCCTCGGTGGGGTCGAGCTTCTGTGCCGAGGCCGGGACGGCATTGCGGGCGAGGTAGGTGTAGCACCGGTTGTTCTGGATGGCCGGATTGGGCTCCACGGTCCCGATGCGGATGACCTCGCCGCTCGAGTATCCGGTCTCCTCGATCATCTCCCTTACGGCCGCCTCGGCAGGGTCTCTGTCGTCATCGGATATGAGGCCGCCGGGAATCTCGAAGGTCTCCCTGCGCACGCCGACCCGGTACTGGCGGATCATGACGATCTCGCCGCTCGGGGTGACGGGAATGATGTTGACCCAGTCTGCGAATTCGAAGACCGTGAAGTCCTGGATGATGTTATTGGGGAGAAAGTGATAGGTGTCCTCCCTGAGCTTCACGATCCGGTTCTCGTACCTGATCCGGGATTGTATGAAATTCCAGTATCGCCTCACGTATCCCCCTTGAGAAAATCCTTGTCGAAGTTATGCATATTATTGCCGCAGCAGGCTCATAGTTCAAGGAAGTATTTTATTATTTCGGAGCTTGGGAGCGTGTGGGAGCTCGGCGCCAGGTCCTGCTTTTTTGCCACTATGGAAAATAACGGGGGCTTGCATTACTCTCAGCTTGTCCGTTTTCGCACACGGAGCAAAAAGCAAGACATGACCCCGGGACAAAACATATCCGATTGCCAAGAGGAGGCGGGTGTGGTAACTCTTGAAGACTGAGGCCCGATATGAAGTGCAAATTCCTTGATGAGAAGTGCTATGAGTTCCATGAAAAGGATTCGGGGGAACAGTGCTTTCTCTGCAGCGCGAACTCGCAGCACCTCTTCACCGTACGGCAGCTTTCGAGCATGAAGATGGTCCACCTGTGCGGTGAGTGCATGGTGAACAATTCTTCCGAGTACCTCCTCGACAATACCCGGCCGTGGGAGGGAGACAAGGGCAGCAGCCGGTGAGGGCCTAGAGCTCGTAGAGCCTCGGGAACTTCAGGGTAAAGGCCGTTCCGGCACCTTCCTGAGAAGCAGCTTCGATGTATCCGTTGTGCGCGTCCATGATCTTCTTGCTGAAGGTGAGCCCCAGACCGGAGCCCTTCTGGCGCTCCTGCTTTCCGTGCACCCGGAAGAAGGGCTCGAAAATGAAGGGAAGCTTGTCCTGGGGAATCCCCTGTCCCGTATCTTCGATACGGACATAGACGTAATAATCGTCGCAGTCTGTCCTGACCGTGATCCTGCCTCCGGCAGGGGTATACTTCGTGGCGTTTCCGATGATGTTGGTGAAGACCCGGAGCAGGCTCTCGTGGTCTCCCAGGATCTTCGGGAGCTCTGCCTTGTGATCGGCCTCGAGGATGATTTCCCGCCTCTGGCAGAGCGGGTTCATCTCATCCATGCTGTGCTCCAGAATCTCGGTGAGGTCCAGGGGCACCTTTGCCTGGGAGAAGGTCCCGTTCTCGATACGGGAGATGTCGAGCCAATGCTCGACGAGGTCCTGGAGGTTCTGGATGCGTTTTTCGCAGCGGGAGATGATATCCGCGGCATCTCCCGTGAGGATATCGCCTGCGATGAGCTTCAGGGATTCGATATACTGCTGGATGGTGACCAGCGGTGAGCGCATCTCGTGGGAGACGAAGGTGATGAAGTTCTTCTCCATCCGCTCCTTTTCCTCCCTGAGGCTGTCGGCTTCGATCTTGAGCTGCCGGTGCTCGATGCCGCGCTTCGTGACCGCCCGGAGCTGGTCGGGCGTGAAGGGCTTGGGCAGATAGTCATATGCCCCTTTTTTCATGGCCTCTACGGCCGAGACGATGGAGGCATATCCGGTGATCACGATCAGGACGATATCGGGCATATCCCTGGAGACAAGCTCGATGATATCCATGCCCGAGCAGTTGGGCATCTTGAGGTCGATGAATGCGATCTCGGGTTTTTTCTCCCGGGCGAGCTTGACCCCCTCTGCGCCGTCGGATGACGTGATCACCGAATAGCCGGACTTCTCGAGGGCTTGCCTGCACCCATCAAGGATGGATTCCTCATCATCGATGATGAGAATCTGCGAAGGAAAACCCTGCTCCACGATCCTCTACCCTACCAGCTGTCCCACGTATCTCAGGAGGTCGTCGGCCTTGATGGGCTTGTGGAGGACAAGGTCTACCGTGGGCAGGTCCTCGGGAGGCTCGAAGGACTGGTACGGCCCCTGGAGGTCGACGGCGCTCAGCATGATGAGGGGAATCTGCTTGCCCGTTTCCGAGGTCCTGAGCTTGGAGACGACGTTGAATCCCTCGCTCCAGGTTTCCATCATCATGTCTACGATGGCGAGGTTCGGATTGACGGACTTGGCCATCTCGACGCCCGACTTCCCGTCTTCCGCCAGGAAAACCTCGTAACCGCCCTTTTCGAGGATGAGCTTTGTGGCCATCAAGAAGTCCTTGTCATCATCAATGAGCAGCACCTTTTTCTTGGAATCCATAGCTACCACCTCCTTGTTTGATACGTCAGGATTAAGCAAGGTCGGTGCCACTATTCAAGCCATTGATAACATGGTCAATATAAACGAATATAGGACAATATTCGGAAGGCGTAAGGGGAAAAACACCCCGTGCGTGAGGAAGATGTACCCATGAAAGGCGGGGATGCGGATCGGGATCGATGCCGGCAAGGTGCTACTCTTCGCCCTTGATCTCTATCCCGTAGGTGCGGATCTTGGTCCGTAAGGTCTTTCTGTCTATGCCGAGGAAGCGCGCCGTCTTGTTTATCTGGTAATTGAAGTGCCGGAGCGCCTTCTCGATATGATCCCTCTCGACGTCCACGAGCGTCATCTTCCCTGAGAAGGGATCGACGACCGGCGCCTTTGCCTTCGTGTCCTGGCCGTAGTAGAGGATGTCGGAGAGGGTCACCTCTTCGTGCTCGCAGAGCACGCAGAGCCTCTCGATGGTGTTCTTGAGCTCGCGGATGTTGCCCGGCCAGCTGTAGGCGGTAAGGGATTTCAGGGCTTCCTGCGAGAGCCGTTTTGCCCTGCTGCCGTGCCTGATTCTGAAGACATCGAAATAGTGGATGGCTATGGGCGCGATATCGTGCCGGTGATCACGCAGGGGCCGTATGTGGATGGGCACGACCGAGATCCGATAGAAGAGGTCCTCCCTGAAGGACCCTGAGATGACCGCCTCCCGGAGGTCTCTGTTCGTTGCCGTGATCAGGCGGACGTCCACCTTCTCCGGGATGGAGCTGCCGACCCTGGGGACCTCCTGCTCCTGGATCGCGCGCAGAAGCTTGGCCTGCACCTCGAGGCTGATGTTCGAGATCTCGTCGAGAAAGAGCGTTCCCCTGTCTGCCATCTGGAACCTGCCGTCCCGGTTCTCGGTCGCCCCGCTGAAGGCACCCTTGATATGGCCGAAGAGCTCCGACTCCATGAGGTTCTGCACGAGCGACGAGCAGTCGACGGGAATGAAGAGCCTCTCGGCCCTCGCGCTCAGGCTGTGGATCGTCCGGGCAACGAGCTCTTTTCCCGTTCCGCTTTCTCCGGTGATGAGAACCGTGCTGTCGGTCTTGGCTATGCGTTTTATGGTGTCCTTGAGCTCCTCGATATAATCGCTCGTGCCGATGAGCGTCGAAAGGAGGTCCTCTGCATGCTGTCCCGCAGCGTCTTCCGTCAGACAGTCGAGGACTGCCTGCTTGAGCTCGCCGGCATCGAAGGGCTTCGTGATGAAGTTCCGGGCGCCGAGCCTCATTGCCTCGACGGCGAGCTGTATGGTGCCGAAGCCCGTGATGATGATGATCTTCGAGGGGGTATTGTGCTCTTTTTTCAGTATCCTCAGGACGTCGAGGCCTTCGATCCTGGGCATGCGGATATCGAGGAGGATCACGTCGAAGAGATTGTTCTTTGCCGTTTCGAGGCCCGAGAGGCCGTCTCCGGCCGTGGCCACGTCGTATCCCATGCGGGAGAGAATCTGCTGGCAGCCGTCCCGGATGGATTCTTCGTCGTCGATGATGAGTATGCGCGCACTCTTCTTAGCCAATATCTTCCCCCTTTGAATAGGCTGTTCCTCCTTCTTCCGGGAGGGAGGGCAGGGTGATGACGAACGTGGTGCCCTTGCCGGGCTCGCTCTCCACGTCGATGAAGCCGTTGTGCTTCTGGATGATCCCGTAGGTGATGGAGAGCCCGAGACCTGTGCCCTGGCCCGGGTCCTTGGTCGTGAAGAAGGGCTCGAAAATGTGGGGCAGGTAGGCCTTGTCGATGCCCTTGCCCGTGTCCGAGATGGAGATTTTCACGGCGTTCGTGGTGGAGAGCCATGTCCTGATCTTAAGCGTTCCCTTGTTGTCCATGGCGTCTGCCGCATTGATGAAGAGGTTGAGGAAGACCTCCTCGAGCCGCGAGATGTCCCCCATGATCAGGGGAAGGTTGTCTGCAAGATCGCTCTCCACCCGGATGCCGAGGAACATCGACTGGTCCTTGACGAGGTTGAGCGAGGTGAGGGCGACGTCGTTCACGCTGACCTGCCGCATGTCTCCCGACGGGGTCCTGGCAAAATCGAGGAGGTTCTGGACGATCTTCTTGCACCGGTCGGTCTGGTAGATGATCTTTTCCATATTCTTTCTTCCGGGGTGATCGTCTCCCATCTCCTCGAGCACGAGATTGCTGTAGAGAAGGATTCCGCCCAGCGGATTGTTGATCTCATGCGCCACACCGGCCGCCATCTGACCCAGGGACGCGAGCCGCTCGGTGCGCGTGATGCGCTGAAAGGCCTTCTGAAGCCTGTCGTCCCGGTCTTTCAGGGACTTGGCCATGTTGTTGAAGGACTCGTCGATCATGTCGAACCCGGAGGAGCGGCCGGGGGGGAGCTGATACTCGAGATTCCCGGAGGAGATGGCCTCTGTGGCCTGCTTGAGGATTCGAATTCTCCGTATGATGCTGTGGCCGAGGCGGAAGGACAGGATGAAGGCGATCACCATGCCGACGAAGGTGATGCCGATGAACAGCCAGATGGTGTAGAGCTTCATGTCCCGGTACTTGGCCTCGAGGATTCCGGTATAGAACATCCCGATGATGCGCTTGTTGATGTCGTAGAGAGGCGCGTAGGCGCTGATGTACCAGTCATCCACCACGAAGGCCCTCCCGACCCAGTCCTGACCCCGGACGATGACCCTGTCGTAGACCTCCTTCGAGACGATGGTCCCCACGGCACGCTTCTGGTCTGCGGTCTTGACGTTCGTGGATATCCGCACCGGGCCCAGGAAGATGGTGGCGAAGCCGATGTCCCTTCCGCGGTAGGTCTCGTCATGGTACACGGTTTCCTTGATCGAGTCGACGATGCCGTAATCCCGGTTGAGGAGGATGCCCCCGATGAGCGCCCCGAGGAATTCACCGTCAGTGCCCCTGATGGGATAGGCGGCACGGAGGACCATGCCCTCGGTGAGCACCTTGTCCCTGATCTTGACGGACTGCGGCGTGTTGACGATGGGAATGACCACGCGGGAGGTCAGCCTCGGATTCTGATCCTCGATGGTGTGCAGTGACATGGTGACGGCTGAGGATTGGGGCCTCTTTTCCCTCAGGCATTTGCTCACCACCGGGTCCCACAGGAGGCTGTCTCCCTTGGCGGTCGGGTTTGCCACCCGGTAGATGACCCGCCCCTTTGCGTCCACGAGGGTGAGCATGTCGAGACAGCTGTGGTCGCCCTTATTCGAAGTCCCTGTCCGGATGAGCACCTCGAGGTTCGTGAGGGTGGCAGGGTCGTTCTGCCTGATCGCCTCCTGGAGGGGGCTCCTCAGCGATATGAACTCGAGCTGGTACTGAAGCCGTTCGAGATTGTAGAAGTAGATGAGCTCGGCCGTATGGATGTCCTGCTGCACCTTCCTCTGGACTTCCTCCAGGGTGTTCCTGTTTATGGCCGTAATTCCGACTACAGTGGCAACCGCTCCCGTCAGGCAGGAGGCGATGAGAAAACCAATGACCAGGCGGCTCTGTAATTTCATTGGGATAGGTCTTTCGTTGATTTTACATCCAAAAGCCACAATGCTCCGGCCGACATCGGCTCATCCCAATCGGCCTGCCGGAGAGCATGAGGCCAAGCATTACATCCCGCTCAGTCACGGGCAGGGCAGAATACAATAGATTATAGCACTTCAACGAGCAGCAGGCAATGACCGAGACTCGGTGAGGGAAGGTAGCGGCCCCATTTCCGATCAGCCTGATCGTAGGCTTCGAATCCGCCTGTTCACCATGCCGCCGTCCTGAACGCTATTCCCCGCAGGACAGGGTGAGCGCGAAGGTCGCCCCCTTGTCAGGGTCGCTTTCGACGGTAATCGTTCCCCGGTAGAGCTCTACCAGCTGTTTTGCGATCGAAAGGCCCAGACCTGTTCCCGGGATGCCCCGTGTCCTTGCGTTCTTGATGCGCATGAATTCTCCAAAGATCCGGGCCTGCTCTTCGGCGTCCATGCCTATCCCCGTATCGCTCACATGCAATGCGATATGAGATCCTTCCTTTTGCATTGCCACATGCACTGAACCGTCGTCCCTGTTGTACTTGACGGCGTTGTCAATGAGATGACGGAGGATAAGCTCGATCTCCCCGGCTGCTGCCTTCATGGAGAGCCCTTCTTCGATGTCTGCCGAGATGCTGATGTTCCGGTTCCTGGCCCCTTCCGCATATCGGTTTACGACGGACCGTGCAATCTTCGATATGTCGGTTGCCGTGAGGATGCGGCTCGGTGATGGCTGTCTGATCTTTGCCCAGTCGACCACGTCGGTAATGAGCTCACGCATATGGTGCAGCCTTGCAATGGAATTCTCGAGGACCTCCGCATAGGGCTCCAGACTGTCGCCGAGGATTCTGCCGCGGATGATCTCAAGGTATGCTTCTACTGCATTGAGTGGAGATTTCAGATCATGGCCCAGGACAGTGAAGATGTCAAAAGGCATCGTGTTTTCTGCCGGCTGGTTCTCCCTCTGGAAACTGACCACTTCGGGTTCGCTCCTTTATGCCTTCTTCTCCATGTTGACTGCACAGGCCTTATATTCAGCAGTCTGGGTGATGGGATCGAACGCAGGATTCGTAAGCCAGTTCGCACATCCTTCCCTGAAATGGAAGGCCATCCAAACCATTCCGGGCGGTACTTCCTCAGTGAGCCGCGCCTTAACCGTAACCTCTCCCCGACGGGACCACAACCGGACATAATCGCCATCCAATATTTTCAAGCGCTGTGCATCCTTGGGGGAGATGTCCGCTGTTTCCTCGGACAGGATCGCATCCATGCCCGACCTGCTCGTCTGGGTGCGTGTATGGTAATGGAACAACCTGCGGCCGGTGGAGAGAACAAAGGGGTATTCCCTGTCAGTGACCTCGGCCGGAGGCGTCCAGTCCGTGATGGTAAAGATCCCTTTGCCGTGGGTGAACTTCCCGTCCCTGTGCAGGAACGGTGTGCCCGGGTGCTCGACGTTCGGGCATGGCCACTGGAGGCCGTCTCCTTCGATCCTTGAGTATTTGATCCCGGCCATGGAAGGTGCAAGGACAGAGATTTCGTTGTCCCAGATCTCCTGACCGCTGGCCGACTCCCACGTGCTGCCCATGCGCCGGGCGATCTCTTTGAAGATCCACCAGTTCGGCTTTGCCTGGCCCGGAGGAGAGCTTACCTTGCGGACACGGCTCACGCGCCGTTCGCTGCTCGTGAACGTGCCGTCGTCCTCGCTCCAGGCAGCTGCCGGAAAGACGACATGGGCAAACCGGGTGGTTTCGGTGGGGAAGATATCATTGCATACGATGAACTCGGCAGACCCGAGGCAATGCTCCACGTGGGCTATGTCCGGCTCGGAATTCGCGAGATTTTCACCGAAGATGTAGAGCGCCCGGATCTTCTTCCCGGGCAGTGCTTCCAACATGGCCGGTATCATGATTCCCGGCTTGTCGGAGAGGTTTTCAACTCCCCACGCCTTTTCGAACTTCTCTCTTGCCGCCGTGTCATTGACCTGCTGATAGCCCGGATAGACATTCGGCAACGCGCCCATATCGCAGGCCCCCTGGACGTTGTTCTGGCCGCGGAGCGGATTCACGCCTGCGCACTCCATGCCCATGTTGCCAAGCAGCATCTGCAGGTTGGCAACGGATACCACATTATTCCTTCCGCAGGTGTGCTCGGTGATCCCCAGCGTGTAGCAGACCATGCAGGGCCTGACGGACGAGAGAAGGTATGCGACATCCCTGATCTTGTCCTCATCGACGCCCGATATCCGAGAGGCCTTTTCCGGAGGATAATTTCCGAGGATGTGATCCCTGAACTCTTCGAATCCGGTGCAGTTCTCCTCCACAAATCTCCTGTCGTACAAGCCCTCCTTGAGGAGTACATGCATGACCCCTCCCAGGAACGCAATGTCGGACCCGACCTTGATCTGGGCGAAGATGTCTGCATACTCCGCAAGCGGCTGCCGCCTCGGATCGACCACGATCAGTCTGGCACCTCTCTCCACTGCATTCTTCAGGAAGGTGGAAGCGACCGGATGGGCTTCGGTCATGTTGGTGCCGATACAGAGGAACATTTTTGCCTTTTCGAACTCGCCGAACGAGTTGGTCATCGCACCCGAACCGAAGGCTGTTGCCAGACCGGCAACCGTCGGGGCATGTCACGTTCGGGCAC
Organism: Deltaproteobacteria bacterium; assembly: GCA_029547185.1. GTDB lineage: Bacteria > Desulfobacterota > Desulfomonilia > UBA1062 > UBA1062 > Phosphitivorax. Next base: position 31,493 of record JAKPPU010000063.1, on the reverse strand, counting down.
AGTGATCGATATTGTTGGTCTTCAGTACCGACCGGAAGAGCTTCTGCATCTGGTACGAATCCTCGTTGGTGCTTCTGGCGCAGCTTATGCCTGCAATGGCATCCGGCCCGTCTGTCTCAAGGATCTCCCTGAACTTATCCGCCACAAGGTCGAGGGCCTCGTCCCAGGACGCCTCCCGGAAACCGTCGTTCTCCCGGATGAGAGGCACGGTCAGCCTGTCTTCCGCATAGATGAAGTCATACCCGTACCTGCCCTTGACGCAGAGCCTTCCTTTATTGGGCGAGCCGTTCTCGGTGCCGGTGACCTTCACGATCCTTTCATCCTTGACGTGAAGGTCGAGCTGGCAGCCCACACCGCAGTAGGGGCACGTCGTGCGGACCTTCTTTACGTCCGGGAAACGGGCCTTGCCGATTGATTTCTTGCTGACGAGCGCTCCTACCGGGCAGATCTGGGTGCATTCGCCGCACTGGACGCACGATGATTCGCCCATGGGATCGTTGCAGTCAAATCCGATGTGCGCATCGTATCCTCTGCCCATCACCTTGATGACCCGGTTGACGACAACATGATTGCACGCCTCCACGCACCTCCCGCACAGGATGCACCTGGTGGGATCGAAGCGGATGAATGCCGAGCTGTCGTCAAACTGGGGAGGGCGCCCTGCGGTCTTGATGTCCTTGTCTTCGAGCTGCAGATGATAAGCGGCGTCCTGGAGTTCGCAGGAGCCGGTCTTCTCGCATACGATGCAATCGTGATTTCCCGAGGAGAGGGTGAGCTTGACAACGAAACGCTGTGCATCGAGCACCTGCGGAGTATCAGTGTATATCTCCATCCCATCGGCGACAGGGGTGCTGCAGGAGGTCACGAGCCCCGGGCTGCCCTTCACCTCCACCACGCACACCCGGCATCTCGCAGCAGCTCCCACCTTTTCATGGTAGCACAGGGTCGGAATGTATATCCCGTTGGCACGAGCGACATTCAAGATGGTCTGCCCTTTCTTTGCTTCGCAGCGCATCCCGTTGATGGTTATCTTCATGCTTATCCCTCCTTCCTCGAAAGAAGCTCTCTGACCTTTCCTGTCAGGTCCGCAGGTTTGATGGGCTTGGTCAGAAAGGCATCGATTCCGATGTTCTCATCCGATGGAAACAATGCCTGATAGTCGGTATTCGCTATGGAGGTCACCATGATGATGGGGATATCCTGATATTCGGGCTCATCCCGCATGAAGCGGCTCATCGAGAGGCCGTCCAGAACGCTCGACATGATGACATCCAGGATAACCAGATTCGGCTTTTCCCTGGCAAGCATTGTCCTGCCGTGATTCCCATTGCCTGCCGATATCACCTCGTATCCGCTTTGTTCGAGAACGGTTCTGGTAGAGAAAACGAAATCGGCATCATCGTCCACTATGAGGATCTTTGCATTCTTCATGAGCCTTCTCCTTTATTCTGAACTGAAATCTCAATGATGAGCGACCTTTCCTTCAAATTCGGGGCGGAAGAGCCGCAGAGCCGACAGGATCGGCTCGACCATGCCGGTGCCCATGGGACAGAAGGTTCTCCCGGTGATTCCCTTTGCCAGGTACTCGAGCTCCTCGATATCCTTCATGGAGCCCTGGCCGGCAGCCAGTTTCTCCAGGAGCATCAGCATATTGTGCCCGCCGATACGGCAAGGGAAGCAGTTCCCGCAGGATTCATGGACAAAGAACCGGGTGATCCGTCTCACCACCTCAACCATGTCGGTGGTTTCGTCCATCACGATGACCGCCCCCGTGCCGAGGGCTGTTCCTGCGGCCTGGAGGGTTTCAAACGCCATGGGCGTCGATACCTTGTCACCGGTGATGATGGGAGTGGATGCACCTCCCGGAATGATCGCCTTGATGTCTCGTCCCTTTCGGACCCCTCCCGCATGCTCGTATATGATGTCCTTCAGCTTGGTCCCCAGGGGCAGCTCGAAGTTGCCGGGACGGTTGACGTGTCCGCTCACGCAGAAGATCTTTATCCCCTTGCTCTTTTCGGTGCCGATGGTCGAGTACCACTGTGACCCTCTGAGGATGATGTGCGGTATGTTCGTGAGCGTCTCGACATTCTGGACGATCGTGGGCTTTCCCCACATGCCTTTCTGCGCAGGGAAGGGGGGCTTCGCCCTCGGCACGCCGCGCTTGCCTTCGAGCGATTCGATCATGGCTGTCTCTTCGCCGCAGATGTATGCACCGGCCCCTCGATGTACTGATACATCCAGGTCAAAGCCGCTGCCCAGGATGTCTTTCCCGAGAAAGCCGTGCTGGTAGGCATCCGAGATGGCCTTTATCCAGCGCTTCACACCCAGGAAAAACTCTCCGCGTATATAGACGAACGCCCTGTTTGCTCCCACGGCATAGGCGGCGATGATCACGCCTTCAAGAATCGAGTGCGGGTCTCTCTCGACGATGAGACGGTCCTTGAATGTGCCGGGCTCCCCCTCATCGGTGTTGATGGCGAGGTATTTGACCGGGGCGTCCTTGGGCATGAAGCCCCACTTGACCCCCGTGGGGAAGCCTGCCCCGCCTCTCCCTCTCAGTCCGGATGCCTTCACCTCCGCGATGATGTCTTCAGGAGACAGCTTCAAGGCCTTCCTGAGGGCCTCATAACCCCCGTACCGGAGATAAGTGTCAATTCTTTCCGAGTTCGGACGATGAACATTCGCCAACAGGATCGGATCCCACTCCGGCATGCTACACCTCCCCCCTGAGCCGTTCGAGGATGTCATCGATGCTTGCCGGCGTCAGGTTTTCATAGAGCTGGTCATTCACGCGCATGGCAGGAGCTGTCCCGCAGGATGCGAGGCACTGGACGGTCTCGAGGGTAAACCGTCCGTCAGGGGTTGTCTCTCCCGGTTGGATGCCGAGCTTCGCGCTGACGTACTCCACCACCCGCTCTGCCCCGTCGTTGAGGTAGCACGAGAGACCCTCGCAGACCTGGATGACATGTTTTCCAACCGGCTCGATCCTGAAGAGGGTGTAAAAGCTCGCTGTGCTGTACACTTCTCCAGGCGTTACACCGAGACGTTTGGCCACCTGGCGGACGGCTTCCTTGGTCAGGTACCCCTTCTGCTCCTGGGCAATATACAGGGCAGCGAGCATCATGGACTGCTTGGCAGGGTCAGTGATGGCGTTACCCTCCGGTCTTTTGAGGGCCTTCATGAATTACCTCCCTTCATCGGAAAACCTGGTGAAAAGAAAGACGAGACCTGGTGACCGAAGGTTTCCCAAGTACGGTTATTCTTGAGTTTAAGCCTGAACAGCATGTGATCGACAATCCGGGGCAGGGTTCTTGAAGCGATGACGGGAAACGGCTCATACTTGTTTACGGGTAGTTCCTCCATATATTCCTCCAAACATTGTCTTGAAAGAGGGTGTTCATGCGCATTCAGCAAAGGGCAATTTTGATGCCATGAATATAACAGAATGTTATCATTGGATAATAAAATCATATTTGGGGTAAAAGGATTTTCCGGCGGGGAATACTGCCCCATAGGCGGGGAGATTTTACCCGAGGGCTGCGGGCAAATAGTCTTGCAATGGAGATATCGATGGATTATGTGCACTCTCTATGGAAGCAGCGGATACACCCAGCATGATCTTCGCAGACAAGAACGGCAACATCATGGATTTCGAGGGGCTGGGCATGGTTGTCAGGAGCGGAGATTATTTCGTTCCTGCATCTCGGGAAGACACGATTCCCCTCCCTAAGGGGTCGCAGCTCTACGTTCTTCCGGACAGGCTCCCCATGGGCATGGACAGGGAGACGGGGGAGATCGTCGTGCTCAGGAAGAACCCCTTTGACGGCAGGGGGCCTGTCTATGCGGTGGCCGCGTTTCTCTCCGCCGCGCACACCCAGACGCACCTTGCTGCCTGGGAGAACCGGGCCAATGCGGGAATTCTCCCTCTGTTCGCCTATACCGGCCTCGGGTGGTCGGACGGATTTGTCGCAACAGCCATGAGAACGGATGCCTCCCGCCGCCAGGACCCCGACATGTTCGACATGGATGCCGTACACGAAGGGATAAGAGACTGGAAACGGAAATTTCCCGGAAACAGGCTTGTCGAACACCTCTCGCACTGCGCCGCCTGCTACGGCTGCCCTGCAGCCCTCAACCTCTTCCAGGGCAGGGAAGAGGCGCCGCTGCCGACATCGCCTTCGTGCAACGCAAACTGCGTCGGATGCATCTCCTTCCAGGAGGGATGCGAGCCTCCTTCACCCCAGGAGAGAATATCGTTCACTCCCACCCCCGAGGAGATCGCGGAGGTGGCCCTCGCTCACATTTCCCGCGTCGATGAACCCGTGGTGAGCTTCGGACAGGGGTGCGAGGGCGAACCTCTGATGGTCGGGGATGTCATCCGGGATGCGATCCGCCTCATCAGGAAGCAGACATCGAAAGGCACGATCAACCTCAACACCAATGCCAGCATGCCCCGCAGGGTGGCCGAGCTCGCCGATGCAGGCCTCGACAGCATGAGGATCAGCATGAACTCGCCGCGGCCGGAAACCTATGCCGCATACTTCAGGCAGGGCTACGGGTTCGACGCACTTTCGAAGAGCGCGTACGAGATGAAGAAGAGGGACCGCTTCGTTTCGATCAATCTGTTCGTTTTCCCCGGCGTAACCGATGCGCCGAAAGAGGCGCAAGCTCTCCGGGAGTTCGTCTCTTCGAACGGCATCGACATGGTGCAGTGGCGTAACCTGAACATGGACCCGGATGCGTATCTCGACATCCTCGGACAAAAGTTTCCTGCCGGAATCGGCATGAGGCGGCTCATCGAAGAGATCCCCGTGAGAAGAGGCTATTTCAATCCTTATCTCGGGAATGCCGGTTGACCTGATTCAGACGGTCGGATCTCAGAATTCCACAAACCCGCCGCTGTCCGGAGGAAGGCCTGTTGCCGCATCACAAGCGGATACGTCAACCTTTTCCCAGAATTCGAGGAGAAGCACGGTGAAGTCGTCGCTGAAACTCTTCCCGGCATTGTATGCCCGCACTTCGGCCTCGATACGGTCGATCACTTCCTGGCCGCGAGTCTCTTCAACGGCCCGGATGAAGGATTTCTTGAGACGATCCATACCGAAGGGGACCGCTTCGCTGTTTTCGGTCTCGATGAGGCAGTCGGTGTACATGAGGAGTGCATCGCCGTTTTCTATGTTCGTGACGGTTTTCTCTTCATAGGCCCCGTCATCGAACATGCCGAGGAAAAAGCCTTCGGTATCGAGCTCCACGATTTCTCCGGTGCGCTTCCTGTAGAGCAGAGGGGCAGGATGGCTGGCATTGGTAAAGGTGATCGAGCCGCCCACGGCATCGGCCAGCACATAGAATGAGGTGATGTAGTCCTCGGTGAGGATCTGTTTGAGTTCCTGGTTGAGCATATGAAAGAGGATTTTCGGGCTGGCCACATTGGATGCAAGATTGTTGAAGCTCATCTTGAACATGGATGACACGAGCGCGGCGGCAACCCCGTGGCCGGAGACATCGGCGATGACGAAGCCCGTGAGTCCCTGGCCGAGGTTGATCACGTCGTACAGATCGCCGCCTATGTGGATGGACGGGATGTATTTCGATGAGATGCTCACGCCGTTCATGTTCTCATAGATATCGGGAAGCAGGCTCTTCTGCAGCCTTCCCGCCATCTTGAGCTCGTTGATCATCTTCCTGTTCTGTCCCTGGATGATATCGTTCTTTTCATCGACCTCTGCAAGGGCCATGGCGAGCCTCGCAGCCTGCTCCTCCATAAGATCCTTGGTTTCAGCCATTTCCATGAGGAGATAGTTCATGTTCAGGTTCTGATTCACGAGGTCCGTAATGTCGGTAAACACCACGAAAACGCTGCTGTCTCCGTTGTCCAGGGAAATCTCACGGATGGTCTTTCTGATGTACCTGTATTCGCCGTCGGGATTCTCGATCCTCATCTCGCAGACGGCGGGATCGAGAAGCTCCCCGATACGATCCGGGAGGCTGTCCCTGTGGACCCCTATCATTTCATTTCTGGGAAGGGAGGTGATATCCTCGGCCTGGCTGTTCCAGAGGAAGACGACACCCTCCCCGGAAAGGGCAATGAGCCCAGAGGGCAATGCATCGATGAATTTATGGAGGAAGGCTTCATGGCGCATTGTTCCTGCTCCTCCTCCTGCCTGCACGGGGCCGTCTGTAAACGAGGGTTACGCTGTTCCCGCAGTCGTTGAAGGCGATCGATGTGAAGAAGCTCCTTGCCATGGCAAGACCCAGGCCGCTTCCTCCGTGTGCTCGAAGGTCCGAACACAAGAGAGCTTCGTGATCGAATCCCTTTCCCTGGTCCGTGACCGTATAGACAAGCTCTTCACGGCTCATGTGTATGTGCATGGCGACCGTTCTGGCGGCAAATCGGGGGTCGTGCATCCTTCCTTCCAGGAGCTTTCCGTATTCGCCCTCGCTCGTGGCCGCGGCCTTTTCCTCCATGGTTATCCCGAGGTTTCCGTGCTCGATGGCATTGAGGACGATTTCGCCAAGGGCTGTTTTGAGCATCGGGATATCCCGGCATACGACCCGTGCATTGCAGACGGCCTGGTTGATGATATACGGGAGCCTCCCGATGTCGTTCCCGAAAACAAGGAGCTTGTCCTCTTCATGAACGCAGTCGGTATCGGGTTCGGAAATTATTCTGAGCAGATGCCTTTTCCTGCTGATGCGGTCGATCGAGTGAACGATATCCTTGATTTCGAGCGGTCCCTCGATGTAATCCGCAGCCCCGTGCCTGATGCATTCCATGGCAAAGCCGCCATCGGTGCCGGAGCTGACGGCAATGACCTTCGTACAGGGGTCCGCCTCGCAGATATCGGTCAGCGTCATAAGGCTCGCGGCACAAAGCGGGGAGACGCTCAGGATAACGAAGTCCGGCTTGAGCTTCAGGAGGGAGATGAGCCCTTCACCCGGTCCGGGGGCTGTGTGGATGGAAAACCCCCTGGTCTGCAGTCCGTTCCGTACTGTCTCCAGAACCCGGGCGTCTTCCGATATGAGGAGGATTGTCTGTCGGGCCTTCGCCATGGAATCTCCGCTCTCATTCCGGTTTCGTCATGCCCATCACGAACCTGGCAATGGATCCCAAGGGGAGTATCTTCTCGACCCCTCCCATCTCGATAGCTACCTTGGGCATTCCGAACACGACGCATGTGTCTTCATCCTGGGCAATGGTGAACGCCCCGGCATTCTTCATCTCCTTCAGGCCCTTGGCCCCGTCATCCCCCATACCTGTGAGGATTATGCCGATGGCGTTCTTTCCAAGCGTGTTTGCAGCAGACCTGAAAAGGACATCCACGGACGGCTTATGCCTGTTGACCGGCGGGCCGTCCTTGACGGTCACATAGTTGCCTTTCGGACCCTTATTGAGAATCATGTGCTGGCCGCCGGGTGCAATGAGGGCCGTTCCCTGCCTGAGCCGGTCGCCATCCTTTGCCTCGGCGACCTCCATCTCGGTAAGTTCGTTGATCCTCTGGGCAAAGGACCTCGTGAAGAGAGGAGGCATGTGCTGTACGATCAGGGTTGGAGGTGCATCCCCGGGGAGCTTGTTCAGGATCTGTTCAATGGCAACCGTGCCGCCGGTCGATGCACCGATGACGAGGACCTTCTCGCCGTCCCGGACAGGAGTGGTCTTGCTTATCGCGAGAACCTCGTCGACGCCGTATTTTGGAGGCACCATAAGAGCGGGGGCTATTGCCTTTTTCAGCTTTGCCGTTGCCGCTGCCTTGACCTTCGCAGTGATCTCGGACCTGAGGTCGTCCATGTTCTCGCTCAGCTTTATCTTGGGCTTTGTAACGAAATCGATGGCGCCCAGGGACAACGCCTTCATCGTCGCTTCAGCCCCCTGCTGGGTGAGGGAGGAGAACATGAGTACCGGCATGGGATTCATTTTCATGAGCTTGCCGAGGAAGGTGAGGCCGTCCATCTTCGGCATCTCGATGTCGAGGGTGATGACGTCCGGCTTGAGCGTCTGGATCTTGCGGACCGCAATAATCGGATCAGGGGCGCTCCCTATTACCTCGATCTGGGGATCGCTGCTCAGGATCTCGGTCAGAAGCTTTCTCACCAGCGCAGAATCGTCAATGATAAGAACCCTGATATTCTTCATATGGCCGCCCTAAAAAAGGGTGAGGTCTCCGCCGGATTCCTGGAGCTTCTCTTTTTCCCTGAACAGTTTCGATTTGTAGGATTCTTCCGCCTTCATGATGCTCGAACCTACCGAGGGTTCGATCCGTTTGAGGAGCACCTTTGCCGTATCGGGGAAGAAGAGGATTTTTCTTCCTGTAAATCCGCCCACGTCCTGTTTCACGATAGAGATCTGCTCCATATTCAGGAAGGCTCTGACAAACTCGATATTGGACTCGGGAACGTTCCCGTCCGTCTTGCGGAAGTTGAGCACATGTCCCCCTCCGAAGACCTTTGCCTCGAAATCCCTTTTCGAGCCGTTGTGCTTGATCATCTCGTTGATGAGCTGCTCCATCGCGAACATGCCATACTTTGCCGATGCCGAGAGGAACATATCCTCGGACCTGACGTCGCCCGGGAGCATGAAGTGGTTCATCCCGGCAATGCCGGTCTTCTTGTCCTTGATGCATACCGAGATGCAGGACCCAAGCACTGTTGCCATGATGTCGTGAGAACTCACGTAGAACTCCCCGGGATAGATGATCACCATGTTGCGTTTGAAGTTCTCACTGTAACGTTTGTACATGCCGTCCTATGCCTTCTGATAGATCGTGTGTTTGAGATAGCGGAAGCTGTCCTTCATGTGCATGAGCGATTCCGAATGGCCTATGAACATGTAACCGCCGTCCTTCAGATATTTATGATACTTGGCGAGGAGTGCATCCTTTGTCTGCGCGTCGAAATAGATGATCACGTTCCTGCAGAAGATGATGTCAAAAGGGTTTTTCATGGGGAAGGATTCGTCCATGAGGTTGAGCCGCCTGAAGGCGATCAATGACTTGACCTCCTGGTTCAGCTCATACATGTCCCCCGTGCGGATGAAATACCTCGGGATATATTCCTTGGGGACAGGCACGATTGCCTGGGTGGGGTAGACGCCGTCGATCGCCTTCTGGAGGATTTCGGTATCGAGATCAGTGGCAAGGATCTTGATGTCCCACCCCCGCTCCGCCTTGAAGGCCTCAAGGACCGTCATGGCTATCGTATACGGCTCTTCACCGGAAGAGCATCCTGCAGACCAGATACGAAGCTTTCGCTGACCGCCCGATCTGCTCTCGGCGATCATTTTCGGGAAGAGCTCGTTCAGCAGGAAATCGAAGTGGTGCCTCTCCCGGAAAAAATCGGTCTTGTTCGTCGTGATCCGATTGATAAGGTTTACAATCTCGTTATCAGCGTTGCCGGCTTCATTGAGATATTCGTAATACTGGGTGAAATTGCTTAGGTTCAGGGCTCGAAGCCGTTTTGAAAGCCGTGCGACGATGAGCTTCTTCTTCTTGTCGGACATGTAGATGCCCGTCTCTCGATAGATGAGCTGCTTGAAGAGCAGGAATTCATTTTCGCTCAAGTCGAAACCGCTGTCGGTCAACGCTAAACTCCATCCACAATGTCCAGCTCTGCGTCGGACAGAAGCTTATCGACATCAAGCAGGATTATGAATTTGTCATCCTTCACTCCCATTCCCTGGATGAACTGCAGGCTTATGCCGGTGGAGAAATGCGGCCTTGGCTTGACGGCGTCTCTCGGGAGCGTTATCACATCGCTCACTGCGTCCACGATAAGCCCCATGGTCCGGCCTGATACATCGAGGATCATGATGACCGTAAACTGGTCGTATGGCTTTTTCTCCATAGAGAATCTTTCCCGCAGGTCGATTACGGGAACAACGATGCCTCTCAAGTTGAGCACGCCCTTGATGAAGCCCGGTACGTTCGGAATGGTGGTGCAGCTCTGATAGGCGATGATCTCGTTGAGCTTCAGAATGGAGATGCCATAGGTCTCGTTTCCCAGCAGGAAGGTGACATACTGAGAGGATAGGCTCTTATGATCGGCAGCGGTTACGGCCATTCCGTCGTCCCCCTTCTCTTAAAATTCTTCAAAATCGTTTTCCAGTGATGACATCGAAGGCTTCTGCGCCATTGACGCACGAACCTCTTTCTTCGGCAAAGGGGAAGGCGCCTGCTTGCCGTTCTTCTTCACCTTGTCGCCGGTCTCGATTATGGTCGACACCTTGAATCTCTCTACGATATTTGCCAGATGCCTCGCCTCGTTGCTCAGATTGTCGGAGGTGCTTGCGAGCTCCTCGACCGTGGCCGAGTTCTGTTGCGTCGTGCAGTCTATCTGCGAGATCGCCCTGTTGAGTTCATCCACCCCGCTTGCCTGCTCGGATGATGCAGCGGCGATCTCTTCCATGGTTTGAGAGAGATTTTCGATGTAGGAAATGATCTCTTCGAGGGATGCCCTGGATTTTTTCACCATCGTATCCCCTGCACTGATTTTCATCACCGTATCCTCGATGAGGTTTTTAATCTGCTTTGCCGCCTCTGCGGAACGCTGTGCCAGTGCCCGCACCTCTTCGGCAACGACGGCAAATCCCTTGCCGTGCTCACCGGCCCGGGCAGCCTCGACAGCAGCATTCAGGGCAAGCAGGTTTGTCTGGAAGGCCACCTCGTTGACCGTGACGATGATGTCCCCGATCTTTTTTGAGGCCTCCGAGATTTCTCCCATGCCCCTGACCAGCTGCTGGGACGCCTCACCGCTCTCATTGGCCGTCCTCACCATGGACTGCGCCTTTTCTCTTCCCTGCTCTGCGTTGGAGGCATTCTGCTTGATGGATGAGGTCATCTGCTCGATGGTGGCCGCCACCTCCTCGACGGCGGATGCCTGTTCCTGCGTTACCTGAGACAGACCCTGCGACCCGGCAGCCACCTCCTGGGTGGCGGCGTCGACCTGGACGGCTGCCAGCTTCACGCTCATGATCACTTCCTCGATTTTGCTGATGAACTCATTGAACCAGTGAGCGATATCGCCGACCTCATCATTTGAGAGCACGGGAAGGCGGACGGAAAGGTCTGCATCCCCCTGTGCGATGTCTTTCATCCTGTTTGAGATCTCATTGGCGACCCTTGTGATGCGATGGGCCACCCATGACCCTGCTATGGCTACGAGAATGGATATGACGATGAGGAAGATGTACATGTGAACCCTGACGACATTGACTTGTGCAAGGACCTCTTTCTCGTATGCGGAAGCCCATATGATCCAGTCAAGGTTCTTGTCGTAGCAGATGTATGCCCACTTCGGTTTGCCGTCGAAGGTATACTTCATGAATCCCTGTTTCTTCTGCACGCCTTCCCGTATGAAGTCTAAGGTGTTATAGAGGTTTTTGTTTCCGATGTTTTCGGGTTTGGGATGGGATACGCACGTCCCGTCGGAGGTGAATATGGTCATGTATCCCGTTTCGTAGTACTTCTCTTTCTGCGCCTCCCTGACGAGATCCGCCTTCAGGTTCCTGATGAGCTGCTCCTTGATGATGTCGAGGTTCCCCTCGATCGATGCGTATCTGACATCTGCCATGCGGGCAAATCCCTGGACCTTCGATTTCAGATAATCCCTCGCCTGTGACTGGAGAACCTGCACGCTGCTGTGGCTCAGGTAGAGGATTGAAATGATCAGGGGTATCAAGCCTGCCCCGAGACTGAGTGCAGTCAACTTTCCGCGAAGCTTCAATTTAAGATCCATTGTACCCACCTCTCAATGCGGAAAAACCTCTCAAGAGATTTCCCCGCCTGTATTATGTGATTGACGCTTTATCTCGAAAGCATCTTTCATCTCTTCCCGCTGATCCGCCTTTCAGCTGAATGCCATGCGCTCAATGCCGTGGACGTCGAGTATGAGCGATACCCTGCCGTTCCCGAGGATGGTGGCGCCTGATGTTCCCTCGACCTTTTTGAAATTCTTATCGATGCTCTTGATAACGGCCTGGGTCTGGCCGAGAACATCGTCCACCAGTACACCGAAGCGGCTGTCAGTGCTCTGCAGCACCACAACCAGGGCATCGCTCGGATCGATCTTGTCGGAAGGAATGTTGAAGAGCTCGTAAATTCTCACGAGAGGGATATAGTCTCCCCTGACATCGACAAGCTCGCCCCTGCCTTCAACGGTTTTGACCTCGGTACGCGACGGTCTCACCGATTTGTCAATGACGGAAAGCGGTATGGTGAGAACCTCTTTCCCTACTCTGACCATCATCCCGTCTATGATGGCAAGGGTGAGGGGAAGCTTTATCCTGAACGTTGAGCCTTTCCCCTCCTCGGAGATGATCTCTATGGTTCCACGGAGCTCTTCGATGTTCTTCTTCACGACATCCATGCCCACGCCTCTGCCGGAGAGCTCGCTCACCTTTTCAGCCGTAGAAAGCCCGGGCGCAAAGAGCATCTCGAAGATCTCCTTGTCGGAATAGCTCTTCCCCGGCTCCGCCAATCCTCTCTCGATCGCTTTATCGAGGACCTTTTCCTTGTCTATTCCTCTCCCGTCATCGGATATCTCGATGAATATATTGCCTTCCCGCTGGAAGGCCTTGAGCCAGATCGTCCCTTCGGGCGGCTTCCCGAGGCGTTTGCGCTCTTCGGGAGACTCGATCCCGTGGTCAATGGAATTCCGGATCATGTGCTTCAAGGGATCGCCGATCTGCTCGATGACGTTCTTGTCAAGCTCCGTGTCGGTGCCGCTCATCTGGATGTCGATTTTTTTGCCGTGCTCAAATGACAGATCCCGGACGATGCGGCGGAACCGGTTGAAAGTGCCTTCGACAGGCACCATGCGGACCCGCATCACCTGCTCCTGGAGCTCCCGCGAGATCCGCTCGAGCGAAGCGGTCGCACCCTGGAGCGGCCGGGATAGGATGGGGTCACCCACCTCGCTGGCTATCTGGGACATGCGGGCCACAGAGATGACCATCTCGCCTACAAGATTGACCAGCTTATCCAGCTTGTCGGTATCGACTCTGATGGTTGCCGATTTTGCAAGCTTGCGGCTCTGGGACTGGGCCAGGGCCATTTTTTCGACGATCTCCCTCGGGGCCTTGCCCTTTTCTACAAGTGCCTCGCCGGTCTTCTTGTGCTCCTTGAGAGTGACCTCGAGGTCATTTTGTTTGACAATGCCTCTTTCCACAAGGATCTCACCGATGGGTTTCTCGGCAAGGCTCAAGTCCACGCCTTCCTTATACTCATCTGAGACATCCTCGATGATGATATCATTTTCATCGACCACGAAGAGAAAGACGTTCTGAATGTCCGAGAGGGGACGGTTGGTTTTGAGGATGACCTCCCACCAGGTATAGCAGACAGTGGGATTGATGGTGTAAAAGTCCGGGACGGCATCGATATAGGCGCGTGTTTCAATAATGTCTCCGTTGTCGGCGAGCTCCCTGATGAGCATGATGGGATCCTGTCCTGTGGAGAGGATATCGGGCTTGAATCTCATGGTGATGCAGAAAACACGGTCCTCTTCACTCAGGTGCTTTTTTCCCTTTGGCTGCTCCGTATCGTCGGGAGACTTGGCCCCTCCGGTGAACCGCTTCAGGACGACGGTGACATTTTCTATTTCTGTCCTATCGATCTCTTCGCCTTCGGAAGATGCCACGATCATGCGCTTCAGGAGATCGACGGCCGTGAGCAGGTTGGTGATGAGCTTCTTCGTGATCCTCAAGTCTCTGTTGCGGATCCTTTCGAGGATGTTCTCTATGTTATGGGTGAAATTGCTCACTCCATCGAATCCGACCAGTCCTGCAGAGCCTTTTATCGTATGGGCTGCGCGGAACACGCGGTTGATGATATTCTCGTCATCCTGATCTTTCTCGAGTTTGATGAGGCCTGCTTCGAGCTCTCTTATCTCGTCTTCGCTCTCTTCGAGAAAAATCTGGATCAATTCATCCATTGCCATGTCATTACCTCATGAATTTCTTTGTAACGTAGACGAGCTGCTCGGGCTTGAATGGCTTCACGAGCCAACCGGAAGCCCCGGCCTTTTTCCCTTTCATCTTCATTTCTTCTTGCGACTCCGTTGTGAGCACCAGGATGGGAGTGTATTTGAACGGGGTCTTTTTCACCTCATGAATGAACGTGATGCCGTCCATGATCGGCATATTGATGTCGCTGATGATCATGCCGATGTTTTCTCCGTCCTTCATGGCCTGGTTCAGCTTCTCCAGACCGTCGGCGCCATTGACCGCGTTGATGGTTTCAAAGCCTGCTTCCTTCAGGGTGTAATTGACGGATGCTCGAAGCGTGGCTGAATCATCCACCACGAGGACCTTTCCCTTCATCAGGCCACCTCCTTCAAGATTATGTCGAACCCCGAGAGCAGGATGCATTCCTTCACACGGGTGCTTATTGCCTTGATTCGAAAGGTCCCCTCATTTTCTGCGCTTTTTTTGATGGCATACAGGAGCTGGAGACCGGAGATGTCTATGTCGTCCACCCCTGAGAGATCGAGCACGGTTTCGTGGATGGTTTCATCGAGCAGCGGCTCGACCTTCATGTGGATCGATTCAATCTCTGAAACGACCAGAGAGCCCTTGAACATGAGAGTACCCGATACATCCCTGCTGATTTCCATATGATCTACCTCATGGAGATGGGAAACAGCTTATCCAGCTTCACTGCCTTGAATATATTGTAGAGGTTTTCATGTATTCCCTTGATCTCAAAGCTCGCATTGCTGCTGTCCAGCCCTTTGAAAAAGATCAGGATTTTGCCGATGCCCGAAGATCCCATGGTCGGAACGAGACTCAGGTCCATAGTGACTTTTCTGGGATGCAGCTTGAGCACTTTGCCCAGTTCCGTTCTCAGCACCTCGGCTGCCTCGGTATCGACGGCGCCGGATACCTTCACGAAAAGAGCGTCTTCCGTCTTTCTTGTTGTAACCTCCATCAGCTCCTCCTTTAGCCTTTTACATTCGCTGCCAAGTCTCCTTGCCCTAAGATCGGAAAATCAAGAGCAGATCTTTATACGAAAGCATTCCGCTACAGTTTAATCCAGGGGTGGAGATCCGGAGAGATTTGCTCATGGAGCGGGGTTAATTCATTGATGCATGGGGATGGTGTTTTCTTCGAGGTTTCAGCTTGCCGTATCGATCGGTCCGGCTTATCGTTTAAAAGAGCACCAGGCCGTCCTCCAATCCATGATCTTCGCCTGCGGCGAGAGAATTGCTGTGAGGATTCCTGAGCCTCGAGAGAATGTCCTTGAACTCCTGGGTAAAGATTTCCCGCCGGTCAAGGCTCATCTGACGAGAGATGTCGTCGCGCATGGAGCCCATTGAATGGGCAAAACTGCTCAAGCCGTCAAAAATATTTTCGTTTCCGTCGAGTATCATCATGAGCTTGTCGATGTCGGCCCTGAACCTCTTGATTGCATCCGTACACCTGCCGGCGCAGGTGTCTATTCCCCTGATCGATCCCATCAAGAGATCTTTGATTTCCTCCAGCTCGTGTTTGACGGCATTCGCTTCATGAGCGAATCTCTCTGAAATCTCTTCGAGATCAAGAGACCCGTATCCATACTTTATCATCTTTGCCAGTGATTTGAACAGGAAGGTCGTTTTGGACATCGCCTCGAGCATTTCCCGATGCCCTCCGAGCGAGGCACCGGAGGAGATGCGTTGATCGAATTCATCACACAGCGAGATGAGACGATCCGTTTGCACCTGCTGTGATTCCTTGAGATGACGAAGCGCGTCGAGCTTCCGGGCGATATTGGCGAAAACCGCCGATACCTCGGAGATCACGAGATCGAAAGTCGATCTTCCATTCCGGTTCATGAGGAGGAACTCTCCCACAGCATCCTTGTCTTCTTTGATGCGGGAGACCATGTCTTCAATCCTTCCGATCTCCCGGCCGAGCTCCCTTCCATGTTTGCGGAGCACTTTGATCAGCTGAGAAATGAGGTCGCGTGAAAGGGACGATGCCTGCTCCTGAAAGAGAACGGCATCCATGATGTCGTCCCGGTTGCCGGGGATGTCTCTTAATGACCTCATCTTTTGTAATCCATACGAAATGGCGGTGATGTCCTGATTCACGATATCATGTGCTTGGAGGCCCGACATGATCTTCAGGATCGGTTCTTTCATGGAATTCGAGCGCGAGACAAGATCCTTGAGGATCATGATCGCACTGCTCAACGTACATCTTACGGACCTTGCATCATCGGTGATGATGGAGGCGGCTTCTTCAATCAGTGAATTCTCGAGCTCCAGGGCATCTTGTATGATGCCGACGAGATTGTCTCTCTCGATTGCAAGTTTCAGTGCAAGGGATCCGGCATCATGATCCGGATCCTGACAGATCGAGGAGCCTTCGAACATGCTGAGCAGACTCTCCATATTAGGATAAGACAGCTCGATCGTCTCAAGCACCTGAACATCATGGCTCCTCATGGGTTTTATCAGGAAAGCCAGATTCCGTATCGAACCTTCCATATCTCCCACGACATTCTCGATCACCCCTATTTCCCCGTGAGCGTATAAGGAATCAAGGGTGCCGGATGCCTGCTGAAAGGTCTGGTGTATCTCCAGGTTGATCTCGGGAAGATCCATGCAAATTCTGTTATACGCCTGATCGATTCTTTCCCGAATCGTTTCGACTGACAGGAAAATCTGATCGATGACACCGTGATCCGGAGATAGAGACTTGATCATCTCAACAAAAAGGCGGCAGGTGTCTGGTGAAGATCGTTCATTTGTCGGCATATTCCCCTGCATTATCCCTCGATGCCCTCACCTGGAAGAACTCTCGGACAAATCCCCTGAATTCTTTAGCCGCTGTAGCATTGGAATCCGATTCGGGAATAAGCACATTGACAGGGATTTAAATGAATACTATCTAGTTTGACATCTGCGCCTCATATTATAGAATTTTATGTTATGTCTTATCGAGATGGAGTCTTGGGATTGGCGGCAAGGGAAGAAGTCAAAAGAGTCAGCACGGGGTAGGGCGGCACTGTTCTGAACTGTAGGTGGGAGACAGCATGGATCACTCATTCATTGTTGTTGTAACCGGTCTTTCCGGATCAGGCAAATCTACCGCACTCAAGGCGATCGAAGACGAGGGCTTCTTCTGCATGGATAACATCCCCATCGATCTGCTCATGAAGTTCATCGAGATCTACGACTCCGCTACCTTCGATATCCCCAAGGTCGGCATCGGGATGGATGTGAGAGCCGGAGCGGGCTCCATTACAAAAAGGGCGCCCTGGATGGTCTCCCTTCTGCGGAATATGGCAGCGGATGTTCACCTCGTATTTCTGGAGGCGAACAAGGAGAATCTCCTGAACCGGTATAAGGAGACCAGGAGAAGGCATCCCCTCTCGGATCTCTATCCCAATCTGCTCGATGCAATCGATGCCGAGGTATCCATCATGGAGCCCATCAGGGATATGGCCGACTACATCATCAATACAACAGAGATGAACGTCCACGAGCTTCAGGCCAAGATCAAGCAGATCATATCCTCGAAGGACAAGGCAAGGGACATGTATATCGAGATCCGCTCCTTCGGGTTCAAGAAGGGTGTGCCTGTGGATGCCGACATCGTCATGGATGTGAGGTTTCTTCCCAACCCCTACTTCGTCGATTCCTTGAGGGACAAGACCGGTACGGATGAGGAGGTGAGGGAGTTTCTTTCGCAGTATGAGAGCTACCGGGATTTTATCGAGAGGTTCAGAGGTCTCATTCAGTCCATACTCCCTCTTTATAAAAAGGAGGGACGGTCGTATCTGAATATAGCCATCGGCTGTACAGGGGGGAGGCATCGATCTGTTGCCGTTGCAGAAGAAATCATGAAGGTGGTGGAGGAGGCCGGATATAACGGCAAGCTCATACACAGAGACATCGGCTTAGGAGGTCATTGAAGAATGGTTGGCATCATAGTGGTTGCTCATGGAAGACTTGCTGAAGCCCTTGCGGAGACAGCAGAAATGATCGTCGGTCGAGTCGAGGCTTTCAAAGCCTGCTCCTTCTGCCAGGGAAGCGACGTCGACAAGCTCAGGAAGATGCTCAAGACATCCATAAAAGAAGTGAATTGCGGCCAGGGAGTGATCATACTTACCGATATGTTCGGAGGCACACCCTCGAATATCAGCCTTTCGTTTCTCGAAGAAAACGAAGTGGAGGTAATCACCGGGGTCAATCTCCCCATGGTCATCACGGCATTGACCAAGAGGGAAGGCAAGAACATGAAGGAACTCGCTCAGATCCTGAAAGAGCACGGCTCCCATAACATAAATATCGCCTCGGAAATACTCTCAACGACAATAGGGAAGAAATGAACATAATCCTCGTGCGGGTAGACGACAGATTCATTCACGGGCAGATACTTGAGTCATGGATTCCATTTCTCAAGGCCCAGAGTGTAATCGTTGTCAATGATGCCCTCGCGTGCGATCATTTCCAGAAAACCATCATGTCCATGGCCATCCCCGACAGGATCACCTTAAGGATCGTTCCCTTAGACGATGCTCCTGATCTGATCGACGACAAGGATCTTGAAGAGAAACGAACCCTGGTCATCGTATCCTCGATCAAGGATGCATATTCATTGTATTCGAAAGGCTTCACCTTCAGCAAGCTCAACATCGGGAACAACAAGGGCGGCGATTCATCAAAGCAGGTATCATACTCGGTCTGGGTGGACAGGGAAGATCTCGTCATGCTCAAGTCACTTATGGACAAAGGGGTTGACGTGAGCCTCCAGTCAGTACCGAGAGAGCGCGTTATCGACATGAGATCCATTCTGGGCATGGTGTCTGCATGATTCTTTCGGCTGTTACCAGTGTGGCCGTGGGCGCCCTTCTGTGGCTCGATCGGGTTTTCATATTCCAGTTCATGGTCAGCCGTCCGATCGTCCTTTCGCCCATCATGGGATTCATCATGGGGGATGTCTCCATCGGTCTGATCGTGGGTGCGTCACTGGAGCTCCTCTGGCTCAATGCTCCCCCTGTAGGTGCTTATCTTCCGAATGATGAGTCTTTCTGCGCCGTGGTTGCGACTCCGACTGCTGTCTGCGCAGCCGGCTACATGAGCGATACATCGGCCGCAGGGCTTGCCCTTTTAGCGAGCCTTCCCTTTGCTCTGGTAGGCAGATCTCTGGATGTCCGCATCCGGACGTTGAATCAGGACCTTCTCCCGGAAAAGATCGAAGATCCCGAGCATACGGTAGAACGCGCCATGGGGAAGGCCCTTGCCCGCAGCTACGCTTTTGCCCTGGTGACATTGGGCATCTCTGCAGGACTTTTGTGGGCGGCGGTATCGCTTATTGGACCAGCCCTTCCGAGTACATTCAAGCTTTCGCTTTCCTTCATGCCTTCGGCGACTGTAATAATCGGCCTGGCAGGCCTTTTGACCAAGGGCAGGCCCAAGCCGAGCCATGCAGGTCTCTTTGTTCTGGGAATGACGATCGTAGTCTTTCTCTCATGGATGCGGTAGCATTTCGAAAGACACAGCGGGATGATCTCCCCGCGATCCTTGAGATCGAGAGACTGTCGTTCCCATCACCTTGGAACCTGCATACCTTCATCTCGGTGCTCTACGACAAAGACAGCTACAATCTTACGGTATGGTGCGATGGAGAGATCAGGGGATATTGCTTTACCCTCGTCATGAGAAAAATGGTCCACCTGCTCAATCTCGCCGTTCATCCTGATTGCCGGCGAAGGGGTATTGCCCGAAGCCTCCTCGAGGAGATAATTTCGTTTGCCAGATCGAGCAATAAATCGTATGTATTTCTCGAAGTGAGGAAGTCGAACCGCATCGCGCAGAGCCTTTATGCTTCCATGGGGTTTTCCCATGCTTTTACCTGGCGTCGCTATTACACCGACACCGGTGAAGACGCTTACATCATGGTAAAGAAAATCGAGAGGATCGGGGAATGAAAGATACTCGGGCAAGGGTTATATCCAATCAGGAAGTAGCGCAGGATACGTACCTGATGATCCTGGAGTGCAACCTCCCATCTTCCGTGCCCGGCCAGTTCGTCATGGTCAAGATCGACGAAACGAGCTGCGACCCTTTTCTCCGCAGGCCGATCGCAATCCTTCGACAGGGCGACAACAGCATTGAGCTGCTCTACAAGGTCAGAGGTGCGGGGACCCTTGAGCTGTCAAGAAAAAACAGCGGCGGTATCCTTTCAGTGCTCGGTCCCTTGGGGAACGGGTTCAGCCTTTCTGAAAGAAATGGTACCATTATATACGTAGCAGGGGGAACAGGGCTTCCTCCTATTCTGGCCCTGGCGGAAAGGATCAGGAGAGGATATCTGATTGTCGGAGCACGCACCCGGGCCGACATCCCCCTGTGGAAAAGGATGGAAGGCATCTCCGGCATCAAAGCCCTGGCAATGACGGAAGACGGCTCGTTCGGACGCAAAGGCATGGCAACGGACGCACTTGCCGAGCTTACAACCCAGGATCCAAGCCCCTGTATCATCTATGCCTGCGGACCTGCCGGCATGCTGAAAGCAGTCTCCGAGCAGGCCCGCCGCATCCGGGCACGATGCCAGGTTTCCCTCGAGGAGCGCATGGCATGCGGATTCGGGGTGTGCTCTGCCTGTACTGTGAAGACGTCGGAAGGCAGTAAGAGGGTCTGTGTTCAGGGGCCGGTATTCGAAGCCGATCTCGTTGAGTGGGGCGCATGATGGATACTTCCGTAAGGATAACCTCGACCCTTACCTTGAAAAACCCGGTGCTGAGCGCTTCGGGCACGTTTGCCTATGGGGAGGAGTTCTCGAAATTATTCGATCTTTCCATTCTCGGAGGAATTCTCACAAAGGGGCTCTCCCTCAAGCCCAAAGAGGGAAATCCGACCCCCCGGGTGTGTGAAGCGCCCTGCGGGCTTATCAATGCGATCGGGCTTGAAAACATCGGTGTCAATGCTTTTATCTCCGACAAGCTCCCGTTCCTTTGTACGTTCGACACGCCGATTATCGTAAATTTTTTCGGCACGAGGGAAGAAGAGTATGAACTCATGGCCGGCAGACTGAATATCGAGGGGGTCTCTGCTGTCGAGATGAATGTGTCCTGTCCGAACGTATCCAAGGGAGGGCTGGAGTTCGGAAAGGACCCCGGGATTTTGAGGAACCTTGTCGCGCAGGTGCGCAAGGCAACGGAGAAGCCTCTCATCGTGAAACTCACACCTCTAGTCAGCGATATAGGCGAGATGGCGCTGGCGGCGCAGGATGGCGGGGCAGATGCCGTTACCTGCTCGAATACCATACCGGCCATGGCAATCGATGAGAAAACCTGGAGACCGGTTCTCGGCAACGCAACCGGCGGTCTCTCGGGTCCGGCCATCAAGCCCATAGCGCTGAGGAACGTGTGGGAGGTGGCGAAAAGGGTGCGTATCCCCATCATTGCCTCGGGGGGGGCCGGATCCTGGCAGGACGTGATCCAGTTTCTCCTCGCCGGTGCATCTGCCGTCGAAATCGGCAGTGCCTCTCTCAGAGACCCTTTATGCTTTCGTTCAATAATCGAGGGCATCGAATCTTATATGTATGACCACAATTTGATGTCGGTATATGAGCTCATAGGAAAGTTAAAGACACCGTAGAGCTTTATCCAAGGTCTCCCATTCGGCTTTCTGAAGAGCCACCCTCCACGACGATATCTTCGGATCTGTGAGATTAACAGGAGAGACAACCCTGTTGAGCACGTAGAAGAAATTTCTCCAGGAGAATTGTTATGCTGTTCCAGCATATAGGTAGGGCAGTTCCTCTGGTGGCGGTATTTACCGGGATGTGCCTGGGCATCCTCATCTTCGTAAAAGATCTTGTATTTATCATCCTTTGCCTCTTCTTCATCGTAATGCTTTCCAGCACAGAGAGATACCTTCATATTATCTTCGGTGTCTGCCTCGGCTACCTCGTTATGTCGGTCTCGCCTCATCCAGCCATGATTCCTGACGGAGAATACGCCGTGCAGGGATATGTCCGGCAATCAGGCTTTATGCACGGCACGTTCAGAGTCGTGCTTGATGATGTACTTCTCGGCGATCATCCCATACGCGGACAGGTGATGCTTTCGGTGTACAAAAATGCCTGTGACCTCGAAAAGGGATCTCTGCTGAAGGGAAGGGTACATATAAAGAACAAGAAAGGGTATGGCAACTCGGGAGAATTCGTGTATCAGGAATACCTCCTTACCGAGGGCATAACCGCATCAGGATATATCAGTGATTTGAAAGAGATGAACGAGTTCCATCCGTGCAGGTCGTACGGACTGAAAAAACATCTGTGCTTATCCTTTTCCGGGTATGCTCGACCGGAAGCCGAGATACTCAATGCGGTCCTTACAGGAGACCGCTCCGGCCTTGTGTACTCCCTGCAAGACAATTTTTCCTCGCTGGGGATTACCCATCTTATAGCCATATCCGGGCTTAACATGGGGATTGTCTTCCTCCTGGGATATTCTTTTGTCTTTATGATTATGAGGCTTGTCATTCCTCTCTCCCTCCGCCTCGATACCCCCTTCGCAGCAAAATCAGCAGGACTCGTTTGCGTCATTCTCTACACGCTCTTTGTCGGGTATTCAGCACCGGCAGTGAGATCGGCCATAATGGTTGTCTGCTTCGTCACGTCATTCATACTGATTCGGAAGCCCAGCCTGATCGAGAGCCTTGCCCTTTCGGGGATCATCATTTTACTATGGATGCCGGGCTCACTCTTTTCTGCAAGCTTTCTCCTCTCTTTTGCCGCCGTTCTCGGATTGATCGGAATGTACTCCCTCATGGAGTCATATCCAAAGTGGGTCGTGTATGCGGCAGTACCAATCGTGAGCATGGCTTTTACGGCCCCGATAGTTATCTACTTTTTCGGGTTCATGTCGCCGATCAGTATCCTGGCGAATCTCGTATTTGTACCCTGGTTCAGCTTCATTATCATGCCGCTCGGGATTGCAGGCATTGCCGCCATGGCAGTTTCCGAATACCTTTCGGGACATCTCCTTTCGATAGCTTTTGATTGCATAAGCATCATCCTTAAAACATCCGACCTTGTCGGATCGCTGGAGCCGATCAGATGCCCGGGAAAGGCTTGGATAGCTGTCTGCTACTGCGGCCTCGTGACGGCTTTCTTCTCAAGACCCTCATTGCTGAAGAATTTCATCCTCTTTCCCTGTGCCATTCTCGTATTCGCGATTCCGGTGTTTTTGCAGATATCGAGAATATACGATCCCTTGTGTTTCGACTTCATAAGCGTGGGGCAGGGAGACAGCATCCTCGTAAGCAAAGGCTCAAAGGCCATTCTCATCGATGCCGGCGGCTCGCCTTATGGGTCTGATACCGGTCGCTTTATCGTAGGGCCGCATCTCCTCAGACGATGGATAACGAGTCTGGACCTCGTTGTGATCACCCATTCTCACCCGGATCATATTGGGGGAATGGCCTTCATCCTGAAGCGTTTCCCGGTAAAGGAGATCTGGAGCAACGTGAAAACCGATTGGAATACGGATTTCCAATCCGTCATCGGAATTGCGCAAAAGAAATCAATTCCTTTGAAAAATGTCTGCCTTGATGATACCTGTCATATGCGCGGCCTCAAGGTAGAGGTTTTGAACCCGCCAAAAAGGATAATGGAAAGAACGGAAGATCTGGATCTGAATTTGCATTCAGTAGTCTTGAGGATCGGTGATGAAAGCATGAAGGGTCTTTTTATGGCCGATGCCGGAGGGCTTGGAGAAATCAGACTGAGCAGGCTTGAAAGGGATATTTCTGCGGATGTGCTCAAGGCGGCACATCACGGATCCAAGAACTCCTGTTTTTCCATGTTCCTCGATCGAGTACATCCGCATTTTGTTGTCATCACCGTTGGAAAGGATAATATCTACCGTCTTCCTCACAGATCCGTTCTCGATCGTTTGAAAGAGAGGGCGATAGCCGTACACCGCACCGATTGCGATGGAGAGGTTAAATTTTATAAGGAAAACAATATCCTTCAAGTTAAGTCGGCAAAAGCATATACCGATAATAGACTTGAAAGTGCATCCGCATGCACGAAATGAGTGAGGAGCAGGGGCGTCAGCAATCATATGAAGAAGGACAATTCAAGAGGATTCTCAATCTTGGAACTTTTAGTGGTCGTTGTCATCGTCGGCATTCTTGCGGCTGTCGCTGTACCGAGCATGGGTGCCTGGCAGTCCAAGAGAGACATGAACGCCTCGGCAAGAGAGATTGCATCGTTTCTTCAGCAAGCCCGGAGTGAAGCTGTAAGGAGAAATACGATTGTATGGGTGGAGTTCACACCTGAGAGCAATTCATATTTCATGAGGACAGGTACGGCTAATCTCTCCCCGGTCATCACTCTGCCGAGAGGCATTTCCATTGACAATACAAGTTTTAGCGCAAACCGGGCCAGATTTACGACGAGAGGCTTTGCCGAAGAACCGGGCAGTGTAACTATCCAGGTAGACGGCAGGCCCGTAGATAGAAGAAACTGGACGAGAGTCATAGGTGTGTCATTAGGAGGAAGCGTGAGTATCTCACAATAGCCTTTCAAGGACGTTTACATGAGATATAACAATATAAATGATATAAATAAAATAGATGTATTCAAGAATGAAGAGGGGTTGACGCTCGTAGAGCTGATGATCGTTCTCGTTTTGTCCCTGGTCTTAATGGCTGCCGCATACATGTCTTATCAGGTCCAGAGCACATCGAGCCAGACCCAGGCCCAGGTATCCCAGATGCAGCAGGACCTCAGGGTCGCCATGTACAACCTCTCGAAGGATATCAGGAACGTGGGATGTAGACGAAATATAGGCACTGTAATTACATCTGGTCCAGATGGCATATCCCAGATAGTTGCAACTTCTAACAGCAGCGGGCTCAACAGGCTGACTCTCTATACGGATATCACGGGAGACCCGGAAGGAAGCCCTGACGGGGATTCAAATGATCCCGGTGAGCATGTCCTCTATCGGCTCAATGGCACGGATCTCCAGCGGTTTGATTTCAATGACGGCGGTAAGATCCTGCAGATCGCCCAGAACGTTCAGGTTTTTGAACTGAGGTATTATTCCCATGATCCGGCGACAAATACGTTTAACGAGATAGCGGCTCTTGCCGGAAATGAGGAAGATGTGCGGCTCATAAAGATAAAGATGACCGTGCGGAGCAGTCAGCCTGATCCCGATTCAGGCAATTACTTGACCAGAACCCTGGAGAGAAGGATAAAACCAAGGAATATCAAGGAATATAATTGATTATTAAAATGCAAGAAGGTCTGAATTCATGAAGAGCGAACGAAAAGAACATGATCCCATTTTTTCAATGGCCGATGGAGGGTTCACGCTCATAGAACTTATCATTGCCGTCGTCATCTTCTCCATAGGTATTCTTGGCGTAGCCGCTCTGCATTACGAGTCCATCAGAGGCACCGACTTTGCCATGCAGATTACACGGGCGAACAGCGTATCCGAAGACCTGACGGAATATCTCAAGGCGCTTCCTTATGCATGCGATTCTTTCGGCGGCTCGGCCCCGATCACCGGGCAGATCAACAGGGCAGCAGAAGATGTAAACAACGAGAGCACCGGACGCATACCCTATCGGAGGACGTGGTTCGTTACTCAGGCCAGAGACAGCAGCAACAACATCGTCAACGATGCGAGGTTAGTCACGGTGCAAACCTGGTGGGATAATAACAACCACCACATCTCATTCACTTTTTATAAAAACAGAGACTAGGATAAAGGGTGATGAGATGAGGCGAGGAAAAGACATGGGCAAGCGAGGAATGGCATTGGACCGGATTATGGGCGATGACAGGGGCGCAGTCCTCATAATGGTTCTGATCATCCTGATAGCCGTCATCATCATCGGGATAAGCGTCATGAGGACAACCGTGATCGAGAATGCCATTGCCGGAAACGAGAGGGTGGTCATCACCAATTTCAACCTCTCGGAGAGCGGGATCGATTTTGCCCTTCACGATTATGTTTCCTTCACCACGTCCCTTGGGGTTATCGGGGGTACTTACGTTTATACGACAAACGGCGTTCAGGTCCACCAGCTCCCCTCGGCCATTGCCGGAATCGATGAGCTCAAAGTCAGAAAGCTGGCAGTAGAGAATCCGCCAACTGCCGGGGAAACCGGGAATATGGCTGATGCAAACAGCGTGGGTGGACGCGACGATTTGAGAGCCCATTTTTACCTCATCCAAGCCAGAGAAGGCAATGAGACGATCCATGTCGAGGCCTACAAGATACTACCAAAAGGCATTCAGGATTAGGAGGTTCAGCATGGTGAGACGGATAGGTATGATTCTGCTTTGTGTCCTGTTTGCAGGCTTTGTTTCCAATACCTTGAGAGCTGACGACACGGAGATCTTCGGCGGAGCCGTGGTGAACCTGGAGCCGAATGTTCTCATCATTTTCGATAATTCGGGAAGTATGGACGAGGAGATTCAGCAAACCCCATATGATCCTACCCGAACTTATTCAGGTCCTTATTCCACGTCAATGGTCTATAGTTCGACCAACCAGCGCACCTGGAGCAATTTCCAGAACATAGGGAACGATTTACTCGTCAGCTCGACGGAGATAGCCTGTACACAAGCCAGAGATGATCTGAACGAACAAGGATGGGCGTACTTGCGCATCAGCACCACTGCACCCCATAATTGTGCCAATTGGCCAACATCAAACCGATGGCTTCGAACAGGCAACTATAGAAACTACCTTCTTACTCCGGGCGCAGAATATAGAAGAAAAATCGACATAGCAAAAGAAGTCGTCAAAGAGATCATCGATACGGTAGACGGCGTGCGGTTCGGCATCATGATCTTCAACCGATACAACAGCACCATGGGTTACGATCAGGGCGGGCGGGTCGTGGCTCCCTGTGCGACACGAACGACCAGTGCCCAGAAGCAAGCATTAAAGAAAATCATCGACGACCTAAATCCGGAAACGAATACGCCTCTTGCGGAAACACTGGCCGAGGCGGGTTTATATTTTGCCGGGCTGAGGTCCTGGTCGAACCCGTCAACCACTTCGGCCGGCATAATCGATCGCGGCACATATATCAGTCCTGTCCAATGGAGATGCCAGAAGAACTATATCATCCTCATGACCGATGGTGAGCCCACCGAGGACCGGGGCGCCATACTCAGAAGCAACTACACGTACATGAACGGCCTGGCCATCGGCGATTATGATCAGGACATTGGAAGGGTGGCTGACTGCAGGCATACGGACGAGTATAGCTGGATCGAAAAACGAGCAGACGGCACCTGTGTGCAGCACGAGTATGATCTCAACGGAAGCGACTACCTGGACGACGTCGCGAAGTTCCTCCACGATCAGGATATACTGCATAATCCCGGCAGAAGCGATTCGGCGGGAGTATCCTTTGACAATGCCGACTACCCGGCACAGAACATCATAACCTATACCATCGGTTTCAACGTGAACAATAAGCTGCTTTCAGACACGGCAATCAACGGCGGCGGCAGATACTATACAACAGCCGAAAATATAAACCTTACCGACGCCTTCCATCAGATCATCGGGAGCATTCTGGAAGCGAATGTCGAGTTCGTGGCGCCTGTGGTGCCTGTAAACAGAACAAACAGGACGTATGCCGACAATGGCCTCTATCTCGGCATTTTCTCTCCTGACTTCGAAGGGTTCTGGGCGGGAAACCTCAAGAAGTTCGGACTGAGCGAATCCGGCCAGATCCTTGACCGCCACGGCAATCCCGCAACCAATTCATCGGGATTGTTCCTTGCCAATGCACACTCATGCTGGGGCCAGGAGGTGAGCGGAGAAGAGGGCATGGACGTGGAAAAAGGCGGGGCAGGCGCAGTGCTTCTCAATGATGATACAAGGACCTTTTATACGAGGAAAACCGGCACAGGGCTCATTCACTTCAATAAAGCCAATGTCACACCGACAGAGCTCGGTTTTGCCGATAACACCTATACCGCCCAAAGGGACGATCTGGTTGATTTTGTGCGGGCTGAAGGGGTGTACCGTCACAATTCAGGGGATGCAAAGGCCAGGTCCTGGGTCATGGGCGATATCCTGCACTCCCGGCCGGCTGTCATGTATGACAAGGCGAACAGCACCAACGTCATCTTCGTGGGCGCAAACGACGGGTTCCTCCACTGCTTCCTGGATGATGACAATACTCAGATCAACGAATACAATTCGAACCTTAATGACGATACCGTCGAAGAAGCATGGTGCTTCCTGCCATGGGACTTGGCCGGCAGACTCAGATCCTTGCCGCCCGGCGATAATGTCCACGACTATTTCGTCGACGGAACGCCGGTCGTGTTTTCCCTCAGGGGCACTCCGAAAACGTCATATGTGACCTTCGGCCTCAGAAGGGGAGGGAATAAATATTATTGCCTGAATGTGACGAACTACACTTCACCGAGCTTTGCCTGGGAGATACCGAACAGCAGTATCACGAGCATCGGGACTGAGCCGTTCGGCCAGTCGTGGTCTACCCCCCGATACTGCACCATAAAGGCAAATGCCGGAGACACGGTAGGCAAGCAGGTCCTGCTCTGCGCCGGCGGGTACGACACGAACCAGGACAGCGGTGCAAGCCCGGCTGCTGCCGACAGCAGGGGAAGGGCTGTTTATGCCATTGAGCCGGGCGCTACAGGCTGTACCCTGAGCTCGCAGATAAGATTCCATCACGGCACTGCCGGAAACATCGACTACGGATATATGGACCACTGCATAGTCGATCTCAATTCGTTCGACTATAACAGCGACGGGTTCGAGGACACCATCTATGCCGGGTCCTTGGGCGGGGACCTGTTCGTATTTCACGACAGGGATGGGAACGGTACCTGGGAAAGACGGAGAATCTTCAGTGCCGGCACCACCGGCGGACTGAAAAAATTCTTCAACTCGCCGGGTGTCGTCCAGATGACACTGTCTTATGAGTACTTGTACATCGGGTCGGGCGACAGGGAAGATCCCCTGAACACATCGACCACCAACTATTTCTACGCGATAAAGAACAAATGGCCGACAAGCTGGAATGACGGCAGTCCGATAACCGTGTCCGATCTCGTTAATCTCGATACCGATGTTTTCAATGGAGGCTCGCTGGCTGATCAGACCACAAAGCAGACTGCGCTGGAAGCAGGGAAGGGATGGTACTTCAGACTTCCGAACACGGGAGAGAAGGTGGTCTCATCCCCTGTCGTGTTCTCCAATGCCGTCTGGTTCACCACCTTTACGCCTGCTGCTTCGACAGCAACCGGAGAGGATCAGTGCTCATCCGGGACAGGGGCCGGGACCGCAAGGATTTATGCGGTCAACTACCTTACCGGTACCGCCATGTATGACCTGAACAATGACGGGCAGAAAGAACGGAGCGTAGAGATCGGCAGCGGGATACCCTCCGACCCGGTGGTCATCGTGACCAAGACCAACTCGTTCATGGGAGTCGGTATCCAGGAAGGCGTGCGGATGAATGCTACACCCGGCGTCAAACCGTTCGTTCCGTATAACTGGATCCAGAAATGACACGAGAGATGAGGTGTTCCATGAGCTTAGCCATGAATATGAAGAAATCCGGGTTATCGGGGATCTTGCTGTGTGCAATGCTCTTTCTTTTTGGAGCTGTATCTCACGCGACCCCGCTCGATGATGCACTGAAATCAAACGACGAGACATCCTTCAGTGGAATCATTATGGAAGTCCATAATGATTACCTCGTGGTGTCAGAGAGAAAGATCCTGCTGGTCAATGAAAAAAGGAACGGCCGGGCATATACGACACTCATCATGGATCTCAATGGAAAGCCTCAGAGCTTCCAGTCCCTGGCTGTCGGGAACCGGATATTCGTTAAAGGGTTTCTCGCTCGTGAAGGCAATTCTGAAAGAAGAAAATTTATTGCCCGGGAGATATATCTTCTTCCCAAGAAATACAACAGACGCAACATTGAAGAAAATACCATGCTGAATTCTCCAAGCTCCCCCTGGTAGTTTTTCGCCAAAAATGAAATATCGGGCTTTCCCTTCCAAGGGAAAGCCCGGTCTCCTTTAGATAATCCTCACTGCCTGTCGCGATCGTTTATTAACGTGTCAAGGCACAGCCATCCTGGCAGATTACTGCTGAAGGATCCGAATAGACGCCCTGTCATCCTCGACTATGATATCAGCCTCGGCAATCTGCCGACGCTTGAGGTTTTCCATGACATCGGAGAGGCTTCCCTTGAACTCCATCATGTGGCAGATGCTGTGGGAGCTCCCGTTTATGCCGGTTGTGCTGATATTGGAAACGCTCTCCATTGCCCGCAGGGCATTGATTATCGACTGGTAGCCAGCGTAGTCGTTGATTCCTTCAATGCAGAGGGTCTTTTTCATCGTGGCGGGTTTGAGGCTTAAGACTCTGGCACTGATACGCGATCTGACCGGTTTGATGATCTCGTCTATCATGAGGGTGTTCATAGCCGAGATGCTCATGTCGCCTCTGTGTGAGACAGACCATGAGGAAAGAGTGGATTGAGCCCTTACATCGACAAGGGATACCTTGAGGGTGCATTCGTATACCTTGTCGAGTATCGGCGTGTAGACGATGGATCCGGTCAAAAGGAGATCTGCTCCCAAGGACCTGGCGATATCAACCGTCCTTGTCGGATCGGGATGTATCCCCGCCATTCGTTGGAGTGCGGCGAGGACGTTCTCACCGTAGTACTTGAGTTCGGCTGCGAATTGAGACTCAAAAGGGGAATAGGTATTCTTCCCTTTGTCTGTCCACCACTCGTAGGTCCTGTTCTTCCCAGGCTCGCGGGAGGAAATCATGAGCAGGATCTTCGGCCTCAGCTCCGTCGGAGTCGCCAGTGCATGTGACCCGATCCACTCTTTGAGGGGATCGTCATTCATCTTTACCTCGACGCTCAATTGAAGCATGCCGTTTTGCTGGATTCTTGAGAGAATCTGGTATTGGGTGACGTCTTTGGTTCCATGTGACGACAGGTATTCAGGCAGAAGATCCATGAGATCGGCAACCGAGCTTTCAGGAACGTACTTTAGTGCTGCTTGCAGAATTGATTTGGCAAAGGCATCCTGAAGAGCCTGCTGTTCCGCCTTGGCGAGATTGCTACCCTCAAGGATTCCGACACCGGATACGGTAAACGTCGCCTCTCCCCAGCAAAGAGCGGGTACGGATATGAGAAGCAAGAGAGAGAAGATGCTCGCCGGTATTTTCCTGGTGATCCTCATCCTGCAAGGAAGTCCTTAAGCTTGGAGTTCGTCTCTGATGGTTCAATACTCGCAACTGCATGCTTGTAAATGAGCACCGGCTTGTCGGTCTGAATGAGTATGCAGAAGGGATCAAAACTCTTAACAAACCCCTCAACCCTTTCATTATCGATGAGGGTCACAACAATAGGCACCTTTTCCTTCCGGGCTTGATTGAGGAATTGGTCCTGAACATTAAATACAACTTTACCCATTACAACCTCCTTATGGCTCACGGTGCGGTTTTTTTTCGATGCAA
>JAKPPU010000060.1 GCA_029547185.1 Deltaproteobacteria bacterium | reverse complement strand
GACGACCGGCATCCTCCGTATCCGTGCCCGAATGCATCTGTTTGAAAAGCACACGGCAAAATTTACTTGACATGATCAATGACATACTCAACAATATCCTCCCGAGGAGATCACAGTGGCCGACCTTGCCGACAGACTCCGCCACAAAGGGGATGAGCCGCACTTGCTGCGCGAAGTGATGCGGCTCCATCATGTTCTTTTGAGCGTTTTCAGCCGACAGGTGGGGATGCCGGCCTCGAGGCTGGCGCTGATGCGCTTTCTTGCAACCCGCCATTCCGAGGACATTGGAATCATGGAGATTGCCCGGTGCCTGGGAGTGAACCCGGCAGCGGTCACGCGTCAGGTAAAGGAGATGGAATCGGAGGGACTCGTCGACCGTGTTGCCGATGCCAGGGATGGCCGACGCAGCCATGTGAAGCTTTCGGAGGAGGGATTACGAGTCTTCGAAAGAATTCATGAACGCGCTCATGAATTCGAGCGGGAACTCGGGTCGCATATCAGCAGCGAAGACATGGCCACAGCGGTTCGGGTTCTGTCCCAGTTGCGGGGAGATCTTGAAAACCTGCGATGAAGGAGAACCTCGAGAAATGAAAACTACCGAGAAGAGATCGTTCAATCTGCGGGGATTCATCGTCCTCACAGCGACCGTCACCGGTCTGGGGCTGCCGATCACCGGCTGGGCCAACCACCTGCACCGGATGGAACCATGGATCTCCTCTTCACAACACGCCTGGATGGCGGCTCATAACGTCCTGGGAATTCTCTTCCTGGTGTCCGCGGTTGCGCATGCCGTTCTCAATCGCCGCATCCTGTTCAAGTACATCCGAGGCCACGCCGCTTGTCGGAGAGTAGGCAGAGAAGCCGTGGGTGCCGCACTCCTCGTGGCCGTCCTGATGTTTGTCGCGGTGGGCCACGCTTTTCACTAGCAGGATGTTGAATTAGCGGGGTGAGCTCAACCCCTCTTTCCCGGGTGGATTTTTTTGAGAACTCGTTCTTTGACAAATTGAGAGCTGAATCGGAGAAGCATTCTCTATTTTATGCCTCATAGAGTGCCACAAGAAGGTGATTTTTGCCCTCCGCGGCTAAAATCCTCTCTTTTGCCCTACACCACCGCAAGGTTCCTCATCCGAACCAGATTGTAGGCCGCTGCAGCGAACGTGAAGATCCAGTTCACTTTTCGCACCCCTCGGTGGCGTAACTTCCGCAAGCAGGCGACGGTCTTGAGCCAACCGAAGATCTCCTC
>JAKPPU010000049.1 GCA_029547185.1 Deltaproteobacteria bacterium | reverse complement strand
CCATAATTTCGATCACATCGGCGGAATCTCGTGGTATGACGGGCTGCTTTTCGCCTCTATCAGAGACGGAGGAAAAAAGGAGGCGCATATCGTGCTGGGCCTCAGCCGCAATCTTGACGTGGTGGGTTACTCGTGGCTTGCGAAGGGAACAGCCGATACCTGGTGCACGGTCAATCCATGGAACAGACTGCTTTACATGTCGACCGAAGAATCAGCACGATACTTCATAGTCTATGACGTCTCTGAATACTATCGAGCACTCGGCCAACCTGATCGGTGGGGACGGCAGATCCGCATGCCGCTCACCCAGAAGAAATTTGTCCTTTACAAACAGAACGGAAGTCCCGATGAGGCGACGGGCGTCCAGGGTACGGCCTTTTCTCCCAATGGCCGTCTGTATGTTGCATGGTATGTTAAACACCTCACGTACTGGACCAATCATCTTCGGGTGTACAATGCGCTCACCGGCATGCGGCTGGACGACAAGACCTATGATTTCGCCGGGGTCTATGATGAGATCGAAGGATTGACCGTACACCCTTCAGGATACATCTACGTCGCGGTGTCGGACTACGACATTTCGAGCACCGACGAATTCGAGCTCCACGCGTTCAAGTACAAAGACTCCACTCAGCCTGTGTGAGTGAGAGCCTCGGACTCACGGGCGCTCCTCTCAGCCCCAGGGTCTCTCTCGAACGGCGCTTGTGCCGGCAATTTGTCCTGACGTGATGCATTCCGCTATGTTTCCCATGGTCTCGTAGATGTGACCGAACATGGAGCCGAGCTCACCAACAGCATAGAGCCTGGGGATGGGCTTTCCAAACGGGTCAAGGACCTGCTGCCGGGCATTGTGCATAGGTCCTCCCTGGGTATTTGAGATGAGCGGCCACACCTTGATGGCGTAAAAGGGTGGAGATGCGATCGGGCAAACATGGAGTCTGGGCCCCTGAAGAAGTCAGGGTCTATCTTCCCTGCTGCAACGACCTCGTTCCAGCGCGCTATCGTTTTCTCAAGCCTTAGAGCGGGTCTGGCGAAACTGGACAGGTGCATAAGTGGGGAAACGGCTCTACAATGATCCGGGGAGGGACATCGTATGAGCAAAAGACCCAGACGGAACCATGCACCGGCCTTCAAGGCCAGGGTGGCCCTGGATGCCCTGAGGGGCGATCAGACAATCGTTGAGCTTGCCGAACGGTATCAGGTTCATCCGAACCGGATTGCAGAGTGGAAGAAGCTCCTTTTGGAGCGCGCGGCCGAGATCTTCGGCAAGGACAAGAAGGACGATCAGGGGCCGAGCGTAAAGGATCTGCACGCCAAGATCGGTCAGCTGTCGATGGAGAACGATTTTTTATCCGTCGCGCTCGGTCGCATCGGCGATGCGAGCGCCAGGCGATGATCGACAAGGGGGATGCTCTTGCCGTGACCCGGCAATGCGCTCTTCTGGATTTGTGCCGGTCGAGTCTCTACTACAAGCCGGTTGCGCTGAGCGCGAAGGATCTGGAGCTGATGCGCCGGATCGACGAGATCCATCTGGCCTTCCCGTTCTACGGCAGCCGCAAGATCCGGAACGAGCTCTGGGCCAAAGGCTATGACGTGGGAGGCGACCGGGTGCGCCGCCTGATGCGCCGGATGGGCATCGAGGCGCTTTACATCAAGCCGAGGCTGTCTGCCTCGCACCGGGGGCACAGGAAGTATCCTTGCGTCTGCTGTGGCGCCAG
Organism: Deltaproteobacteria bacterium; assembly: GCA_029547185.1. Classification (GTDB taxonomy): domain Bacteria; phylum Desulfobacterota; class Desulfomonilia; order UBA1062; family UBA1062; genus Phosphitivorax. Next base: position 797 of record JAKPPU010000049.1, on the reverse strand, counting down.
GGACCCCGCGCCCCCGAGGTCCTCGATGCCTTTATCCAAGGGCTACAGCGTGACGGCTTCCGTCAGTCGGCCGAGCACCTCCAAAACGCTCAGCCGGAAACCTTCAGCTGGCAGGCCGAAAAGGGCTTTGCCTTCACGACGACCGCTCCCCTGGAGCGGGAGATGAGGGAGCTCAACCGCAGGGCCGATGTCGGTGCCCGGTGGAGCGAACGCGGAATCGAAAACATCCTGACAGTGCTGTTCCATTACAGGCTCAATAAAAAACCTATAATGCCCCTAAGGGCGTATCCGTAGGTAACGTTTTTTTGTTGCAATCAGGAAAATAACATCCGTAAGGGTTTCTTCGAACACGGGGATTTCCTGGCCGTCCGGAAGGTCCTCCCGGAGTACCTGCGGGGCTTCGTCACTTTCGCGTACAGGGTCGGATGGAGGTTCACGGAGATCAGCACCCTCACCTGGGCGCAGGTCGACCTGAATCAACGCATCGTGCGGCTCGAGGCCGGCGAGATGAAGAACGCCGAGGGGCGCGAGGTTTACCTTGACGAAGAGTTGAAAAAAGTCTTTATTGAGCAGGCTGCCAGAAGGCTGAAGGCGGGCAAGCTCAGCCCCTACGTCTTCCCGAATCATGACAGGACCGACCGGATCAGGGACATCCGGGGCACCTGGGGGGCCGCCTGCATGGCGGCGGGCTTCTTCAGACTCGAGCAGGACGGGGAAAAGACGGTGAAGGTCCCTACCCGCCTATTCCACGACTTCCGGCGGACGGCCGTCCGGAACATGGTACGGGCCGGGATCCC
>JAKPPU010000041.1 GCA_029547185.1 Deltaproteobacteria bacterium | reverse complement strand
ATAACCTGCATTCCCGCCCACTCATAACGAGGTCGGGGGCGGCACGCCCAGCGCGGCATAGATCTGCCTCTGCTTCTCAAGCACCTCGCCAACTCTCGACTCCTTCCCCGGGCTCTCGAAACACTCGATCACGTCCAGCTTGTCCAGAGCCCCCTGAAGGGTGTAGTCCTTGAACAGGCCCGAGTCCCGCATGCGCTTTCCGATGCAGGAGAGGTAGATCAGAGCCACGAACTCGACGAACAGCTTCCCGTCAAGGCTCCTCTCGGAGGAGACGAGGACCCGCCTCATGTTCAGTCGCTCCTTGAGGTTCCCGAAGGCCTTCTCGACGAGGTCCTTGTTGCGGTACAGGTCCAGAGCGGTCGCTGCGTCCATCGTCTCGTTGGAGAGAAGGACGAAGAAGCCGAGGTACCTCTTCTTCAGGGCGACAGCGTCCTCCTTGACCGTGACTTTCACGCCTCTTTTGGGTGTGGAGGAGACGTCGAAGTACCTGCGGTACCAAGCCTCGTGCTCGGGGCCCCTTCTGCCCGACTCCAGTTCGCTCTTGAGCTCCGCGAGGCGGCGGTCGAATGCCTTCTCCTCCTCGGCGGCCCTGTCTATGTCGTAGTAGTAGTGAAGATAGACGCGCCTGGGCTCGGCAAGGACGTCTTTCTTATAAGGGCGGTGCTGTCTGTAATCCCACTCCGCCCTGACGGTGCGGCAGTAGAGTCCACTGGCCTCGTCGTAGCTCTCGAAGGAGCGGAACCGGTCGTAGATCGGATCCAGGTTGCTCCTAACAAAGGACAGGGACATCCTGCAGGCGATAAGGAACTTGACGTGCTCCTTCATCAGGGCGTTGATGTTCTCCTCGCTGTAAAAGCCTCTGTCCATCACGAGCTTGACCTTCGAGAAGCCAAGGACGTCCAGGTCGGCCAGGAGCGTTTTCACCGTCCTGACGTCGGGGATGTTCCCGGCGAGCTTGCGGTAGTAGAAGGGAAGACCGGAGCTCTCCCCGAAGACCAGAGCGAGGTTCAGCTGGGGGAGAAAGTCGTCCTCCTTGTTCCTGCCGTAGAGCACCTGCTTCAGACACTCCGAGTAGCTGGAAACGGAGGTGATGTCGTAGGCCCAGTACTCGTTCTCGAGCCTTCTCCTCCCCTGGAGCCTGAAGAACTCCTGCTTCGACTCCTCGGTGATCGACGCGAAGAGATCGCTGCCGCGCTGGGATGTGATGTTCTCCCCGTACGGATGCCTGTGCAGATCGCTCCACTTCTCGAACCGGCACAGAGGGTTCCTGTCTTCCAGTATCAGGTAGTAGGCGACCGACAGTATCTGCCTCCAGGTCTTGGGAAAGCACTTCTTGAGGTCTTCGGTTATCCCCAGCTCCCTGCCTATCGCGTCGAACAGGTAGGTGGCGCCGCAGAAGAGACGGGCAGTGCGGGTGGAGGGAACAGGTCCGGGCTTGACCGCTGTCGCTTCCTCCTTCTTCCTTCGGCATCTGCCGTCGGTGGGGACGATCTCGCCTGTCCTCTCGTCCACTCTGCCTATCAGGGTCCTCTTCGCCCTCGACTGCTTCTTCTCCCTGTCCCAGTAGGATATTGACTCGTATGCGTAGGTGATTCCGGAGCGCTTGTCCTTCTGATGGATTATGGCCGTCATACCGACACCCCCTCGTTACGTGTATTCTAACACATCACGAGGGTAAATGACAAGGGGTTTGTTGTCAAAGTGCGATTGGTTCTGTGCTTGTTGCGTTCAATCCGCCATGCTCGTTAGGAGTAGGCGGGAATGCAGG
>JAKPPU010000194.1 GCA_029547185.1 Deltaproteobacteria bacterium | reverse complement strand
GGAGACCGCCTCGGCGACGTTCAAGAATCTGTTCTTCAACCCGGAGCGCTACGATCTGTCGGATATCGGCCGCTACAAGATCAACTATAAGCTCTATATCTCGCAGGGACGGGAGGCGCCGCCGTTGGACCAGACGGTGCTGACCGAAGAGGACATCAAGGAGAGCATCCGTTATCTGCTGCATCTCCGCACCTCGAACGACCCCGTGCGCTATTCGATCGATGATATCGACCATCTCGGCAACCGGCGCGTGCGGGCCGTGGGCGAGCTGATCGAGAATCAGTACCGCATCGGTCTGGTGCGCATGGAACGCGCCATCAAGGAGCGCATGAGCCTCCAGGATGTCGAGACCATGATGCCCAACAACCTCATCAACCCGAAGCCGGTGAGCGCGGTGATCAGGGAGTTCTTCGGGTCCGGCCAGCTCTCGCAGTTCATGGACCAGACGAACCCGCTGTCCGCCATTACCCACAAACGGAGGCTCTCGGCCCTGGGGCCCGGCGGTCTCACGAGGGAGAGGGCCGTGTTCGAGGTGCGTGACGTTCATCCGTCGCACTACGGCCGGATCTGCCCCATCGAGACGCCTGAAGGGCCGAACATCGGCCTCATCGTGTCTCTCTCGACCTATGCGAGGGTCAACGAGTTCGGGTTCATCGAGACCCCGTACTATGTCGTCAGGAACGGCATCGTCACCGACGAGATACGCTACCTGAGCGCCATCGAAGAGGACCACGAGACGATCATCCAGGCGACCGAGCCCCTCGACGAGGGCGGCAGGATCATCGCCGACATGGTCCGGGTGCGGGTGCGAAACGGCGAGTACTCGACGGCGACCCGCGAGCAGGCCACCCTCATGGACGTGGCCACGAACCAGCTCTTCTCGGTCTCCGCGAACCTCGTGCCCTTCCTGGAGCACGACGACGCCAACCGGGCGCTCATGGGATCGAACATGCAGCGCCAGGCAGTGCCGCTCCTCTTCCCCAGGCCGCCCATGATCGGCACCGGGATGGAGCAGGTCGTCGCCCGCGACTCCGGCGTGTGCGTCGTTGCCCGCCGCGGAGGGACCGTGCAGGACGTGGACTCCGAGCGTATCGTGATCATGGCCGAAGACGTCGGCGACACCCAGCACGATACGGGCATCGACATTTACCGGCTCATCAAGTTCAAACGGGCGAACCAGAATACCTCGTTCAACCAGAAGCCCATCGTCCGCAAGGGACAGAAGATCAAGGAAGGCGAGATCATCGCCGACGGGCCCGCCACCAAGGACGGCGAGCTCTCGCTCGGCAGGAACCTCGTCGTGGCCTTCATGCCCTGGGGCGGCTACAACTATGAAGACGCAATCCTCATCTCCGAGCGGGTCGTCAAGGAAGACTTCTACACCTCGGTCCACATCGAAGAGTTCGAGGTCATGGCCCGGGACGTGAAGCTCGGCAGCGAAGAAATTACACGAGATATTCCGAATGCCGGTGAAGAGGCCTTGAAAGACCTCGACGACTCCGGCATCGTGCGCATCGGCGCCGAGGTGAAGCCGGGCGACATCCTCGTGGGCAAGGTCACGCCCAAGGGCGAGACCCAGCTCTCCCCCGAGGAAAAGCTTTTGCGCGCCATCTTCGGAGAAAAGGCGAGCGAGGTCAAGGACAGCTCGCTCAGGGTGCCGCCGGGAATCGAAGGCACCGTGATCGACGCGAGGGTCTTCAACCGCAGAGGCCAGGAAAAGGACGAGCGGACGCTTCAGATCGAAGAGAAGGAGATCGAAGACCTGAAGAAGGACCAGGAAGACGAGATCGCCATCATCAGCGGCGCGGCACGGAACAGGCTCGAGAGACTGCTTGTCGGCAAGAAGCTCGCCGGACCCATGCTCTCGCACCTCGGCGATTCAGTCATCGCCAAGAGCGGTGCGGTCGTTGCCAAAGAGATGCTCGACCAGCTCTCCATCGACGATTTCAAGGATATCCGGATTACGCACGGGGAAGAAATCGAGCAGCAGGTGGAAGAAACCATTTCCATGCTCGATCATCAAAAGAGATTGATCAACAACTTCTACGATTCGAAGATCGAGAAACTTTCTGCAGGCGATGACCTGCCGCCCGGCGTCAACAAGATGGTGAAGGTGTACGTGGCCATCAAACGCAAGCTCTCCGTCGGCGACAAGATGGCCGGGCGCCATGGGAACAAGGGTGTCATATCGAGGATTCTCCCTGAAGAGGACATGCCGTTCTTCGAGGACGGCAGGCCTGTCGATATCGTCCTCAATCCCCTCGGAGTCCCGTCCCGTATGAACGTGGGCCAGATCCTGGAGACCCACCTGGGATGGGGAGTGAAGGGAATCGGCGAGGTCATCAACAGGATGGTCGAGAAGGAGTTCGATGAAAAAGAGCTCCGCTCCATGCTGAAGAAGGTCTACACCTCGAAGAAGGTGCGCGGCCTCATCGACAAGTGCTCACGCGAAGAGCTGCTCGAGTATGCGCGCGCGATCCGCGAAGAGGGCTTGACCGTTGCCGTTCCGGTGTTCGACTCGGCCACCGAGCAGGAGATCCGGGACGTCATGAAGATGGCCGACATCGGAGACAGCGGGCGCGTCACCCTCTATGACGGCAGGACCGGAGATCCGTTCGACTCGAAGGTCAGCGTGGGCGTCATGTACATGCTCAAGCTCCACCACCTCGTGGATGACAAGATCCACGCGCGTTCGATCGGCCCCTACTCGCTGGTCACCCAGCAGCCGCTGGGCGGCAAGGCGCAGTTCGGCGGCCAGAGGCTCGGAGAGATGGAGGTGTGGGCCATTGAGGCGTACGGCGCTGCCTATACCCTGCAGGAATTCCTGACCGTCAAATCGGATGACGTGGCCGGGAGGACCAGGATGTACGAGTCCATCGTCAAGGGACAGCATGAGCTCGAACCCGGGGTCCCGGAATCGTTCAACGTTCTTACCAGAGAACTCAAGAGCCTTGGTCTGGATATCGGACTCATCGAAGGCCAGGGCCAGCACTAAGTGAAGGAGAGAGAGATTGGAAGACTTATATAGCTATTTCGAGAAACCAAAAGATCCTTCCAACTATATGGCTGTGAGAATCGGCCTGGCGTCTCCTGAAAAGATCCTCGCGTGGTCGTATGGAGAGGTCAAGAAGCCGGAGACCATCAACTATCGGACGTTCAAGCCCGAGAGGGATGGCCTTTTCTGCGCCCGCATCTTCGGGCCGATCAAGAGCTACGAGTGCATCTGCGGCAAGTACAAGCGCATGAAGCACCGCGGCGTGGTCTGCGAAAAGTGCGGGGTCGAGGTCATCGATTCCCGCGTGCGCAGGGAGAGGCTCGGACACATCGAGCTGGCGACCCCGGTCGCCCATATCTGGTTTTTGAAGAGCCTGCCAAGCAAGATAGGCGCGCTGCTCGACCTCTCCATCAAGGAGCTCGAGAGGGTGCTCTACTTCGAGAGCTACATCGTCACCGACCCGAAGGACTCCCCGTTGAAGAAGTGCGAGCTCCTCACCGAGGACAAGTTCCGCCAGACCGTGGACAAGCACGGAATCGGCTCCTTCACCGCGAAGATGGGTGCGGAGGCGGTCGACGACCTCATCAAGGACCTCGACATCCTCGAGCTCTCGGTGAGCCTCAAAGACGAGATCAAGAACACGAAGAGCGAGGCCAAGAAAAAGAAGCTTTCACGCAGGCTTCGCATGGTCAACGTGTTCAAGGGCATCGAACCCTCGGATCTCATGACCTTCATTGAAGACCGGTTCCACCTCGAAAAGGACGAGCAGTTCAGGCGTATCCTCGGCGAGATCCTCACCGAGTGCAGGAAGATCGCAAAGCGCTGGGACGAGGCCAAGACCTATACCGAGAAGAAGGAGATCATCCCCAAGGTCAACGAGGTGATCGACAGGCTCGTCGAATCGAGACGCCTCACCCACGACGAGGTCGATTACCTCAAGCCCTGGCAGGACCCGTCCTGGATGATCCTCAAGGTTATCCCGGTGCTGCCGCCGGATTTGAGGCCGCTCGTGCCTCTCGACGGCGGAAGGTTCGCCACGTCGGACCTGAACGATCTCTACCGAAGGGTCATCAACAGGAACAACCGGTTGAAGAGGCTCATGGAGCTCAACGCCCCGGACATCATTCTGAGAAACGAGAAGAGGATGCTCCAGGAGGCGGTCGACGTCCTGTTCGATAACGGCAGGAGAGGCCGGGTCATCACCGGCGCCAACAGAAGGCCGCTGAAGTCGCTCTCCGACATGCTCAAAGGGAAGCAGGGACGCTTCAGGCAGAACCTGCTCGGCAAACGGGTCGACTACTCCGGCCGCTCGGTCATCACCGCGGGCCCGGATTTGCGGCTCCACCAGTGCGGTCTGCCCAAGAAGATGGCGATCGAGCTCTTCAAGCCGTTCATCTACAACAGGCTCGAAAACAAAGGATACGTAAGCACGATTAAAAGCGCGAAGAGGCTGGTCGAGGCCGAGACCCCCGAGGTCTGGGAATGCCTGGCCGAGGTGGTTCAGGAATACCCGGTCATGCTCAACCGTGCCCCTACGCTCCATCGGCTCGGCATCCAGGCGTTCGAGCCCATTCTCATCGAGGGCAAGGCCATCCAGCTCCATCCGCTCGTCTGTCCGGCGTTCAACGCCGACTTCGACGGCGACCAGATGGCGGTCCATGTCCCTCTGAGCATAGAGGCGCAGGTCGAGGCCAGGGTGCTCATGATGTCCACGAACAACATCCTGTCCCCTGCCCACGGCAAGCCCATCATCGTGCCGACCCAGGACATCGTGCTCGGCGTGTACTACCTCACCAGGGAGAGGCCCATGGCCAGGGGAGAAGGCATGATCTTCTTCGGACCCGAAGAGGTGAGGGCGGCCCTCGATGCAGAGGTGGTGGACATCCAGGCCAAGATCAAGGTCAGGATGAAGGACGGCAAGTACGTGGATACGACGGTCGGCCGCATCATCTTCTCCGAGATCGTACCCGATGAAATCCCCTTCGAGACCATCAACAAGCCCATGACAAAGAAGGCGCTGGCGGATATCGTCGACGTGTGCTTCCGGGTCGCGGGCGACAAGAAGACCGTTCTGCTCGCAGACCGGATCAAGGACCTCGGATACCACTATGCCACGAAAGCCGGCATCTCGATCGGCATCGAAGACATGAAGGTGCCCGCCTCGAAGGCTCAGATCATCGTCAAGGCAAAGGAAGACGTGGCCCAGATCATCACCCAGTATAACGAAGGTCTCATCACCGACGGCGAGAGGTACAACAAGATCGTCGACATCTGGACCAAGGTCACCGACCATGTTGCGGCGGACATGATGGACACCATCAAGACGGATACCGTCAAGTATCCGGACGGAAGGACCGAGGAGATCCCCTCGTTCAACCCCATCTTCATGATGGCGGATTCCGGCGCGAGAGGCTCTGCCCAGCAGATCAGGCAGCTCGCAGGCATCCGCGGACTCATGGCCAAGCCTTCGGGCGAAATCATCGAGACGCCCATCGAATCGAACTTCCGGGAAGGCCTCGATGTCCTCGAGTACTTCATCTCCACCCACGGTGCGAGAAAGGGTCTCGCTGACACCGCCTTGAAGACCGCCAACTCGGGATACCTCACGAGGCGTCTCGTGGACGTGGCCCATGACGTGGTCATCACCGAAGAGGACTGCGGGACCCTCGACGGCATCGAGATGGAGGCCCTCGTCGAAGGCGGCGAGATCATCCAGACCCTGGGCGAGAGAATCCTCGGCCGGGTTACCCTCGACGACGTCCGGGATCCGTATTCCGGCGAGCTGCTCATCCCTGCGAACACCATGGTCGACGAATCGCATGTTTCGAAGATCGAGGATGCAGGCCTCGAGCGCGTGGTCATCCGCTCCTCGCTCGCCTGCCGCTCGAAGCACGGCATCTGCGCCAGGTGCTACGGCAAGGACCTGGCCAGGGGGCGTATGGTCAACATCGGCGAGGCAGTAGGCATCATCGCGGCCCAGTCCATCGGCGAGCCCGGAACCCAGCTCACCATGAGAACGTTCCACATCGGCGGTACGGCTACGGTTGTGGAGCAGTCGAGCATCAAGTTCAACCATTCGGGCATCGTCAGATACAAGAACATGAAGACGGTCCGAGGCCGTGAAGGCGAGCTCGTGGTCATGAACAGAAACGGCTTCGTCACCCTCGAAGACGAGAACGGGCGCGAGCGCGAATCGTACTCCATCGTGTACGGCGCCAGAATCAAAGTCGAAGACGGCGCAAAGGTCGAAGCCGGACAGCTCCTCGCCGAGTGGGACCCCTACACCATCCCGATCCTCACGGATGTTGCCGGCAAGGTCAAGTTCAACGACATCGTCGAGGAGATCACCATGCAGGAGCACATCGACGAGGTCACGGGCTTGAGCCGTTCCGTCATCATCGAGCCCAAAGATCCTGAGCTCAGGCCGAGGATCCTCATCACCGATGACGGCGGCAAGGTCGCCAAGATCCCCGACTCCAGGAACCAGGCGCGGTACAGCCTGCCGGTCGGCGCGAACCTCTTCGTCAAGGAAGGCGACGACGTGTATGCCGGCGACGTCCTCGTGAAGATCCCGAGGGAAACCACGAAGACCAAGGACATCACGGGAGGCCTCCCCCGGGTCGTCGAGCTCTTCGAGGCGCGGCGCCCCAAGGAGGCGGCAACGGTCACCGAGATCGACGGCGAGGTCTCCTACGGCAAGGATTCGAAGGGGAAGCGTAAGGTCATCATCACTCCGGAAGTCGGACAGGCCAAGGAGTATATGATCCCCAAGACCAAGCACATCTCGGTCCACGAGGGAGATTTCGTCCGTGCGGGTGAGCCTCTCATGGACGGTGCGGTCGACCCGCACGACATACTGCGGATCTCCGGCGAGAAGGACCTTGCCCGGTACCTCGTGAACGAGGTCCAGGAGGTCTACCGGCTCCAGGGCGTGCGCATCAACGACAAGCACATCGAGGTGATCGTGCGCCAGATGCTCAAGAGGGTCCGCATCAAGGACGCAGGCGATACCCTCAACCTCGAGGGAGAGTACGTGGACAAGTACAACTTCAACGAGGAGAACGAACGGGTCGTGGCGGCCGGCGGAAGACCGGCCGTGGCAGAAGGCTCTCTGCTCGGCATCACCAAGGCCTCGCTCAACACCGAGAGCTTCCTGTCGGCCGCATCGTTCCAGGAGACCACCAGGGTGCTCACCGAGGCGAGCGTCGAAGGCAAGGTGGACCATCTCGTGGGTTTGAAGGAGAACGTGCTCATGGGAAGACTCATCCCGGCAGGCACGGGATTCCCCGTGTACGGAAGGGTGGATATCAAGGTGGAAGAAGAGGATATCTTTGATGATGAGCTATAGAAAACCCTTGACAGATCAAGCTCCCACTGTTAGAAAACTGCGTCACTTTGACGATCGGGACCACCAATTTTTGAATGGAAAAGAAGGGAATTAGGATGCCTACACTGAATCAGCTCGTACGGAAAGGCAGAAAAGAGATAGCGAAGAAAAAGAAGACGAGGGCGCTCCAGGAGTGCCCGCAGAAACGGGGTGTGTGCGTAAGGGTTTACACCACGACCCCGAAGAAGCCGAACTCGGCGCTGCGCAAGGTCGCCAGGGTGAGGCTCACCAACGGCTACGAGGTGACTTCGTACATACCGGGCGAAGGCCACAACCTGCAGGAGCACTCCGTGGTCCTCATCAGGGGCGGCCGTGTGAAAGACCTGCCCGGTGTGAGGTATCATATCATCCGCGGGGTCATGGACTCTGAAGGCGTTTCCGAACGGCGTCAGGGCAGATCCAAGTACGGAACCAAAAGACCAAAGTAGAGGATTTTCGTCATGCCAAGAAAGAAGAGAGGAACGCTCAAAAGGGAAGTCACGGGAGACCCCGTATACAAAGATAAGGTCGTCAGCAAGTTCATCAACTGCCTCATGTGGGACGGCAAGAAATCGGCAAGCGAGAAAATCTTCTACGACATGCTCGATATCCTGGCAGCCAAGACCAAAGAGGATCCCCTCCAGGTGTTCACCAAGGGCTTCGAAAATGTGAAACCCTCCCTCGAGGTCAGATCGAGGAGGATCGGCGGCGCCACGTACCAGGTCCCGACCGAGGTGAGGCCCGACCGCAGGGACATGCTTGCGAGAAGATGGATCATCACGGCGGCCCGGGCACGGAGCGAGAACAACATGAGCGAGAGGCTCGCCCTCGAGCTCCTCGACGCATACAACAACAGGGGCACCTCAATAAAGAAGAAGGAAGATACCCACAAGATGGCGGAGGCGAACAAGGCCTTTGCCCATTATCGTTGGTAGGGAAATTCAGGAAAAAGGAAGTATCAGTAAATTGAAAAGAACAGTACCCATAGAACAACTCAGAAATATCGGCATCATGGCCCATATCGATGCCGGTAAGACGACCACCACCGAGAGGATCCTGTACTATACGGGCAGGAGCTACAAGATCGGTGAGGTCCATGACGGGCTGGCCGTCATGGACTGGATGGAGCAGGAGAAGGAGCGGGGTATCACCATCACCTCCGCTGCGACCACGTGCACCTGGGGGGACCACGTCATCAACATCATCGACACCCCGGGCCATGTGGACTTCACCATCGAGGTCGAGCGGTCTCTTCGGGTGCTGGACGGTGCTGTAGGCGTATTCTGTGCGGTAGGCGGTGTTCAGCCCCAGTCGGAGACTGTCTGGAGACAGGCCGAGCGCTACCGCGTCCCCAGGATCGCCTTCGTGAACAAGATGGACCGGGTCGGTGCGAACTTCTTCGGGGTCATCGCGGATCTCCACAACAAGCTCTCGGCAAATCCGGTGGCGGTGCAGATCCCCATCGGACAGGAAGAGAGCTTTGCCGGCGTCATCGACCTCATCGAGATGCATGCGGTCACCTTTGACGAAGAGAGCAAGGGTGCGCAGACGCAGATCGTTCCGATCCCGGAGGCATACCGGGAGCTGGCCGAAGAGTACCGGGAAAAGCTCATCGAGGCCGTCAGCGACGTGGATGACCTCATCATGGAAACCTACCTCGAAGGCGGCGAAATCGACAAGTCGCAGATCAGGCTGGCCCTCAAGAAAGGCGCCCTGAGCCTCAAGCTGACCCCTGTTCTCTGCGGCTCCGCTTTCAAGAATAAAGGCGTCCAGCCCCTGCTGGATGCCATCGTCAGCTATCTCCCGTCTCCGCGCGAGGTGGGAGCGGTGACCGGCAAGGACGAGAGCGGCGCGGACCAGACCAGGATTCCCGACGACAGCGAATCCACGGCAGCGCTCGCTTTCAAGGTCATGAACGATCCGTACGTGGGCCAGCTCACCTTCGTGAGGGTTTACTCGGGCGTCCTGAGTGTCGGCGATCAGGTCTACAACTCCTCCACCGGAAAGAAGGAGCGCATCGGCAGGCTGGTGAGGATGTTCGCGGACAAGCGCGAGGAGGTCAAGGAGATCTTCGCAGGCGATATCGCGGCCGTGATCGGCCTCAAGAATACGATCACCGGCCAGAGCCTGAGCGACCCCGGCCGGCCGATCATCCTCGAGTCCATGGACTTCCCGGAGCCGGTCATCTCGATCGCCATCGAGCCCAAGACCAAGGGCGACCAGGACAAGCTCGGAACGGCCCTGTCGCGGATGTCAATGGAAGACCCGTCTTTCAAGGTCCATACCGACAAGAACACCGGTGATACCCTCATCTCCGGCATGGGCGAGCTCCATCTCGAGATCATCGTCGATCGGATCAGGAGGGAGTTCGGCGTGGAGGCCAACGTGGGCAGACCCCAGGTCGCCTACACCGAGGCCATCTCCCGCGAGGCCCAGGAAGAGGTCAAGTATGCGAAGCAGACCGGCGGACACGGGCAGTTCGCCCATGTGTACCTCCGGATCGAACCGGCCGAGAACGGCTCGGGCCTCGAATTCGTGGACAAGGTCGTGGGCGGAGTCATTCCCCGCGAATATATCCCCGCAGTGAGGAAAGGTGTGGAAGAAGCCATGCAGATGGGCCCCTGTGCCGGATATCCGGTCCAGGACGTACGCGTTACCCTCTACGACGGCTCGTACCACGAGGTGGATTCATCGGACCTCGCATTCAAGATCGCAGGCTCCATGGCCATGAAGGGCGCGCTCAAAAAGGCCGGCCCGGTCATGATGGAGCCCGTCATGGATGTCGAAGTGGTGAGTCCTGCGGACTACATAGGCGACATTATCAGCGACCTGTCTTCCCGGAGAGGGAAGGTGCTTGGGATGGACACAAGATCCGACGTGCGGGTCATCGCAAGCCAGGTGCCGCTGGCAGAGATGTTCGGATATGCCACGTCTCTGCGATCGCTCTCCCAGGGGAGGGCTACCTTCACGATGCAGGTCTCTCACTATGAACCTGTACCGAGCAGCATTTCAGAGCACGTAAAAGAGTCCAGAGGAGGACAGTTCTATGGCTAAGGAGACATTCAAGAGGACGAAGCCGCATGTGAATGTGGGGACGATAGGCCACATAGATCATGGTAAGACGACGTTGACGGCGGCGATCACGAAGCATTTGGCTAAGAAGGGGTTTGCCGAGTACGTAGCGTAC
>JAKPPU010000028.1 GCA_029547185.1 Deltaproteobacteria bacterium | reverse complement strand
GCAGGATCATGCCCTACGGCGCATTCGTGAAGATCAGCGCCGGCACCGAGGGCATGGTGCACATCTCCGAGATGAGCTGGTCACGGCTGGGCACCCCTGAAGAGGTCCTCCACGTGGGCGACGAGATCACGGTCAAGATCGTCGGCATCGAAGAGACCGGCGGCAGCGCTCGCAAGATCTCCCTTTCCATGAAGCAGGTGGGAGCCGACCCCTGGAGCACGGTGGCCGAGAGGTACAAGTACGGCGACAAGATCACGGGCACGGCGGTGAGATGCATGGACTACGGCGTGTTCGTGGAGATCGAGCCCGGCATAGAGGGCCTGGTCCACATATCCGAGATGAGCTACAAGAAGCGGGTTGCAAAGGCGCAGGACATGGTGAAGGTGGGCGACCGCGTCGAGGTGATGGTCAAGGAGATCGATCCGGCGGCCAGGAGGATCTCGCTCAGCATGAAGGACGCCGAGGGAGACCCCTGGATCGGCATATCGGAGAAATACCGGGTCGGGCAGAAGATCGAGGGGATCATCGAGAAGAAGGAGAAGTTCGGCTATTTCGTCACGCTCGAGCCGGGCATAACCGGCCTCCTGCCCAAGTCGAAGATCGCGAGGCACCACGACCCGGCCTCTCTCGAAAAGAAGCAGGTTTCAGAGAGCATATCCGTCATCATCGAGTCCATCGACAAGGATCAGCGCAAGGTGACCCTCGCCCCGGGCGACGCCCTCGGCGAAGACGACTGGAAGACCTTCAGCGGCGGGGCGAGGCAGACGGTGAGCTCGCTCGGCGAAAAGCTCCAGAAAGCGCTCCAGAAGAAGAAATAAAAAACGGCAGGAGCCGGGATATGTGCCGGGGGGTATATCTGTTCCGGCCCCTGCCCTTCGGTCGGGATGCTTCAACCGGCCGTAAAATCCAAGCTTACCGTACTGCCTGTCGCGGCATTCTTGCCCGGGAGTGTCACAGCCCCGTCAGAGGCTATGACCACATACGCACCTGCGGGCAGGTCGACAGGGTACGACCCTGACTGCGAAACATAGACCGCCTTCACCTCGACGAGGTTCGCCTCGTCGCAGGGAGATGTCTTCAGGAAGTGGATCCCCACGGTCTGGTCCTGCGAACCCTGAGGAAGAGTGACGCTGCACGTGACCTGCCCCGTGGTTACGGCCGGGAGGGCGAAGGACTGCTCGTAATCCTCGTTGCTTCCCGTCATGAGCATCGAGCAGGCAGGGGCGTATCCGTCCTTGCAGACAAGCACGGTGTACAGGCCGGGCTCCACATAGATCTGATACTCTCCGTCCGCTGCCGTGAGGGTCGAGGCAAATACGGCAACCTCGTGGGTTTCCGTGTCGTACCTCTGGATGCTGACCCGCGCCCCTGCGATGGGCGCATTCCCGGCGTCGGTCACGATCCCGCTCACGATGGCCTTGTTCGTCGTACCCAGGACCCTGATCACGGGATTGAGCTTCCAGCTTCTGCTGTTTCCCGACCGGACGACACATTTTTCCGTGTCGAAGTCGAGGACCAGCTCGGTGGTGACCCCCTCGACGATCTCAAACTCATGGACGAGCTTGATCCCTGTCCGGTATCCGCTCGGAACCTTGAGCTCGTGATACTGGCTCGTGTCGTCCACGACATAGTTCGCAAACGGATGGCTCACCCCGAGGATGTTGTTGCTGCTGTCGGGGCTGCTACCGAGAATGAGCCGGATTTGGGTATAGGTCCCGGTTTCGAGATATGACAGGCTGAGCTGCCCCATGATCCCGTTCACCAGGGTGAGGAGGTTGTAGGTCATGTTCGGGGAGGCAACGGTATACCAGCGGCCCTCGTCGCCGCCTCCCATGTGGACCTGCACTTCCTTGACCGTGACGTATATCGCCTTGTACTCGTTCGAAGCCGCATCTGAAAGGCTCAAGGACAAGGTTCCGGTTGAGCTCGAGGAACTGCTGCCGCATCCATAGGACACTGCCGCCGCCAGAATGAAAGCAAGAAAGCATACTCTCGATCTCGTCATGGCTACATCTCCCCGCAGATGGTAATGTCTCAAAAGCCTTGCAATAATTATGCTATTTAGCCTCTCCTTTTCAAAAAAGAGCCATATCAATGCGTTACAGAATCGGCATCCTGCCGCCCGGTTCGAAGGAAAGGGAAAGCTTACATAATTTGTCCCTGTTGTTACGTTTACGAACAGGGAGGGGCCGGCGAATACCCTAAAAGAGCTTTCAGTGACTGTCTGACAGCGGGTCAGGTATTCTCGTGAGCGTCCAATGCGGCGAGCAGCATCTTTTCGAGCTGGTCCGGCGAAGGGACCCGGCCCGCAAGGATAATCTTTCCGTTTACGGTCAATGCGGGAGTGGTCATGATGCCGGCCTGAGCCGTCTCCCTGATGTCCCCGATGTGCAGGTAATCCGCCCTGATGCCTGCCCTCGAGAGGACATCCTTGACCATCTCGTCGAGCCTCTCGCACCTGAAGCACGAAGAGCCGTAGAGCCGGATGCGGGCAAAAGCGGGGGCCTGGCTCTGCCTTTCGATCTCACCGGTGAAGATCCTGTATTCGGCGAAAAGGGCTTCCTTGTAGCTCGCCTCCATACTCGTGGGGACGTAATTCTCCTCCTTCACCTTCCTCAAGAGAAGCTCTTTGACGGATTCCCCATCGGCCATTCCGAGCGATCTCACCTCCTCGAAGCAGGCATCGAGGCCAATGATGCCCACGAGGCTTCCGTTGATCTCGATTTTTGTCACCGGCACCGCATGCCTCCGCCCCGCGCGCGCAAAGGATCATACCGATAAGAAACGCCTTCTTCCCCGAACATATACAGGATCCCGGACATACTCTTATTATTATCACTATGCTCATATCATCACATGAAGATTCGGTCAAAGTAATGAAGTTTCATTTGACCACGGGAGAGGATTGATTTAATTATACTGAATCGGCTTGCATGGAATGCCGTGTTCCGGATTGCTTGATGAGAGGTTTCTTGCGCGAGAACAACCTGTCTAAGAGGCGGGCGCCTTCTCCGTGTCCCGAGGCGAGCCCGGCCTGATGACTCGAATGTGCACTTGAATGATAAAGGGGTGTTTATGGCTGATAAAGGGAGGTTTATCAAAAGGGCGGTTCTCTTCGCCGTTCTGGTCGTCCTGATTGGTGCCCTGGGGTTCAAGCTCTTCTACAGCAAGGACAAGAGTACGATCCCTGAAGGGTTCGCTATGGGGAACGGCCGGCTCGAGGCCACCGAGGTTGACATTGCCACCGGCATACCTGGCCGCCTCTACGAAGTGACCGTGAGGGAAGGCGATCTCGTAAAGGAAAATCAGATCCTCGCCAGGATGGATATCAGCACGCTCCAGGCAATGCTGAAGCAGGCCGAGGCAGAGGTCATGAGGGCCAAGGGCGCCCGCCGGACGGCTATAGCCAAGGTCCAGGAAGTCCGCAACAGGGTCGTCTTCGCGGAAAAGGAGTTCGCACGCTCAAGGAATCTCTTTTCAAGGGGTATCTCCACGCAGCAGCAGTACGACCGTGACGAAACCCAGAAAGAGATCTCCAACGCTGAGTATGCCGGCCTCGTATCGAGGGTTGCCGAGTGCGAGGCTGCCATTGCATCGGCATCCGCCCAGGTCGATCGTCTCAAGACCGAGATCGACGACTGCATCCTGAGAACCTACTGTAACGGGCGCGTCCAGGCGCGCCTGGCCGAACCCGGCGAGGTCCTGCCCGCAGGAGGCAAGGTCCTCACCGTCATCGACATGGGCGACATGTACATGAACATCTTCCTTCCTGAAAAGGTTGCGGGCATGGTTGCCATCGGCGCCGAGGCCCGTGTCGTAACCGACGCCTTTCCCGACCGCCCTCTGCATGCAAAGGTGAGCTTCGTCTCCGAGAAGGCCCAGTTCACCCCCAAGGAAGTCGAGGCGACGGAAGAGCGCCAGAAGCTCGTTTTCAGGGTAAAAGTCCGCATCGAGGGGATTGCAGACCCCACCTTGAAGCCCGGAATGCCCGGAGTAGCCTACATCCGCCTCGACCCGTCCGCGAAATGGCCGGATAATCTGAAATGAATGAAGCGATGAATGCCAGAGAGCCCGTCATACGGATCGAGGGGCTCTCCCACCGCTACGGAAAGAAGCACGCCCTCGCCGATGTCTCTCTCGAAATCCCTGCCGGGTGTCAGGTGGGGTTCATCGGGCCGGACGGCGTGGGCAAATCCACGCTCCTGGGCATTATTGCCGGCCAGAAAAGAATCAGGAAGGGCAGTGTCCATGTCCTGAATGGGGACATGCGTTCGCGTGTCCATCGCCAGGACGTATGCTCCCAGATCGCCTACATCCCGCAAGGGCTGGGCGGAAATCTCTATGCCACCCTGTCGGTCTACGAGAACGTGAATTTCTTCGGCAGCCTCTTCGGCTTCTCCAGGCAGGAGAGGGAAGAGCGGATACGGCGGCTCCTCGTCGCCTCGAACCTCGCCTCCTTCGCCGACAGGCCCGCCGGCGCCCTCTCCGGCGGAATGAAGCAGAAGCTCGGTCTGTGCTGCGCACTCATCCATGATCCTGACCTGCTCATCATGGACGAGCCCACAACCGGTGTCGATCCTCTTTCGAGACGCCAGTTCTGGGAGACCATCAGGGATATGGGTTCTCACCGAGGGGGCATGAGCATCCTCATCGCCACGGCGTACATGGAGGAGGCCGAGCACCTCGACTGGCTGGTCATGATGGAGGGAGGGAGGGTCCTCGCCTCCGGTACCCCGGCAGACCTGAAGGAAAAGACCGGCAGGGCCACCATCGAAGAGGCCTATATTTCCCTGCTGCCCGAGAACCTGCGCTACGGCCACAGCGGCTTCACGGCTCGGCCGAGGATACCTTCCGGGGACGATGCCGCCATCGAGGCGATAGGCCTCACCAAGCGATTTGGTGATTTCACGGCCGTCGACAATGTTTCCTTCACCATCCCCAAAGGGGAGATCTTCGGTTTCGTGGGCTCGAACGGCTGCGGAAAGACCACGACCATGAAGATGCTCACCGGGCTCCTCCCCCCGACCCACGGCGAGGCCTATATCTTCGGGAGCTCGGTCGAAGCGGGAAGCATCGAGCTCCGCAAAAGAATCGGCTACATGTCCCAGATGTTCTCTCTCTACGGCGAGCTTACGGTGAGGCAGAACCTCGAAATGCACGCCCACCTCTTCGACCTGCCCGTCTCCGAGGTCGCCGTTCGGGCGAGGAACATGGCGGAGCGGTTCGGCCTCTCCGATGTCATGGACGACCAGACCGAGAGGCTGCCGCTCGGCATCAGGCAGCGTCTGTCCCTGGCGGTGGCCGCGATCCACGAGCCCGAGATCCTGATCCTCGACGAGCCGACATCGGGCGTCGACCCCGTTGCAAGGGACCATTTCTGGGATCTGCTCATCGAGCTTTCCCGCGAGCACGGGGTCACGATCTTCGTCACCACCCACTACATGAACGAGGCAAGCAGGTGCGACAGGGTCGCCCTCATGAGCATGGGCAGGGTGCTGGCGTGCGACTCGCCCGACGAGCTCATCCGCTCCCGCGGAAGCACAACCCTCGAAGAGACCTTCATCGCCTGCATGAGGGAGGACATCGAGAAGAGCGAGATAGCCTCCGAGGAATTCGGCGAAAGGCAGACCGTGCCCATCGAACTATCGCCGGCCAGGCACCACAAGCAGCATCGAAGCTTCGACCCGTACCGGCTGGCAGCCCTGGTCAAGAGAGAGACGATCGAGCTCTTCCGCGACCCTGTCAGGCTGGTCACCTCCTTCATCATGCCGCCGGTCCTCCTCATCATCTTCGGCTTCGGCATCTCGACCGACATCGAAAACGTCCTCTTCGGCACTCTCGATTATGACCGGTCGACAACGAGCCGCGAATACATCGACTACTACGTCGGCTCGCGCTACTTCACCGAGACAGCGAGGCTCGAAAGCCCCTCCCAGATAGACTCGGGCTTTCAGAAGGGCGACTACAGGATGGTGATCGAGATACCCCCGGGGTTTGAAAAGGACCTGAAGAGAGGAAGGGACCCGGCTGTAGGCGTCTATCTCGACGGCACCATGCCGTTTCGTGCAGAGACCTCGAAGAATTATTCGGATGCCGTGCACCTGTCCTATCTCTCGGATCTTTTGCTGAAGTCGGGTGCTTACATGGGAACGCCGACGGTAAGGATCCAGCCGCGCTACTGGTACAACCCTATGGTGCGAAGCCGCTATTCCGTAGCCCCCGGACTGATGGCCGTCGTGCTCATGATCGTCCCCTGCATACTGACTGCCATCGGCGTGGTGAGGGAAAAGGAGCTCGGCTCCATCGCCAACTTCTACTCGAGCCCCATGACCAGGATGGAGTTCCTCTGGGGCAAGCAGATCCCGTATATCGTGATAAGCGCCATGAGCTTCATCGTCCTCATGGCAGTGATCCTGTTCATGTTCGAGATCCCCTTCAAGGGGAGCCTTGCCGCTCTGGTTTCAGGTGCTCTGCTCTATATCATCGCGAGCACCGGCCTCGGGCTCTTCATCTCAGCCTTTACCCAGACCCAGATTGCAGCGCTCGTGGCAGCCTTCGTCATCACCGTGGTGCCCTCGTTCGAATTCTCCGGGCTCATCACCCCGGTCTCGGCCCTCACGGGCGGAGCCAGGGTCATGTCCTTTATCTTCCCTGCCCGTTATTTCCTGAGCATAAGCACCGGAACCTTTACCAAGGGAATCGGCTTCCCCGAACTCGTATGGAACTATGTCTTTCTCATCGTCATCTATGCGAGCCTGCTGACTATGACGGTCCTGCTGCTCAAGAAGCAGGGGAAGTGACCATGAGAAAACTCCGGCACATCTATCACCTCGGGATCAAGGAGCTCATCAATTTCCGCTACGACTACATCCTGATCGTTCTGGTGCTGTACTCCTTTACGGTCATGATCGTTTCACCCTCGAAAGGCGTGGGGATCCAGGTTCATGACGTTGCGGTAGCCTTTGTGGACGAGGACCACTCCTACCTGTCGGAACGGATCAGGGAGGCCATCCGGAAACCCTATTTCCGGGAGCCGGTCCCCATATCCTACCGGGACATCGACCTCTCCCTTGACCGGGGCATCTACACCTTTATCGTCCAGATTCCCTCGGGCTTCCAGAGAGATGTGCTTGCGGGCCGAAATGCTGAAGTATCCATCAATATCGATGCAACAGCCACAGGCCACGCCAAGCTCGGGACCACCTACCTGGTGAACATGATCACGGACGAGGTAACGACCTACCTGTATGGAGCACGGAAGCTGCCTGCGCCGCCCGTCTCCATAAACACCCGCATCAAGTACAACCCGAACCGGGAGAACACCTGGTTCATGAGCCTCGTTTTCCTCACCCAGATGATCACCCTGCTCTCGATAATCCTCCCGGCTGCCGCACTCATCAAGGAAAGGGAGCGCAGCACGGTGGAGCATCTCCTCGTCATGCCTTTGAAGCCCTTCGAGATCACCATTGCCAAGGTCTGGTCCAACAGTCTGATCGTGCTGGCGGGTTCTCTCATGTCCCTCATCTTTGTCATAAAAGGGTACATGGGCTGCCCTGTATACGGATCTATCTTTCTCTTCCTCATAGGAACGATCGTCTATCTCTATGCCACAACCGAACTCGGCATCTTCCTTGCCACCATTGCCAAGAATCAGCCCCAGGTGGGCCTTTTGAACATACCCATTGTCACGCCCATGGTCATGCTCGCGGGCGGGACCACACCGATCGAGTCCATGCCCCGGTTTCTCCAGATCCTCGTATTGATCTCTCCCACCACACACTACCAGGAGTTCATCTCCGCCGTCCTCATCCGTGAAGCGGGGATCGAAACGGTATGGCCCCAGCTTGCAGCTATCATAGCCATCGGCACGGTGCTCTTCATCGGGGCGCTCATGCGTTTCCGGAAGACATTCCGATAGGAGGGATATCCTTTTTTAGCCGCCGCTCCTGCCGGCGACCGGCAAACCCTATGCTGCCGCCTCTCTATCGCCCTTTCAAGGCCGGGGATTGATCGTGCGCCCATCCGAGCACACGATGTGATCGAGGCCAAGGGAGGAGAAGATCGAGGTCGAGGATTGCATCCCTGAGAAGAAACCCATCGGGGTATGGTGCATCTAAATACGAGTATGCAGCGAAATGTCATCCAAACCTTAGGATCGATTGCTCATAACCTCAATATCCGGGACAAGTATTCGGAAGGCCATGCCCTGAGGGTTTCGGTGTACTCGAAACGGCTCGCCGCAAGGCTGAATCTCCCCAAGGAAGAAATCGAGAATATCAGGATGGGGGGCCTGCTCCACGATATCGGCAAGGTAGGCTTCAGCGACAATGTCTTCCGGAACGAGAAGAGGCGCCCTCCGAAGGAGATCAGGGACGAGATCAGAAAGCATCCGTCAATAGGAAGGATCATCCTGAAAAACCTTCACCTGCTTTCCGCTGTCATCGATTACGTGTACTGCCACCACGAGCGGGAAGACGGGTCCGGATATCCTCGTGGGATCATCGGGGAAAAGATACCGCTCGGTGCCAAGATCATTGCCATAGCAGATACCTTCGATGCCATTACGACAGACAGGCCCTATCAGAAGGGCAGGACCCCGGCCGAGGCCCTCGTAATCCTCAGGAAGGACAGCGGCAAAAAATTCGATTCTCGTCTGGTCGAGGCCTTTATCGCCGAGATCGAGGAAAACGGGGTATTGGAGAAGGCCCTTTTTCCGGACCAGACCAATAACGGCTTCTGCTCATACAAGCATAAATAAGCATTGACACTTCCTCCGTAATTTTTTATGCTTTTCTGTACTTATCTTGAATTTGTTTTTTTGGAGGGGTTGTGTTGCCATCTTTCCATGTACTTTCTTCGAGGACACAAAAGGGGATTTCACCGAAAATAAACATCTCAGGGATGTCTCTCCAAGCCGGCAAGGCCTCTCACCGGAGAAGCATACTTTCCCTGCTCAGGGGGAGAGCTCCTTTCCTGGAGATCTCCCGGCTCAGCACTTCATCCTGTGCGATCCTGCTGCTCATCGTGATCCTTTCTCCCATCCATGCGGCAGCCGCCGAGATGCGGTTTTCTGCGGGCTATGACGGCGGATTCTATGTCAGGTCGGATGAAAATCTCGGCATGGACATGCACCTGGGAGGTACCTTCGATGCCGATTACCGCTACTATGCCGAAGAGCAGAGGGCAGACAACCGCTTTGACATCAGGAAGGCTCGCCTCAGATTCAAAGGACAGCTCACGAAGTGGTTCCGGTACGGGCTGGAATACGAGTTCCAGGGAGCCGAGACGAACAACCTGCTCGAGGCCTTCGGTGAATTTGTCATCGGGGACACTCATGCCCTCCGTATGGGCCAGTTCAAGGAACCCTTCTCCCTCGAATGGCTGACCCCGGAAAGGGGCATCTGGTTTGCGGAAAGGTCTATGGGTAACGCGCTGACTCCGTTGCGGGATGTCGGTGCAATGGCGCACGGGAGCTTTCTTGGCGAGGGGCTGGGGTATGCGTTCGGGGCGTTCAACGGCAACGGAATCGACGGCTCCGCGAGCGGGAGCGAGGAAGATTCCCCCGAGCTTACCGGAAGAATCGTTCTCAAGCCTTTCTCCTTCACCGACAATACGATCCTGTCCCCGGTTCAGTTAGGGCTGTCTGCGAGCAGGTCCCGCATCGACATCGTCAATGTGGACCTCAAGGTGAAAACGACCGGGATGGTGGGGCTCTCGACGAGAAACGTCTACGTCCTCAACTATGCCACGAAATTCGGCGTGCTCCAGGATGTGGACTCACGGACAAGGCTGGGCATGGACGGAGCCTGGGTATACGGACCTTTCGCCCTGACCGGAGAATACATGCACCTCACTTATTCCGGGCTTAAGACCTCGTCGCACCCGTCGTCCGATGCCGATTTCTCGGACTGGTACGTGAGCATGGCCTTGTGTCTCACCGGCGAGCATTTCTCCCTTGCGGGCGGGGTAGTGAACCCGATAGTCCCTGCAAAGTTCTTCAACCCCGGCGAAGGAACCTTTGGGGCCCTCATTCTCGCCCTGAGATCGGACCACTTCAAGGGAGACGAGGATTGGATAGCGCCTGATGCTTATGTCTCCACTCACGACGTCGATTCGACCAGCGTCGCATTGAACTGGATTCTCTTTCCCATGCTGCGGATTCTCATCGACTACACCCATTCTGATTTTTCCAGCAAAATCAAGGTCCGCGTCAATCCAGACGGAAGCATCGATTACATCCATGGGGAGAACGTCGTCACCATGAGACTCAGCTTTGATATTTAAAGGCAGGATTTATGGGCAATGAAAATAACAGTCGGAGGTTAGAGAGTATGAAAAGACATTTCATAGCATTTTGTGCGCTCCTGCTGCTCTGGAGCACGATCCCTACAGCAGGATACGGGGCATACCATCATCAGGGAGAGTACGATTCTCCCGCATTTCTTGAGGTTTATCCCGACAAGGCTCAGACCAAGCTCGACAGCTGTGCCCTGTGCCACAAGGGGGGAACCATGGGAACGAAGACCTATGGGAGCTGCCAGTACTGCCATGCCGTGTATGATTTTACGGCTGAGCCCAATGCACACGGAGACATGGGTACCACGCTGAACAGTTACGGGGAAGCGTATCGGACAGCCGGGAGGAACGCGACAGCACTTTCCGCAATAGAGGACTACGACTCCGATGATGACGGCTACACCAACATCGTGGAGATCCTTGCCAACCGGTATCCCGGCGATGCAACCGACGATCCCACGAAGATTCCTGCCCCCTCTCGGATCTATACCAAGGGGCAGCTCGAAGCCATGCCCCTGCATACCCAGTTCATGCTCATGAACGCAACGCGCCAGAACGACAACTACGTCGAATACACCGGCGTGCCCATGAAGTACCTCCTGGATGATGCAGGGATAGATCTCGATGCGGCCACCTCGGTCATCGTCTATTCACCCGATGGATTCTCCTATACCCATCCGCTTAACGCTCCGTCCGACTGGACAGAGGGCTGGGAACCGGACTGGGAGAACGGCGAAGAGATCCTGTACCACGTATACGGCAACCTGCCCGGGCTTGATATCCAGTACCCTGCCTCCGTGTACTATTACGACACCGACGCCTCCGGATGGTGCGAATACACCGCTCCCTCGTGTGTGGGAAGAAACAACGGGGACAGCATCACTGTCGAAGGCGGGCTCATGGCCATCCTCGCCGTGAAAAGAGAAGGAGCGGATCTCGATGTGGGAGTGCTCAATTCGGAGAACAAGCTCGACGGGGAAGGGCCGTTCCGGGTCGTCGTCCCCCAGTTGATCCCCAACCATCCCGATCAGCCCAAAACCTCGTCCAATCCTGATCAGGTCTGGCCGTTCGAGGATTACTTCGATCACAATGCCGGCGCATGCTCCCGGACAGCGACCATCATCAAGGTTCTGCCCCTGCCCGAAGGCACCACGGACATAAACACGTACGAGGCCGGATGGTCGTACGTGGACAGTGGAAAGATCGTCATCTACGGGGCCATAGACGATGGTGATCAAAACGGCAACGGCATCCTGGACAGCGAGGAGTATGTCGAGGGGACAACCTACTACCAGAACCCGGCTGCTGCGTATCCCCGCAATGCAAAAGGGCTCGATCACGTGCTCATCCTGACCTCTGACGGCAGCATGGCAAACGTCCAGGTCATGACCGAAGACGACCCGACCATTTCCCAGACAGGCAGACCTTCAGGCACTGAATTTCCCTACGGCGCGTTCAAGTTCACGGTAACGGACATCGATCCGGGGGCAGAGGTGACGATTTCCATCACCTTCCCCGATGAAGTTCCCGCGGGATCCAAATATTATAAGCTCTCCCAGACAGGCGGCGCCTGGACCGAGGTTCCCTATACCTTAAGCGAGGACGGAAAGACCATCACCTTCACCCTCACGGACGGCGGCGCTCTCGATGCCGACGGCGAAGAGAACGGCTCTATCCTCGATCCCGGCACTTTGGGAGTACCGTCAAAATCCGGAGACAATACCGATTCGGACAGCCATGACAGCGACAGCGACTGGTGCTTCATCGGGGCAGCCTCGAGCCCGTCATTGAACTCGATGCTTCCCGTGATTTCCCTCATCCTGATCCCCTTCACGGCGGTCTGGTTCAGGAAAAAATCGGACAGAGGCGAATAATTATCTAAAAAAGGAAGAGGGTGAAGCTTCGGCTTCACCTTCCCTCCTTCATCCGTATCAGATGGCTCCGGGAGAGCAGCTCGGAAGGCTCAAAAGAACTCATGCAACCTATGTTTTTTCTGGAAATCGCCATCTTCCCATACTATAATATCCCGTAAGCCAAGGGCTTTTTGAAGTGAATCTTCCTGTTGCAGGAGGTGAGCGGCCATGTCGTCCGTCATGGATGGGTTCCTGAATCCGAAGGGTATGGTCCTGTTCGGGAGCATGAAAGAGGACTGGTTCTTCGGGGCAGGCGTCGTCATCAAGGATCTCATCGATCTCAAGTATCAGGGGGAAATTTACCCCGTCCATCCGAGTGCCGAGACTGTGTGCGGGCTCAAAGTCCGGCGGGATCTGAGCGCGGTGGACGGGCATATCGATCTCGCCGTGATCGTCACCTCGTATAAGCAGGTGCCCGGCATCCTCAAGCAGTGCGGTCAGAAGGGGATCAGGAATGCCGTCGTGGTATCGGACGGCTTCGGCGAAAGCGGACCCGAAGGGGCCATGCGCCAGGAGGAGCTGCTCTCGATAGCGAAGGATTACGGCATCCGCGTCATCGGCCCCAATACGCTCGGCGTGTTCAGCCCGGAAACCAGAATCACGACCATACCCTACGTGAAGGGCTACAGCGTTCCTCCCAAAGGCCCCCTCTCGATCATCACCCAGACCGGCATGTACGGACCGCAGGCGGTCCCGTTCACCGACTACGGGTTCGGGATCAGGACAGTCATCGACCTGGGCAACATGTGCGACGTCGATGAGGTGGACTGCCTCGAATACCTGGGCGACGACCCCGGAACCGGGGTGATCTCACTGTACATGGAGCACACCAGACGGCCGAGGAAATTCCTCGAAGCCGCCGGCCGCGTTTCCCGTCTCAAACCCATCCTGTGCCTGAAGGGCGGGAGATCCGAGGCGGCAGCGGATGCCATGGCCTCCCACACCGGCTCGCTTGCAGGCAACGATGGGCTCTACGATGCCCTCTTCAACCAGTCGGGGGTCATCAGGGTCGATGAGTATGAGGACCTCATAGATTCCGCCAAGGTCTTTTCATCCGGCCTCCTCCCAAAGGGAAATAGGCTCGGAATCATAACCATAACCGGGGCCATCGGAATACAGTGCATCGATATCGCGGCATCCTCGGGCCTCGTCCCCGGCACCCTGACCGGACAGAGCAGAGAGCGGCTCTCCCGCCTCAGCAGCACTCTGGGCGGCCATCCCATCGACCTCGGCCCTGCAACCGCGATCAACGGTATGGCCATCTTTTCCTACTACATGAACTGCTACGATATCCTCATGGACGACCCGGGGATCGACTGCATTTACTTCAACATCTACATCGGCACCTATATGGCATCCGAGTTCTATGAAGACGCCCTCAAGCATATGGAAGCGAACATGAAGAAGCCGGTTGCCGCATGGTGCTACGGGCCGTCGAGAGAGGCGGTGCGAAAGCTCGGCGATCTCATGGAGGCTCACCGCATTCCCTGCTATTCAACCACATCGAAGGCGGTGAGATCGCTCGGCCGTCTCGTACGGTATGCCGGATGGAGAGAGTCTGCAAGAGCACGAGAATGACGCGTGCACTACTCAAAGCAATGCTTGCAGCCCGGATGCGGTGACGTTTTGGATTATCGGAGCTCGAGCTCGAAGCGCTGCTCGGTGACCTCCGTGCCCCATCTGGCCCCCCGCTTCTGCTCGACGAGCTTGAAGCCCGCCTTCTCGTAGAGGTATCTCGCGGCAGAGAGGCCCTCGAAGGTCCAGAGGTAGATCTTTTTGTGGCCTGCATCCCTGCAGAAATCGACGGCATTCGTGATGAGGCGGTTACCCACCCCCCTTCCTCTCACGGCATCGGATACGATGAAATATCTGAGGTGTGCACCTTCGCTCTCCGAACGGACCCCGTCAATGGTGATGTGCCCCTCGATCCGGTCACCCAGGAGAGCACACCAGAATCCGTCCCGTGTATCGTCATACCGCTTGAGAAATGCCGAAAGGTCCGTGGCCACCATGGCCTCGAAAAAGAGTCCGAATCCCCAATTGTCGTGATAGTAGGTGCCATTGAGCTCGGCGACCCGTCCGATGGACCCGGGAATGTAGCCCCGTGCTATTACGATCTCTGACATGGAAACCCCCTCAATTCCTATAGTATACCACGGCGGTCGGCAAAAAAAGAGGAGAGAATCAGCCAGCCTGCCGCTGGAATGCCCTGCAGCGTGAGAAGAAAGGGGGCACGAAAAAGGCGCCCCTTTCTTCGCAATCCATCAGCGGATTCACACGCCTGCATGACTGATGGGGATCTTCCTCGCCGTCATCTCGCCCTCGAGCTTCGGCAGGCTGACGCTCAGGACACCGTTTTCGTAGACAGCCTCCGCCATGTTTACATCCACGCTGTCCGGCAGAGGGATCGTGCGCGAAAACGAACCGAACGAGCGCTCCGTACAGCAGAGATCTTCTGCTCTGTGCTTGTATTCCTCCTTTTTTTCGCCGGAGATGGTGAGGGTGTCCGGGGTCAGGGTGATATCGATGTCCTTCTCATCGACGCCCGGCAGCTCGGCATCAACGCGGATGCTTTGATCATCCTCGATGATATCCACCTGCGGGATGAAAGAGACGCGTGCCTCGATCCCCCTGGAAGGCAGCAGGTTGTATCTCCGCAGGATACTTCCCATCTCATCGAGCAGTCTCGACGGCAGGGCTTCAAGCATCCGGCTCACAGATGAGCTCATCCGTTCCTTGCACTCGAATTCCGTGCTCGCTTTATCCATACTGTCACCTCCTGATTCTTTTTCCCCTGGATCATACGGAGGGATTTGTGGATTTCTGTAGGGATGCCTCCATGGAAAAACAAGATCGACATGGATGGCAAATTCAGGAGGGAAGCCCTGCTGCGGCGCCTCCTCCGCAGACGGGCAAAAGCGGCTCTTGCTACCGCTTCTTTCCTGCTGTAATATCATGGCGATAAAGATTCGTCATGCCGAGGGTGGAGACGCTGGTCATCCGTGTCCGCTGCTTATGAGCGTTCGGTGGGGGAGGCATCATATGAGAAAGGCATTGTCTGCTGTTCTGCTTGTTCTGATCTCATTCGTCTCCGGCTGTGCCGGCCCGAACGGATTTCTCGCACCCTCCTCTGAACCCGATCGCTCGCACAGGGTCTTTACCAAGCAGGGGAGCGGAGAGACCGTTCTCTATCTCAGCGGCGAAGACTGGTACGGGCTCATAAACCTTGAGGGCTTCACCGACATCGACCTGGGGCTCGACAGCATAGACCAGTTCCTCTGGCGGGGAGGCCCGCGCAACGTCAACATAAAAATCTTTGCGGAAGAGACAAGCTCCTGCAAGGATTCGAATTCATGCCTGAAAAGATTCCACGAACAAATGCCTTACAGGCGCACCACGCCCGTCGAGATGAAGGAAATTCACGGCAAAAAGGTGATGATCCACTCTTCCAATGGAAGGAAGTATGTGGACTACTGCCCCTATTACAAGGGATATAGCTTCAATTTCCGTTTTTCCATGAAAGAGGGTATGGACGAGCGCGCCATTGCGGGGATCCTCGATTCGATAGCCTTCATCGACAGCGGCTCCGTCAAGGTGCAGCTCGCGAAGATCTTCAACGTCTACGACAAGAAGATCCAGATCGGTGTGCCTGATACGTGGAAACCCCACTACAAAATGGAGCTCTTCGGCATCCCGGCGATCGTCTTCACCCCTCAGGAAGGGGACGGCTTCAATGTATACCTGTCACCTTACTGGGGCGTCAAAAGATCGAGTGTCTCGGAGGATGAGGTCGTCAATCTGGCACGGAAGAAGATGGCAAGATGGGCAGACCGGTCTTCGACAGAGCTTTCTCTCCAGGTCATACGGGAAAAGAACGTCACCATGGCCTACTTTGATGCTATGGACAGCCACTATCACCAGGAGGATTCGGGCGAATATCCCTTCTTGAAGCAGGGATGCGTCATGCTGGACGGCTATGTCTTCTCCTTCACCATCCTCTATAGAGAGAGCGGCCGTGCCGATGCCCAGACGGGAATCGATGCCATCGCCCACGCAAAGATCCTCGATGCCGGGAGCGTGCCCATCCTGACCCTGCCCTGAGGAAGGCATCCCCGGCAGCATCCCGGAATCATGAATGCGCTTGCCTATGCCGTCCTGTGACCTCTCACGAGATGAACAGGTTGTTCGTGGCAAAGTTCGGATCGCTGGTGACATTGGCCCCGAGGCGCCTCAGGCCCGCCTCGTCTCCCGGTGTGGGAATGTGGGTCATGTGCACCTCGCAGCCTCTGAGCTCCTTGATCTTCTCCAGGGCGAGCTTGGCTGCCGGGTTGGCGGTGGCACTGATGCTCAAGGCGACGAGGGCCTCTTCGAGGTCAAGGCTCACGGACTTCTCGCTTAAGATTTCCGTCTTGAAGTTGCGCAGGGACTCGATGATGTTCGCCGGGAGCAGATCGATCTTTGCCGGGATCTCGGCCAGGTGCTTGATGGCCTTCAAAATGAGGCTCGATGCCGCATGCATCATGGGCGAATTGCTGCCGGTCATGATCGTGCCGTCCTTGAGCTCGATGGCCGCCCCGCAGTAGATCCCCTCATTGCCCTTTGTCTCGTCCCCTAAAGCCTCCTTCGCCGCCTCCCGCGAAGGGATGACGACTCTGCGGTATTCCGGGGTGAGGCCGAAGTCGTTGATGAGGAGCTCGACCCGCTGCACAGTCTCCCTGTCGGCAAAACCCATCACATACTCGCACTGGTAGCGGAAATAGCGGCGGATCACCTCCTGCTTCGATGCCTCCCTGACCACCTCGTCGTCCGTGATGGCGAAGCCTGCGCGGTTCACACCCATGTCCGTGGGCGACTTGTAGAAGGGCTCCCCGCCGGTGATCTTCTCGAGGATGCGCCTCAATACCGGGAAGGCTTCCACATCGCGGTTGTAGTTCACGGCTGTTTTCCCATACGCCTCGAGATGGAACGGATCGATGAGATTGAAGTCCCTGATGTCTGCAGTGGCGGCCTCGTAGGCGATATTGACGGGATGCATGAGGGGGATGTTCCAGATGGGAAAGGTCTCGAACTTGGCATAGCCTGACTTGAAGCCCCTGCGATAATCGTGGAAGACCTGAGAGAGGCTCGTGGCGAGCTTGCCGCTGCCCGGGCCCGGACCGGTCACGATCACAAGGGGCTTCTTCGATTCGATATACGCGTTCGCCCCATAACCCTCGTCGGAGACAATGAGGTCCACATCCGTCGGGTATCCCTTTGTGTAGCGGTGCGTATAGACCCTGATTCCCCGCCTTTCGAGCTTGTTCTTGAAAAGGTTCGCAGCAGGCTGGCCCTCGAAGCGCGTGATCACCACGCCGAGCACGTCGATGCCCCATGCCTTGAGGTCATCGATGAGCTTCATGGCATCCGAGTCATAGGTGATGCCGAAATCCGCCCTGATCTTCTTGCGCTCGATGTCGCCCGCATAGATGCACAGGATGATGTCCGCCTTGTCCTTGAGCTCGTGGAGGAGCCGCATCTTGACGTTCGGATCATATCCGGGGAGCACCCGAGCTGCATGGTAGTCGTACATGAGCTTTCCGCCGAACTCGAGATAGAGCTTGTTGTTGAACCGCTCGACCCGCTCGAGAATCTCCTTGGTCTGCTCTCTGATATACTGTTCGTTGTCGAACCCGATCGCTGCCTTCACCTTATTCTCCTCAGCCTTTGATTCATCTCACGGACCTTGAAACGGGGCAGGCCTTCGAAGGGCCTTGCCGCCGGACCGCACCCAAACCACCTTCGTCGATCGCTCGAATCCGGACAATATTGTTTCTTCAGATGAGAAGGACAATATTTTTCGAGCCTCTTATATGCCTACAGAACAAAAATGAACAGAACAAAAATGATGCATTCTGCTTCCTCCCGTACGGGAAAGCTCACCCGGCCTTCCGGGCCTGTTTGTCCTTGTAGAGAAGACCATCGGCCTTTTTCAGGAGAGCAGCGGCATCATCACCCGCCTCGTGGTCCGGGGCTGCTATCCCGCAGCTGAACCTGACCGTTATCCGGGCTCCGTTCAGCGAGAGAGGGTGCTCGGCAAAGTAGCTCTGAGCACGCTGGATGAGGAAGCCGGCCTCGGCTGTCGATGCCTCGGGAAGGATGATCACGAACTCATCGCCGGCGAAACGGGACACGATATCGCTCTGCCGGGACATCTGTTTCAGGGTATCGGCCACGTATACGAGGAGCTCGTCGCCGGCGTCATGTCCGAAGGTATCATTGACCTGCTTGAAGCCGTCGAGGTCGATGAATGCCACGCTCAGGGCGCTCTTGTACCGCCTCGACCGGCTGAGCTCTCGTTTGAGCGCGCGTTCCATGGCCCTGCGGTTGAGAAGCCCGGTCAGGGGGTCCTTGAAGGCAAGAGACTTCAGCTCTTCATGGGCCGCCACGTTCGAAAGGCAGATCGATACCACCAGGCCGAGCTGCTCGAGCAGGATCGTGTCGGCCTCCGGAGAGTACCGGTCCTTCGAAACATCGGCAAAATTGAGACTCCCGACGGTGTCGCCGTCGAGGCTGATGGGCACGATGGCTATCGATTCGAATTTCTTGTCGATGCCCTTGGGCATGAGGATGTCGAACAGGCCCATGTTCTCGTTGCACAGGGTCGGCTTGTGGCTGTTCTGCACGACCAGGGAAAACTTCCTGCGGTCGATGATCTTCAGGTGGTCTTCCGGTATGGCGGATGAGGAGTACGTCTGGATGAGCTTGACGGCACTGCTCGTCTGGATGAGTGTCACCCATACGAGGCTCACGCTGAACTTATCCATGATATTCGAAAGGAGCTTTTCGAAGAAGTCGTGAAAATTGAGCGTGGAGAGCACGCTCAGCTCCACCTCGAAGAATTTCTGCGCGGTCTCCTCGTTTTCCTGAAACCGCTTGATAAGCCTCTTTATGTCGTCGCTCGTATAGAACTTCATGGTTTCATCTATGTTCCCCTTGCTCTTTGCATATAGATGAACATGGTCCGGTGTGCAATATCCATGAAGAAGGCGGGGGGAAGATTAACCTGTGGACCCGCCAAGTCAGGTCTGATATGGAATCAATTAATGCATTGTCTTTTGTATGGCTATAAGCTAGTAATACATTGAGTATCGGGTGATAAATATGAAGAAAAACCGTTCGCTCATTCTGCCGATCGCAAAGGTTCCGAATATCCCCACGCAGGTAGCCGGGCAGATCATCGACCTTATCAGGTCCGGAAAGATGAAGCAGGGCGACAGGCTGCCTTCCGAGGAAGAACTGACGAGGTCGCTCGGCATAAGCAGAATCTCTGTCCGGGAGGCAAAGAAGCTGCTCGAAGCCAAGGGGTACATCGAAACCCGGAACAAGCGCAGCAAGTTCGTGAGCGTGCCGGAAAACGGCGAGAAGTCCTCCATCGAGGATCTCGTTTCCATCGACCCGAACAAGATCTGGGAGCTGCTCGATGTGAGGAGGATCCTCGACGCCGAGGCAGCCTCCATTGCCTGCAGATGCGCCACCAAAAGAGAAAAGGCCCGCCTACGTGCACTGTGCGACAAGACCGCAAGGCTGAGGACCGATGACCGGCTTCCCATCACCAGGGAAGAAGGACGGCTCTACGCCGAGTTCTTCGATGTCCTCGTCGACTCCGCCCACAACTCGATATTCAGCTATTTGAGGAAATCCGTGAACTCCATCCTCGTCGGCGCCTTCCCCTTCAGCCGTGAAAAGCTCTCCACCGTCGTAGGGAGCTCGATGAGCATCCTCTCTCAGATCCGCTCGATCATGGATGCCGTCGAGAAGAATGACCCGGACGCTGCGAGAAAGGCCGCGCTAGCCCACATCGACTATGTCGAGAAGGCCCTCCGGAAGTCCCTGGCACATCCGGAAGAATGAAAAGAGCCGCGGCCTTAAAGAAAGACCGCGGATAGCAGATGAGACTGCAGTAATAGCTGTCCTTTAATCGGATGCCTGTCCTTATTTCTTCGATCTTGCGCCTCTATTTCTCTTTTTTTAAGAATTCCCCTCTCAAGCGAGGCTGCACCCCCTCCGGGTTCACCTCAAGAGGGCTCCCGGAGAGGGATGCTTCCTCATACAAACGCGTTACGAGGAGGGAAACATGGTCATCATATTCCACGTGCCCACCCCGGCATCGACCGGGGCGGGCATGTTTTCTTCAAACCCCGCTTCGTTTTGCCATCCCGGTACTTTTTCCTACAAACCGAGCTGTCTCGAGATGATGAGCAGCATGATCTCGGACGTTCCGGCAAAGATGGTCTGAACCTTCGCATCGCGGAACATCCGCGCGATTGGATACTCTTCCATGTATCCGTAGCCGCCGTGGAACTGCACGCACTTGCCGACGACCCGGTTGAGCATCTCGCAGATCCAGTACTTGGCCATGGAGGCACGCTTTACATCGAGCTTCCTGTCGAGGTGGTCAATGAGGCAACTCTCGAGGAACGCCCTGCCCATCTCGATCTCGGTCGCCATCTTCGCGAGCTCGAACGAGATGTACTGGAATCGGGTGATGGGCTTGCCGAAGGCCTCCCTCGTCCTCATATAGTCCAGCGTCACCCTGAAGGCCTCCTCCGCCCCCACCTGGGAGCCCATGGCGCACACGAGCCTCTCCTGCTGGAGCTTTTCCATGAGGTAGTAGAACCCCCCGCCCTCTCTTCCCAACAGGTTCTCGGCCGGCACGCGACAGTCGACGAAGGCCATCTCGGCCGTGTCCTGCGAGTGAAGGCCGATCTTATCGAGCTTTCTCCCCTTCTCGAATCCCGGCGTGCCGTCCTCGACCACGATGAGAGACATTCCCTCATAGGGGGTTCTGGCGTTCGGGTCGGTGACTGCGGCGACAATGACCAGATCGCAGGACAGACCGTTCGAGATGAAGGTCTTCTGTCCGTTGATAATGAAGGAATCTCCGTCTCTGACGGCCGTGGTGCGCATCGCGGCAAGGTCCGATCCCGTGCCCGGCTCGGTCATGGCGACCGCGGTGATGATGTCCCCGGTCACGCATCCCGGGAGCCACCTGTCCTTCTGCTCCTTGGTGCCGTAGCTGTTGATATACGGCACGATGATGTCCGAATGCAGCGGGATGAAGAAGCCGCTGCAGCGCGTCTTGGCCATCTCTTCGGTCATGATGAAGGAGTAGAGGAAATCGGCGTTTACCCCGCCGTACTCTTCGGGAAGCCAGGGGCACAGGAAACCCTGCTCTCCCGCCTTCTTCCAGACCCAGCGGGGGACGATTCCCTCCTTTTCCCAGAGGTCGGCGTTGGGCGTAACCTCTTTCTCGTAAAATTTCCGTACCGCATCCCGGAACATGTGATGTTCGTCAGTGTAGTATCTGTCCAATAATGACATGCTTCCTCCTTAGAGTCTCAAGAATCCGATATGAAGATGCGGCTGACGCATCCTTACTGCACATAATCCAATCTTCCCCTCTGCCGGGAAGGGATTCCCTGCAAGGGATATCTTACACTCCGGGCCCGGGTTCTTTGCGAACCGGGCCTTGCGCCTTCGTTCTCAGTTGGCAGCCTTCGGAGGCATGAGCTGGCCTTCGGCATAGAGCCTGCGGAGCTCCCGCTTGTTGAACTTGCCCACGCTCGTCTTGGGAATCTCGGGCAGGAACACGAAATCGTCGGGGATCCACCAGGATGCCTTGACCTTGTCCTTCAGGAACTCCTTGAGCTCATCCGGAGTCACGCTCTGGCCCGAGACGACCGTCACGCAGGCGAAGGGCCTCTCCTGCCACTTCGGATGCGGAACCCCGATGATGGCAGCCTCCATGACCTTGGGGTGGCTCATGATGAGGTTTTCGAGGTCCACGGAGGAGATCCATTCTCCCGCGCTCTTGACGAGGTCTTTCGTGCGGTCCACGAGCCTCACATAGCCTTCCTCATCGATGGTGCCCACGTCGCCGGTGTGGTACCACCCGTCGGCAAAGGTGACGGCGGAGCGCTCGGGGTCCTTGTAGTACTCATTGGCGATCCACGGGCCCCTGAGCAGGATCTCTCCCCATTCCTTGCCGTCCATCTTGACCTCGACTCCGTCATTGTTCACGATTTTCATCTCGAGGCCGGCGGCAATGATGCCCACGGTCGAGCGGACATCGTAGAGGTCTTCCTTTGCCCAGTCCTTCATGTAGCTCTTGGGCAGGGCGCAGGTGACCATGGGCGTGGTCTCGGTGGCGCCGTAGGCCTGGATGATGGGGAAGTTGTACTTTTCGTTGAAGGTGACGAGAAGGCTCCTGGGCACGGCCGAGCCCCCGCTCGCGATGGTGCGCAGCGTCGAGAAGTCATGCCAGCCGCCCTTCTCGAGGTAGTCGTAGAGGAGCATCCAGACCGTGGGCACGCCGCAGGTGAAGGTGACCTTTTCCTCCGCGATGGTCCGGCAGAGCTTCTCCATGTTGAGGACCTCCCTGCCGGGCAGGATCTGCTTGCACGCCAGGATGACCGCGGCGAAGGGCGCGCACCAGGCATTGGCGTGGAACATGGGCACGATGTGGAGGATACAGTCGGATTCCGCAGCCCCCAGGGTCGTGGCCACGGCATAGGTGTGGAGGATGAGCCCCCGGTGAGAATAGACGACGCCCTTCGGATCTCCCGTGGTGGCCGAGGTGTAGCAGATGACGGCAGGATCGTTCTCGTTCAAGTCGGCCGGGAAATCGTACTCTTCGGGGAAGTCCTTGATCAGGTCGTCATAGAGGACAATGTCCTTGATGCTCGTCTGCGGCATCTTGCCGGTGTGGGAGAGCACCACGACCCTCTCGACGGTCTTCAGCTGGTCTTTGGCCGCCTCTACGAACATGAGCAGGTCTTCGTCCACGAACAGGATCCTGTCCTCGGCGTGATTGATGATGTAGACGAAGTGATTCTGGGGCAGTCTGAAGTTCACGGTATGAAGAACCGCGCCGTAGCAGGGCACACCGAAATAGAGCTCGAGGTGCCTGTTGTCGTTGAGGGCCACGCTTGCCACCCTGTCTCCGCGCTTGATCCCGAGAGACTTCAGGGCATGGGCGAGCTGGCAGACCCGCTTGTAGTATTCCCTGTACGTGTACCGGAACACGCCTTCGGGGTAAATCGAAACAATCTCCTTCTTGGGGTAGTATCGTGCTGTTCTTAGGAGGAAAGTTCTCAAGAGAAGAGCATAGTCCATCATAAGAGAAACCCCCCTATCAAAATTTGGTAAGATTGTAAGACAATAGTATTATACTCCCAACTTGTCACCGGTATCAAGCCAAAAGATGAGAGGCGCCCTTAAGGTATACCAGGCACCTTTCTCCTTGCAGGAAGACTGCATGCAGCTATTTTGTATTCCTATGAAGAACAGTGCCCTTAACCTCGAGAGACGGTAATGACCGGGGTCTTTGCCCTGATGCTCCATGCCCACATTCCCTATTCCCGCAAGTCAGGCGTGTGGCCTGCCGGCGAGGAATGGCTCTTCGAGGCCATGAACGAATCGTACATCCCTCTCTTAAGGTCGCTGCGAGCACTTCATTATGAGGGCATCAGACCAAGGATCATGGTCAGCCTGGTGCCTGCCCTCATGGAGCAGCTCGCGGACGGGTACATGAAGGATCGCTTCTGCGCCTATATGGATGACAAGATCGGGCGCGCCCGCTTCGATATCGACCGCTTCCGCTCCGATCCGGCCAGACGCTCCGTGGCCGAATACTGGCTCGATTTCTTCGATACCAACTTCCGAACGTACACCTCTGAATTCCACCGCGATATCCTCGGCACCCTGAAGTGGCTCCAGGAGGAGGACGTGATCGAGGTCCTCACCTCTGCTGCGACGCATGCCTTCCTGCCTCTCCTCGAGTGTGACAGCTCGATCTTCGCACAGGTGCGGCTG
Organism: Deltaproteobacteria bacterium; assembly: GCA_029547185.1. Lineage (GTDB taxonomy): Bacteria > Desulfobacterota > Desulfomonilia > UBA1062 > UBA1062 > Phosphitivorax. Next base: position 24,210 of record JAKPPU010000028.1, on the reverse strand, counting down.
GGGGTCGAGACATACGAGAAGTACTTCGACAGGCATCCGCGCGGATTCTGGCTGCCCGAATGCGCCTACCGTCCGGCTCTGTGGTCTCCGAGAGAGCGCTACATGCGCAAGGCCATCGACCAGTGGCTCTCCGGCGAAGGCATCGAATACTTCTTCGCGGAAAGTGTCGGCATCACGGACGCCTCCTTCGTGGAGAACCGGCATCAGGAGATCAGCCCGACGACCTTTCGAGGCTACCTCCTGCCGTCGGGCGTCTCCGTGTTCGGGCGGAACACTGCCACGGGGAAGCAGGTCTGGTCCCCGGATCTGGGTTATCCCGGAGACCCTTACTATCTCGAATTCCACGAGAAGGAGCCGGAATCGGGCCTGCGCTACCGGCGGGTTACCGGAGCGCCTGAAAAAAGGATCTATGATCCGAATATCGCCCGCAGACGCGTCGAGGTCCATGCCCGGCATTTCGTATCGCTCATGGAGGCTGTCTTCGATCAGACCGAGATACCCGAGGCCAGGCCAGTGATCGTTTCCCCTTATGACTGCGAGCTGTTCGGCCACTGGTGGCACGAGGGCGTATTCTGGATCGAGCAGGTCTACCGGGAGCTCGATCAGAGAAGCACGATCGAATGCAGGAGCCTTGGAGAATACATCGATCACTACCGCCCGGGATTCTCGACGATCGCCATGGAATCGAGCTCGTGGGGCCTGAATTCCGATTTCACCGTGTGGCAGGACCCCGAGCATGGCTGGATCTGGCCCTCCATCAACTCGAGCGCCCTCGACATGGAGGGGGTGCTGTCCCGTGTGCAGCCCGAGGATGAGCGGGGATACCGCATTTTACGCCAGATGGGCCGCGAGCTCCTGCTCATGCAGGGAAGCGACTGGCCGTTTCTCCTCTTTACCCTGCAGGCGAAGGAGTATGCCAACCAGCGGTTCCACCACCATCATCAGCGCTTCCGGAAGCTCTTCTGGGCTGCCCAGGACTTGAGCGACGCAAGCCGGATCTCCGAGGCCGAGCTGAGCCGGATCGAGGACATCGATGCACCCTGGCCCATGCTTGATTATACGATCTTCCACCACAGGCAGGAGCCCGCATAGAACGGCTCGACACCGGATCTCCTGCCTTCAGCAGAAAACGGTCAGCCTTCCCCGCAGGGATTGCGGTTTTCAGACATGCCCGGAAAGAATCGGAAACGTTCGAATGGCTGCCCTTGCTTATATACCTCCTGGTGAGCCGGAGGATTTTCTGCATTTTCGAACATGCGAATCGATTGAGGAGAGGAGATCGCCCCCTATAATAGAATACTGAGACAGCTTGTCCTTGCAGAAATATTGACCGCAACAAACCCATCCGGAAAAAGCAAGCTCTGCATTCGAGCAGACTTTTCACCGGGATACGGGTTTGAGGTCCTCGCATCATCCTCACGATACATCCCGGAGCACAGGGGGAATGCATGATATACATTGAGTATATGGAGCATGATCGTTCCATACCCCTCGAACTCTTCCAGGCCAGAGGGGACCAGCCATGGCGTCCCGAATCCAAGTACGACTCGATCGATCATCCCATAGCTGTGCTCGGCAGAACCTTGAGCCTGGGTCCCCATCCGCCGTATATGGCCATCTGGAGATGCAGGACCCTGGAAAAGCTCGATGAATGGGAATCGTACTTCAAGGCAAGGCAGAACCTCCACCAGGCAGCTTCCCGGAATGCCATTCACCTCTCCAATGCAGGCTGCTACAAGGAAGCCTTCTCAGGTCCTCCTATAGGGGGAGGCATCCAGTACATCGAGTACTTTGCGTTTGGATTGAACCATTCAGAGAATGAGATCGCCCACTGTTTCCGTAAGAGGATGATGATTCACCGCAATGGAATCCTCAATTTCGTCCTCTGCCGCATGGGCCCTCTGGGGCCTGATCCGGGGGGCCTGGCGATCTGGTCCTTTGAAAACCATGCAGAGATCGAAGAGATCGTCCTTGACGGCAAGCGGCACACGGACATCGACATCGTCACCGCAGGCATTTACCGGAAACTGGGGGAGGAAGCGGCCGTATAGCCCCGTATGCGCGTTTCTGGGGATTGATGAGGAAAGGAATCGGGATATGAACGTATTCATGAAATACCTGCCGGTTTCTCTTGCCATCCTCTTCCTGGTATTCCTCGCCTTTCTCCTGTCGAGCTGTACGGGCATCCCCAAAGGCGTCCAGCCGGTTGAAAATTTCGACATCGCCCGCTACGCCGGGAAATGGTACGAGATCGCACGGCTCGACCATCGCTTCGAGAAGGGCTTGAGCAATACATCCGCAACCTATACCCTGCGCACGGACGGCGGGATCGACGTGCTCAACAGGGGATACGACAGGAAGAAGTCTGTATGGAAGGAGGCATCGGGAAAGGGATACTTCGCGGGAGACAGGGCTGTCGGCTGCCTGAAGGTGAGCTTTTTTCCGCCTTTCTATGCGAGCTACAACGTGATCGCGCTCGACCGGGAAGACTATTCCTATGCCATGGTCTGCGGGCCTAACAGGGGATATCTCTGGATTCTCTCCCGCACCCCTTCTCTTGACCGGAAGGTCGTCGACGATCTCGTCCGCTATGCTGCGGACAAGGGGTTCCCTGTCAGCGAGCTGGTGTTCCCCGAGCAGGATATGCCGTGATCTCGAAGCGCACCGCGGACTGGGGCGTCATCCCGATATTCCCAGACATGCAGCCCTATGCCGCAGAGGAGGCGCTGCCGTGCGAGCTTCTGTACTGCTCGATCACGGCGTCCTTCCGGCTCCAGACATCGTTTACCCACGACTGAAAGCGGGCGCGGAACTCGGGATCGTTCTGGTAATCTCCCTTGAGGATGTCTGGGGGAAGATCGTATTTTTTCACCCGGACGGCGATGTGCGGGATGCGGCCGCACAGGTAGTCCCAGAAGCCGCGCATTCCGGGAGGATAGATGATGGTGACGTCGAGCATTCGGGAGATCAGGCCGTTCATAGCCGACAGGGCGAAGGCGAATCCTCCGGATTTTGGGCGGAGAAGGTGGCGGTAGGGAGACTGCTGCCGTTCATGCTTCTCCGGGGTGAACCTCGTGCCCTCGATGAAGTTCAGGACCGAGACCGGGGTGTGACGGTAATGCTCGCACGCCTTCTTCGTGGCCTCGAGGTCCTTGCCCCGAAGGTGGGGGTTCTTTTTGAGAAACTCCTTCGAGTAACGCTTCATGAAGGGGTAATCGAGGGCCCATAAGGCCGTTCCGAAGAGGGGTATCTTTATGAGCTCCTTTTTCACGAAGAACTTGAAGAAGGGAATGTGCCCGTGGAAGGTGATCAGGAGCACGAGGATGTCGGCCCATGACTGGTGGTTACAGTTCAGGAAGTACCACTCGGATTTCTTGAGTCCGGTCACTCCTTCGATGTCGTAGCTCGTTTTCTGGGTGAGCCGCAATATCCGCAAGGCCACCCATATCCAGCCGGTCACGGTTTTCATGATTGCCCGCGCGCAGGCTATCTGCCAGGCCTTGAACCGTATGAGGAGCTTCGACAGGGCGAGCAGGTGCACCGGGACGGCCCAGAAGACCGTGTTGAGGACAAAGAGGGTTATGGCCGTGCAACCTCTCATTGTAGATGAAAGATATGTACCCATATCTTCCGTTCTTCCCCCTCGCATCATGTGTCTTTTCCAAGGCGCTTGAAGGAGCGTAATCAGATCAGGACACCTGTTTTCTTCCGTAAAAATGATAATACCCTGAAAAAATACGGTCAATTCGGTTTGTTGATTTTTACATTTATTTCACAAACATCAGCCGGGTGAATGTCCCGGCACGGAACATCTCCCAGAAATGACTTGCCCGCAGGATAAATTTGGGCAATAAACCCTTGCATGCAGAATCGAAGGCTCTATCTCGAGCAAGGTGCGGAAAGGATCTTCCCATGGAAAAGGTGATTGCCGTTCTCGAGGGTGACGGCATCGGTCCCGAGATCGTCAGGGAATCTCTCAAGGCCCTGCGTGCAATCGAGAAGAAATACGGCCACCGCTTCACCCTCACGCCTGCCCCGTTCGGGGCCGGGGCGTATTTCTCGGAAGGCTCTCCCTTTCCCGAGGAGACGAAAAGGATCTGCGACGAGTCCGATGTGATCATCAAGGGGCCGGTGGGCCTGGCGGTCGAGCAGATGAGCAGGATCCCGCCCGAGCACCGTCCGGAGAACGGAGCCATCCTGCCCTTGCGCAAACGGTACGATACCTTTGCCAACTTCAGGCCGGTCAGGCTCCCGAAGCATCTCGCCTCCTTCTCGCCCCTGAAGCCCGAGATCCTGGGAGAGGGAATCGACATTCTCATGATCAGGGAGCTCGTAGGCGGAATCTATTTCGGAAAAAAGATCGAGGGCCGTGACGCCGATATGCGGTTCTCCTCGGACGAGTGCACCTACACGGACGAGCAGATACGGCGGGTGGCGGCTGTCGCCTTCGAGGAGGCCAGGAAGCGCTCGGGCCGGCTCACCAATGTCCACAAGGCCAATGTGCTCGCCACCTCCCGCTTCTGGAACCAGATCGTCGAGGAGGTCGCCTCGGGATTTCCCGATGTGGCGTACCGATCGATGCTGGTGGACAATGCCGCCTATCAGCTCGTGAAGGATCCGTCCCAGTTCAACGGCGTGATGCTGCTCGAGAACATGCAGGGCGACATCCTCACGGACCAGGCCGGCGGGGTGATCGGATCGCTGGGGTTGATGCCTTCCGCCTGCATCGGCACCGTGAAGAGCTACGTCGAACCGGCCCACGGCTCGGCCCCGGACATCGCGGGCAGGGATATCGCCAACCCTTATTCGATGATCGGAAGCATCGCGCTCATGCTCGAGCGGTGCCTGAATCTCGCACGCGAGGCCAGCGACGTCTGGAACGCCCTCTTTACGGTCTTCGAGCAGGGATACACCACCGCAGATCTTTCCGAAGGGCCGAACGAGAGCAGGAAGCTCCTCTCCACGAGCGAGTTCGGGGATCTGGTCGTGGAGTATATCGAGAAGGGGTAATGGTATGGTAACGGCAATCATCCTTTTGAAGGCGGTCCGCAATCGCATCAATGAGCTGGCTCAGGAGCTGGCGGACATTCCCGGGGTTTCAGAGGTCTTTTCGGTGAGCGGGCAGTATGACCTCGTGATCATCGCACGGGTCAGGGACAACGACGAGCTCGCCGAGCTGGCAACGAACCGCATGGCCGGGATCGAAGGCATCCTCCAGTCAGAAACCATGCTCGCCTTCCGCGCCTTCTCACGCCACGATTTCGAGGGCATGTTCGCCGTAGGATTCTGAGAAGGAGGTCTCATGAAGAAGTCGAATTTGTGGACGTTGCGGCATCCCTGAGCAAGACTTTTTCGTGAGGTAAAAGGAATGGATACCAGAGCTAATGCCCCTGCCGAAGCTTTCAACCTGGCAGAATTGAACCGATTACTCTCTACCCCAGGTGCTGTCAAATGGCTGACAGTCCTTGTTTTTGTATGCGCCCTGCTCGTTATGACAGTTCCGCATGCAGCGAGCGGACGCTGGGGAGTTCCTTCTCCCAGCGGAGACGGACCGGACTATGACAATATCGCTGTGCAGCTCAGTAAAGGTAACGGGTTTTCAGTAGACTGGGATGACCAAGACTTTAAATCAGAATACGAGTCCATTAATCAATCCGGCCACTACGATTATTTAAGCCAGCGTCATGGCAGCGGCCTGACCGCATATCGCCCTCCTCTTTTGCCGCTCCTGATGGCCGGTTCCTTTAAGCTCTTCGGGAGGGGATTCGCTCCTATTCTCGTGATGAATTACCTGTTGACTGCGTTGACCTGTGCGTTTGTCTTCCTCCTTGTTTGCCGAGACTTCGGTCTCTTTCCGGGTTTGTTGTTCTCTGTCCGCTTTATGGTAGACCCGGGAATTCGACTCTACAGTAATTCCATCCTGACAGAGAGTTTGTCATGCTTCCTCGTGATACTTTTCATGTGGTGTCTTCTGCATACAGCTGAGAAAAAAACATGGGTCTGGTCCTTCTTGTCCGGACTGACCTTGTCGCTGGCCTTTCTTGCGCGATCGATATTCATCATGTGGTTGCCGGTGATACTGATAGCAATCTATGCTCTTGCCAGGCGGCAGTTCGTATCTCAGTTTCAGAGCTGTGCGTCTGCCCCTCATTTTCATCGTATCTTTCATGCTCTTCTCAGCTCCATGGATGGGTAGAAACTGTATCGTGCTCGAAGGATTTGAGCCACTTGGTACGCAAGGCGGGGTTGCTCTCCCCTCGGGTTTCAGCGATAAGGCGATGATCAACCATGGTGTTTGGTTCAATCCCGATGCCGCCGATCTGGGACTTAATGATAATCCGAACTCATCGAAACAGTCCCCGATCGCTCACGAGAAAGCCGTTTCGATGCATGGCAAAGAGCAGGCAGTCAAATGGATCAAGGGAAATCTCGGCAAGCTTCCGCTCCTGACCTTTTACAAGATCACGAGTGAATGGAATTCACGCAGCAGATTCAGTATATTTGACACATTCTTCTTCCTGTTTGGGCTGCTCGTGTTTTTTTCGATCAACCCCGTACACTCAAGGGTGATACTCTGTCTCGTAATCGCCAGCACATTCCCGGTTGCCATCACGTATTCGGCAGGTGGGCGTTTTTTATTTTCCATACACCCCATCAAGCTGGCTCTGGTAGCGATCGGAGTCTGGACATTGATAATTTCCTACATTGAGGTTTCTCTCGACAAACTGAAGCTACATTGATTTCCTGAACCAAGGCACAAAAGGAAAGGCATTATCCTGGAATTCATGGACAACTTCTGCACCGGCAGGTCCTTCGGCCTTACCGGCTGCCTTTAATGATACGACTCAGGGCATGAGCGAGTTCCTCGATCATGCCCCGATTTTGCTTAAGAATCATCCGAGCTCTCACCGGAGAGTTCGTACTTCCCTACTCGTACACCTTCTCTTCCGTCTGATGGGCATTAAGGGCGTCTTCTTCCACATCGCGGACATCCTCTTTGGAGATGACCTTGAAGAACTCCTTGTACCACTCGTTCTGAATGATGAGCTGCATGATCTCGTTGGTGCCCACCCAGATCATCGAGAGCCTGATGTCGCGCACGATCCGCTCGAGGGGATAGACGCTCGTGTAGCCGATGCCGCCCACCACCTGCATGCACTTGTTCGCCACCTCCCATGCAGCCTCGGTAACGAACTTCTTGCTCTGGGAGACCATCCGTCTCACCCTTCCGGCATGCACCGTACCCGAGTCGACGGCCCGGCAGGTGGTATAGACCATCGATCTGGCCGCATCGAGCATGAGTGCGCAGTCCGCAACCTTGAACCCCACCGCCTCGAAGCTCTGGATGGGGAACCCGAAGGCCTTCCTCTTCGAGGTGTAGCGGGTCGCGATGTCGAGGGCCGGCCGTACCGAGCCGATGGTCATGGCTGCGGTGCCGAGGCGCTCGGGGATCATCATACGCACGAAGACGTCGAAGCCTCCGTTGATGCCGTTCAAGGCATAGCGCTCCGGCACCCGGACGTCCTTCAATACGAGCCTGCCTGCGCCGCCGCCGCGCACGCCCATGAGCCCGTAGATGTACTTGCTCTCGACACCTTCGGTGCGGGGGACCATGAAGGCGGTCATGCGCTTGTGGGGCGGCGCCGAGGGATCGGTCACGGCATAGACGAGGAACCAGTCCGCGCCTTCGGCACCCACGATGAAGCGCTTCTGGCCGTTGATGATCCAGTCGCCGCCGTCTTTTCTGGCATAGGTCGTGGCCCCGAAGAAGTCTGACCCTCCCCGCGGCTCGGTGAGTCCTTCCGCCGCAAAGGTCTCGCCCTTGAGCAGGGGAACGACCACCTTTTCTTTCAGCTCGTCGTTGCCGAACTCGATGATGGCCTCGCACACGATGTCTGCGCCGACACCCCACAGGCAGGCCAGTGAGTAGCTGGCAACGCCGATCTCTTCGGCAACGATCGCATCATCCACCCAGGTGAGCCCCCTGCCCCCGTACTGCTTCGGGAGGCGGATGCCGAGCAGGTTTCTCCTGCCCGCTTCCTGGAGATACTCATGGGGAAACTGGATCTTCTCCGCGTCCATGTCGAGGATGAGCTGCTTGGGGACCCATTTCGTGAACGCCCTGGCTTCGTCTCTGAGCTTTTTCTGCTCGTCGGTCATGAGAAAGTCAAACATCGGTTTCCTCCGTTTATAACATTTTGTTGTATTATTATCTCTTTTTGTTATAACCCTGTCAATACATTTCCCTTGCTTTTTCCCGGTGTCATGAAGATGATGGGAAGAGAGGCCAAGGCAGGAGCCCCCTATGGGATTCAAGGAGATAGGACGGAAGATCCAGGCGGCGAGAGAAGAGCGCGGCATGACCCAGGTCGACCTCGCCCAGGCCCTGGGCATCACCCAGGCTGCGCTGTCGAACTACGAGCTCGGCAAGCGGAGGCTCTACCTCCACCAGATCGAGCAGATCGCAGGCATCCTCGGAAAGCGGCTCGATTATTTCATGAGTGGCGGGGTTGACGCCGCTCTTCCGCAGCGCCCGGACCGGAAAAAGGATTCCCTCGAAGGGATCATGGAGAGGATCGGCAGTCTCGATTCCCGGGACATCCTCTCGCTCTGCGAATTCCTCGACTACCTCGAATGGAGGAGGAACCATGTTTCCCTTAAGCGATGAGCAGCAGCTCCTCGTCCGGAAGGCAGAGCGGTTTGCGGAAAAGCACGCCCGCTCCCTCGCCGGCTCCGGGAGCGGGCTTAAAAAGGCAAAGGCCGTCTACGAAGCATATGCGAAGGCAGGCTACCACGCGCTCCTGATCCCGAAGGAGTTCAAGGGACAGGGCCTCGATTACGTCAGCACAGGGCTCGTGTACGAGGCCTTGAGCTCCCGCCTTCCGGGCACGCTCAACGGTCCGGTCACGACGGCCCACTGCGCCGAGATGATGAAGATCGGCCTCACCGGGAATCATTTGAGCCGTCACCTCTCTTCGATCGCAGCTCATAAGCTGGCTGCGGGATTCTGCCTCACTGAGGAAGGGGCGGGCTCCGACATCGCGTCTGTCACTACGACGGCGAAGAGGAGCAAACGAGGTTTTGCGATCAGCGGGAAGAAGAGCATCGTGATCAACCATGCCCTTGCCTCGTACCTCATCGTGTTCGCGGCAAGCCCTCCCTCGAAGGGGCGCGCCGGACTAAACGCATTCATCGTGGATCCGCATCTCCCGGGCGTGACTATCGGCGATGCATACGGCCCGCATGAATCGAGCGGCAGCGTCATGGGAGAGGTCGTCTTCGATAATGTAACCGTACCCGAGGAGTCGCTCCTCGGGGAGGAGGGAAGCGGATACCTCCTCCTCATGGAAACGCTCGACAAAGGCAGGCCCATCGTGGCTGCGTGCTGCGCAGGTTCCGCCAGGAGGGTCTTCGACATGGTTCTCGGCCACGCCAAGAACAGGTCACAGTTCGGCAAGCCTCTCTTTTCCTTCCAGGGGATTTCCTTCCCCCTGGCCGAGTATGCCACCCGCCTCCAGGCCTCGCGGCTCCTCGCCTTCGATGCCCTTTCGCGCATAGATGCGGGCCTGACATTTTCCCTCGAAGCCTCGATGGCCAAACTTTACGCCAGCGAGACTCTGCTCGGACTCGCCTCGTTCGCCATGGAGGCCCTCGGCTACCGCGCCGCCTTCGAGTCGCACGAGATCCGCCGCATTCATCACGACGCACAGCTCATGATGTCCATAGACGGAACGGCGAACGTCCAGAAGATGGTCATTGCATCGCAGCTGTAGGCCCCTGCCTTGAATTCTTAAAAATTTATTCGGAGGAGGGGGAGGCAGGTGTGACCCTTCCTTCACCGGGGACCGCCTTTTGATGCAGTCACGACCTGCGCCTCCGGCCGGACCCGTAAACTCGCCTCACTTCGTGAGGCTTAGACAGTACGGGTCCAAGAGGCCTCCGCCTTAAGGTCGGGCTGCATTGGCAAAAGGCGATCAACGGTTCATCCAGGGCCACCCCTGCCTCCCTGCCACGCTTAGTAGCCTTGACCATGCGAAGAAAGAATTCGGGAAGCTCATGATCCCCTTGGATTCTCGCCTTCGAGGGAATGACAGGGAGGAGAGAGGGAATGACAAAACAAATGAAGAGAGTACGCACCGGAGTTGGATGGGTGGGGGCTTTGGAGTGGACATTACAGCTCTTTTTGCGAATGCAGCCCAGGCGAAGCCTGGAGGGCGCTTAGCCCCGTACTGTCTGAGCGCAGCGACAGCGGAGCGAGTTTACGGGGCTGCCCGCAAGGCGAGCCTTGGCTGCATCAAAAAGGGCTGTCTGGCCACGGAAGAGCCCCCACCCATCCAACTCCCTCCCGGCTTGAATAGTTTCAGTCTGCCCTCTGAGGCAGGAGGGTAAAGTCGACGTGGCCTTTTAAGGGATCGACCCTGGCTACGCGGACGTTGACAATGTCGCCTATGGAGATCGTCCGCTTCCTGAGCTTTACGAATTTTCCCTCTTCGACGCGGGCGTTTTTCACATCCGAGAGCGCTACGAGCCCGTCGAACGGGGGATCGAAGATCTCCACGAACATCCCGTAGGGGAGGATGCTGGTCACCACGCCGGCAAACTCGTCACCGAGGTGCCTCTGCATGTACGCTGCGGTCTTGAGCCTGATGACCTCGAACATGGCGTCGTCGGTCTTTTTTTCCTTCTCGGAGATTTCGGGGCCCATGTACCTGAGGTAGCCTTCGAGCTTGCCGAGCTCCTTTTCGGAGGGCGTCCTGGGCCTGAAAACCATCTTCAGTATCCGGTGGATGATGAGGTCGGAGTACCTTCTGATGGGCGAGGTGAAGTGGGTGTAGCAGGAGCTTCCCAGCCCGAAGTGTCCGAGGTCTTCGGATGAATACCTGGCCCGTTTGAGCGCGCGCAGGATGTGCTGGTTCACGAAGCTGTGGAGAGGTGTGTCTTCATAGAGTCTCGAGATGTGCTGGAGCCTGCAGGAGAGATCCTTTCTCTTCTTGATCGAACGATAGAGATCGTCGAGCTCTCTCTTCTCGAGGCCGATCTCCCGAAGCGTCTCGTAGAGCGCCATGAGATCGTCGGGGCTCGGCGGCTCGTGCACCCGGTAGAGGACCGGCATCGAGTGCTTCTGGAGGAACCTGCACACCGCATGATTCGCACAGAGCATGGCTTCTTCTATGAGCTTTTCCGCAGGCCCCCTCTGATACCGGTAGACCTTCTCCACGTCACCGTCAAATCCGATGGTGATGCCGACTTCCGAGATGTCGAAGTCGAGCGCTCCGCCTTTCGTGCGGTTCCGGTAGAGATGCCGGGCCATCCTGTGAAGCTCCATCACCCTGTGGGCTACTGCTCCGTCGAGAGAAGAGGGCCTGACGTTCGAGTTCAGGAAGGGGTTCAGCTCTTCATAGGTCAGCCGCGCCTTCGAACGGATGACCGCCTCGAAGCAGTCGATGTCGAGGATCTTTCCCCGCGGGCCGAGCCGGATCTCCACCGCGATGGCGAGCCTGTCCACGTCCGGCTTCAGGCTCATCACGCCGTTCGAGAGAACCTCGGGCAGCATGGGGATCGCTTCCTCGGGGAAGTAGACGCTGAAGCCCCGGTTCTTTGCCTCTTCATCGAGAAGGGTGCCGTTCTTTACCGCATACGCCACGTCCGCGATGGCCACGGTGAGAAGGAAATTCCCGCCATCAAGCCTCTCTATTCCCACGGCATCGTCGAAGTCCTTGGCCGTCACGCCGTCGATGGAGAAGAGAACCCTGTCTCGCAGGTCCCTGCGCCTTGAGAGCTCTGCCTCCATATCGATGGCCGATACCCTCAAGCCTTCCCGTTCGACCTCCTCGGGAAACCGCCAGGGCAGCCCGTACTTTATCGCCACGTACCGCAAATCATCGCCCGTGCTCTCCGGGATGTCGAGGAGGCGTTCTATCCGGGCCGTGACCGCCTTTGTCCTCGCGATGGACTTCGGGGGATTGACCATGGCGATCACGACGTCGCCGTCCCGCACGACTCCCCTGCATTCGTGCGGCACGACGACGGTGTAGGGAAACGGGTAGAACGGCTCGACGTACCCCAATTTTTTTCTTTCCCTGTAGGTGCCGCTCACCGTGGTCGGGCTATGCTTGAGGATCGAAAGGACTTCGCCCCTCAACCCTTTTCGCTCGCGATAGGCCCATACCTCCACGAGGTCTCCATCCATCGCCCCCATGAGGCCCTCGGGAGGAACGAAAACGTCGCTCCGCCCCGCCTCGGGAACAACGAAGGCAAACCCTTTTCTGTTCCAGTGAACCGTTCCCTGTATTTTCATCCTTTCATCTCCGGACCATGGCGAGGGCATCATTGCATAATTGTGAATGCAATGATAGAAATAAATAGGAATTATTCCGCAAAAATCGAGGGCTCAAAGCGGATGGATCTTGCCAAAATACACTTCTTCGCTGGCAAAAGGGTGCAGGCTTGCGGTAAGGATTTTCTACCATGGATCAGGAGCTGAAAAAAACCCGCACCTACGGCCCTACGGTTCGGCTGATCGAGAGGAACGGGGAAGCCGTCGTCGAGAAGACCTACCGGGACAGATCCCTGCCTGTCCGCCTGCTCGGCCGTGTCCTGATCTTCTGGGAGGGCTTCATCTATTCGAAGCTCCGCGGAGTCGAGGGCATCCCCGAGCTCCTGCCGGGGGCCGACCGCTTGTCTCTCCTCACGAGGTACATGGGCGGCGCGAATCTCAAGGACTCTCCCCTCACCCCGGGAAACCCCTACTTCGATTCCCTGAAATCCCTCATCGCACGCATGCACGATCGCGGGGTCATCCACCTCGACCTGAGGAACCGGAGAAACTACGGGATCGATGACGCGGGCAGACCCTACCTGGTCGATTTCGCCACCTGCCTGTACATCCCGTGGAACGGGAAGATAAGAAAGGTCTTTGAAGCCGTTGACTGGATGGGCTTCATGAAGGTCAAGGCCAAGATCAGGCCCGATCTCTTAAGCGAGCAGGAGGGAAATCTCTCTACCCTGGGTGCGGCGTTGAGCGCGCTGTGGATCCCCACGAAGATCGTGCGGCTGATCCGGGCGTCCGCAAAGGCCATCAAGCGAAAATTCGGATAAATTGCTGTTGAAATCTTTCTCGGGTCCATTATATAGAGCACTTTCTGTATCAGCCTCCGTGAACAACAACCGAAAGGAGAAGGTGAATGCCCAAGATACGATCCTTTAAAGGGATCCGCTACAATCCTGAAAAGGTAGATCTCAGCAAGGTCATTTGCCCGCCTTACGATGCCGTAAGCCAGCAGGAAGCCGACGAATACTACAGCCTCTCGCCGCATAATGCCGTCAGACTGGTGCTCGGAAAACAGATGCCCAAGGATACCAAGACGGACAACCGCTATACGAGGGCCAGGGATTTTTTCCGCCAGTGGCAGAAGGAAAAGGTCCTCATCCAGGAAGCCAAGCCGGCCCTGTATTATCACGAGCAGACCTATTCCGTAGGAGATCACACCTATACGAGGAGGGGCATCATAGCCTCGGTACAGATCGACGACGGGGACAAGAAAACCATACGCCCTCATGAGTATACGCAAAAAGGGCCCAAGCTCGACCGGCTTCGCCTCATGAATGAGGTGCGGATGAACTTCAGCTCCATCTTCGGGATATACTCGGATGCGAAAAGGGTCGTCGAAATGAAAATCCGGCCGGCGCTGGGCAGTCCCGATGTTGAATTCGATATAAACCGCGAGAGTCACAGGCTGTGGGTCATCACGGATGAGGCAGTCATCGAGCAGGTTGCGAAGCTCATGCACAACAGGAAGATCCTCATCGCCGACGGACACCACCGGTACGAAACCGCCAGAACCTACCGGGACAGGATGAGGGCAGCCACCGGAAAGAGCGACGGAAGCCAGAGCTTCGATTATATTCAGATGTACCTGACGAACAAGGACGAGAAGATCCCCCTCCTCCCGGTCCACCGGGTGATCCCCGACAGCATGGGAGTAGGCCTCGTGGATCTCGAATACCGGATCAAAGAGATCTTCAACATGGTCCCCTATGACAACAGGAAGGGCTTTCTGAGTGCCTTGGCCAAGGGCGGCAGAGGAACCATCGGGCTCTTCGTGAAGGGAATCCCCAGATACTATCTCCTCAGCATCACCGAAGATGCGGATCTGGACAGCTTTACGGCGAATCCCATCCATCCGCTGCTGAAAAAGCTCGACGTGGTCCTCCTCCATGAATGCGTCCTCGAGCCCATCCTCGGAATCAGCCCGGCAGCGGGCGGCAACCGCATCGTCTATACGAGCAGCGCAGACACCGCGCTCAACATGGTGGCCAAGGAAAAGGCGGACATCGCCTTCCTCCTCAACCCGAGCTCCATCGAGGACATCCTCGAAGTCGCAGATGCCGGGCTCAAGCTGCCCCAGGAATCGGCATACTTCCATCCCAGGGTTCCCACGGGCCTCGTCTTCCACTCGCTCGAATAGGATCGCCGTTTTTATTATCCATGCCGTATGCAGGCGGGGGAACGGAATCGGTGCGCTGATGGAACTTCCTTGATTTTCTTGAGCTCTTCTTCTATCTTGGAGTATGTGTGACGATGCGAATGGCAGCTCCTGCGCCTGAGGCAGGCGGCTGCCTGTTCATGGGCATTCACAATGAAGAGCTGTAGGAGAGATCATCCACAGTCTATGTTAGGGAGGTTCACCGTGTTCAGGAGGATTATCGTTACCGTTATCGGAGCTGTTTTTCTCGGGTGGTCGGCCGGATATGCCGCTGATTACCTGACCCTGGAAGAATCCATTGCCATTGCGTTGCAGAACAACCCCCAGATAAAGGCCCAGAATGAAAACGTCCGGGGGAGGCTTATGGAGAAGCGTCAGAGTCTTGCGAACCTGCTTCCCCTGGTGAGCCTCAATTATTCCTACACGAGGTACAACCAGGCTCCCTTCATCCCCCTGCCTCCGATGGCGATACCCCCGAGCACGACCTCTCTGTTCCCTGATGAGATCCAGACAGGGTTCCGGAACAACTATGCCTTTTCCGTGCAGGCGACCCAGCCGCTCTTTACCGGCGGAGCCCTCTACAATGCATACAAGGTTGCAGGCAATACCTACCAGGCGACCGATCTGACCAGGAGCCAGACCATCCGGGATCTGAAACGCCTGGTCATCGAGGGCTACTACCGGCTGATCCAGGCCCGGCAGACTCTCGACGTGGCCCGCAGCTCCATGGTCTCGCTCAAGTCGCACCTCGACGTGGCGAATGCCTTCTACAACCAGGGCATGATCCCGAAGAACGACCTCCTGCAGTCCCAGGTCAGCTATGCCCAGAGCCAGCAGTACGTCATCCAGGCAGACAACGCGGCGAGGATAGCCGAATCGAACCTGAACGAGATCATGAACAGAGACCTCGCAACGCCGATAGCAACCGAAAAAGAGATTCCCATGCCCCCGCTCAACGAGACCGTGGATCAGGCAACCGAGACTGCCTTCGCCAACAGGCAGGAGATCCGGGTAACCCAGCTCCAGCTCGACAGCGCGAACAAGGGTATAACCATCGCCCGTGCCGGATACTTTCCGAGCCTCGCGGCAACGGCAGCTTATGACAAGATCGGCGAGCAGCCCGACGTGGATTTTCTCGACTCCTGGTCGTTGGGCGTCGGTGCCACCTGGTATATCTTCCAGGGAGGCTTTACCACCGCTGATGTCTCGAGGGCCACGGCTGACCGGAACAGGGTCCTCTACCAGCTTCAGGCCCAGAAGAACCGGGTGGCCCTCGAGGTGAAGAACGACTACCTCTCGGTGCAGGAGGCCAAGGCCAGAATAGCGGTTGCAGAGCAGGCCATCGCCCAGGCGCAGGAGAATTTGCGGATCCAGAAAGACCGGTACAACCTCCAGGTATCCACGACTACGGACGTGCTCGACGCGGAGTCTCTCTTCGCTCAGGCCCAGATGAACTACATCACTGCCCGGTCGGATTATGCGAGGTTCATGGCAGCCCTGCGCTCGGCCATGGGGACCCTCTAAACAGATGCCCTCCATGGGCAGCCGGGAGGAGGCCGCACTGTCCGATACTTGAAATACTCGCGAAAAACCGGTACGAGAGAAAGCATGAGCCTGGCGAAAAGAAGGGGCAGCATTCCCGTGTTCTCATGGAGGGACAATCTCGCCGCACAGGTCTTGCTGGCCGCTTTATTCCTGTCAGGCCTGTACATAAGCGTCCTGTCCCACCCGCTCTTATCCGTTCCCTATATCCTTCTCTGGGGAGCATCCTATCTCGTTCTCTTTGCAGGCACGTGCAGGTTCTGCGCCTACTACGGCAGGGCGTGCCCCGTGCCCCTCGAAGGGTCCATGGTCTGCAGGGTTTTCCCGAAAAGCGGCAAGCCTTTCGGGTGGCCTGCCCTCTTCTTTGCGACTGCTGCCTATATCCTCCGCATCGGAATCCCGGTCGCAGTGATCGTCGGGAAAGGGCTGCTCACGGAAGGGATCGTGTTCGGTCTGGTTTTCGTCATGTTCTGGGCCGTCCATCTCTTCATATCCGGCTGCCCCAACTGCATGAATTACCCGTGCCCCTTGAATCCCGGCAAGCCAACATAGTCGGGAGCGGCTGAAGCTCTCTGTTTTCTGTGCAAAAATCAGCATCGAATCAGGGTATGACAGCATCAATACTGAGTGAAGCACTACCTTGATATCGCCATCCCGAGTATGTTAACCAAAGGATCATGAACATGAACCTGATCATACGCAACGAACTGGGGAAGGTCGTCGAGAGCACGCCCGCGGAGAGGGCCCGGGCCATCATCGACTCTCCTCATACCAGACAGATCCTCGAGCAGCTCTCGCCGCAGGAAACCTATATGATCATCAAGGAAACCTGGGGCACGGACAGCCAGATCCTGATGCAGTACATGACGCCGGAGGCGATCTGTCACTGCATCGATATGGACTGCTGGGACAACGACAGCCTCTCTATCGAGGCCCTCCTCGACTGGCTGTGGGAAATCTACAACTCCTCGCTCGATTCCCTGCAGGATGCCCTCCAGACAATCGACCTCGACATCATCATCCTCCTCTACCAATCGTACATCGACGTCGTCCAGGTGGTGCCGACGGACGAGAACATCGCGCAGCTCCTCGATGCCGGGTACGAGAGCTTCGATGACATCTATTTCTTCATCTTCCAGGAAGAGGACGAAAAGGTCCAGCTCCTCAAAGACATGCTGAGCCTCATCTTCACCCACTACCAGAGCGTCTATTACTCCATCATGGAAGGGGTGATCTGGGAGCTCAAGTCCAGCACCGAAGAGAGCGTCTACGAGCGCCGGTCGCTGCGGCTCATGGAAATGGGGTTCCCCCCTCCGGACGAGGCCATGAGCATCTACCAGCGCATACAGCCTGAAAAGCTCCTCTCCGCCGGCATAAGCAAGGAAAAAACGCCGGTCATGGACAAGGACCGGGGCTTCCTTCCTGCGATGTACCTGGACCACCTGTCCCGGAACAGGGGGCTCATCATATCCGGGTTGGGAGAGTCGTCGTCCGAGACCCGCGAGCGCTTCGCCATCGAGATGGTCTACCTCGCGAACAAGGTCGTCATGGCAGACTACCTGCCCTTGAACGATATCGACGAGCTCAAGCGCGGCATCGACAAGGCGAGCTCCATCGCCTCGCTGGGCCTTGCGGCTGCCATGAAGGCGAACGGCCGCTCCGCACGGGAGGTGCTCGAGACAACGAACGCGGAGACCCTCTTCTCCCTGGGCTATAACATGGTCCAGGAGCAGAAGAGCAGGCTCAAAGGGATCCTCCGCCGCGTCGAGCCCTCGATGATCCCGGAGGGCCTGAACGATTTCGTCGAAGGGCTGATGAAAAAGAGGCCCCTCTTCAAGAAAGAAGAGTTCTCCTCCCTCGATCAGCTCGAAGAAGTGACCGGGAAGATCGACAGGATAGAGGCGCTCGTCTCGATCCTGGACCGCATCGGCTGGGACAGGAAAGACATCGACTTGAGAGGCACGAACCTGGGGTCGGCGCTCGACCTCGAGGCGGTCATCCTCACGTCGCTCGCAATAAATTCCCTTGAAAGGGAGACCGCGTTCCGGCCGCTCGAAAGGGCTGAGCTCTGCGACTTCATTGCAAAGGCGACCGCTCTCGGTCCTTCCGGCAGGCGGTCCCTCGCACCGGGATTCGGGCAGGGCCTTACCGCCTTTCTCCGGACCCTCGATACGTCCCTTGAGGATGATCTCATCGAAGCCGCGGCTGAAATCCTGCAGAAGCGCTTCGAAGAGGAGCTCTCGGGGATCGCTGATATCGAAAGGCTCGATCCCCGCTTCATCACCTGCTTCGTGGTGAAGCTCTAGGACGATCTCGGCACAAAAGGCGAAGATCGGTTTCCCCGTTCTCACACACCTTCCCTGCTTCCGGGAAAAAGACAGACAGGGAGGGATGCGGAACAGGCCGGCACCTGCACTGTCTTGACTTTGCATGGGTGGACCCTATCATTTTCTTCAGAAAGTCCAATACGGTATGGATCATATGGCTGCTGGCTTAATTTCCCCATGCAATCATTATCAATCAGAACCTTCTTGAAACATGCTCGTGCTTGAAGGAAGCGAGGGAAGGAATATGCAGAACAAGAGATCCGAAGTCAGGATGAAGGCACCGGGAAGGCTGGATGCAACGATCACCTATACCGACAATCTGACTTATGCAGGCAGCGGGACCGTATCGAACGTGAGCAGAAAGGGCATGTTCCTGAAAACCGGCACCGGTTTGAGCAAGGACTCCTATGTCACCATGAAGATCAACACCGAGGATATGATCGGAAGGCCTCTGTGGGTGCAGGGCTACGTCGTCCGAACCGACACAAACGGGGTGGGGATCCGGCTGACTTATGTCGAGCACGACATCGTGAAGCTTCTGCTCATCTGACGGCGCTCTCCTTTTCAAACGGGCGTCGAGAGCGGTCCGATGAGCACATCCTTGGTGCCTGCGAGCTGCGCACCCCTTACAGGAACTTTTCCGGAGGTCTTCTCTCGGGAACGTACTCGTGCGCTCTTACCCCCTCGTTCCACTCCTTCGAAACGTAGAGGCCGCAGTAGCAGCTCCCGTACTGAGCCACATCGGGCACGCGATAGATGCACGGACAGATGATGTCCCTGTCGTGATCCCTGTCGCCCGATGCGAGCCTGCATGGACAGCACATGTACCCGTAGCGGTCCTTGTTCTTGATGAGAGCCCCCAGGAGATCGAATACGAGATCTTTGTCTTTGTTGAAGAAGTATCCCTTCGGCTCCTGGACCCTCCTGAGCATTTGGTAGAGTCCCTCTGCATCCATCAGAGATCCAGTTCCTCCTTGAGCTCTTCCTCTCTGAACCCGATGATGACCTTCTCGCCGATGATGATTGTGGGGAAGCTCAGCCTCGGGTTCAATTCTCTCACCTCATCGATCACTTCCTGCCGGTATTCACCCGTGAGCAGATCCACGTCAATGAAATCGAATTCGACGTTGTGGTCATTGAGAAATTTCTTTGTCTCCTTGCAGTGACCGCATGTACTCAAGGTGAAGATTTTTATTTTCGTCCCCATATCTCCTCCTGGTTCTACTGTAGTGGTGAGAGGAGAAATTTTCAACGCCATATATATCATCATGAACGGCAGGAGTGGAGTCCTTGAGAAGCCCAGTCTGCTCACTACTATTGTCCTTATTGATACCCCCCCTGTATCAAACGGCATCAAGACGTGCAGCCACCTACCCCATAATCGAGAGTCGGCATGATCGATACCTATGATGTCATTGTCTTAGGCGCAGGGCCCGCAGGGAGGGCGGTTTCCATCATCACCCGCAGGTCAGGGGCATCGGTTCTCATCGTTGAAGCAAACGGCTTCGGCGGGACTTGCCCTCTGAGAGGATGCATCCCCAAGAAGGATAACCGGACGCAGACCATTCAATCCGATGCGGTTGCAAACGTCACGGGCCGCATCGCCGATATCGACGGGCTGGAGCTCGGCAGGGCAGGCGTTGCAACGGACCGGAAGGTGAGCATCATCCATGCCGATCACAGTACTCTCTCCAAGGTCCTCATCGACAGCAGGAACAATCGGATCGTCGGCGCCCACGTTCTCGGGCACGATGCCTCTGAGATCATCAACATCTTTGCGCTGGCCATGAAGTACAAGATCACGTCGAGGGACCTCCATGAATTCGTCCCCTCCTTCCCCACCTTCGCATCGGACATCCCGGTCATGGTAAGGATCAAGAAAGGGGAGAAATAGAGGCTCCAAGCATCCGCCCCTTGGAAGATCCCGATTCATTCCCCATGAAGGAGGGATCCTGAGCCAAGCGATGTTCACTCCTTGCCCGGGGCGGAAGCGATGCCAGCAGCACCCATAGGCATGAGGATCGGGTGACGAGATTTTTCTTCTCCATACGAAGGGTTGACATGCGGGCCTCTTTGTCTGAATATACATTACAAGGATCACATCGGAGGTATATGAAATGGAACAGAATGTCGGCATGCTCGACAGGCTCAGCAGGGCCGTGGTGGCCTTGGCCCTCATCTTTACCCTGATACGAAGCGGCAGAGTCGATCTGACGACCGCCCTGATGCTCGTTTTGAGCGGAGCGCTTCTTTCCACGGCCTCATCCGGGTATTGCGCCCTGTACACCCACCTGGGCATCAGCACGAGCGACAAGGGCTGATGCCGCATGAAGACATAAAGATCCGGGACGGGCTGCCTTCCGGAAAACGCACCCGTCTCCTGCATGGATACGGCTTCTGTTCTTTACCTGACACCATTCCCCGGCACGCAAGCCTCACATATCCTGTTTATGATTCAATGGAGGGAAGTCGATACATTTAATATAAACCAATGTTTTGCAAGAAGGGGGCTGTTATGAAAAAGTGGTTCTTGGGTGTTCTTTTCGTTCTCATCCTCGGCTTACCGGCATATGCAAAAGATTCGTTCCACGTCGAGGTTCTCCAGGTATCGAAGATTAACCCGTTCGACTGGGCATACGAAGGATTTGTCGAGGAGCTGGCAAAGAACGGCATCGTCAAGGGCAAAAACCTCGTCATCAACCGGCACATCATCGATGCCGACGCGGATGCCGGACTCTGGAAAAAGGTGGGCATCCTCATGAAGATCAAGAGTGCAGCAAATGAGATCATCGCAACCAAGCCGGACCTCGTCCTCACCATCAGCTCTCCCGCCACCAAGTACAGCAAGGACAAGTTCATCAGTGCAGGCATCCCTGTCGTGTTCACCTCAGTGGCGGTTCCCCAGGCGGTGGGCTGCGCATCCCTTGCCAAGGCAGGCTCGGGCTTTACCGGCTCATCGCTCTACCTCGATCCGGTGAAGGCCTTCAAGATCGCAAAGCTCGCGCTGCCGAGCGTCACCACCATGGGGATCGTGCACAGCGACGACGACAATGCCGTTGCCTTCGTCCAGGAGGCAAAAGCCAAGGCCAAGACGCTGGGCATCACGATTCTCACGAAGCAGGTCGGGAAGTCGGACAGCCCCAGGGCAGCGGCGCAGGAGCTCATTTCGCAGGGCGTTCAGGCCTTCGGCGTACCCATCGATGCCTACTATGCTCTGAGGAACTACCAGCCGACCCGTGATCTCCTAGATGTCATAAATGAGAAAAACATTCCTGCAGTCTGCTTCTGCCATGTGGGATTCTCGGGCGCTGTCCTCTACGTGGGCTCCGATTTTAAGACGATCGGTGCCTACTCCGGAAGCCAGGCAGCAAAAATTCTCAAGGGAGACGCCAAGCCCGAGTCCCTGCCCATCCTGGTCCAGGACGACCTCACGGTCCTCGTCGACCTGAAGACCTCCAAGAAGCTGGGCATCAATCTGCCCATGGGGATCCTGCAGATAGCGAAGGACGTATCTTCAGAGAGAAAGTAACAGAACCGGCATTAAGAGCCGGCAGCAGGAATCTTGAAATGCTGAGATCCGGGGGCAGGTGCCTTTGCCTGCTCCGGATCTTTTCTTCTCAAGGGGCCGCCTTTTCCGAACGTCGACGCCTTTAATGAGCGAAGATGCTCCTGGCGTACCCGGAGATATAATCCCACCCGGACCAGACGGTGAAAAAGAGCGCGATCCACAGGAAGAATTCTCCGGCCTCCTGGAACTGGAGCCCCAGGAGCGGATAGTGGACGAGAAGAGGAATGAGTGCTGCGCACTGAAATGCGGTCTTGTACTTGCCGAGCCAGCTCGCGCCTATCACGATGTGCTTTTCCGACGCCAGGCCCCGCAGTCCCGTAACCGCCATTTCCCTGCCGATTATGACGGCCACCATCCAGGCAGGCACCCTGGAGAGAGGTATGAGCATGATGAGCACGGTCGAGATGAGCAGCTTGTCGGCGAGAGGATCGAGGAGCTTGCCAAGATCGGACTCCATGTTCATCCGCCTGGCCAGATATCCGTCGAGATAGTCGGTTATGGTGGCAAGCGAGAACAGGACGGCCGAAATCAGCGAGTAGAGAAGGTTATCGCAGAGGAGAAGGACAGCGATGACCGGAACCGAGATGATGCGCGAGATAGTCAGGGCATTCGCAAGGTTCATTCCCTATCATCTCCTCCCTCCATTCAGTATTCCAAGAACACTTCTAACATAATCCTGCGTTTCTTGATAGGGAGGAATTCCGTCATACGAATCCACGGCTCCCGGGCCTGCATTGTAGGCGGCCAGGGCCTTGGTGAGGTCACCGTTGTATTTCTTCAGGAGGTACGAGATGTACTTCGTGCCGCCGGTGATGTTCTCGAGCGGGTCCCAGGGATCATTGACCCCCAGGATAGAGGCGGTTTCGGGCATGAGCTGCATGAGGCCCATCGCGCCTTTGCTGGACAGGGCCTGAGGGTTGTACCCGGATTCCACGTGGATGATGCCCCTGACCAGATCGGGATCGACCCCATGATGAAAGGCGATCTGGCGGATCAGGCTGTCATAGTTCGACCTTCTCGACGGATCATAGGGAGGACGGCCCGGAAACCGGTAAGAGGAAGAGGAGCGCTTTTTCTTTTCCCGGTAATACACGTCCCAGTCATTGCCGATGGGGATGTTCGTAAAGCACAGGGTTCCGTCGGGAAGCCGCTTTTTGTAGATATCCGCCTTGGCCTGGACAGGAAAGAATACGGCAGCGGCAAGAAGGCACGCAACCATGCCTCTGAAAGCAGCCCGTACCGTCTTTTTACATATAATCCATTCAAGTTTCATAGCCTTCTTATCGTCATTCCGATTTTTTTCTTCAAGGCCTTATTTCGACGGCCTTTCCCGCGCCTCGGCATTCTTCTGTGCGGTCTCCTTCGCAGGCCTTCTCCTGCCGAGGAAGACGCGCATCCTCGTGCCCTTGCCCACCGAGCTGTTCACCGTGATGAAACCCTCGTGCTCCTCGATGATCATGTACACCTTCGAGAGGCCCAGCCCCGCACCGCGGACCTTCGAGGTATAGAACGGGTTGAAGATGTCTTTGATCTCGTCGCTGGGGATGCCCTTGCCCGTATCGATCACATCCACGATCAGGTAGTGGGGGTGCATGCTCACCTTGATCTCCAGGCTCCCCTTGCCCTGCATCGATTCGCAGGCGTTGACGAAAAGGTGCCAGAAGGCCTCCACGAGGAAGTTGTGGTCGGCCTCGATGTCCTCGAGATTTTCCGGCGCATGCACCTCATAGGCGACAGCGCTGAATTTGCCCGATCCGAAGGTCTTCACGAGCGCCTCTTCGATGACCTCCTCGATGTTCGTCCTGACGAAGTTGGGCCGGTGAATCTTCGTGTAGTTCACATACTCCTCGATGTCCATGATCATGGCCTCGAGGCGCTTTACATCTTCAATGATGTAGTCCACGTACACCTTCTGCTTGGAGGCCTCCTCGACCGACTTGCTCAGCCTTCGGGAGAACCCTCCCAGGGAGGTCAGCGAGTTCCTGATCTCGTGGGCCACTCCTTCGACGACCTTGCCCAGCGAGGCGAGCTTCTCCGCGTTGATGATCTGCCTCCTCATCATTTCAATGTCCGTGAGGTCCCGTACGACCAGGACGATACCGCCTGCATAGGTCTCGCTCTTCAAGGGGGACGCTGTCAGGAGACCGGTAAAGGTGCTTCCGTCGACCTTCCTGAAGGCATACTCCTTTTCGGCATAGTCCATTCCCAGAGAGAACGCCTGCCTGATATCCGAGAGGATATCCACCGAAGGGTCGGGAACGAGCACATCGACCGGCTTGTTCTTCAT
>JAKPPU010000026.1 GCA_029547185.1 Deltaproteobacteria bacterium | reverse complement strand
GAACGGAAAGATGACATGACAAGAGTTGTTGCATTCAACGGCAGCCCGAGAAAGGAGGGCAACACGTCGATCCTCATCGAGCATATTTTAGCAGAGCTCGATAATGAGGGAATCGAGATCGAAACCATCCACCTGGGCGGAAAGAAGATCCACGGCTGCACAGCCTGCGGCAAATGTTTCGAGAACCGCGACCGGCGCTGTGTAATCGATGATGACGTGGTGAATAACTGCATCGAGAAGATGAGCAATGCTGACGGGATCATCCTCGGCTCCCCGGTTTACTTCCTTGATGTCACTCCGGAGATGAAGGCGCTCATCGACCGGGCCGGATTTGTCTCCTTTGCAAACGGCCACATATTCAAGAACAAGGTTGGGAACGCCGCGGTCGCATTACGGCGTACCGGAGCCAGCCGAACTGCGGATTCCATGATCCACTTTTTCCTTGCAAATGAGATGATAGTCTCCGGCTTCCCTGTGATAGGGATTGGGCGTGAGATCGGTGAGGTCCTGCATGATGAGGAAGGCCTCGCCCGCGCAAAGTCACTCGGACAGGCTATGGCACAGCTCCTGAACCACTTGAAACTGTACCCACTTCCTGCACATAAGCCGGCACGAGCTGATTACCGGATAACAAAGAAAAGAAAACAAGAGTGATTTCCATGACAAGGATACTGCTCGACCAGGATCTCTGCACTCGTTGCGGGATCTGCTCCACGGTCTGCATAATGGGCATAATCGAGCCTGCCGATGAGAACTCACTGCCGAAAACGAATGGCACCAAATCAGGCATTTGTATCCAATGCGGGCACTGTGAAGCCCACTGTCCGTCGCAGGCGCTCATCCTGGACGATCGCCCGGACGAAAAGGTGCGCCTGCCAGCGGGAGCGGGGGATATTGCACAGGAGGATATGGGATACTACCTGAGGAAGCGGCGCTCTGTCCGGCACTATACGAAGGATCCGGTGCCAAAGAAAAAGATCCTAGAACTCCTCGATATCGCCCGGTATGCCGCATCCGCAGGAAACAGACAGCCGGTGGAATGGATCGTTGTCCACGACCGGGAGAAGGTGAAGAAGATCGCTGCCATGACCATCGAATGGATGAAAACGCTCGCAGGCTCAAACCATCCCATGAGCGGCTACATTCCGGCGCTTTTAGGGGCATGGGAGAGCGGCAACGATGTTATCTGTCGGGGCGCCCCGCATCTGCTCGTCGCCACCATACCGGAAGGAGATCCGGTGGCCCAGACCGATGCCATCATTGCCCTCACCCACTTCGATCTCGCGGCACCGGCACATGGGATTGGTACCTGCTGGGCCGGCTTTGTTGCCATGGCGGCATCATCGTATGAGCCGCTTCAGAAGGAGCTAGGGATCACCGCCGGGCGGAAGAGCGCCTATGCGATGATGTTCGGCCACCCGCAGTACGAGATCTACGGGATTCCGCGCCGCAAGCCACTCGTGGTTGCGTGGCAGTAGGACTGGCATGATGGATTTGCCTGAAAGGGAGGAACAATGACAGACTACGCAACAATTGGAAGGGAAAAAATGCTCCAGATCGATGGTAAGGCCGGCGTGCAGGTGGAAGAGACTCTTAATCGCATCTGCCCGGACATCGCCCGATACCTCATCGAATACTCGTTCGGTGAGATTTATGCCCGTGACGGACTCGACGACAGGACCAAGGAACTCGCGGTTGTTGCCGCCCTGACAGCCATGGGCACTGCAGCGCCCCAGCTGAAGGTCCATACTCATGCCGCACTTCATGTCGGCTGCACACCGGAGGAGATCCGCGAGGTCATCATCCAGATGTGCGGGTACGCTGGGTTCCCGGCAACACTGAACGCCATGAAGACGCTTGTCGAGGTACTGCAGGAGACCGGCCAAACACTCTCTAAGGACTCCCTTCACGCCGGATCCGAAGGACGGTACGAACGCGGGAAGAATCTGCTTGCCATGATTGCGCCTGAACAGGAACGAATCCTTAAGGAGACATACGACCCGATCAACCCGGACATCGCAAAATACGTCATTGCATTCGGG
>JAKPPU010000025.1 GCA_029547185.1 Deltaproteobacteria bacterium | reverse complement strand
CTCAATTTGGGGGACTTTTTATTCCGATACTTTTGGGACTTTTAGCACCGGCAATGACAAAGCGCACCGAGGACGACAAGAAAAAGATCCACCGTGCCATCAACCTCGAGCTCATGTGCCTCCGCCGTCTGATCGCCTGGGGTGCCGAGAAGAAATACTGCGAGCCGCCGGCCAAATTCGAGATGCTCCCTCACAAACGCAAGGTGCCTGAGGTCATAAGCCGGGAACAGGTGGCCGCCTTCTTCAAGGCCCTTGGAGAGGAGCGCAGGCCTCTCTTCATCGTCATGTACTCCGCAGGGCTTCGCAAGGACGAGATATGCCGGCTCCGGAAGTCAGATGTAGTCACCGGTGTAGTCACCGTCCTGGGAAAGGGAGACAAGCAGAGAAAGGTGCCGCTCACAAAGACAGCCCAGGAAGCCGTGAAGGAGCAGCTCGCACGCCTGGACAAGAAGAAGTATAAGGGCGATCTTCTCTTTCCTTCCCGGAAGACAGGAAAGGTCCTCACAGACATACGGAAGCCCATCAAGACGGCCATGCGAAATGCCGGGATCACGGGCAGGATCACGCCCCATATGTTCCGCCATTCCTTCGCCACACATCTCCTCGAGGCGGACCAGGATCTCAGGACCATCCAGGAGCTCCTGGGCCACGAGGAGCTCTCAACCACGCAGATCTACACCCATGTGGCCATGTCCCGGAAGCAGGATGCTGTCACGGCCATAGAGATGGAAGGATGATGACTACAGGGTGTAGTCACTTGTAGTCACTTTTTTGAAAATCTGAAGTCTGTAGAATGAAGCCAGCGCAGGGACTTGAACCCTGGACCTGCTGATTACGAATCAGCTGCTCTACCACTGAGCTACGCTGGCATCGCAAAGCTTTTTTGCACAGAGTGCGGGCGTTGTCAATGGGATAGCCGCGATAATTTCCTAGAGAATCTGCCTCATGAACTGCTGGGTGCGCTCGTGAGACGGATTCTTGAAGAAGTGCTCGGGCGATCCCTCTTCGAGGATCTTCCCCTCGTCCATGAAGATCACCCTGTCGGCCACCTCGCGGGCAAATCCCATCTCGTGGGTCACCACGATCATGGTCATGCCCTCCTTGGCGAGCTTGACCATGACGTCGAGCACCTCGCCGATCATCTCGGGGTCCAGCGCCGAGGTGGGCTCGTCGAAGAGCATGAGCCTCGGCTGCATGGCGAGCGCCCGGGCGATGGCCACGCGCTGCTGCTGGCCGCCGGAGAGCTTCGTGGGATACACGTTGGCCTTGTCGGTGATTCCCACCTTTGCCAGCAGCTCTCTCGCGATCTTCTCGGCCTCCTGCCTCGAGCGTTTCCGCACCACGACCTGGGCAAGGGTGAGGTTCTCGAGCACGGTCTTGTGGGGGAAGACGTTGAACTGCTGGAACACCATGCCCACCTCTTCCCTGACCTTGTTGATGTCGGTCTTGGGATCGTTGATCTCGAAGCCGTCCACGACGATGCTGCCGGCGTTGACCTCCTCGAGCCTGTTGACCGACCTCAGCAGCGTGCTCTTGCCCGAGCCCGAAGGCCCGATGATGACGACCTTCTCGCCGTCGTACACGTCGAGGGATACGTTGTTCAGGGCCTTGAGGGTGCCGAAGAACTTCGTGACACCCTTCATCTCGACCATCTTGCGCCTGCCGTC
Source organism: Deltaproteobacteria bacterium (assembly GCA_029547185.1). Taxonomy (GTDB): domain Bacteria; phylum Desulfobacterota; class Desulfomonilia; order UBA1062; family UBA1062; genus Phosphitivorax. The sequence goes on along the minus strand of JAKPPU010000025.1, from coordinate 51,983 downwards.
ATTTTGCACTGATCTTTTCCTCCATGATGCTGATGAGCTTTGAGAAGAAGAGCGTCATGACGAGGTAGACCAGGGCGATGACCGTATAGGCCTCGAAGTAGTTGAAGGTCTCCGATGCATATTCCCTGCCCCTCCTCAAGAGGTCCGCCACGGCAATGATCGACACGAGGGAAGAGTCCTTGAGCAGGGCCACGAACTCGTTGCCCACGGGCGGCAGGATGGTCTTGAAGGCCTGGGGCATGATGACGTGGTACATGGCCTGCGAAGGCGTCATGCCCAGAGAGCGTGCCGCCTCCATCTGGCCCTTCGGAATGGACTGGATGCCTGCCCTGAAGATCTCGCCCATGTATGCCCCGTAGCACACGGCCATGGCGATGACGGCGCTCGCGATGTCGGGCACGTGGACGAACTTCGCCAGGGCGTAGTAAATGTAGAAGAGCTGCACGAGCAGGGGAATGCCCCGGATCACCTCGACATAGAGCGAGGCCGTGCCGTTGATGAGCTTGTTCTTCGAGATCCTTCCCAGGCCCGTGAAAAGCCCGATCACGAAGGCGAACAGGATGGCCATCACCGTGACCTTGAATGTCACGTAGATGCCGTCGGGGATGAACTTTATGATATTGAGATAAGGGTCCTGCTTGAATACCGCCAGATAGACGATACAGGCGATGGCGCCGAAAAAGGCCACTCTCCACGCGGTGAAGAGGCCGACATCCTCCTTCTTGGGGATGGCGGCACCATCGCCCACCTCGATGGATACCTTGTGGGGATCATCGAGGAGCTCTGTCTTCTTTTGCTGCTTTACCTGAGCCACTTCTGCTCGAATTTCTTGTCCAGGCCTTTTGCCTTGACCGCCTTGATGCCCTTGTTGAAGAGATCAACAAGCTCCTTGTTGCCTTTTTTCACCGCGATGCCGTAGTTCTCCTGGGTGAAGGGCTTGCCCACGACCTTGAACTTTGCCTTGTAATCCTTATTGTAGAGTGCGAAGTTGATGGCGGTCGGGTTGTCGCATACCACACCTTCAATCCTGCCGGCAGCCATGTCGGCGAATGCCAGGCCCACTTCGTCATAGGTCTTCAGTTCGACGCCGCTTACCTTCTTTATCTCAAAAGCGCCGGTGGTGCCGATCTGTGCCCCGACCTTCTTGCCCTTCATATCGGCAAGGCCCTTCACTTTAAGGTTCTTCGGGGTTACGAGGATCTGCCCCACAGAGGTATAAGGATCGGAGAAATCGAGCTCTTTTTTGCGCTCGTCGGTGATGGTGACGGAAGAGATGACAGCATCATACTTGCCGGCGGGCAGGCCGGCAAAGATTCCGTCCCAGGCGGTGTTCTTGAAGACAACATTGAACCCTGCCTCCTTGGCGATCGCATTCATATAGTCGATGTCAAAGCCCACGATATTCTTGTTGGCATCCACCATCTCCATGGGCGGCCAAGTGGCGTCAGTTGCTACGGTAATGGTGCGTTTTGCCTGTGCCGAAGCCTGTCCCGGCAGGATAGTGCCCATGAACAGCCCCATGATCAGTGCAGCAGCAAAAGCGATTCTTATGCTTCTCATAATCTCCTCCCCTTATTGGTTGAATAAGCCCAGACTTGTGGGTCTTTATACCGAGAACTGACTAACACACTTTCTATGGCGCGTCTAGAGGAGAGAACCGAAGTATTCTCTTGACAATCACCCTGTATGAGCTTATTTTTCCATACTTAACAAAATTAAGAGCTTAGATTTATACGTATAGGAACATCTCATGTCCAGAGGATCAGAAAAGAGAAAAGAAGAAACCAAAGAAAGAATTATCTCCGCTGCATGCGATCTCTTCAGCAAGTACGGCTACCACAATACGCAGGTCATGGATATCGTCAAGGCCGTTGGCATGTCTGCCGGAACGTTCTACAACCATTTCCGCGACAAGAAAGATCTCTACCAGCAGCTCACCATGGACAGCCTCGAGAACCTGAGGGTCCATGTGAAAAGGCTGCGCGAGCCCGTCGATATCTGGAACCCCAACGAACGAAGCAAGGTTCTGAACGAGACCTTCAGCGCCATTTTCGACTATATCGACTCCAATCCCCAGCAGTTCATCATGCTCTTGCGAGGCGGTTTCGGCGTCGATGAGGAGCTCGACTGGAGCATCTGGAACTACTTCACCGGGTTCGCCGAAGACGGCGGAGAAGACATTCAGCACTGGATGAGCGAAGGGGTCATCGAGGGCATAGATCCCATGCTCTTCGGCCATGCCTGCGTGGGCATGTGCCTGCAGGTCATCCACAGCTACCTCGTCGAGAAAAGATTCTCCCGTGAGAGTGCGATCAACAGCCTGACCAAGCTGATCCTTGCCATGTTCGAAGCCTGCCTCACTGAGGCCGGCTGGAAGGCGTACAAAAGCCAGCAGGATCAGAAATAATCTTATAACCTCAAATATCTTTTCCGGGACTCTTGACATGCAGTGGATAATTCTTATTATCTGCTAGTAATGATTCTTCATTACCACTGATATTATATTTCATTGCTTGAGAAGGTTTGCACATCCCGACGCATCACGAATCGTCATCTCCTTTGCCATTCCCGAAGGTGGCGCATAGACGTCAACATAAGAGAGGCCGGCATTGACTTGAATAGCTTGAGGCATGGAATGATGGGTGCGATCCCTGAGCCTTACCCATCCGAATTGCTCTGATAGCAGGAGGTGGTCATATGGGCATTGACGAACTGTTCATCGTCCCCGGCCGCAGCAGGGACGACGAATCAAAGAGCGTTGCAACCCTCGTGAGGCAGTGGGCCGACAGAGAGATCATTGCCAAACGTCTCGAATATCATCAGGGCTACCCGGCCCTCTTCAGGGAGAAGATGAAGGACCTCGCGCTGTCCATCGGGCTTCAGCGCATGGCCGTCCCTGCCGACCTCGGAGGGTTCGGCTGGAACACGCCCGAGCGTGCTTCGGATTTGCTGGATGTGCTCATCGAGGCAGGCAGGGCAGACGCATCCTTCGGCGTTCTCCTGGCCATGAATTACGCCCTCTTTTCATCGGCTCCGGTCAGCGGGCCGTCCGATGGCGGCAGCCTCATCAAGGTCTTATCCGAAACCTTTTCCTCGGACGAGCTCGTGATGCCCGCCATTGTCCTGCCCGGTCCGGGTCATGCCGGGCAAACGACCGCGCTGTTCAAGTCCCGCTCGATTCTCGCAAGGGTCCGCTCTGCCGGGGGCGATTCTTTTGTCCATGGCAGCAGGCTCCGCCCCCTTGCGGCAGGTCATGATGCAGGCCTGTTCTGCATCGTGTGCGCAGACGGGAATGACCAGCCCGGCCTGGCGTTCGTAGCCGGCGATGCCGGGGGGATTGTCCGCAGCGGACCGATCGTGACGACCGGTCTCAATGCCTGCACCAATGCCGAGATCACCCTCGATGACGTAAAGATCCCGTCTGAGCACGTGATCGATTCGCCGGGCGCGGTGGAGAGCCTTTATTCCCGGCTCGGCCTCCTGCTCGGCGGGGTCAGCCTCGGCGCAGGCCTGAACTTCTTCGAGATCCTTCAAAACTGGTGCGGCTCGAGGGTCATAAAGGGCTCTTCGCTTCTCAAGGAAAACCCGCTCTGCGCATCCGTCCTGGCAGACGTCGCAGAAGAGCTCTCCCTGACGAACCTCCTCCTCCACGACCTGGCCGGTCTCATGGCTCAATCACAGCAATCCGGGCCGATGGATGAGACGGCCCTCTTCACCTATGCCGGAATGATCGGGTCCCGCTCGCAGCAGGCGGTCATGAGGGCGATCAACCGGGGCCTCGAGCTCATGGGCTCTGCCGGGTATGCAAAGGAATGGCACGCCGAAAAGCACTGGCGGGACGTCAAGACCATCCAGTCGCTCATGTGCGGTGTGGCTGCGGAAACGCCGGTCAAGATGGATACTGCCCGCTTCTTCTTCTCCTGCAGCCAGGTCTGATAAGGAGTGATGCCATGAAGCACTTTGATGATTTTTCAAGGCCCCTCGAATACATCTCCCCGCTCGACAAGCATTTCAGGGCTGTCCTGCGGAAGTACATCGAGCAGGAGGTCATGCCCTACAGGCGGAAGTACGACGAGGACTGGAAGGAGCACAAGCTGATCGAGCCCGCCTTCGACAAGCTCATGGGAGAGCTCGGCCTCCAGAAATCCCTGTTTCCCCAGAAGTACGGCGGCTGGGGCCTGGCAAGCTCGGACTATATCTTCCGCATGGCGTACATGCTCTGCGAAGAGCTCGGAAGGGCGGACACCGGCATGGCGGTCGCCCTCGCCGTAACCTTCTGGCCGCTCCTCGTCATCCTCGTCGAGCCCTACGTGAACGAGCGGCTCCTCGACGAGTTCGCGCCCATGTTCTGCACCTCGAAAAAGGCCGTGTTCGCGGCCAATGCCATGACCGAGCCGCAGGGCGGCTCCGACATCGAGAACATGGGGCTGCTCAAAGGCAGGACCATCCATACCACGGCAAGGCTCGATGGAGACGAGTGGGTCATAAACGGCCACAAGCTCTGGCCCACGAACTCGGGCGGCGTTTCGAAGCTCTTCGGCGTGCCGTGCACGACCAGGCCCGGCTCGACCGATATAAACGACTTCGCCTTCATCTACGTCCCGGCTGACGCAAAGGGGGTGACCCAGGGCGGGCCGTACGAGAAGGCGGGCATGGCCGCCGACAAGAACGGCGACATCTGGTTCGACAACGTCCGCGTCCCCAGCTGGTACCGCGCCCACGGGCCGGGCAGGGACGCCGAGGCCTTCTACCAGCTCATCTCCTTCGGCCAGGTTGCGAGCGTGGCCTTCATGACCGGCGCCATGGCCAATCTCTACGAGCGCCTCTATGAGTTCGTCTCCACCAGGACGTTCGGCAACCGGCCCCTCAAGGAAAACGACGCCGTCGCCGGGATCATCGGCCGGATTGCGGGAGACATCGATATCTGCAGGATCCTGGGCCACGAGGCCGCCATGATGGACGATCGCAGGAACAAGCCGTACGGCCTTCCGCTCATCTCCGAGGAGGTCGTGGGCAAGATCCGCAACATCAAGGACTTCGTCTCGGACAGGGCGGTCGAGAACTTCGGCAGGGCCATGGACATCCTCGGACTATACGGGCCCGACCGGGAATGGGACATCGAAAAGCACTGGAGGGACATCAAGATCGTCCAGCTGTGGATGGGCGGCAAGCAGCTCTGCCAGATGGAGTCCGCCCGCTACTTCTTCAACTGCGAAACCATATAAGGAGGTATACCGGGATGAGCCAGGCGAACAGAGGCATAATCGATGCCGGAGGCCGCATGATCGGCGAGCTCATGGAGAAGACCGCCTTCAAGGACAGCCTCCGGGCGCTGCTGCAGAATATCGACCCCGAGAACGGCCCGCAGCTCGTCCGGACGGTCCTCGAAAAAGACATCGAGGTTCCTCTCTCGATCGTCAGCGCCCTCCCGGGCATCGCCAACACCCTCATCCTCATGGCGGACGAGCTCATCCGCCAGGTATTGGAAAAGTTCCCCCCTCCCCTCCTCACAGCTTTTATCGAATCTCTCCTGGCCGAGATCGACCGCGAGGCCCTTGCACGGGTCATCGAGGGATCTCGACAGATCGTTAGGGACCTGTCCCCTGTATTCCGCGAAGCCATCGATGCCGCAGGTCAAGAGCGCACCGCACGCACTATCGAAGGAGTGGTACAATGAGGGGCTCATCCGGCAGTTCGGGACAGAAGGGCATGATCCGGGAGTTCCTGAAGACCCCGGTATACAAGGACATCATTCGGGACAATTTGAAGGCGGTCAGTCACACGGACGGCCGATCGATCGTGAAGGCAGTGATGGAGGAAGACCCTGCAGTGTTCCTCGAGCTCGTCACCACGACCTCATCGCTTGCAAACGCGCTCATGGGATCGCTCGCTGAGCTCGGGGAACGGATCGCCGGCCAGTATCCTCCGGGTGTCCTCACTTCCTTCATCGAGAGCATGGCAGGGGAGATCGATGTCGATTGCGCCCGGAGGTGCGGGGCAGCATGGAAGAACGTTGCCGGCTCCCTGTGGGACGCCTCGCCTGAATCCCGGTCAAATATCATGAGCCTCGCGCTCACGGCAGGCCCAAAGATCATGGCAAGCGGCCTCAATGCGCTGGCAAATGCGGTGAATTCCCTGGAGAGGGAAAGGCCCGGGACGACAAGCTCGTTCATAGCCTCGACATTCTCGAACCTCGACCGGCACGAGGTGTCGATGGCAATGAAAAGCCTTTCCGGGGCTTTCCTCGACCAGAAGTGGCATTTCTTCTCCTGGCTCTTCGGCCTTGCCATCGATCGGATAAAGAAGCGCCTCGGCCTCAAAGAGGGAAATCGGGAATTATGACGAAGCTTGCGGAAAAGAAGCGGCAGTATACGAGAGAGGCAATCATCGAGGCGGCAGAAGAGCTCTTCAGCAGGCACGGCTACCACAACACGCAGGTCATGGACATCGTCAAGAGCGTCGGCATGTCCGCAGGGACCTTCTACAACCATTTCAAAGACAAGCGCGACCTCTTCCGACAGATCACGCAACAGAACTTCGAGGAGCTGAGGATTCGGATCAGGAAGCTCCGGGAGCCCCTCAACATCTGGGACCGGAGCGACAGGAGCAGAAAGCTCTTCGAGAGCTACAGCGCCTACTTCGACTACATCGACGACAACAGTCAGCAGTTCCTCATCCTGATGAGGGGCAGCTTCGGGGTCGACGAGGAGCTCGACGTCGATGTCTGGAAGTATCACAGCGGCATGGCTGACGACCTCGCCGTGGACCTGCAGGCATGGATGGACATCGGCATCATCGAGGGCATCAAACCTCAGACGACCTCGTATGCGGTCGTGGGTATGGCCCAGCTCCTCGGCCTCAGCTACGTGATGGAGCAGAAGATCACCCGTGAGGATGCAATCGAGACCCTCGTGTCCATCTCGATGGCCGTCTTCGATTCCCACATGACCGAGGCAGGGAAGAAGGGACAGGCTCCGCAGAGCCGCAAGAGAGGAAATATACTATCCTAAGCTGATATACGGAGGTGAGCGGCGATGAAAACCGATGATCTGCAAGCCCGGATCGAAGAGGCTGAAAGCCGGGTCATAGGAGGCGTTCTCCGGAAGGCGGGCGTAAGACGCCTGGTCTTTTCCGTAGGGCAGAACCTCGTCGATGGCTGGGTTCAGGACAAACCTTTCAGGAAAAGGATTGCAGGCCCCGTTCGTTGGCTCCTCGAAAAGGCCAAAGGCCGGAGGGTCGGCACAGAGGCATCGGGCATGGCGTACGATCTCGGCACACTTGTCACCCTGTGGGCGCAGAAGGTCAATGCGGATCACAAAGATGACGCCGGCCTTCATGCGAGGTCCCGCTCCGAAGCCTTCAAAGGGTTTATCGAGACAACGGACTTCGGCGAGATCGCCGAGATGCTCGAAAATTCCGGGGAGCGCATGGTAAAGAGCGTTGAAGCAATCAACGAGCACCTCTGGAAATACCCTGCCAAGATCGCGAGCGTCCTGGCCGCCCTCCTCGCCTCCCTGAACACCTCTATCCGGGCATCGAGAGAGGCGATGCGCCCCATCGAGAAAAACGTGGCCCCGGACCTCCTGGCGGATATGATGCTTTCCCTCATGAAGGGAGTCAGGGGACGGGACGCCGGTGATCTCGTCAATGCGTCCTGCGAGATGCTGAGGAGGCTCCACACCGGAAGCCTGCTCCTGGGAAGGGGAGGCAAGCCCCTGTTTCAGATCCACCTGAGCGAGCTTCTGAAGGAGTGCATTCCGGCAATAAACCCCGAGATTCTCGGGAAGGCCCGCATCGCCCTGGCCGAAGACAGGGAGGCGGCAACCCACGCCCTGGCCGATGCCCTGATCGGCAATCCCGGGCACGTGATCTCCTACGTATCCTCCCTGGGCTCGGTCAAAAACCCCTCCATCAGGGCGGCGTCGCGCAGGATGAGGATCATCGGGGACATCGATCAGGAGGATTTGAGCAAGGCAGCGGCAAAGGCAGCCGGAGACATCGACACGTACGAGATCGCAGGGCTCGTGAACGACTTTTTGAACCTCCTCAACCGGCTCCATGAATCAAACCCTGACCTCTTCACGTCAACAGCCTCGAGCATTGCCGACTCCATCGACGGGCAGGAGGTGAGAAAGGCTGCAGACTGGATCATCCCCGGGGTGATCGAGGCCTTCGGCCCGGTGCTGTCAGAGATCATGCCTTCGCTCATGAAGGGTGTACGCGAGATGATCGACCCGCAAGGCAGGTTCGGGAGCTACGGACATGAAGAGGCCTCCATGCAATTGAAGGCCGTGCCGGGAAGCACGGGGAGTGAGCTATGATCGAAGAGATGAGAGAGGCGGCAGAGAGCCTCTATAATCCGTATGTGAAAAGCTGGAAGGAATCGGGCGGGGCGGTCATCGGGTTTCCCTGCACGTTCGTGCCCGAAGAGATCATCCATGCGGCGGGCATGCTGCCGTATCGCCTCCGGGGCATCGGGACCACCTCGCTCTCCATCGGAGACACCTACTTCGGGCCGGTGATCTGCAGCTTTCCCAAGTGTGTGCTCCAGCTCGCAGGCTCGGGCGAATACGGTTTTCTCGACGGCGCCATCATCACGAACGGCTGCGACTCCATGCGCAGGCTCGACGAGTGCTGGCGGAAGGCGGGCGAGGACTACACGGGCACCCTGCCGAAGTTTTTCCACTATTTCGGCGTCCCCCACAAGGTGACCGACTACAGCATTGCCTGGTACGAGGAAGAGATCAGGGAGTTTATCAGGAGCATCGAAACCGCCTTCTCGGTGACGATCACCGACGAGTCCATCGCCGAATCCGTCAGGCTCTATAACGCCTCGAGAGCGCTCCTTAACAGGCTCGACGACATGAGGTCCGGCGATACAGTGCCCATAACCGGCGAAGACGCCCTGGCAGTGCTCCTGGCCGGCTCTTCGATGCCCAGGGAGAGATACAACGAGATCCTGAACAGGATCGTCGAGCATCTGGAAAACGCCCCTTCAGTCCATGATGGCAGAAAGCGCCTCATGGTCGTGGGGAGCGCGAACGACGATCTCGATTTCTTCCGCCTCATCGAAGAGTCCGGGGCCATCGTCGTGGCCGACAGCATGTGCTTCGGGTCGCGCTCGTACGTCGACCTGACACGGGATGAGGGAGATCCGGTGGCGGCCCTGGCCCGCAGGTACCTCAACCACAGCTTCTGCCCCCGGATGTTCGGGTACTACAAGGAGCGGCTCTCCTTCATCAGGGAAAAGGCTCGATCTGCAAAGGTCGATGGGGTCATCCTCCAGAACATCCGCTTCTGCGACCTCCACGGCTCGGAAAACGGGATCTTCGAGAGGGACCTCGAGGCTGAAGGCATTCCATGCATGCGCATGGAGAGGGAATACGGCCCGCTCGTGGAGACCGGCAGGGTGAGGATGCGCATCGACGCCTTCATGGAGCGCATAGCTTGAGGCGGACATATGAAGAGAGAGACCAGAGAATATAATTACGACTGGAGTATCTGGAGCATCGTCGAGCTCGCCTCCATGACGTGTGACGGATCGCGCAAGGAGTACGAGACACTCCTCAAGCTGGTGCCGAATTTCGGGGACGCGCTCAAGGCCATCACCAATATGGGCGAGCCCAGCATCCTGCTCATGAAATCCCTGGCAAAGCACCTGAAGAGCTGCCTCACGGCCCACGACGAAGGCAAGAAGATCGCGTTGACCACCTTCTGCTTTGCGCCGCCCATCCTCTATGCCTTCGATGTGGTCCCCCTCGTGCTGGAGCCCATGGCCGTGCTCGGGACCTTGATCCTCAAGCGCGGGACCTCGGAGTACCTCGATTACTGCTGCGAGGCAGGCTTCACCGAGACGTCCTGCTCCTCCCAGCGGGGATCTCTGGGCGCCTACCTCGCCGGACTGTGCAGCCGGCCCGATTTCATCATCTGCGACTCGCCGGGCATCTGCGACACCAACGCGAACTCCTTCTCGTTCGCCTCTGCCTACCTCGACATCCCCTTCTACCAGCTCAACTACCCTCCGACCCTGACCGACAGCCGGGCAGCCGGATATCACAGGCAGGACTTCAGGGACCTCATCGGCTTCCTCGAAAGGCAGACCGGCAGAAAGCTCGACATCGACAGGCTCAGGGAGATCGTGAGGGAGCTGAAACGTCAGGCCGAGCTCATGTCCGAGCTCACCGAATACCAGAGGCTCATCCCCTGCCCGATACCCGGCATGTTCAACCTCTTTCTCTACTCGGGGAACTTCCTCCTGAGCGGCACGAAGGACTTCACCAAGCTCCTGCACTCCATGCTCAGGATTGTCAGGGCCAATGCGGAAGCAGGACGCGCCGGCACGCCTTCGGGCAGGGAGAGCTACCGGGGTCTCTTCTCCTACATCGACCATTACACCACTGACCTGAGGTTCTGGACCTTCCTCGAGAAGAGGGACATCTCGCACCTCGGCTGCATCCTGAGCACCTTCTGGCATGAAGGAGCGGCATACATCGGTGGCCGGGGTGACGAGGCATACGTCCTGCGGGACGAAAGCCTCGACGATCTCATCGACTCCCTTGCCATGCAGACCTCGAGGATGCCCATGGTGAAATCGATCCGCGGCCCCTACGATGCACCGGGAATGTGGCTCGACGACACGCTCATGATGACGAAGCTCCTGAAGGCCGACTTCGTGGCGTACTTCGGGACCATCGGGTGCAGAAACACCTGGGGCATGGTCAAGCCCTATGCACGTGACCTCGAGCGGGCGGGCATCCCTGCCCTCATCCTGTACTCCGATTCCTTCGACGACCGGGTCCAGTCGTGGGATGCGGTCATGGACAAGATCGACGAGTTTATCCACCTGCGGAGAATCGGCGCTCCGTACAGACCGGCTCCCGGCTCGTGAACTTTGTGAGTTCGTTTAAAGGAGGCTCTTATGGAAAACGAGAACATAGCCATCGAGATCCTTAAAGGCATTGCCATGGACGACAGCCGCGTCCTCGTCGAGCGGCAGCGGGCCATCGACGCCCTCACCCTGTTCCGGGAAAGCTCGATACCGGCGCTGCAGTTCATCGAGCGCAAGACCGGCATGAACGTGCTCAAAGAGCGCTCGCGGCTCTATATCCAGCGCATCAAGCAGGGTGCGAGCATCAGCATGACGCTCTGATGAGGAAGGGATGAAGAGGGAAACACGGGAATATCCATACGACTGGATCCTCTGGAGCATACTCGAGAATGCCTCGAAGAGCCGTGACGGCACGGCCAAGGAATACGAGAGGCTCCTCGGCCTCATGCCGCACTTCAGCGACATTCTCCAATCGATGGTCCGGCACGGCGAGCCGGGAATCATCTTCCTCAAGCTCCTGGCGGAATATGCCCGCAACTGCTTCACTGCCCACGATCAGGGCAGGAAGGCAGCCCTGACGTCGTTCTGCCTGGCAACGCCCATCCTCTATGCCTTCGACGTCGTACCGGTGAGCCTCGAGGTCATGACCGTCTACGGAACGCTCATCCTCAAGCGGGGCACTTCCGAGTTTCTCGACTACTGCTGCGAGGCGGGCTTCACCGAGACATCGTGCTCCGCCCAGAGGGGGGCGCTCGGAGCATATCTCGCCGGGCTCGCCTTGAAGCCCGATTTCATCATCTGCGACTCCCCGGGCATCTGCGACACGAACGCGAACTCGTTCTCCTTTGCCTCGGCCTACCTCGACATCCCCTTTTATCAGCTGAGCTATCCTCCCACCCTGACCGACGAGCGCGTGAGAACCTACCACCATGCCGATTTCCGGAATCTCATCTCCTTCATCGAGAATCATACGGGGAACACCCTCGATCCCGACAGGCTCCGGGAGGTGGTCAACGAGGCGAAAATCCAGGACGAGCTCGCAAACGAGATCATCGAGCTCCAGCGCCTCGTCCCCTCGCCTGTTCCCGGCATCTACGACCTGCTCCTCTATGGCGGAAGGTTCATGATGGGCGGAAGGAAGATCTACACCGAGCTCCTCGAATCCATGCTGAAGACGGCCCGGAATAATGCCCGGACAATGTCATCGGGCACCGCCTCTTCACGGGAGCGGGCCAGGGGGCTCTTCTGCTATATCGACCACTACACCACGGACATGCGCTTCTGGAGGTGGATGGACGACAACGACATCAGCCACCTCGGGTCGCTCCTCTTCACCTTCTGGCAGGAGGGGGCCCCCTACTCGAAAGGCAAGGAAGACGAGGCCTACCGCCTCGACGACTCGGATGTCGATGCCATGATCGATTCCCTCTCTTCGCAGATGTCGAGGATGCCCATGGTCAAGCAGATACGGGGGCCGTACGACGCCCCGCAGATGTGGCTCGACGATGTGCTCGGCGCGGTGCGCATCCTGAAGCCCGATTTCGTCGCCTACCTCGGCACCATGGGCTGCAGGAATACCTGGGGCATGGTCAAGCTGCTGGCGCGGGACCTCGAAAGGCAGGGAATCCCTACCCTCATCCTCTACGGAGACTCCTTTGACGACCGCGTGGCCTCATGGGAGGCCATGGTGGACAAGATGAGCGAATTCATGAAGCTCAGGAGGATACTAACATGATTGCAGCCGGATGCGACATCGGCTCCCTCACCTCGAAGGCGGTCATCCTCGACGGCAGGAAGATCGTCTCCCAGGCGGTCATCGGATCGACCTTCAGGCCCGAGGAATCGGCCAGGGAGGTCATGGCGGCCGCCCTCGGCCCGGCTGGCCTTTCCTTTGACGACATCGGCGGCTGTGTCGGCACAGGCTACGGGCGGGAGCGCATACCCTTTGTCGGGAAGACCGTCTCCGAGATAGCCTGCCACGCCAAGGGCGCTGCGCTGCTCATGCCGTCGGTGCGCACCGTGATCGACGTCGGCGGCCAGGACTGCAAGGCCATCAGGCTCGACGCAGGCGGCAGGGTCGTGAAGTTCTTCACCAACGACAAGTGCGCTGCAGGCACGGGACGGTTCCTCGAAGTCATGGCAAAGCTCCTTGGCATAAGCTTAAGCGATCTGGGAAAGCTTTCCCTGCAGGCGAAAAACCCTCTTTCTCTTGCCTCGACCTGCACTGTCTGGGCGCAGGCAGAGGTGATCCACCACTTGAACGACGGGAAGACGAAGGCAGACATCGCTTCGGCAATCAACCAGGCCATGGCCGGCAGGGTTTCGATCCTGGCCCGCAGCGTGGGCATCGAGAAGGACGTGTGCATGACGGGCGGCGTGGCCAAGAATGCGGGAGTCGTGGAAGCACTGGGGAAATGCCTCGACGTGAACATCCGGAGACTCAGGTGCGATCCCCAGATAATCGGGGCCCTGGGCGCCGCCGTATTTGCCGGGGAGATGATGAAAGGAGTGCAGTCATGATCACGGCAGGATGCGACGTAGGGTCACTCAGCGCCAAGGCCGTCATCCTCGACAGCGGCTCGATCGTCTCCTCGCACGTGATCTTCGCACGGCCCGAGCCCGAGGACTCGGCCCGCGAGGTCATGGGAGCCGCCCTCGAAAAGGCGGGCCTGAGGCTCGAGGACATCGAATGCTGCGTGGGCACGGGATACGGGAGAAACCACGTCCCCTTCGCACAGAGCGTCCAGTCGGAGATAGCCTGCCACGGCAGGGGCGCCCAGTGGCTCTTGCCCGGCGTACGGATGGTCATCGACATCGGCGGCCAGGACGCAAAGGCCATCAAGCTCGACGAAAGCGGCAACGTGGTCCGCTATGCCTACAACGACAAATGCGCCTCGGGCACGGGACGGTTCCTCGAGGTGATGGCAGGGGCGCTGGGCTTACGCATAGAGGACATGGGCGACATATCCTCCCGGGCGAAGGAGCCTGTCACCATCTCGAACCAGTGCGTGGTGTTCGCCGAGACTGAGATCATTTCCCTCATCAACGAAGGCAGACACCAGCCGGACATCATTGCCGGTCTCCACCGGGCAATGGCCCACCGGGTGGCGTCTCTCGCAAAGGGCATCGAGATCGACAGAGAGCTCACCATGACCGGAGGCGTGGCCAAGAACAGGGGCATGTTCCAGGCCCTCGAAGAGGCGCTCGGTGTCAAAATCATGGAGATCGGCGATGCCGACCCCCAGATAGTAGGCGCCCTCGGCGCAGCCCTCATCGCATGGGAGAACAGAGACAGTGAAAAGCCGTGATGGAGCTCTTTGAACCCGTCATTCGGGAACTCAGGTCGTTCATCGTGGAGACGCCCCATGCCAGGTCGTGGGCGGGCGGCCCGTCCCGTCCGTGGCCCCGCGGGGGCGCCAGGAACATCGTCCTCAAGGACGATGTCGGCGTCGAGCTCGGCGGACCCTCGGGCGAATCCCTGTCATGCCTCGTATGGACGCACGATCTGCCATGTATAAGAGACGGATGCATAACCCTGATCGGACCGGACATCTCCGAGTGCATGGGTGTGGGAGGGCCTCTGGGCAAGGTCGTCCTCGTCGGGGTGGAGGGATTCACCGGGGAGAACGCCTATGAGAGGCACAGGGAGATGGACCTCCTGCGCTACGACCTCGACCTTAAGGGATTCATGATCAGGGCGGTTTCAAGCCGCATGAGCGAGTGGTGCAGAATCAGCAGGCAGGCGGTCCGGCAGGGCTTCTCGGTGCAGATCCTCGGATCTTCTCTTATGGATCTCTTCCGGAAGAAGGCATACGTGAAGGCTGTCGAGGTCCTCTTCGTCACCTCCTCGGCCCATGATTTGAAGAGGCTCGAAAGCATCACCGAATCCACCGCACGCACCATCTCCGCCATGAACAAGATGGCAGGCGAGATGAGATTCGACTGCGAAATGTGCGAGTACCGGGACGTGTGCGACGACGCGGATGCTCTGAAGAAGATGAGGGATGCATTCATGAAAAGACAGCAGGAGGCAGAAAATGCGGGGAACTGAGACCATTGCCCTGTGCGGCAAAGGGGGCGTCGGCAAGACATCGATATGCAGCCTCATGGTGAAGCACCTTGCGGAAGCCAAGGGCAGGAAGATCCTGGCCATCGATGCCGACCCTGCCTCGGGGCTGGCAGCCTCTCTGGGCGTCGGGGTGAAAAAGAGCGTCGACGACATCAGAAAGGACCTGATCGGAAAGATCAAAAAGGGCGAGGAAACGGACCTGACCGAGATGCTCCACATGCTCGACTATGAGCTCTTCGACGCGTTGTCGGAGAGCGAGGGGTTCGCCCTCCTCTCGATCGGCAGGCCCGAAGACGAGGGATGCTTCTGCAGAGTGAACTCCCTCCTGAAGGACATCATCCATGACCTTGCCGGAGGATTCGATTGCGTCCTCATCGACGGCGAGGCCGGCATAGAGCAGATCAACCGCCGGGTGATGAAAAGCGTGGACCATCTCATCATCGTTTCGGACACCTCGGCCAAGGGTGTCAGCGTAGCCAGGACGATTGCGGCGGTTGCCCGTGAGAATCAGGCAGTGGGCTGTCGGACCATGGGCCTCGTCCTCAACAGGGTCAGAAGCGAGGATGAAGTGCGTTCCATCGCTTCGAATATCGACATCGAGATCTACGGCTACATCCCCGAAGACGAGGTAATCAGGCAGTACGATTTTCAGGGAAGACCTCTGCTTACCGTTCCCGACGGGTCGGCCGCCGGCAGGCTGTCCGCCGATATTGCGAAAAGATTCATGAAGTGATCCCCATATTTCTTAAGGCGGGTGTTGTCAATTCCTGGCTCGTTGACAATAGAGGATCAGGCAGGTAGATCTATGTGCATACTACCGAGAACTTTTATAACGGAGGAATTATGGATCTGATATTTGAAAAGCAGGGACACATTGCCAAGGTCGGGCTCAACCGCCCGAAGCAGCTCAACGCACTCGATCCCGACATCCTCATGGAGCTCCATAATGCATGGAAGGACATCGATCAGGACAGCTCCATCAGGGTCGCCGTTCTCTACTCGGCACTGCCCGGGATCTTCTGCGCCGGCATGGACCTCAAGACCGCCATCCCCGTGCTCACGAAGGCCCGCGAGCCCGAGAACGAGGCGGAGAGATGGATCGTCACCGGGTGGGACGGGTCGGGCGGCGTGGCAGAGGCCATGCTCAAGGTAAACATCGTGAACAAGCCTGTCATAGCGGCCATTCACGGCTACTGCCTCACCGGCGGGTTCGAGATGGTCATGGGCGCGGACTTGCGGCTGGCATCGACCGATGCCGTCTTCCAGATGCGCGAGGCGAGCCTGGGCATCATGCCCACGGGCGGCGGGAACATCTTCCTCCCCCGTCATGTATCTCCCTGCAGAGCGCTCGAGATTCTCCTGACAGCCGGAAATTACGATGCCCAGACCCTGTACGACTGGGGCTTCCTCAACCGCGTGGTGCCGAGAGAAAATCTCATGGATGCGACCATGGAGCTCGCGGACAGGATAGCGGGCAACGGCCCTCTCGCCACCCAGGGAATCATCCGTCTCTCCCGGGAAATGAGGATGATGGAGCTCAAAAATGCCTTCAAGAGGGAGGTCGAGATCGGCATGCCCATCTTCGGGAGCGAGGACTCGCGGGAAGGTGTCAGGGCTCAAAAAGAGAAGCGCAAACCCGACTTCCCCGGCAGGTTTTAGCATGAGGCCCCCGGCGAAATGAGCTCTCTTCTGGCGCATGCTTTTTCCTCATTCACCGGGAAAGGCCTCGAATATTCAAGAAAGGCGGCCGGACTTCTCGGTTTCTTCCTCAGGGCAAAGCTTCTCGGGCAGCGCATGCCGCTCATCGCGAGCTTCAAGCTGACGTACAGGTGCAACCTGGCCTGCGCGGCATGCCCATTCCACAGGCTCTCAGGCATGCCCGGATCGCACATGAGCAGGGAGCAGGCTCTCCGGAGCCTTTCCGCCCTCAGGAGCATGGGGTGCCGGATCGTCGTGTTCGAAGGCGGCGAGCCCCTGCTCTGGAGGGACGGCGCATACGGATTCAGCGATCTCGTGCAGGAGGCACGGAAGCGGTTTGTCTGCGTGGGTGCGACCACCAACGGGACCCTGCCCCTTTCCGTGCCTACCGATGTGCTCTGGGTGAGCGTCGACGGACTGAAGGATACCCACGACAGCCTGCGGAGCGGGTCGTTCGATGCGCTCATGAGCAACATCAGGCGCTCGACGCACCCGAAGCTCTTCGTCCACTACACCCTCAATGCGAGAAACTGGCGCGACTTCCCCGCAGCAGCGGATATGCTCTGCTCCCTGAAGCAGGTCAGGGGGATCACGGTCCAGCTCTTCTATCCTTACAACCAGGGGGAAGAAGACCTCCGCCTTTCACCCGACGAGCGCTCCGATGCCCTGCGCATCGTCCTCACGCTCAAGCAGAAGGGGTATCCGATCCTGAACTCCGGGTGGGGGCTTGCATCCATGGTCCGCAATACCTGGCGCTGTCATGACTGGCTGCTCGCAAATGTCGAGCCCGATGCCGGCATCACGGTGGGATGCTATGTAAAGAACCGGGGGAAGATCGTGTGCTGTGAATGCGGGTTTACCCCTGTGGCCGAGGCATCCGGGGCGCTGAGCTTAAGGCCGGGGTCACTCGGAGCGGGATGGAAAATCTTCCTGTCGTGACTGCCGAATAACGAAGCTGAGAAATTTTCCCTTGCCGGATTACCGGAAGGTTCCGTTCCCGGAACAAGCGCTTTGCATTTTTTAACGCCGAAACGGCATCCTTTCTCCTTTTAGGAATTATCTAAGTGCGAGCGGATGCAACGATCTTTCCGATTAGATAATTTTCTTGATTTTTATAAAAAATCCTGCATCCTTTTTCATAAGGAATCATCAAAATTAATAGAAAAAGAGAGAAACAAACATTTAACCTCCTCTTATAGGATGGCGCGTCCTATGCCCTAACCGCCATCCTTTTTTTTGCCCTGAGAAAATCCCGGCACCTCAAGCCCTCTCTTCCCACGCCCCTGCGATTTGAAATAACCCCCCGGCATATTACAATATACTTCTAACTGTATTGGACTCATGGATCGGTGAGAGCATCGCAAAACAGGAATAGCATCCCATACGATTTCATGGATTCATCATGTCTTGAAGTCTGATCAGCGCAAAGCGAGGAACCCTCACGGTGAGATTGCCGGGCAGCGGACAGTTCATCGGCTCACTTATCGGTCAGTGTCTCGGGGACGCCCTCGGCTTCCCCGTGGAAGGACAGCCCTATCCGGTCTGCAGGGACTATGTCCAGGAGATCATCCTCGAAGGCCCCGGGCTGCGGTCGCGGCCGGGTTTTGTCTTCGGGCAGTACTCGGACGACTCGCAGCTTGCCCGCGAGCTCATTCTGAGCTGCGTCGAGCTTAAATCCTTCAACCCTGACGACTATGCACGGCGAATAGCGGATCTCTTTTCCATGGGCAATGCCGTGGGAGGCGGCCAGGCCACCCTGGATGCAGCCCTGAGGCTGGCCCAGGGAGTGCCCTGGAACCGGGCCGGGACGCCCAGCCCGTCAGCCGGCAGCGGGAGCGCCATGAGGGCAGGCCCCATCGGGCTGATGTTCTATGATGAGACCGAATCGCTGATCAGGGCGGCTCATGACCAGGGCATCATAACCCACAGGGACATCAGATGCTCCATCGGTTCCGTTGCCGTTGCCGGGTCGGTAGCCTATGCCCTCGTGAACAAGCCCATAGACAGGGAAGACTTCGTCAGGGAGATCTCTCAGCTCGTAGGGGTGATCGATCAGTCGGCCGAGGTCGTGTATTCATCTCTCACCGATTGGATCGAGCTCGAGCCCATAGACGCGATCAGGGCCATCATCAGCAGCGGCTATGCATTCGGAGACTGGCAGGACTGGCAGGGCCTTACTCCTTTCGTGACCGGGACCGTTCTCTGGGGAATGTATGCGTTCCTCCATTCTCCCGAGAACTATCTCAAGACGATATCGACAGCCATCGAGATCGGCGGGGATGTCGACACGACGGCAGTCATAGCAGGGGCAATCAGCGGAGCCTATCTCGGGATCGGCAGCCTTCCCCGCAATCTCGCCATCTATCTCACCGACCGGGGAACGTGGGGCTACGGCGAGCTCACGCAGCTCGCCATGGATCTCTACAATCTGAAGATTCTGCGCAAAGAGCTCAGCCCCTACGCCTGATCTCATAACCGAGGAGTCCGCCCCATGAAGATAAGAGAATACTTCGAGCACACGGAAGGCTATGGCGTTCTCTCCACCGCAAGCCCGAGCGGCAGGGTCGATGCCGCCCTCTACGCAAAACCGTATTTCATCGATGATGAGACCATTGCCTTCATCATGGCCGACCGGCTTACATACAGGAACCTCAAGGTAAATCCGTACGCCTCGTACCTCTTTCTGGAAGAGGAGAAATTCCTGCGAGGTGCCAGGTTGTACCTGACGAAGAAAAAAGAGGAAAGGAACCCCGAGCTCATCGATGAGCTCCGCCAGCTGAGGCACTACATCTCGCAGGATGAGATCTACGAGGAAGACACCTACCTCGTTTACTTCACCATCGACAAGGTGCTGCCCCTCATAGGGTCGGAGCACGAAGGCCTGGGTCCGATCTCATGAAGATGCCGGTGCGCTTTACGCGCCCGGAGGAGGGGAGTCCTGCTCCTGCGCACCCCGGACTGTCGACGGGCCTCCCCGCACAAGCCTGCTGAAGAGCCGCTCGATCACGCCGCCAAAGCCGGTTACCACCGCATAGACCACGACCAGCCATCCGAGGAAAGGCACCATGTTCACCAGCCAGAGCGCAACCGCACCGATGAGGGTTTCCAGGATCATGGGCCGGTTCGGATACCTCGCGGCGATGAAGATCTTCTTCCCGATGAGCTGGGAAACGGCGACATACCCGAGGAAAAAACCGATACCCGCGAGGAGCATCTCGAAGGGTATGAGCACGATGCCGATGATCGAAACGATGAGCATGAACGCCACGGGAAAAATCGCCGCACAACCGAGAACCCCCAGGAAGAATGCCCTCAATGCCCCCTGCTCGATCGCGATCGAGATGGATCCGATCGCCCGCGGTGCAACAGCCACAACGATCAGGGCCAGGATGAGGAATCCGATGAATGAGAAGGCATTGAACACGGAAGGGAGCCCGTAGTGCCACTCCCGCCAGTGCCCGGTGTCCGGCATGAAAAGGGACGGCAGGCGAGAGGCATCTATGATCGTGACATCTCCTCCGACCTGCGATCCCTGCTGTCTCACGACCGTACCGCCCACCGAGGTCACGTTTCCCATGACTTGTGCGGCCGGCCCGAGAAACACGGAGCCTCCGACCGAGACGGCATCCTTCCTCACCAGTCCGTCCACCCGGACGTTCCCGCCGACGGAGACAGCCGAATCGACCGCAGTCCCTCCAGCCACAATGACATCATTATTCAACCGTACGACAGTATCCGCAGCAGATGCACCAAGGGGAATGCATGCGAGCAGAGCTGCCGTTATCATTGCGATTATCATGTGTCCGTATGAACATGTCTTCATAATCTCAGGCAAAGGAATGTCCATCTCGCGTAATCTGCTCACCATATCCTTCCCATGATATTTTCTCTCACGGCTTTGTCAAGGCCCAGGCGCTGCGCATGGCAGGCACTGAAGGAGCAGATGAGCGACCGATCCATCAGAGATCGGCGTACAACGGCGGCATGCCCCTCGTCGAGGCATGCCGCCGTCTTATCGGCAGGTTTTACATCGAATAGTCGAACCCGAAGGCAATGATGAGGGAGGAATTGTCCATGTTAACCTTTCCGATGCCCGGGACTTCGATGCTCTCGTCTTTCCACCAGGTGTAGTTGGCCCCGAGATTCAGCTTGAGGCTCGGTATCACCTTGTATCCGAGTCCGAGCCCGAGGCTCAGGTTGTCCGAATACTGAATCTCGACTGCTCCCGGGCTCGCGAGGTAGTATGCATCCATATCATCCCATCTGAAGATGGTGTAGAGTATTCCCGAACTCACCTCCAGCTTGGGAGATGCCTGATAGACCCCTGCAACCCCTACGCTCCAGCAGTCTCCCGCCATATGGGCGATGTCCCTTCCTTCGGACTTTCCCCAGTTTGCTTCTTTCTGGAACCAGTAGTTGGCGTCGAGCTCGCCCCTGAATTCAGGCGTGAACCGGTATGACACACCCGCTCCGACCATGCCGGGGAAGTCTCTGCGGTTCCTCTCGCCGTCCGTGTACAACCCTGCCATCTCGCTGATATTGTCGCTGTCCCTGATATCCGTCTCCAGATTCAGCTTTACCGGCGACTCATAACGAAGCGCAAGATTGAGCTTGTCATCCGGCCTGATCTGAATGCCCAGCACCCCTCCCCATCCGTTGTCTTCCTGCTCCACGTGCACCTTTAAGATCGTGTCATCGACAATCCCCGGGGTGCCGGTGAGCGTCAGTCCGCCCTTGATCTTGTTATTCACATAGATGTTGCGGACAGCGGCTGCGAGCGAGATCATATCCGTTACCTCATAGGCGGCTCCAATGCTCGAGGCGAGGTAGACCGACGTCCCCTTGAGGTGCTGTTCGGTCACGCCCGAGAAGATGCCGCCCATGCCCGTGGTCGGGTCGACGCCCAGGTTGATTTCGGGATTGAGGAAGAGGTTTGCACCGAGCACCTCCGTAGTAATGGAGCCGTCCGGGTAGTCGATCGACCCTGCGCTGCCCGGTATGTACACCCCGGCGAAGATCGACAGTTTCCCTTTGGTATATGCCGCATAGAGGTTGGGCACGAACCAGTCGGGGCTGTCCTGCTCATAGCTCACCCGCTCGCCGGTGAGCGGACTGGTGAAGCTGTGCTCGGGCTTGCGGACCAGGATCTGGTTGGAGAAATTGAGATGAAAACCGTCGGAGAGACTCACGAGCCCGGCAGGGTTGTAGACGACGATGTCCGCTGCATCGGTCGCTGCATTGCGGTTGGACATGCGCACCCATTCCGCGCTCATGTTGGTCAGGTTGTCGATCTGTGCATAGCTCTGCCCCGCCAGAAGAAACAGAAATGCTAGGACCCCCGATATGATCGAGAAACGTTTCATAAGGCATCTCCTTTCATAAAAATATAATTCAATATCTTATTCCATGAAGACTCACCTTCCTGCAGGGCGTAGAAGAGCGATACGCCTTTAACCAGGAAGTTTTACGCTCTCTATCATATACGAATATACGACAATGAAAAGGACAATTCCAGCCAAATACATAACATATGTGGCCAATGCAGCTCACGGGCGGGTGGCTGTCGGACATCGGAGGCCCTTATCGGGATGCCTATGCAGGCTCTCTATCTCTTCATGCCCTTCAGGTACTTGAAGAACTCGGAATCCGTTCCCAGGATGAGGGTCGTGTTTTCAAGATTCGTCTCCCTGTACGTTTCGAGGGTCTTCATGAAAGCGGCAAACTCCGGGTCCTTATTGTAGGCCTGCCCGTATATCCGTGCAGCCTCTGCATCGGCACGGCCCTGTATCTCTTCCGCGCTCCTCGCCGCCTCCGACCTGATTCCCCGAAGCTCTTTCTCCATCTGTCCCAGGATCTCGGCCTTTCTGCCCTCGCCTTCGGATCTGAGCCGGGCAGCCCGGAGCTTTCTCTCGGATACCATGCGCTCGAACACCTTTGCCGTGATGCTCTCCGGATAGCTCAGCCGCCTCAGCTTCAGGTCGATGAGCTCCATACCGAACCGCGACACAGACCCCGATGCCTCTTTCAGCATCGAGCCCATGATCCTGTCCCTTCCCGGCACGATCTTCCGATGAACTTCACGTGCGTCAGGCCCGGGCATCCCTGCATCATCGCTGCCGGCTGCTCCCTGATCGATCAGCTCCGAAGACCTCACCAGCTCGGGGAGAGAATTCGCTGAGACCCTGTCTTTGATGATGGGATCGATCGTGTCGTCCAGTCTGGCGTAGGCCTGCTCGTAGGTTCCGGCTATCTGGAGAAATCTCACCGGATCGGCGATCCGCCACCGAGCAACGACCTCGACACGAACCGGCACCCCGTCCCTGTCGGAAATCTCCAGAGGCCCGCTGTCCCACCTGAAACTGCGCTTCTCCAACCGCGAGATCCTGTCGATGAAGGGGGCTTTCAGGTGGAGCCCTGCCTCTCTGACGGATGCAATCGGCGCACCGAACCGGGTTATCACTGCCTGCTCGTACTCGCTGACCGAAAAGAACAGGTCGAACACGCCCGCCAGGGCAGCAGCGAAGATAATGACGAAGGCTGTCTTCAGCGCCTTCATTTTTCACCGCCCTTTGAGGAGCCGGGCCTGTCGAGATCGAGAGAGAGGGTATTCTTCTGCTTGCTGTCGACCACGATCACGTTCTTTGCCCTGGGGATCACCTCGCGGCATGCTTCGAGATACAGCCGCTTCTTCGTCACCTCTCCGGCCCTTCTGTACTCCTTGAGCACATCGCTGAACCTGGATGCCTCTCCTCTGGCCTTATTGACCCTTTCGACGGCGTATCCCTGCGCCGAATCGACCGTGGCAGAAGCTTCACCCCTGGCCCTGGGTATCTCTCTGCCGTATGCCTCGAGCGCCTCGTTGATGAGGCGCTCCTTTTCCTGCCTTGCCTCGTTCACCTCGTTGGCCGCATCCCTGACCGCATCGGGGGGGCAGACATTCCGAAGCCTAACCTCGACGATCCGTATGCCGCAGTCGTACCTGTCGAGGGCTGCCTGAAGCCCGTCACGATACGCCCGTCTCACCTCTTCCCTGTTCCGGAGCAGGTGATCGAAGCTGCGATCTCCCGCGATCTGCCCGAGAACTGACTCGGCCGTATCACGGATGAGCTGGACCGGATCATGCGCATTGAAGAGGTACTTCCTGAGATCCTGCGGTGTGTATTCCACGGTCCACTCGACATCCATCACGCTTAAGTCTCCGGTAAGGACGAGGGATTCCTTCCTGCTCTCAGGGTCCTTCACGACCTTATTCCCGATGCCCGGGCGTACGCTCCTGAACCCGAAGGTTTCGACCTCCGTCTTGTCCGCAACCGCATCGATGAGCCGGTCGATCCCGAAGGGGGCCTTCAAGTGCAGTCCCGGACCCGCGATGCGCAGGAACTTCCCGAAACGGAGCACGACGGCTCTGTGGCCTGCAGGAACGTTGTAAACTGCAGTCACCGCCCCGGCGGCCATGAGGAGGAGCATGCCGACGAGGATGAGGACATTCCGGACGGTCCTCGACCTCGAAGGCGAAGACGGCCCGGGCTGAGCCGTGCTCTTTCTATGATCGTTCTGGTCTCCAAGCTCCTGAGGCTCCAGGGACATGGAACGTCTCCTCTTCTCGCTATCAAGAATTGCCGCCGGTTATGAATAGGTAGCCTCCGCCTGCTTCCCTTGTCAACGCAAAACAACATATTGTGGTTCTTGACTGAATCACTGTATGAGTATGCAGATGAACGCAATGAAATCACGGTATCTCGAAACGGTCTCCTCGCAGTATCTCGCCCTCGAATCCTCGCTCGTCCACTATGTCCGGATGGGCTCGGGACATCCGCTCGTCCTGGTCCACGGCGGAGGGATGTGGCTGTACTCGTTCAGGCACAACATACCGAACCTGTCCCGCCATTTCTCCGTATTTGCCCTCGACATGCCGGGGTACGGGTACAGCGTTCCCTTCGGCCGCGGCCGGCTGTCCGGGCTTGAGGAGACGTCGAGGACCCTGCTCGGATTCATCGACAGGCTCGGCCTCGGCCGGGTATCTCTCCTCGGCCACTCCTGGGGCGGCGGCTGGGTTCTGCACTTCGCCTCGCACCATCCTGACAGGGTGGACAGGCTCATCCTCATCGATTCAAGCGGGTTCGATGTCCCTGATGTGCTCGAATGGGAGCTCCTGAAACTTCCCTTCATCGGACCTCTTCTCCTGAAGTGCG
The DNA here is from genome assembly GCA_029547185.1 of Deltaproteobacteria bacterium. GTDB lineage: Bacteria > Desulfobacterota > Desulfomonilia > UBA1062 > UBA1062 > Phosphitivorax. The sequence goes on along the minus strand of JAKPPU010000025.1, from coordinate 27,196 downwards.
TGACGCCAGGCGGCGTAAGGAAGCGCATCGAACGTTCCTTTTACGACAGAGAAAGGGTCACTGCCGAGATGGCGAGGGAGGTATACATTCCCCTGAAGCTCGAACACAACCGGAAGGCCCAGGCCAGGATCGCCAGAGGCCTGCACTGGAGAGAAACGGAAAGGGCAATCCCCCGCATCACGCAGCCCTGCCTCGTCATCTGGGGTGAGAACGACAGGTATCTCGATGTCGGGCTGTGTGCGAGGTTTCAGCAGGAGCTCGCGGATGTCCGTTCCCACATATTCAGGGAATGCGGACATTCCCCCCACGAAGAGCTCCCTGATGAGGTCAACGGCCTGATAATCCGCTTCCTCACGGGGTCCGGGAGTCGCGGCTGAGGGCATAAATATATGCTCGGGAAAAACGTATGATAATCCTGGTTCCTTTCCCGTAAATTTTTTGCAATACCGATTGGAGTTTGGTTATCCTTCAGGCAGACTTTACTAAAATAGTATTGAATGCTCAAATATCGGCGAGAGGCAGGAGTAGACTGATATGTTCATCCCCATCGGAGACAGCCCGAATCCGCGGCATTACACGCCCTGGGTAAGCTGGGCCATCATTGCGGTGAATGTCCTCATTTACCTTTTTATCACCATTCCCCTGTCTCACCAGGGTGTGAGCATGGATAATCCCCTGCTTCACCAATACCTCAGGGCCATCGTGCCCGAGCTCCCCCCCGGAGTCACGGTCGATCAGGTGCTGTCCCACATCAGCGCTTATGATCTCTATACCTTCCTCCATGGATATAAGCCGGGGGCCCCGAAGATAGGGGACCTCTTCTACAGCATGTTTCTCCACGGAGGAATTCTCCATCTCGCCGGGAACATGCTCTTCCTGTGGATTTACGGCAACAACGTGGAGTTCAGCCTCGGAAAGATCGGGTTTATCCTGACGTATCTCTCGACAGGGGCATTGGCCACCCTCTTCTTCTCCTTTTTTGCGGATAGCTCCATGACGCCTCTTGTCGGCGCCTCCGGTGCCATCTCAGGCGTTCTCGGGGTGTACTTCCTGCTCTTTCCCCGGAACAAGGTCAAGATGTTCATTGCGCTGATACCCTTCTACGTCGATGTTCTGCTTCTGCCGGCGAGATGGGTCCTCGGGTTTTACATCGTGATCGACAACCTCCTGCCGCTTCTGGTGAGCCGGCAGTCGGGGGGGATTGCCTACGGCGCGCACATCGGGGGCTTTATCGGGGGCATGGCCATAGCCTTTATCGGAGAGAGGTTTTCCTGGCACTGGCCCTGGAGGGACAGCATGTGGCGGGTGGGCAGCACGAGAGCCCGGGCAAGCCGGGCGGCAGAGGCTGAAGATTCTCCGCATCTCGCTTCTGTCAGGGCTGCAATGGCAGGGAATTATCCCGAGGAGGCCGTCGACATCCTGACCCACATGGATAGCAGGGAAGTCGCTTCACTCTCGCCCAACGAGTGCATAATTCTGTCCCAGTGGCTCGATGAGAGCGGGCATCCTATCGCAGCCTCGCGCCTCCTGAGGCAGTGCATATCGACCCGCCGGAAATCCGAGCCGCTTGCCGACATCTATCTCTCCCTCGGACTCATGCGTCTCAGGCAAGGCCAGCCCACAGCGGCATACCAGTATCTTCTCGCGGTACTCGAGAACAACCCTTCAAAAGAGACAGAGCGGCGCGCACGAGATGCCCTGAGAGGCATCGACATCCATCGGAGCGCACGCTGACATCGGGATTCGAATCCCGTGTCATGAGGAGACCGGTCTGCGGTCCCTTTGTGTCAGTCGTTTTCGCCTGTATCACAGAATAACACCGATGATGCACGGACCACACAAAAACACCAGGACGCCGGCAGACAATTCAATGAGTTATATCATGGCCTGTATCTTGCAGTTTACACGGCATGGAAATTTTTCAGGACATCAGATTCTTGCTGACCGATGCTCCTCATGCCGTCTCGTTTATTCTCTTTGTCATCACCTCGCTGTACCTCTGCCTGAGACGCGCCTGAGAGAGATCGAGGTTTTGTGTGTTTGGGGCTGGCTCATCGCACGCGATAAGCACTGCCCTTATCTAAGCTGCACGGATTTTCATATGTACGCCTTGATCATTCCTTGAGAAAAACGTCTTTGAAGGAAATCTTCGCACATCCGCTTTCCTGAAGGCTCGCCAAAGAACCGAAGCCCTGAGCTTTCTCGCGCAAGTGGTCGTCCCACGCCACAAAGAGGATTATCTCCTTGCCGATGGGGACATCGCTTACCTGCCAGAAACGATAAAAGGGCACGTTGCCGCAGAGTATCGGATTGTCCGGGTCCTTGTGCCACTGCAAATCCAGGTCCGGCGAATCGTGAGGGAGGCTCTTCAGGGACATGAGCTTCGCATGGCCGAGAGCGGACGCATAGGTGAGAGATTCGGAATAACGGCTGGTGCGGGTCGAAAGGATGGACACCCTCATGGCCACCATGAAGATCGCCATGGTCACCGCGAGGGCAACGAGAACCTCGATAAGGCTCAACCCCTTCCTCATTTCAGCTCCTCCCATGCATTCCGGTACTGCCACATCCTGACGACGCCCGAGGCAGGCAACACCCTGATCGCTATGGAACGCTCCCTGTCGCACAGATAAATGCTTCCGGCGTTGCAGGAGCCCATGGGCGAGAAGCTGATACGATCGTCCACAAAGCTCACGCCGTCGGCGGGAACGGAAGAATTGTTGGGCCCGCTGCCGGCGAGGCACCCGAACCGTATCCCCTTTTCCAGCATGTATGGTCCGAGCTTTCTCTCTCCCGGGTCGATCTCCGAATCGCCATCCTCATCGCAGTAGCACATCCAGGTCCCCTGACCGGGACTGAAGGACACCCTCCATGAGTGTCCCTGCTCCATTGCCAGATCCCTGGCCCGGTGAATGATATCGGCCATCTTTTCGGCCTGATGGGAAAGTATCTTCTTGGAAGCGAACCTGCTCAGGTCGGGCAGCGCGATGGCTGCCATGATCGATATGATGGCCAGCACTGCCAGGAGTTCTAGGAGAGAGACACCGCTGTCTGATGAGGTTCCGGCCTTTTCAGATAAACCTGTGCCCTGTCTCAAGCACATGAGTCCTTGAAAACCTCCTGATCAAAATAAATGTACTTCATTCAAATGCAGACTGCTGTCCTGCATCGAAACCCATTACCTTGTTTCCGCAAGAAAGGCCAGGGGTATTTTTCGTTTGAAGGCTGCCGCTTCTCTAAACGTCGAGGGGAGGATTGACGAGGCAGGGTGACTCATCCTTCTTGAGATCGCGGATAAAGACCCTCCTGCCGATGATCTCGAGCCTCCCCTGGGCGATGAGCTGGATGGCCTTCGGGTAGATCTTGTGCTCGAGGGCGAGGATCCTCTCTTTCAGTTCTTCTTCCGAGTCGTCCGGGTATACCGGGACCACTGCCTGGATGATGATCGGTCCGGTATCCACCCCGTCATCCACGAAGTGGACCGTGCAGCCGGAGAACCGGACGCCGTGGTCAATAGCCTTCTGCCTGACGCCGAGCCCGGGAAAGGACGGGAGGAGCGCGGGATGGATGTTTATCACCCGGCCGGGAAATTCCTTGAGGAAGCCGGAGGTAAGCACCCGCATGAACCCAGCCAGGGCGACGAGATCGACCTCGTACTCTTTCAGGACCCGGATGAGCTCCCTGTCGAAGCTCTCGCGGTCAGGGTATGCGTCGTGGGGGACGACGACCGTGGGAATGGATTTCTTCTCGGCCCGCTTGAGCGCATAGGCATCTGCCGTGTTGCTGATGACGACGGCGACGGTCCCGTCTATGTCGCCGCGCTCGCAGGCATCCATGATCGACTGCAGATTGGACCCGCTTCCGGATACCAGAACACCGATCCGTAACACAAAAAGCCTCCTATTCCTCGAAGACGACCGGGTCCTCTTCCTTCTTCAGGGTCCTTACGTATCCGATCACGTCAGCGGATTCCTTGAGCCCCTTGAGCCTGAGCAGCACGTCATCCGCATCCTTTTCCGAAACCACGAGCACCATTCCGATGCCCATGTTGAACGTCCTGTACATCTCCAGCTCTTCTATATTGCCCAGTCTCTGGATATATTTGAATATGGGCGGAACTTCCCAGGAATTCTTCCTGATCACGGCACCCGTCCGCGCCGACAGGACCCGGGGGATATTATCGATGAATCCGCCGCCGGTGATATGCACGATCCCCTTGATCTCGAAGGCCCTCAGGAGATTGAGGACGCTCTTGACGTAGATGCGGGTGGGGGTGATGAGCTCCTCGGCAAGGGTTGTGCCGAGGTCTTCGACATAGCTGTCGATGCGCATCCCTGCCCTGTCGAAGAGGACCTTCCTCACCAGGGAGAACCCGTTGCTGTGAACCCCGGAAGAGTGGACCCCTATGAGCACATCCTTTGCTGATACCCTCGAGCCGTCGATTATCTTGTCGCTGTCGACAATGCCCACCCCGAAACCGGCGAGATCGTACTCGCCGTCATTGTATATCCCCGGCATCTCGGCAGTCTCCCCGCCGATGAGGGCGCAGCCCGCCTCTTTGCATCCGTTCGCCATGCCGGTTATGATCGTCTTCGATCTCTCGACATCGAGCTTTCCCGTCGCCAGATAATCCAGGAAGAAAAGCGGGGTCGCACCGTCGACGATGATATCGTTCACGACCATGGCGACCAGGTCTATCCCGATGAACTCATGCCTGTCGGCCATGAGCGCGATCTTGATCTTCGTCCCGACGCCGTCGGTCGAAGACACGAGAACGGGGTCCTTGAAATTGCCCACACCGAGCTTGAACAGACCTGCAAAACCCCCGATCCCTCCGAGGACTTCAGGTCCGTATGTGGACTTGATGATGGACTTTATTCCCTTGATGAAGAGATTCTGCTTATCGATGTCTACACCGGCTTCTTTGTACGTCAACGACATGGAAACCCCCTTACGCACACCTTCCTACTATAGGAGACTCGCATTAGTCAATTATGCTTTGAGGGACCTCTGCATCTCTCAAGGAGCATGGCGTGAGGCAATATCCTGCCCGTCCGGACAAAAAAATGGGGATGGTGCCTGGGCAAGGGAGCTACCATCCCGAAGAGGAGGTTATGTTAGGTTTGTTTTGCACTTTTCCATTATTCAATTGGTGTGCCAGATAGGCATGGCTTTTTATAAGGTGCTGAAATCAATTTACATTGGGCGCGATAGGCCCTCCTGCCCACTCGAGGGCAGGATTATTTTGTCCGGAAGCTGTATAAGAACTATACATCGACCCTATACACATGTATAGGAAATATACAGCCTCGCATGGTTCATCAACGGCTTCTTGCTGAATATATGGGCATATTGGGTGTGGCATGGGTCTTGTAAATTTTTCAACCAAGAATATTCATGGCATGAGAGAAAAAGAAGCCGATCAGAACTGGATTCGATTGTCGCCCTGGGTGATCATAGGCGCTTTCGTCGTTTTTGTGCCCATCTTCGCCTTCATGACCGTGAAGACCGTCCGGACCCAGCAGGACAACATGATCATGCTTCTGCGCGAAAAGGGTGACGCCCTGATCCGTTCCTTCGAGGCCGGCACGAGAACCGGGATGATAGGCTTCCACTGGAGCTGGGTCCAGGTTCAGAGGCTCATCATGGAAACCGCCGAGCAGCCGGACATACTCTACATTCTCATTACCGACGAAAACGGGAAGATCATCGCCCACAATCAGCCGATGCACATCGGCAAGGCCCACGGGACAGAGCTCGACCGCGCGTCAATCGGCGAAAAGATCCAGTCGCGCCGGCTCAAACGTGCCGACGGGAAGCCGATCTTCGAGGTGTACAGGAAATTCATACCCTCGCGGGCGAGGCAGTTTCTTCAGGGCAAGCGCATAACGCCGGAAGAATGGTTCCTCTCCCACGTCTTCCCTGAAGAATACAAGCAGCCGAACCTCATCATCTTCGTGGGGCTCGACATGGACCCCATCGTCAAGACGACGAGGGAGAACACGCTCCAGAGCATCCTCATAGCCCTCATTCTCCTCATGATCGGCTTTTCGGGCATCGTCTCCATCATCATCGCCTACAACTACCGTCTGGCCAGGACGAGCCTGTCGAGAATCAAGGCCTTCTCCGACAACATCGTCGAGAACATGCCCGTGGGGCTTCTGTTCGTCGGGGAGAATCACCGGATCATAACCATGAACAACATCTCGGAGCAGATGCTGAAGCTTTCCTTCGAGGAGGCCCGGGACAAGGACACGATCGATGTGCTCCCGCCCCAGGTCAACGAGCTTTTCGGACAGGCGCACAAGTCTCCGACCGTTTTCATCAAGGAAGTCGACATCCCGGTCCACGGGAAGAACATGCTCTTCGAGACGAGCACGAGCATACTCCGTGACGAGAAGGAAAGCTTCCTGGGGTACATCTTGCTCCTGAGGGACATCACGGAAATCCAGCACCTCAAGAAAGAGGTCTTGAGAAAGGAGCGCCTCGCCTCGCTGGGAAGCCTGGCTGCCGGCGTAGCCCACGAGATACGCAATCCCTTGAGCTCCATCAAGGGATTTGCGACCTATTTCAAGGACCGCTATCGGGACGTCCCCGAAGATCAGAAGACTGCGGACATCATGATCAAGGAGGTCGAGCGCCTCAACAGGGTCGTGGGCCAGCTCCTCGAGTTTGCACGGCCCATGGACGTCGTGAAGAAGCAGGTCAATCTTGCCGAAACCATCCGCCACTCCCTGGAGATGATACGGAGCCAGGCCGTCACGAAGGGCATACGGATCGTCAGCGACGATGTCCCGGCTGAACCCCTCTACGTGCATATCGATCAGGACAAGATCGGGCAGGTGCTGCTCAACGTGTACCTGAATGCCATGGAGGCCATGGATGACGGCGGCACCCTCAAGGTGCGGACCGAAAACGATCCCGTCAATTCGAATGTCATCATCTCTGTTTCCGATACCGGCCACGGCATTCCCCTGCAGGACTTGAGCAGGGTTTTCGATCCTTACTTCACGACCAAGCAGTCAGGCACCGGACTCGGCCTCGCCATCGTGCACAAGATCCTCGAGGCCCATTCCGGACAGATAAAAATAACGAGCACCGAGGAGCAAGGAACAACGGTTTCCATTATCCTTCCGGTCAGAGGAGAGGAATAATGACGACAAAAACAAGCTGGGATGTTCTCGTAGTGGACGACGATACAAGTCACCGCACCATGCTCAAGACCCTCTTAACAGGATGGGGCTACCGGGTTTTCGAGGCCGATGACGGCTCGAATGCCATTGAATGGGTACAAGGAAGGCCCTTCGACCTCATTCTCATGGACATCCGCATGGTCAAGGTATCGGGCCTTGAGGCGTTGAGCGTGATCAAGGGGATCAATCCCTCCATTCCGGTCATCATCATCACGGCCTACTCATCGGTCGAGTCTGCCATCCAGGCAATGAAGAAAGGCGCCTACGAGTATCTCACCAAACCCCTCGACTTCGAAGAGCTGCGCATGAAGATGGAAAAGGCCATGGACCACAGCAGGCTCAGAAAGGAAAATCTCCTCCTCAAGGAAATCATCGGATCGCACTTCGATACCCGGAACATCATCGGCAAAAGCCCGGTGATGATCAATCTCCTCGAGACCACCTCGAAGGCGGCCTCTTCGGATGCCACAGTCCTCGTTATGGGCGAAAGCGGCACCGGAAAGGAGATCATTGCCGGGACGATCCATTTCAACAGCCGCCGAAAGGACAATCCCTTCATCAAGCTCAACTGCGCCGCCATCTCAGAAGGGCTCCTCGAGTCCGAGCTGTTCGGCCATGAGAAGGGAGCGTTCACCGGCGCCATCAGGAGACGTGAAGGGAAGTTCATCCAGGCCCACGGCGGGACCCTCTTCCTCGACGAGATCAGCGAGATGTCCATGGCGATGCAGGCCAAGCTCCTTCGAGTCATCCAGGAAAAGGAGCTGACGCGCGTGGGAGGCGAGGAAGTCATTGCCATTGATGTGAGGATCATCGCGGCAACGAACAAGAACCTGCTCTCCGAGGTGCAGAAAGGGAACTTCAGGGAGGACCTCTACTACCGGCTCAATGTCATTACCCTGCGGGTGCCTCCCCTGAGGCATCGCAAGGAGGACATCCCCCTTCTGGCAGAGCATTTCCTCAAGATGTTCTCCGAGAAGAACGGCAAGAGCTTCAAGGGCTTCACCCCGCAGGCCATGGACCGCCTCATCAAGTATCACTGGCCGGGAAACGTCAGGGAGATGATGAACACGATAGAGAGTGCGGTCGTTCTCTCGGGCTCGGAATATTTAAGCGAAAGCGACTTTTCCCTCCTGCCCGACGGGACGCATCACGCCGCTCCCGGAGACCAGCCGGTGCCGAACCTCCCTCTCGAGGAGGTCGAGAAGTCGACCATCCTCAAAACCCTGGAAACCTCGGGAGGAAACAAGAGCGAGGCATCCAGGAGACTCGGGATTACCCGCGCCACTCTCCATAAGAAGCTGAAGAAGTACGGCATGTGATGCTGGACCGGAAAATCTCCAAGGGAGGCAGGAGCGCTTGAACGCCTTCTGCAGGAGCTGTCCGTTCCGCAGGGTGGATTGAATTGACATGCAGGCTTTTTACGTTTAAATTCCGGTATACATGGGACAGTTTCTATTTACGGAAAGGTCCTCGCCCTTATCGAGGCATGACTTCAGTGTATTTGGAAGGAGGAGCACGAATGGATCTAGACGCTGTCATTATCGCGGATGATGGGGCAAACAGCGTATCGGGGACGAGCGCACTCAGGCTTCACGTCAATGGAAAGATGGCCACCATTCAGAATCTGATGAGCTACATCCATCACGAGCCTTTCCCCGAGAATGAGGAATACCTGAGCTGGTCGTCGAGCCTCAAGCTCAACGGGATATACCTCTACAGCTATCTGGCGCGGCAGGGATTCCGGGTCGAGCTGATCAACGGCTACAATGAGGACAAAGACCGTTTCAAGGAGCTCCTGAAAAGAGGACCGAAGGCGATCATCATCTCGACGACCTTCATCATGAACAAGGATAACCTGTACAAGATTGCCGCAGACATCCGCACCCTCGCTCCGAAAGCCTTCATCATCGCCGGCGGTGCCTTCATCTACATGTCCTACGTCATGCTGCAGAAAGAGATGTCCCAGCCGGGGTATCTCGTGGGGCCCGGGAAAGAGTACCCTCTTTTCATCGAGGTCGGCCGGGAGCCTGCCGTGGACCTCTACATCGTTTCCCTGCGGGGTGAAAAGCTCCTTGCCGAGGTGATGGGAGATCTCAAAAACGGCAAGTCCGTGGGTCTTCCGCCGAATTCCGCCAGGCTCGACGGTTCCGCCTATACCTTCGGTGCACGTGAGGACGACGTCAGCAATGCAGCGTCAATGGACGTTGACTGGAGCAGCCTCCCGGATTCGTTCTTCCGGAACGGCGTCGTTCCCATGCAGGCGAGCATCGGCTGTCCCTACCACTGTTCCTTCTGCAATTTCACCAAGGATGAACGGGCAATGAAGGTCACCCCGCTTGACAGGCTCATCCATGACCTGAAGGCGGTCGAGCAGCGTGGGGCCAGATACGTGTGGTTTTCCGACGACAATTTCAGGCTGGGAAAGAAAGACCTCAACGCGGTATGTCAGCGCATAATCGACGAAAAGATCAGCGTGAGGTGGATGAGCTTCATCCGGGCTAACACCCTCGAGCAGACGGACCTCTCTCTTCTGAAGCAGGCAGGATGTGTCGAGGTCCAGCTCGGCCTCGAGTCGGGAGACAGGGACGTGCTCAAGAACATGAACAAGCGGGCTGATCCGGACATGTATTCCCGCGTAGTGGAAAAGCTCATGAAGCACGGCATCAACTGCACGTGCTACTTCCTCTTTGGCTTTCCGGGAGAGACGGATGAGACCGCCATGCGGACCCGTGCCTTTATCCGGAAGATCGAGTATCCCGAGTACGATGGCGTCCTCACGTGGTCCATTTTCCCCTTCGTCCTGAGCCCGTTGAGCCCGATCTACGACAAGGACATGAGGACCAAGTACGGATTGAGCGGCCACGCTCAGGATTGGCAGCATGAAACCATGAATTTCTCTCAGGCGAAGGGGCATGTCGTGCAGTGCTTTTTCGAGCTCGAAAACTCCAGCATCCTCTACCGGGGAGACAACCAGGACATGTACCTCTCCCTTTCGCCCTCGTCCCGCAGGGCATTCGTGAGATACCGGCACGAGTGCTCAAAGCTGGCCCTGCAGCAGAGGCTCGATCTCGGGAAGATGGCCGAGAAGTTCAGAAGCATCCTGAGCTGAAAAATGGAGTAAAGGAAGAGCCCTGTTTCTCCCGTCTGATATCAAATCTCTTCGGGCAGCTCGGGGCAGAAATCTCGCAGCCTCGCCAGGAAGTCGTCCTTCCCCACGAACCGGATTGCATTGAGGCCGACTTCCCTGGCCCGCTCCACGTGCCCCTCGGTGTCGTCCACGAACAGAGTGTCTTCCGGCTTGAGCTCCATGATCCTGAGAACATCCGAAAATACCGATTTGTCAAACTTGGATTTGCCGATGCGGTGGCTGTTGAATACCATTTCGAAAAGATGGAAGAACGGTGTGCGTCTCTCGATCTCATCGAGCCAGTTCGTCTGGTCGCTCAGGATGGCGAGCCTGACCCCTCTCTCCTTGAGCCACTTGATGGCCTTTATCATCCAGTCCCGCAGGACAAACCCCTCGAGGATGATATCCCTCAAGTACGAGTCGCTGCCTTCGATTCCGGTCTCACTGCGGAGGGCCTGCCAGAACGACTCTTCGCTTATCTTGCCGGTGAGATAGCCGGTGTCGTGGATGATCTTCCGTGTTTTCTCGGCGAACGCCGCCTCGTCGAGGCCGTTTGCGCGGGCTATCCGGTACAGTCCGTTTCTGAAACCCTCCTCGGCGATCACCCCGCCGAAGTCAAACAGAACTGCCTTTATCCTGCACTGTCCCATGGCTTTCCAGGCACCTCCCTATATCCCTAGGATATAACCTTTGAAGAGAAAAAGCAAAGGAAGAACGAAGATGAGAAAGGCAACGGTATTGATCACGAAAAGGTCCGAAGAGAGCTTGGTATCGAGATCGAACAGGACCGAGGCAATGACCGAATAGATTGCCGCCGGCATGAAGGACTGGATCCGGATGACCCCTTCCACCTTCGGATCGAGGCTGACGAAAGCCAGAATGCACACCATGGCTGCCGGTACGGCAACGAACTTTATTGCGAAGAGCGCGACATTCGGCTTTAAGGAGGAGAAGATCTCCGATGTCGTGAAGCTCATTCCCATGCTGAAGTAGTATATCGATATGGAGACGGCCATCAGGGCATCCATCGGAAAGAGGATCGAGGGCCTCGGTATGTGAATGGACTTCAGCACGAGGGCGAGGAGGATTGCGAAGAGGGGCATGTTCTGAAGGTCGAAGAGGTACTGCCACACCGTGCTGCGACGGCCCGAGTGCCTTGACGATACCGAGTCGGCATAAGGAAAAATCACGGTGAAGACGAAGATGAGGAAGTAGGACAGAAAGATGAATGCAAGGCCCAGCCCCCTCTCTCCGAGGAAGAGGTAGCAGATGAACGCCCCCATGGTGAACCCGTGATTGGCGATGGACGAGCTGATGAGAAAGCTCGCCCTCGATCTTCTCTCCAGGGGCATCGCTGTGAGCACCGACCATCCTGCGGCCATCCCGGCAAGCGCGAGAAACAGGCCTGAAAGAGGCAGAAACGCCAGGTCCCTGCTCAGGTCGAGACCCCATATGCTCCAGAGGGCTATGCACGGTTCGATGAAAATAAGGTTCAGCCGGATGAGCCGCCTCGAGATGCCGCTGTCCTCAGGCACCCTGCTCCTGAACCTTGTCCCGGCAAGAAAAGGGATGATGATGAAGAGCTGAAAGAGGATAAACCGGAGAGATGTGCTCATGTGCCCCGTCAGGGTGCTCTTCGGGTGTCTGTCTGCACCTTTGCCCGTGCCCTCTTGGCCCTTTTTGTCTTCTGTCTCTTGATCTTCCTGATCTTCCGTGCAAGGGCGGATTCCTCTCCAAGCTGATGGGCTTCTATCCTGTCGGTCAGTACCCGGCGGGCAAAGAAACGGTTCGATGCCTGCGATCTCGACTCCTGGCACTTCACCTCGATGCCGGTGGGGATATGCTTCAGGTGGACGCATGCGGACGTTTTGTTGATCTTCTGCCCGCCCCTTCCCTGGGCGCGGATGAATCTTTCCTCGATGTCTGCCTCATCGATCCCGAGGGATTTCATGCGTTCTTCGAGCAGCTTCACCTTTTCCTGGCTGATGAACGTATCGCTCATTTCATCAGAGGGACCCCTTCCCTGTGCTCTGCCTTGAAAGCCGTCTCTCTTCAGCGGACGAACATTGCGTAGTAGAGGGCAAAGATGAGGTATATGACTGATATCCCGATGACGAAAGGCCAATTCCCATGGAAGGTCACGGGGCCGAACAGCCAGTATCTGCACTTCGGGCACCGGGTGAACCACCGGCGGGGAACGATGCCCTTGCATCGGGGACAGTAATGGATCTTTTCACCTGACTGAAGCCTTCTGCGTTCGATGCTCTCTCTCAGGGAGGTTCGAACATTGAGATCAGCCCTGCAGCCCGGGCATTTGATGTCCATGGGCTGGAAGTCATCCCAGACCACCTTTCTCCCGCATTTAGGACATTTCATCACTATCATGAGCTTCTACAAACCTCCCTCGGCGCCTGAACCGGCCGGTTTATTCCACCTTCCGCCCTCGATAACCGTCAAAGTGATCCCAACCTTATCAGAACCCCGGGTCATCATCAACGTTATTGTCCTGCCTTTTCCGGCAAAAGAAACGTCGAGCGGAGGGGTGCTCCTGACGTGCAGCTCCCGTGGAAGGGCATCCTCATCGATGAGGAGATTTCCCCAGGAATAGGTAACCGATGAACCGCCATCTGCCGAGCGTTTCCAGATGTAGCGCGAGCGGGGCGGAATTCCGGCAATGAGGCCGATGAACTGATCGCCGGGAAAGGAATACTCGTCGATCTGCTTTCCCCACAGATTGTACAGTCTGGCCCTGTCTTCGGTTATATCCAGCGTAAAGGCGGCAATCCCCCCAGGCCCGTAGATCTGGGCAAAGCCGCGGCCTTCTGCAGGAATGCTCAAGGCGCCATCCAGGGGGATGGTTTGACCCTGAATGAAGGCAGAGCCCTCGAACGATGCGCGGAAAGGGTAAGCCCCGCCGCTGGGCACCCTCAGGGATGCACATCCGGTAAGGAGGGCTGCAAAAAACAGCATGACGGCCGGAACATATCTCATAATCAAGGCCTTATCTTACATAAAACCCTCGGCTCAAGGCAACAGGTATTGACATGGCCAAGGATAACATTACCTTATACGATATGATCGAGAGGATCCTCATACCCACCGATTTCAGCGAATCGTCGCGATATGCGCTGAAGTATGCCGTAGACCTGAATGCGGTCTTCGGCGCCCGTCTTTTCCTCCTCCACGTCCTGCAGGATTTCACCGAGTTCTCTGAATATAATTTAAGCCCGAGCATCCTTCCCCAGCTCTACCTCGAGTTCGAGGAGAATGCCGCCAAAAGGCTCGAAGAGATGGTGAACACCCTGGTGCCTGCCGAGATGCACTGCGATACGTACATCCTTCACGGGGTGCCTTTTTTTGAGATCATCCAGTTCGCGAAGAGAGAGAAGGCCGATCTCATCGTGATCGGCTCCCGGGGCAGGACAGGCATCAAGCAGGTTCTGTTCGGCCATACCGCAGAAAAGGTCGTCAAGAAGGCCCCCTGCCCTGTTCTTACCGTCAAGCACCCCGAAACCGAATTCACCTTGCCCTAGACAAGGCTCACTCGATGGGATTTATCGGTCCTTCGACATCCCCGTGAATGAACTGTCTCACGAGGGGATTATCGGTGTTCCTGAACTGCTCGGCAGTCCCCTGGTAGACGATCCGGCCCCGATAGATCATTGCCATCTGATCCGCCAGGTAGAATGCGCCTTCGATATCATGGCTTATCACCACGCTGGTTGCGTGAGTTCTCTCCTGGACGGACTTGATGAGCATATTTATCGCGCAGGATATCACCGGGTCCAGACCGCTGGTGGGCTCGTCGAACAGGAGTATCCTGGGCCTCATGGCCAGGGCCCTGGCCAGACCGACCCTCTTCCTCATGCCTCCGGAAAGCTGAGAGGGCATCTTGGCCTCGATTCCCGAGAGGCCTACTTCCTTCAGGAGCCTCTCGACTTCATGGCTGATCTTCTCCTTCGAGTAGTCCGTATGGATGACGAAGGGAAATCCCACGTTCTCTCCAACATTCATCGAGTCGAACAGGGCGGCGTCCTGGAAGCAGACCCCGAAGTCTTTCCGTATCTCGTTGAGCGCTATCTCGCTCATCCCGGTTATGTCTTTCCCGTTGATGACGATGCTTCCCGAATCCGGCTTGATCAGGCCGAGGATGTTCTTCAGGAGAACGCTTTTCCCCGTGCCGCTCGGGCCGATGATCACCGTGGTTTTGCCCTCGGGAATATCCAGGTCCAGGCTGTCGAGAACGGTCTGGCCCTTGAAGGTCTTTGTCAGCGAACGTATCTCGATCATGCATCCCTCCGCCAGGAGGTCGCATAGAGGTCCCTTCTCCGGTGAGAGAGGAGCGGAAACTTCTCCCTGATGCTCACGACCGATTCGAGATCTATGCGGGCAACCGCGACAGTCTCATCCTTTCCTGCATCGAGAAGAACCTCTCCCCATGGGGATGCGATCATCGAGTGTCCATAGGGAACATACCTCAAAGAAGGATTGCATGCGGGCTGAACCCCGATGACAAACCCCTGCATCTCGATGGCACGGCTTCTCACGAGAAGCTCCCAGTGCGCGGTGCCGGTGGAGAGCGAAAAAGCCGCAGGAACGAAGAGCAGCCTGACGTCCCTGTCCGCAAGGATCTGTACAATCGGCGTGAACCTGATGTCATAGCAGATGATGACCGATGCGGTCCCCCAGTCCGTCTGAAACGTTCCAAGGGAGTCTCCGGGAAGAACGATATCGGATTCCCTGACCGTCGGTCCGCCGGGCAGGCTGCAGTCAAAGAGATGTATCTTGTCGTGGCGGTAGATCTCGCTGCCGCTGCGGTCGAAGACAAAGGACGTATTGAAGAATCGTCCGCCGCTCCCTTCCCAGGGCATGGAGCCGGCAACGATCATCAGGCCGTGCCGGACCGCCATCTCCTTTATCCCGGAGACGACAGACCGCGCAAAAGGCGCGGCTTTGCGGATCGACGCAGGTTCGTAAGGGGTGATGAACATCTCCGGCAGGACGACGACTTGCGCCCCTCTGCCGGCGGCGTCCTCGATCATGCCGAGGGCCTTCGAGATATTCTCCTCGATATCGTATCCCTGTCCGATCTGGCACAAACCGATTGTCACCGTATCCATGAAATCGCTTCTTACGCCCTGAATTTGTTTCCGGAAACGCTTATCCTGTTGGCTACAGACCGTGATATCGGCATTCAGAGAGCG
Source organism: Deltaproteobacteria bacterium (assembly GCA_029547185.1). GTDB lineage: Bacteria > Desulfobacterota > Desulfomonilia > UBA1062 > UBA1062 > Phosphitivorax. The sequence goes on along the minus strand of JAKPPU010000025.1, from coordinate 11,672 downwards.
AGTCAATGATTTTTATGCCGAGGCGTCGGCGGGGAAGACTTCAGTAGGAGAGAGAATAGAGCATGTTCACGAGATACTTCGATTTTCCGTCGCGAGGGAGCCAGATGCTGATCTTGGTCTTCGGGGTCCGGTTCTTCTTCATCCACGATCTCAGTGAGGCCGGGGGCACATGTATACAAAACAGCTCGTCCCAGGAATTGGTATAGAGGATGTCGACCTCCTGAATGGAATCATACAGATCGGGAACTTCCATATTTCCGATGATCACTATCTCCTTCACGTATTTCTTCTCCATGAGCGAGCTCCTGTCCAGCCCTATGGAGTTCACGTCAGGGATCAGGAGGTTCAGTTCCCTCAGAAGCATCTGGATATCGGAGAGGGCCGCCCGAGACGAGTTGGGAATCATGTGAAAGGCCGTCGAAGCATCGATCCGCTTGTTGTAGGCAAGCCAGGCGAGGATCTTCACCACCCTGTCGGAGGTCATGATGGGCTTCTCTTTTCCCCGTTCGGGATACGCCGCATGAATGAGCCACTTCTTTTTCTCGTACGAGAAAAAGATCTCCTCGTATGCCGGCTCCTTCTTTTTCACCCGTTTCTCGGGGTCGATCTTGTTTTCCTTGGAGACGTAGAATGCCTCTATCCTTCGCCGCAGTATCTCCATCTCGACGTCCTGGTCGGGCTGGGAATTGGCGATGAAGGATTTCGCCCTCCGTATGAGAAGGACCGTGGTGCGTTTGAGATAGTCGTGCAGCTCGTCGCCGAACTCCCTGTACTTATCGACGTTCCAGTCCTGGAAGCTGTTGAGCTCCCGGAAAAAGCCGATCGACCAGTTCCATTTCTTGAGGACCTGGACCATGATGGATGTCTTGCCGTAATAATCGATCTTCAAGAGATCGTAGAGATTGATGTTCGGAGAAACCTTGAGATAGAAACATTTTCTCAGGAGGTCGATGGTCTTCTCGTCTCCTTTGGAGCGGTAATAATCTTCCACGCGCTGGAACACCTCGACATAAGGGTCGATGATCTCGCCTTCACCTGCGTACAGCAGATGCTTCTTTATCTCTTCACACAAAAGCTTCGTCCCTGACGAGCTATCGAGATAGGTGGCGACGAGGGCCATCTTGAGGACCGACTTGAGAGGGTCGTCGAGGGCCTTGTGCATCTGCCACAGGGCTGCTCCGAGGAGCTCGTCTTCCGGTATGGAGGTGATATTGCCCATGTCGATGTAGTCTTTGGAATCTGTGCCCAGCATTCTCTGTACGACCGGATATGCATCCTCATCGTCTCCCCGGGGCGGGACCACCCACCACAAAGGGACCCTCCCCTCTATCAGCGTCATGGTGCGGTAGAATTCCTCTTTGAGGATATTTTTCAATGCGGAGCCCGAACCTTCCTGCGATACCATCCCGAAGTTATTCTGCTGGATATCAATGACATCCATGAGGAAAAAATGGATCTCGATGATGTACTGGCTCGTGATCCATCTCTGAAGGTTTTTCAGTTTCCTCTCCAGCAGTCTCATCCTCGTTCTGCCTACCGACTTGGAGTCTACTACAACCCAGATATCGTAATCCGACTCCCTCGTCTGGCCGACGCTGCCCACCGAACCGATCGTAAAGAGGCCTTCGATATAGCGCTGCTCGGGCTCGAGGTTCTGGAGATCGCCCGGCTTGATGCGAACGGGAAAGAAGGAAGTGAGGCTCTTGAAGGAATTAAGCGACAACTCCATGGATTTGATCCCCTGAGGGCAGTCCTCATCCGGAAGATATCCGGGAAGCTCGGGATGATTGATGTGGATGCTCAAGGGGACCAGATTGAGGATGACACGGGCCCCGATCGGGTCATTCATCTGCATGACTCGCTTTTTGTTGCGGTTATAGGTCGTAAATGCCTTGAGTCCCGCTGCCAGGCTGTTTTCGATAACACTCATTTATAGACTGTTATCGCGTGAAACAAACCCTGACTTTAATCGGCCGGCCAGCAGGACGATCCCCGTGCCGATCATGAGGATACAGAGAATCTGCCCCATGGTGAGTGTGCCGACGACGAATCCCAATTGAGAATCAGGCTCGCGGAAGAATTCGATAAAAAACCGCATGAATCCATAGAGAATGAGGAACGAAGAGATGATCGCCCCCCGGATGTTGACCTTCCTGATCAGGAAGAAGAGGATGAGGAAGAGGAGAACCCCCTCGGAGAAGGCCTCGTAAAGCTGAGACGGATGCCGGGGAAGGTCTCCCGCCCCCGGGAACACCATTCCCCACGGAGCGTCCGTGACCCTTCCGTACAGCTCGGCATTGATAAAGTTCCCGATCCGGCCGAAGAAGAGGCCGGGCGTTGCCGCCAGTGCTCCCATGTCTGCAAGCATGAGAAGAGACTTCCGTTTTACCCGGGAGAATACATAGCCGGCGAGAACCAGCCCTATGAGGCCTCCGTGGAAGGACATGCCGCCTTCCCACACGGCGAGGCACTTCAGCGGATGATGAATGTAGTAGCTGAAATTATAGAACAGGCAGTACCCGAGGCGGGCCCCGACAACGAGACCGATGACGCTGTAGGTTACGAGGTCCTCGATCTCTGCTCTGGTCATGTCATACCCTTTGCGCTTCGAGAGGTGCACCAGGATAAAATACGCACACACGAAGCCGATGATGTACATGAGGCCGTACCAGCGGAACTGCAGCGGACCTATCTGAAAGAAAACAGGATCGATATGCGGATATGTCATGGGATCTGCTTCTCACAGAAGCATCGGTGAAGTCAAGTTCCCCTCACCGGGAAACAATGAAAGAGAAGGCGTGTCGGGCATGGAGCTTACCCCCAACGCTTCTCTCTCCAGACGGCTACTCCCTTGCATAATCACTGAACATTTTTTAGATAAATCCTGCGCGCAGCCTTGACTAAATTACATCGAATTGTTATTGTCATATCTTAAATATAAGGGGACGAATACATGTTTAAGGTTGGAGATATAGTCGTGTACCCGGCACATGGGGTGTCCGAGGTCGAATCCGTAGAGACTCGAGAGATCTCAGGAAACAAGATTTCATTCTTTATCTTGAAAGTTCTCGATACCCAGATGACGGTCATGGTACCGGTGACGAATGTACAGAATGTTGGCATACGTGAGCTCATCGACAACAAGGGAATTCAGAAGGTATTGAATATCCTCAAGGAGAGGTCCGTATCCGTCGATAACCAGACCTGGAACAGGCGCTACAGGGAATACATGGAAAAGATCAAGAGCGGCTCTGCCTTCGAGATCGCCGAGGTGCTGAGGGATCTGAACATCCTCAAACGGGGCAAAGAGCTCTCTTTCGGCGAGAGAAAGATGTACGATACGGCGAAGAACCTCCTTGTGAACGAGATATCGACCTCGAAGAAGATCACCAAGAAAGACGTGGAAAAGATGCTTCTCGAGGCAATGGGAAAGATAGAACCCGAAAAAGCATCATAGAACAGATAGAACAGGAAGTATCATATGAAATGGTTTCTTAGGATGGCAATCGCTCTTGTAGTTTTCTACGGAGCATTCATGTACGCCACGCTCCAGATGGGCGGCGGGATATACCAGTTTGTCGTGCCCTTCGTTGCGGAAGCGTGCCTGGCGATTATTTTCATCAGCGAGATCAGGGGATTGAAGTACCATCCCATGGCATATATCGGCGGGTTCCTCGGGGCCATCCTCGGGCTCATCATCGGCAGCCTGCTGAGCTATGTGTTTCTGCAGGACGAGTCCCTGAATCCCGGCGGGATTTACCTCTTCATCCTCATAAATTCAACGTTCGGCTACATAGGGTATTCCATCGGGCTCGAGTGGGGCAAGGAACTGGGCGAGCTTCCCGTGTTCCGCCGGTCCGGCTCGGGCATCCAGGTCAAGAAGAAGCTCCTCGACACCAGCGTCATCATCGACGGGAGGATACCGGATATCAGCGAGGCCGGGTTCATAGAAGGCATTCTCGTGGCGCCCCAGTTCATCCTCAACGAGCTCCAGCACATAGCCGATTCCTCCGATCCCTTGAAACGGGCGCGCGGCAGGAGAGGGCTCGACATTCTCAACAGGCTGCAGAAAAGCCCCGGAATCCAGATCGAGATCTCGGACAAGGACTTCCCGAAGATCAAGGAAGTCGACTCGAAGCTCATCGCCCTGGCCAAGGAACTCGATGCGGACGTCCTGACGAATGACTTCAACCTCAACAAGATCGCCCAGATCCAGGGTGTGAACGTCCTCAACATCAATCAGCTCGCCAATGCAGTCAAGCCCATCGTCCTGCCCGGCGAGAGCCTGTCGGTCACGGTCGCCAAGCAGGGCAAGGAAAAGGGCCAGGGAGTCGCCTACCTCGATGACGGGACCATGGTGGTGGTCGAGCAGGGAGAGAGCCTGCTCAACAGGAGCACCGAAGTCGTGGTCACGTCGATCCTCCAGACGCCTGCAGGCCGGATGATATTCGCCGCTCCGAAAAGCAATGGCGGCTGATGCGATCATTGTCGGCGGCGGGAGCGGAGCGCGCTTCGGTCAGAAGAAACAGTTCGTCTGCCTGGGAGAAACCCCGCTTTTAAAGAGGGCCGTAGCCTGCTTCGAGACCCACGGCAGCGTCAGGAGCATCGTCATCGTCGTTCCCGAAGAAGACATCCCTCTGGCACGAGAGCTCCTCTCGGGAACCACGAAGCCTCTGTCCTTTGCAAAGGGGGGCTCCACGAGGCAGGAGTCGGTCTCGAACGGCCTCAGCCTCCTGAAGGAGAGCGAGTACGTCCTCATCCACGACGCGGTCCGGCCCTTCGTGACCGGGGAGCTCATTTCCCGCGTCCTGAGCGGGATGGAATATTTTGATGCATGTATTCCTGGACTTGCAGTTACAAATACCTTAAAAGAGGTGAGCGGGGATCTCGTCGTGCGGACCGTGCCGAGATCGAATGTGTATGGAATCCAGACCCCGCAATGCTTCCGTACGGAGCGGATCGTGGCGGCCCATTCATGGGCCCGCAGGCAGGGCATCGGCGATGCCACCGATGACAGCGCTCTCATCGAGGCTGTCGGGGGAAGGATACGGATCGTTGAAGGTGACCCTTTCAACATGAAGATCACCGTCAGACAGGATATGGAGATCGCAGAGGCGATTTTGAGATGTCGTACAGGGTCGGACTAGGTTATGACATCCACCGCCTGGTGGAGGGGAGAGACCTCGTGCTGGGCGGGGTGAAGATCGAATACGAAAAAGGCCTCCTCGGGCATTCGGACGGCGATGCTCTCGTCCACGCCGTATGCGACGCACTGCTCGGTGCATGCGCCTTCACGGATATCGGAGAGCTCTTCCCCGATACCTCGCCTCAGACCGAGGGGATGTACTCTCTCGATATGCTTGAAGAGATCGTCTCGAAGCTCTCCCCGAAGTACAGGGTCGTGAACATCGATGTGAACTGCATCTGCGAGAGGCCCAGGCTCGCGGCGTACAGGAACAAAATGGTTGCGAACATTGCTCAAACGTGTAAGATCGATACCTCGCTCGTATCGGTGAAGTTCAGAACGAACGAAGGCCTCGGAGAGACAGGTGCGGGAGAGGCGATCGCTGCCCAGGCCGTCGTTCTCGTAGAGGTGCAAACCTCTGACAAGGAGTACGCGTCGTGAATATCTCGATATACAATACGCCGTTCAAGAAGAAAAAGCCCTTTACCCCCCTTTCCGGCGAAAAGGTGGGAATGTATGTGTGCGGGGTCACCGTCTATGATTTCTCCCACATCGGTCATGCCCGCTCGATGATCGTGTTCGACGTGATCTCCCGCTTCATCAGGAGAAAGGGGTACGAGCTCACCTATGTGAGAAACTTCACGGACGTCGATGACAAGATCATCGCCCGGGCAAACACGCTCGGAACCTCGTACAAGGAGATCGCCAACAGGTACATCGACGAGTTCAACACGGACATGACGGCCCTCAAGGTCAAGCATGCCGATGTCGAGCCCAGGGCGACCGACTATATCCCGCAGATCATCGAGCTGGTGAGAAAGCTCGAGGAAAAAGGCCTGGCCTACAAGGCCCAGGACGGCAGCGTCTATTACAGCGTCTCGAAGTTCAGAGAGTACGGCAAGCTGAGCGGCAGGAGGCTCGAAGAGATGATCGCCGGCGCCCGGGTCGACATCGAGGAGCAGAAGCGCGACCCCCTCGACTTCGCCCTGTGGAAGCGTAGCAAGGAAGGCGAGCCCTCCTGGGAGAGCCCCTGGTCGAAAGGGCGGCCGGGATGGCACATCGAGTGCTCTGCCATGAGCACGAGCATCCTGGGCCCCACCCTCGATATCCACGGCGGCGGGAGAGACCTCATCTTCCCCCACCACGAGAACGAGATCGCCCAGTCCGAAGGCGCCTACGGGGTTCCTTTCGTCCGGTACTGGGTCCACAACGGCTTCGTGACCATAAGCGGCGAGAAGATGAGCAAGTCGCTCGGCAACTTCCTCACCATCCGCGAGCTCGCGGCCGAGGTGCACCCGGAGTGTTTAAGGCTCCTCCTCATATCCCAGCACTACCGCACTCCCATCAACTTCTCGAAAGAGGCGATCCAGACATCCCAGCAGGCCCTCGTCCGTTTCTATGAAATGATCGACCGGGTGGATAGAAGCGTGGTGCAGGGTGCGCCCGGCCGGATTAAGGGCCTCACGGAGGCCTTCGAGGAGCGTTTCGACGAGGCCATGTGCGACGACTTCAATACGGCCCGGGCCGTGGCCCATCTCCATGACCTCACCACCGAGGTGAACCGGGTGCTCGACGACAACCCCGCGATACCGCCGGAAGACGCAGAGGCCCTGCGTTCATCCCTGGGGGTCGTGCAGGACGTTTTCGGCATCCTCGAAGAAGAGCCGGGAAAGTTCCTCGAGCACATGAAGCGCGCCGGGATCGCCGAGATCGGCATCTCCAAGGAGGAGATCGAGGACCTCATTGCCCAGAGGGCCGCGGCTCGCAAGGCCAGGGATTTCACAAAGGCCGACGAGATAAGGAGCCTGCTCCTCTCGAAAGGGATCGCGCTCAAAGACACACCGGAAGGAACCACCTGGGAAAAAGTGTAACAGCATTATGGGATTCAAGCTCGTATCACCTTTCAAGCCACAGGGCGACCAGCCCGGCGCAATCGATGCCTTGAGCGAGGGGATCAACGCGGGCATCCGCGACCAGGTCCTCCTCGGGGTGACAGGGTCGGGCAAGACGTTCACCATGGCATGCGTCATCGAGAAGCTGAACAGGCCCGCCCTCGTCATCGCACCCAACAAGATCCTCGCGGCCCAGCTCTACGGAGAGTTCCGGGAGCTCTTCCCGGACAACGCGGTCGAGTACTTCGTGAGCTACTACGACTACTATCAGCCCGAGGCCTACGTACCCTCACGAGACCTCTACATCGAGAAGGACTCGGCCATCAACGAGGACATCGACAAGCTCCGGCACCGGGCGACCCGGATGCTCTTCGAGCGCGAGGACTGCATCATCGTGGCGTCCGTGTCCTGCATCTACGGCCTGGGGTCGCCCGAGGCGTACTCGGGCATGCTCCTCTACCTCGAAGAGGGCAGGAACCTGACGCGCAGCGACATCCTCAAGAAGCTCGTCGAGATCCAGTACGAGAGGAACGACTACGACTTCAAGCGCGGCACCTTCAGGGTGCGGGGCGACGTGATCGACATCTTCCCGGTCCACGAAGAGGATACGGCCATCCGGGTGGAGCTCTTCGGCGATGAGATCGACTCGATCTGGCAGATCGACACCCTGAGGAACAAGAAACAGGCCAGGATCGGGCACGTGCCCATCTATCCGGCGTCCCACTACGTGACCCCGCGCTCGCACCTCCTCAATGCGATCGATGCGATCAAGGAAGAGCTTGCGGAACGGATCGCATTCTACCGCTCCGAGAATAGGCTCATCGAGGCGCAGCGGATCGAGGAGAGGACGAACTACGACATCGAGATGCTCATGGAGACCGGCGTCTGCAGGGGCATCGAGAACTATTCGCGGCACCTCACCGGAAGGCTGCCCGGCGAGCCGCCCCCTACCCTCATCGACTACCTGCCGAAGAACACCATCGTGTTCCTCGACGAGTCCCACGTAGGCGTCCCGCAGCTCATCGGCATGTACCGCGGCGACCACTCGAGGAAGGCGACCCTCGTCGATTACGGGTTCAGGCTCCCCTCTGCCCTCGACAACAGGCCGCTGAGATTCGACGAGTTCAACAGGCTCGTGAACACGATCGTCTATGTCTCGGCCACGCCCGGAGAATACGAGATCAAGCAGTCGAAAGGCAGGGTCATCGAGCAGCTCGTCCGGCCCACCGGGCTCCTCGACCCGCAGATCGAGATCAGGCCCGCGACCTCCCAGGTGGATGACCTGTTCCGGGAGATCAAGAAAAGGGTCGAGAAGGGCGAGCGCGTCCTCGTCACGACGCTCACGAAGCACATGGCCGAGGAACTCACCGATTATTACCAGAGCCTCAACCTGAGGGTGAAGTACATGCATTCGGACATCGACACCCTCGAGCGCATCGAGATCGTCAAGGGCCTCCGCGAGGGCAAGTTCGACGTCCTCGTCGGGATCAACCTCCTGCGCGAAGGGCTCGATATCCCCGAGGTCTCGCTCGTCGCCATCCTCGATGCGGACAAGGAAGGGTTCCTCCGCTCCGAGCGCTCGCTCATCCAGACCGCAGGCAGGGCCGCGCGGAACGTGAACGGCACCGTTATCATGTATGCGGACACCATAACCGACTCCATCGACCGCTCTTCAAAGGAGACGCTCCGCAGGAGGGAGAGGCAGAACGACTACAACACCGCCCACGGCATCACCCCGAAGACGATTCAGAAGAATATTCGGGATATCCTTGCTTCCATCTACGAGAGGGATTATGCTGACCTCTCGGCAATGGTGGGGACCTCCATGGGGGACGTGGAGGTGGGCAAGCTCTCGGAGACGATCGCCGTGCTCGAGAAGAAGATGCTCGCAGCGGCCGACGACCTGAAGTTCGAGGAGGCCATGGAGCTGAGGGACGAAATCAAGCGCCTCAAAAAGATATCCATGGCCGTGGGATGACAGGGATGAATACCGATCTCGAAAATCTGGGATATGCCGTCCGCAGGCTCCCGCCGTACACGGTCATCTACAAGCAGTCCCATCCGCACCTCAAGGAGCTCGTCTCCGATCAGGCCGTCCTCGGCAGGCAGACGTCGATCACCGGCAGATCCGTCATCCGGATCATAGAGCCCGACCTGGTGGTGCGCACGCTCACGCATGGCGGGATGCTCAGGCGTCTCACCGGGCCGCGCTTCCTCGGCATCGGGAGGAGCCTCCGGGAGCTCAGGGTCAGTGCATACCTCATCTCGCACAACATCCTCACTCCCGAGATCATGGCCGTCAGGTACATGAAGAAGGGCATCTTCTCCTATATCGACGTCGTCTCGCGCTTGGTGCCGGGGTCCATCGATCTCCTCACGTATCTCGAGAAGCCGTCCGGAGATGGCCTCGCCCTTCTCAGGCAGACGGGCCGGCTCGTCTGCGAGGTCCATCGGACAGGCGTCTACCACACAGACCTCCACGTGAAGAACATCCTGCTCGGCAAGGACAAATCTCCCTGGATCATCGATCTCGACAATGCGTATCGTTTTTCGAACCTGCCGGCACTGCTGAAGAGGAGAAATATCTCCCGGTTCCTCCACTCGCTAAAGAAATGGGAGGGCAGGAAGAGAATACTTCTTCCCGACGGCTGGCAGGAGGCCTTCCTCGACGGCTACACGTCGAACGGGTAGCGCTTCAACAGTTCCGCCTTCGTGATCATCTCTCAATCATTCCCCGACAAGCGAAGCTATTGCTTCCCTCACCTCGCTCATGAGCCGGTCTCTCGAGCCTTCCGTGTATGCCGAGGCATCGATGGGCTTGCCGATCCTGACCTTCACGTGCTGGTTCAGGCAGAGGTCACTCGTCTTGGGCTTGTGAATCTTTTCCGATCCCGTGATCCCGACCGGTATGATGGTTGCCCCGGTCTGGATCGCCACCATGAACCCGCCTTTCTTGAACTCGCCCAACGAGCCGTTGCGCGACCTCGTACCTTCGGGCGCTATCCAGAGGACGATCCCGCTCTTCATTTTCTCCTTTGCGGTCTCGAGGTCCTTCAACGCCTGACCGTGGTCATGGCGGTCGATGGAGATGAACTCCACGGCCTTCATCGCACTGCCCCAGACGGGTATCTTGAAGAGCTCTTTTTTCGTGAGCATGCGGATGCTCCCCGGCAGGGCTCTGAAGATGAGGGGGATGTCGTAGTGGCTCCTGTGGTTGGACATGATGATGCAGGGTGTACCGGGCTTGATATCCACGCCGTGGGGATTCGAGACATCCCATGTGGCTCCGGTGGCCTTGAGCAGGATATTCGCCCACCAGCGGAGGATCCTGTCGGAGCGCTTTCTGTCGTACGTGTTGGTGGCGCGCATGTACAGGGCGTACATCGAGATCCCGAGGGTGGAAGCGATTGTCCGGGCAAGAATCCATGTCTTCTGAAGAAATGATGCTCTCACGTGGTGAAGCCTCCTCTCCTATTAGGTATATCAGGTAAAGAAAAAAAGTGCCCTTGATGGCTCCTGTAAAATCCTGCCGATCACGCAAAGTGTTCTGCCGCGCCGGTGGTGCTTGCTTTTAAACCTTGCTGCTGTCATTCCCGCGGGGCCTGCCCCGCGAAGGCGGGGAGAGGGGATCCGGCAGATCATCGAGCCTCCTGAACAAACTACTTTGCATGGGGGCACGTATTCTTCTTTTTTTCTTCCTCCATTCTCTTCCGGATGAAATCCCGCTCTTTGACCAGATGATCGACGAGGTCCGAGAATGTCCATTCTATGGATTCCCGTGTCACGGCGGCGTAGATCGGCCGGGGAAGGCTGCCTTTCTTCATCACGTCCATGACGTCATGGATCGTCCTGGCAGGAACATTGAAGAAAAGCATCACCTTTTCATCGCAGGAGAAAGGCTTGTCCGACCTTTTGTCCGTGAACAGTATCTCGTGAACGGGAAGATTTCCCTGATCCCGTTCTATTGCCTGCAAGAGAGGTGCGCTGACGGTCTGCAGAAGCAGGTCGACGGCGAGCATCTCCTCATAGCTATAGTTCCAAAGCAGTATTCGGGGGCTGGGGTCCACGGCAATCTCCTTTTGTCAACATCCGTCAAGCATAGTATATGACCTGTAAAACATCAAGCATCACTTCAGCTTGGGAAAGATGCACCCGGCTAATGGTCCGCTTTCGTTTTACCGATACATTGAGAATACAAAACAGGAGGTACGTCACTGATGAGATGTACGAAATGTGGCTATGTCAGCTTCGATTACATGGACCGCTGCAAGAGCTGCGGAGAAGACCTCGTTCCCGCAAAGATAAAACTGAACATCTACACGAAACCGCCGCAGATCCAGGTCGACGACGAAGGATTTGCGATCGGCAAGGTTTCGGAAAATCAGAAAAATCTTCTTGAAGACGGCGTCTCGGCAAAACAGGGCACCGTCTCCATGGACGACGTGCTCAAAGAAGACGGCGAGAAGCTTGAAACCTTCAGCTTCGAAGATGAAAACGCTTGACAAGAAAACCCAAATTCACTACACATGCTCCTGTTGCCGAGGTAGCTCAGTAGGTAGAGCAGAGGACTGAAAATCCTCGTGTCGGCGGTTCAA
>JAKPPU010000024.1 GCA_029547185.1 Deltaproteobacteria bacterium | reverse complement strand
GGAATCCGTATCGCCCCGCCCGGATCCTCTAAAATCGAATCCCCTTACGCACCGAATGCCTTTTCAGACCGATTCAAACGTCCGAAAAGCTCTCCGAGGTGCTTATCGCTGGATTCGGGTTATAAATGCTTGCTTGACTCGCCCCTTCATTTTGCAAACTCTCCCACATGTTTTTTAACTGCCTTCCTTGCATTCGTCGGATTATTGGACCCTTTCTATTCCCATTGAAGGTAAGACCTATCTCGACGGCCCGGCGATGCATCCGAGCAAGTCGCTTCCATTTTCGTCGGCCTTCTGAACTTCCATCATCAGCTGGTAGAGCATGGAGAACTGGAGTTTCATGATGCTGCGGTGAAGGAAGAGGATTCTTTCTCGGGCGGCATAGATCTGCCGGACGACGAGGATCAGCTCCGCACCGGTCCTGTTGCCCGAGCTACCGTCAGGCTGGTCGGTGCAGCGGGCCGGGGCCGTTCCAGTTATGAGGGTGAACGCGGCCGGCGGGATCTCCTGTCCGCGGAGAATGTCCTCACCCAGGAGGGTAAGCATCGCATCAGAGCGCAACTCGTTGCAGATTGCCGTGATGATGGGCAGGTACCCCTCCGCTTTGTCCGATGAGACAGCCCTATTGACCTGCGCCGTACCCGTCTCAGCCTTCAAAGTGGCTGTCGGCACACGAAACGGGGTTGTTTTCATCGAGCCCGGCCTGCCGCTTGAAATCCCCCTGGCATTTGTCGTTGCGGACGCGTCGAGGACGGCGCACTTGGAGTCAATAAGCCGGATAAAGCGTGCACCGAACTCGATGATGCTTTCCCGGAGAACCGAAAACTCCTTCTCATGTTCTGAAGCCTTCTCCAGGTAAAGGCTAAGTTCCACTCTCTTCCTGGCGAGTTCGATGTCCTCGGGGTTGAGGTGTCGGGATGCGGCGTGGGTGCTTAAGCACGAAGCTTCCTGCTTGCCGCCTCTCTCTGCCTGATCAGCTTTTTTCAGCGCATAATCCATGTGGTCTCTCCTTTGGTCGCTCTTTTGGGGCGCTTGATGTCAATCATCGCCTTAATCGAGCCACCGATATTCGCCGTAATGAAGCCAGTGACAGAGGGTTAAAAAGGGGGTTCGGACCCCTCATTCATTCCGCCGATTTCACCTCCTTTCGAGAGAGGGTTTTGTGCTCTTTGACAGGTGGCGTGACCGTCTTGGGCTGCGCCCGTGCGTCACGATAGCTTTTCCCGTCGAGGACGACCTTGTAGGCGCCGTGACGGAGCCGGTCGATGGTGGCGGCGCCCAGGATGCGGTTCGGAAACGCATCGGGCCATTCGGGGATGTCGAGGTTCGAGGTCACGAGCGTGCTTTTGCGCTCGTAGCGCTCGGCGATGACATCGTGGAAGTCCTCGTCCTGGGGACCCTTGAGGGGCTTGAGCCCGAAGTCATCGATGATCAAAAGATCGATCGACGTCAATCGGGCAAGGAGCCGCTCGTAGCCGTTTGCGGCCCGGGCGGCATGCAGCTGGGCAAGCATCCGGGCGGCCGTGGTGAACAGGACGTCATGGCCGGCGCGGATCGCGCAGTGGCCCAGGGCCTGGGCGATGTGACTCTTGCCGGTGCCGCAGGGACCGACGACGATGACGCTGACCTTCTCGTCCATGAACCGGCATGAGGCCAGCTCCAGGATGAGGGCGCGGTTGATCGAGGCATTGAAGGTGAAGTCAAACTCCTCGAGGGTCTTCTGGTTGCGAAAGTTGGCTCGGCGGATGGCCGAGGCCAGCCGCTTCTGGCTTCTGCGGGCGATCTCGTCCTGGATGATCGTGGCCAGGAAGTCCATGTAGGAGAACTTCTCCTCGATGGCCTGTCGGTTACGGGCCTCGATGGAGTCCAGGATCCCGGAGAGGCGAAGCTGCTTGAGCAGGGGGATGAGCTCGGGCATGGGGTTCATGGCGCTCACCTCCTCAATGCAGCGGCTGCTTGCCGGCACCCCGCAGGAACCGGCCCTGAAGGGTGTAGACCTTGGAGAGCGGCGGTGGGGCCGCCTCCATCGGCGCCTGATCCAGGCCCTGCTTCAGGATCTCCTTGACGGTTCGATACCGGGGATTGTCGAAGTGCAGCGCCCGCCGGCAGGCGCTCTCCAGCCGCGTCGTCCCGTAGGGCTTCCCCAGGGCGACGATTCCCTGGGCGGCGCGGAGATTGTCCAGGACACGGCTGCTGAAGAGCCTCTCAATGAGTTCACGGCAGGCGGGGCCGATCGCCTCGGCTTGACGAAGGCACCACTGGGGGTCCCGGAGCTTGTAGGCCAGGGCCTCGGGTGGCATGTGATCATCGACCGTGGATCGCTGGCCGGGCCGGTGAAGCCGCGGATGGCAGGCCACGAGCGTCAGGTCGTGATAGAGCTTGACCGTGGTGTCCGTGGCCTTGAGCCACAGCTCGCGGCCGATGAGCTGAAACGGCACCGAGTAATACGC
>JAKPPU010000178.1 GCA_029547185.1 Deltaproteobacteria bacterium | reverse complement strand
AATCCTCTGTCCATTCCTCTGCGTAGAGTTCCCTCGTGCCCGTCTCGAACAGGATCAGGGCATCGGAGGACAAGGCTACGGCGGAGATGGAAAGCAGCACGAATACTGTCTTCAGCATGCCTCTACTCCTGTCAGGATTGGTGTTCACTGTAAGCAACGATAACAATACTTCATCATGTCTCTCTTCACAAGGAAACCAGATCGTTTTTAACATGTGGTCCAAACTCGGGGAGAACCGTGTAGCCGGAGGGCCTTTTGGACCAGATGTTAAAAACGATCTGATTTACGAAGCGGGGCGCCGCGTCTCCGCAGCGCCCCGCCGGTCAGCCGATGTCGGATCGGTCTAGAAGGATGCCTTGATGGCGCCCCAGGTGTCGCTCTGGAGGTCGCCGAAGAAATCGATTTCGAGCTTGTACAGGTTTCCGTTCTGCGGGTAAACCCAGAGGTACTGCCCGTCGAAGTCCAGCCCTCCGTTGGGACCTTCCGGATCTTCGGTGAAGATGCAGGACCATACCGGTGTCATGTTCGGGCTGCCGTCGGCGTTCAGCTCGAAGATGAATATGTTGTCCACACCTGGGTCCTGCGTACAGGCAAAGAGGTAGTCTTCGTAGACAGCCAGTCCGGATATGGTGTTGAATGGTGCCGTGGACCATGTGACGCTTGTCTCCACACCGGTGTAAGGACCCCATGCAAGCTGATCCGAAAAGAAGTCGGAAGCATAGAGGTTGCCGTGGCCGGCATCCACTCCGCACACGCATGACCAGCCGGCAGGGCCGGCGATGTTGAGTTTGTGCGAAGCCGAGGGCTGTGTGTCCAAACCGTCGTAGACAGCGATCATGGATGACGCCCAGTGACCGAAGAAGAACTGGCCGAGCGTGGAAGTATACTCGCAGTAGCCCTGGTCATCCGGGTCGACGCCGCTGGAGATTGCCCAGGTGGTGCCCGTAGCGCCGCCGGTGGCCATGTTGAACTCGTAGTTCAACAGAGTATTGTAGTTAGAGATCCAGATGCTGTTCTCCACGTCATCCCGGATTGCCAGGCCATAACTGCTCGAAAGACCAGGAGAATAGGTTGCAGCAACCGTGTAGGAACCACGGTGCGAAGCCGGTTCATTGGAACCGGGCGTTCCGACCTTGTCGGCGAAGGAGACCGCAGTAACCAGCATCATCAGAGCAAGTGCAACTCTCATTTCCCTCTTCCCCCCATCTAGTGTAACCTAACTCCCGGAATAGAATGCTCAGATGCCAGATTCATGTCAACGGACGGCAGAGCCCTTCACATTTTGCAAGGGAATCCCGGCGGACGGATGGGAAACCAGATCGTTTTTAACATGTGGTCCAAACTCGGGGAGAACCGTGTAGCCGGAGGGCCTTTTGGACCAGATGTTAAAAACGATCTGGTTTACGAAGCGGGGCGCCGCGTCTCCGCAGCGTCCCGCCGGTCAGCCGATGTCGGATCGGTCTAGAAGGATGCCTTGATCTGCGCCCAGGTCGCCTGATCCAGACTCATCCTGTAGTATGCTGCGAACTCGAGAAGGTCGGTTCTGCCCCAGCCCTGGTCGGGATCCCAGGAGCCCTCGTA
>JAKPPU010000151.1 GCA_029547185.1 Deltaproteobacteria bacterium | reverse complement strand
CCCGTAGACGGCCGCCGTGGAGGAGTAGATGAAGCGCCCGACTCCGTTTGCCCGCATGGATTCCAGCAGGTTCAGCGTGTTGGCCACGTTGTTCCGGTAGTACTTCAGGGGCTCTCTGACGGATTCCTCCACCTGGATGTATGCCGCGAAGTGCATGATGGCCTCGGGCCGGAACTCCCGCAGGGCCCAGTCGATCGCGGCGCGGTCCTTCAGGTCCCCCTTCACCAGCTTTCCCGACAGCACGGCCCACTCGTGGCCCGTCGAGAGGTTGTCGAACACGCAGATCTCGTGCCCGACTTTCCCGAGCGCCTTGACCGCATGGCTGCCGATGTACCCCGCCCCGCCTGTGACCAGTATGCGCATGTGATTCTTTCTTTCCCCTCAGCTGTGTTTTATCGCTCTTGCCCTGTGTCCCAAGACATCCGCCGTTTCGAAGCCGCCTACACTTCTCCTTCTCGAGAGCCGCTAATCGAGTTTCCTGATCGCCGTGGACAGGATGTCGATAAACTCGGAAGGCGAGCAGATCCTCAACGGGATATCCGCCCTTCCCCTCGGCCCCCGAAAATGCTTCTTGTCTCCCGTGACCAGATAATCCGCCCCGAACTCGATCGCCGAGACGAGCACCGGGAGGTCGTCATCCTTGATCATGCCGCGATAGGGTGCGAGTTTCCTCTTCTCAGGCAACGGGACGATCTCGATGTGCATCCGGGTCATGAAGTCGCGAAAATCCGGGAGGATTGCGGGAAGCTTTCTGGAGATGACCCGTTGGATTTCTTCGAGATTGTATTGACCGGTGGCTGCCCGCAGCACCGGCAGGTCATGGCACAGAAGATCGAGGATGAGCCGCGGCGCGGCCTTGTCCGAGATGAGGCCGGAGAGGATGACGTTGGAGTCCAGGAACACCCTAACTTCTCTTTTTGCCATACCTATCCCGGTACAACGCTTCTCTCTCCCGTTTCAAATCCGCAAGAATGACCTCCTCGCTGAGGCCCGACGCTTTGATGATCCTGCGGATCTGCCTTCTGGCATCGTCCAAGTCCATGCGCTTCGGCGAGATGATGACGGAATCGCCGATGGGTAGAAACGTAACGGCCTGGCCCTCTTCGAATTTCAGCATGTCCCGTATTTTCTTGGGAACGGTCAACTGGCCCTTGGCCTTGATCTCACCGGTTATGGTCTTCATGGGATCCGCCCTCTCGTCAGATATTCCGAATTCTGATTATCAGATTTCAGAATGATATGCAACACGGGGTCGTTTTGCCCACCCGATCGTGGACCGCCTCTTGGCGGAATGTTCCCCGCCGCCCTACACGCCTCGACAGGCATCCGTCAAGATGGTCTTTACGTGAAATGCGTCAGCGCCGGCCTGCCCAGCGGGTAGACGTTGAACCCGATCTCGTGGCATCGCCGGTGATCGAGGATGTTGCGCCCGTCGAAGATGAAGGCGGGCTTAACCATCTGTTTGTAAATCCTGCCGTAATCGAGGCCCCGGTACAGATCCCACTCTGTCATCACGGCAATGGCCTGGCAGCCGTTTGCAGCTTTATAGGGGTCCTTCACGTAACTCACCCTACCCTCGAGGCCCTTGAGATCAACCCTTGCATTGTCCAATGCCCGCGGGTCCGTCACGACCACCTCGGCCTTCTCCTCCAGCAGGCGCCGGGCCACGTGAATGGCAGGGGATTCCCGCGTGTCGCTCGTGTCGGCCTTGAAGGCGAAGCCGAACAGGCAGATGCGCTTGCCCGCCAGGGTGTTGAACATGGCCTCGAGCATGTTCAGCACGAAT
>JAKPPU010000139.1 GCA_029547185.1 Deltaproteobacteria bacterium | reverse complement strand
CTTGGAAGGCTTCAACAGTCTCCTCCAAGCGGCCAAGGCCAGAGCACGGGGATATCGATCTGATGAAAATTTCATTGCGATGGCATACCTGATTGCTGGAAAGCTAAATTTTGGTCTACCCACGTAAAATAGCGAGGAACCGAAATTTCTCTCAAGTCCGTTCAACCCACCGATGACGAATTGATGGAGTTGGTGCAAAAAGGGCATCGCGCCTCTTTTGCCGCTTTGTTCAATCGCCATGTTCTTTCCATCTCGCGATATGCTCTCGTTCTCACGGGTTCCTGGACTGATGCTCAGGATCTGACGCAGGAGGTCTTTCTGAAGGCATACGCGCAACGTATGGCGTATCGGAAGATGGGAATGATGAAACAGTGGCTGTATACCATCTGTCGGAATCTGCATATCGACTTCATTCGACGGCGAACGGTCCGACCCATTCCCATGGATCTGCAATGCATTCCCGGTCGGGAGGCGAATCACCCGGAAGCGGCCTTTTTCTGTGGGAAAGAGCACTTTTTCTCCCACCCCTTGATCAGGGAATTTTCCCAGGAAACCAAGGAGATCCTCTTTTTGCGCATCGTCGAGGAGTTGTCCTACCGGGAAATCGCCGACCTGACGGGAACGACGGAAGAGGCTCTCCGCAAGCTGTTTTCCCGAGCCCTTCACACCATGCGGGATCGGGGGGAGGTTGCACCATGAAATCCTGTCAGGCCTTCCAGGATTGGTTGGAATCGTCGCCGCGACTCACCCTGGCGAATCTGCCTCCGGGGCTTGCTGAGCATGCGAACTCCTGCGCGGCCTGCGAGAAGCAGTTGACGCGCCTCCGGATCCTTCGGAAGGATGCGCTCGAGGATGTCCCTCCGACCGGCGAGATCGAAAAAATGTGGCAGCGGATCGATCCAGCCCTGCATCTCGAAGATCCGACACCGTCTCCGTCGGCTGCGTTTGTGCAACCTCTGTTTTCCTTGCTGTCCGGAAAAGGCCTGCCGCTCGGGGCCGGAGTTCTTGCTCTCCTGTTGCTCGGGGTCGGCCTGTGGTTCGTTCTGGGCGAAAGCCTTCCCGTCCTGGGCAGGATCGAAGGGAGCGGAGGGGAATTGATCCACTCCTCATCCCGCCTGGAGTTGAGAGTTGTCCCGGTTCAATGGTTGTCTCAAGACCGGGTCGTGCTCACTGGCGCCCAATCCTGGGCTGCGATCTCCTTCATCGATGGAAGGCGCATCACTGTCGAAGGGAACGGGCGACTGCTCCTGTCGGCGGAGGGGTTCTCCACCGAGGAAGGCCGTTTTCGGGCGTCTTTCACCAAGGGGGGAGGCCAGTTCAGGGTCCGGGTTCCGGGTGCCATCCTGGGCATTCGCGGCACGACGATCGATTTCGATCTGGTGGGGGGCGAGGGACGACTGGAACTCATCGAGGGGCGCGTGGACGTGGTCCCGGAGGATGGCCGCCCCGCCTTTGACTGGAAACCGCAGTCCAGGCTTCTGATCCGATCCGGGAAACTCCTTTTCGATTCCGAGAAGGAGTCATCCCCCGCGACGAATGTAGCGACGGAGTCTCTCAGATCCCGTCCGGCCGCGTACTGATCCAAGTGACTTCAATGGAGGAAGGTATGAAACACCCGAAACGCGGACTCGCCATCGGCCTGGTTGTCGCTTTTGGAGCGGCCCTTGCCGTCATCGTGTTTGCCGTCATGCGTCTGTCCAGCAATGAAATGCATTTTACCGCGCAGAGCGCTTTTCAAAAACGTGCCGCCATGCTGGCCTTTTCCGGTCTCAACGTTGCCGAGATGGCACTTTCGAAAGGACGGTGGTACCAGCCGCCCTATCGTCGCCCGGTCGATCAAAACAAGGATGGGAGGATCTCGGAGGCTGAACTTCGTTCGCAAACCCTCATCGACCGGCCCAATTTTTCCGAGATGGAGTTTTCCCCGGACGGCTCGGGAGAAGGAACCATCAGGCTTTTCTTCCAGGACATTCCCAAAAAGGGCGTCGATCTCAGCGGTAACCTGCTGTATGCGAGGTTCAAATTGCAGACAGCCGATCTCCTCGATCACATCAAGATTTATTCGGTCGGCGAGTATCGTGGAGAGCGGGTCATGGCATACGGGAAGTTCATCATGAGCCCCTCTCCGCTGTTCAACTCCCCTGACATCGACCTGGCCTCCAGCACGGCGACGCCGGTCAATCTGTATCGCGTCTTGGTCGAACCACCGCAGCTGGTCGAAGAGGCAATTGGCCAGGGTTTTTCCCCTTTCACCATCGGCGAGATCACGCAAGTGACGAAAAAGGTCGGGGATCGCGTGGGACCGAACGATACCCTCTTCAACATCAAGGATGCCGATCTGACCACGAAGACCTGGCTTTCGACGCAGGAAGCGAATCCCAAGGCTGCGGTCCATGGCATCATCAAATCGATGCTGAATCCGACGACCGGTCGGACCTGGCAGGTCGGCGACAAGGTCCACTTGCCCTGTGAAATGGTGGTCATCGAAGAGGATTCGAATGTCGGATCCGATATTCCCAGCCAGACTCTCAAGCGGATGGTCATGGTCCTCCAGATCCCCAAGGAGATGTTTGCCCATTCCTCGCTCCGGATTGGGGATTCCAGCACCTATCAGGTGCTCAACTCCATCGGCTCCTACGCTCGAGACGTGGCACGGAATTACGCGGTGAAGGTGGCCAACAAAGCGGCGTTCGAAGAGAAGGTCCCGACGGTCTTCGCCTCGGAGTTCCCGTCGTCGGGGCCGACCGGGACCAAAGTATCAGACGCCCGCATCATGGAAGCCCTCGATCGCATCGGGCCTCTGACCAAGGTGGATTACAACCCCGCGGGAAACTCCTTCATCGTCGATATGCTGAAGAAGTGGCGTCCGCGCGGCTTCGACATGACTCCGGAGGAAATGGCGTCGATCGCCGATATGGCCTCGTTCACCCTCGGAGTGCGGGAAACGGACCCTCGTGAAACCTGCCGCGAGATCTATACCATTTGCCAGCAGTTTTCCGAATGGAGGTATGTCGGGACGCCCCCCGCCCCGGACCGTGGTGACGCATGGAAGGTCTTCACGGTCTGGAAGCCCAAGTATCCCGGTCCTGACGGGCTTCCGACGCAGTATCCCCTGCGGTCGTCCTGGGATCATTTCGAGAGAACCCTGTCCCGGGAGATACGAGAGGCCCTCTTCCCCTCGGCAAAACCCGGTTCAAACACGACCCCGCCATATGTTTTCAATCGCTCCAATTCGAAGAACCCCACGGACGAATTCCTGCAATTCCGTGATTTCAAGGGGCGCTACGCTTCATTCGGGGCCAAATCCGACGGCGGGTTCAATTCCTTACTGAAAAACTCATCGCCACAGGAATTCGTACAGAAAATGGCGCAACTGAAAAACGCCGCCAAGCGGTTGACCTTCACGTTCATGCGTTGGGTTCCCTGGCAGGACTGGACGTTTGAGAACATTGTCTCCGCCTGGGTGAAAGGCAACTCCTCCCCCGAAGGAATTCCCAACTTTCATCCCGACAACTACTGGCCGTGGTGGGGTGATCCCCGGCAGATCGCCGCCGACAAGAAATTCACTTATCCTCCGGCGATGGAAAAATACGGCAATGACACCTTCGGTGCGAAAGGATGGCCTGATCAGCTTCGTCAGCCCAAGGGCGACCCCAAGGGGAGTCATATCGATCCGAATACCATCCGTCCCACCGACCTGGTCGACAACGTCGACGTGCCTTTCTCCTACGAAGTGAAGTTCAAGAGCGGTCAGGGGTTGAAAACACGGCTCGATTATCTGCTCGACTACTTCCGCAAATACTTCGACGAACCCGAACTCAATCCTGATGGGAAGCGGATTCGCGGCGCGAATGAGCAGACCGACACGCCTCAGGTTCCGGGGCCGCCCGATCTGTTGGGCGCTGCGTATACAGGGTTGAGCTCATGACGAGAAAAACGAGCATGCCTACGATTCGCTCCAGCGTTACCACCGCTGTCCGCATGGGTTTCGGGTTGACCGAGGCCTTGATGGCCGTCCTGCTCTTCGGAATCCTCTGCCTGCCCCTCTATCGTCTGTATTTCAAGGAAGGCATCAGCCAGCAGCGAATGATCCGCGATTTTCTCGGTGTGACCAATGTCTCCGAGAAAGTCATGAATCGGCTCGAGCACCAGTTGGCAAAGGTCCAGCGATCTCTCAGCCCGTTGCACAAGGAGATCACTCCCCACGTTCTGATCGGCCTCGAAGAGGGCGATGACTGGGGATTTCTCGGACAGAGTTTCGGCGACGACTCGGGACGCCTGGCCCTCAAATACATTCCGGCTTTCAAAGCCGAAGCCGAGCTGCATGGGTTCCTGCTCGATGATTCCGCGGTCACCTCGGATCACCGCGCCAATAATCCCGAAATGTTGAAGGATGTCCTCAAGAGCATCAATGACCGGTCGCAGATGCTCAATGTCGATCTGAAGTGGCTCGATCAAGCCCAAATCAAGCACGAATTCCGGCTCAGTTACATCACGACGCTGCGGCCCGAATTCCCGAAGGCGAAATGATATGAAAAGCCTCACCAGCAACCGAGGGATGACATTCGTCGAGGTCATGGTCTACGCCGTCGTCTTCCTCATCATCCTCGGCTTCATCACCCATTTGCTCTGGGGGACCCGTCAGGCCGAAACCGGGCGGAAGCGCCTCGGCATCTTTCAGGATCTGCGCCTGAGTTCCCAGAAGATCAATCTCGCGCTGTCCCATGCCACGCGCATCCTTTTCCCGCCCGCCGACGGGAAATCCTACCACCAGATCGTCTTTCTCTCCGAGCAGGGCGAGCTCCTGGTCATCTATCTGAACGACAAGGACCAGTTGCACAGTAAGCGGATAAACAACCCCAGTATTTCAGGCGATCTCCAGGCGTGCGCGGTCGAGATACTGCGGAAGCAGGGCGTGCAATTCGGCTTCTGATTTTGCTTTCGGGACTTCCATAAAAAGAAGTCTCAGATAGGTATACGGC
>JAKPPU010000138.1 GCA_029547185.1 Deltaproteobacteria bacterium | reverse complement strand
GCGCCATGCTGATCGGCGGGCTCACGATCCTCTCGCTCAAGCAGAAGTACGAGAAGCTCTATGTGAGCGAGGCTGCCGGCTCCTTCGCCCTCTACGCGGTGCTGATCGCCCTGTTCACGTCTCCCGTTGCCGATGCCATCAGGAACATGATCGGCTGAGGAAAAAAGACGCAGACCACAACGGGCCCCCCGAACCGCAAGGCGTGGGGCCCGAAGTTTACCAGCCATGAAGAAGCTCGAACGACTCACGGAAAAAGCGATCCGCACGCTCGGCTCGCAGCCCCTGCTGCTCCTGCTCATCGCGATGTGCTGCATGAACGGCATGGTGAAGCGGGTGAAGAGATCCCTCCCCTCCTGGTCCGTCCAGGCGCTTTAACCTTTCCGTTTTGCGCTGATCGATCCCTTCTCCCAGGACGGCCGCAAGGCAGCGAGAGACGGTCTGGGCTCCCGCAACAGACAGGAAAAGCTGCGGGCTTGGTCCGGCGAATGTCCTGTTGGTTCTAGGTCACGCCCCTTTTGCGGCCCGCGTACTGCTGCACGATGACCCCCGCAACGATGAGGATAAGCCCGATCACCGTGGACGGCAGAATCTCCTCGCCGACGACGAAGTGAATGAGGAAGAGCGACAGGAAGGGCGCGGCGTAAACGAGGTTGCTCACCTGTGCCGTCGTGCGCGATAGCTGCAGGGCCTTGAGCCAGGTGACGAAGGTGATCCCCATCTCGAAGAGGCCGATCCAGGCAACCCCGAGTAGACCCTCTGCCGGCGGGACCCGGAGATCCCCGAAGAGAAGGACCGCCGCGAGCGTGAAGACCGAACCGAAGACGAAGTTGAGGAAGAGCTTGACGACCTCGTCACGCCTGTCCTTCACGTTGTAAATCCAGAACAGCGCCCAGATGACCGAGCTGCCAAGTGCGAGGAGCGCCCCCGGAAGGTTCGTGAATCGAAAGGACAACACGTCGCCGTGGGTGGAAATGACGAAGACGCCCGAGAAGCTGACGACGATGGCGAGCACGCTGACCCACCGGATGGGCTGCTTCAGGATCGCAATGGAGAGCAGCACCAGCATGATCGGCCAGGTCCAGTTCAGGGGCTGCGCCTCCTGGGCGGGCAGCAGCGAGTAGGCCTTGAAGAGGATCACGTAGTAGAGGAAGGGGTTGAGAAACCCCAGGGCCGCGGACCGAGCGATATCACCTCTTGAGGAGTTCACGATGACGGCAAGCTTGCCCTGGGCCAGCACGATGACGAAGAGGGCCGCAAGCGAAACGATGGACGCCCCCAGGAGCATCTCGAGAAACCCCAGGTGCCCGAGCGTCAGCTTGAAGGCCGAGGCTACGGTCGACCAGAGCAGCACCGTCGCCGCGGCGTAGAGATAGGCCCTCGTCTGTCGCTCCATCGGCGATATCCTTGCTGCGCGAAGTCCCCCTTTGGAAAAAGCATGCAGGGGAATCTTTTTCGTCCTGCTAATCACAGAACGGATCCCGACGCAACGGGAATGTGGAGAATGACCTTGTTTTCGGAACCCCTATCGGCTATAGACAGGTCGACCGCATGACACCGCCGCAAGAAGGAGATGCCATGAAGCTTGCCGAG
>JAKPPU010000137.1 GCA_029547185.1 Deltaproteobacteria bacterium | reverse complement strand
GCGCCATGCTGATCGGCGGGCTCACGATCCTCTCGCTCAAGCAGAAGTACGAGAAGCTCTATGTGAGCGAGGCTGCCGGCTCCTTCGCCCTCTACGCGGTGCTGATCGCCCTGTTCACGTCTCCCGTTGCCGATGCCATCAAGAACATGATCGGCTGAGAGCAACGCAACCAGATCGAATGTCTCCCCGGCCCCAAGGCCGGGGAGTTTTTTTTGGCATTGCATGATCGATCGACCCCCGCATCCTGCGCCGGCCTGTTAAGTCTTGACAAGATATCGCCCCCTTTATTAAATACGGAATCAGCCGGGCGCCCTGACCCCGAATCCCCTCGAACCGTTGCCCGGCGTGCAGGCGAGCGCGTCACCCTTCAACCGCGAAACCCGTCGCCGTCCAGCCCGTGCGTCCTTCGGTCCACTTCGCAAGAAACCCCGCAATGCTGCTGCGCCGGAGGCGACATGGTTCTCGAATCGATTTCCTCGCTCAAGGTCCCCGCAAAAATCCGGTCGTACCGTAAATCGGACGTCATCTTCGAAGAGGGCTCGACGGGTGTCGAGATGTACGTCATCTATTCCGGGCGGGTCCGGCTCTCGACAAAGGAGCCCGGCCGCGAGCTCACGCTGGCCACCATAGGGCCCGGCGAGTTCTTCGGCGAGATGGCCGTGATCGACTCGGCCTTCCGGACCGCCACGGCCATAGCCGACGATGACGACACGCGGCTCGTCGTCCTGGACCAGAAAAAGTTCCGGGAGATCGTGAACGAGCAGCCGGCCTTCGCCATGACGATCATGCAGCACCTCTGCCGGCGGCTGAGAGACCGCTGGATCCTCTACGACCAGATGAGGAAGGGGGACTTGGCCAAAGGCGGGAAGATGGAGCTTGTCATCAAGTCCGTCAATCTCGAGGAGATCAACGCGGCCCTGAAGGTTCTTCTCAGCCAGATCAAGCAGGAGAGGCTAGACTCGGAGGCCAAGGTCGTCTCCAACGTGCAGGAGCTGGTACTCCCCTACATCGAGAAACTCCGCGGCAGCAGGCTCGACGCCCAGCAGAAGGAGTACCTTGCGGTTCTTGAGACCAACCTCAACAACATCATCGCCCCCTTCATGCAGAACCTCTCCATCGCATCGTCGAATCTCACCCACACGGAGGTGAAGGTGGCCAACCTCATCAAGGACGGCAAGACGACGAAAGAGATCGCCGCCCTGCTGAACCTTTCGCCCTCCACGGTGGATTTTCACCGCAACAACATCCGCTCCAAGCTCGGTTTGAAAAACAAGGAAGAGAGCTTGAAGACCTACCTGCTGAATCTGTCGAGGGAGGCATAAAAGAAAGAGACAGGGAAGAAAAGAGGGTCTACAACTTCCTCCTTGCTGCTCTCTTGATGTATTTTCTCGTCCACGGACAGGACTCGACGCAGGCCGCGCAGGACCCGCATTGCGACTCGTCAACCGGCATGCCCGTTTCGAGGGGCGCATCGGTGAGCGCCGTCGTGAGCCAGACGGCCGAGCCGAAGGGCTTCGTGATCACGAGGGCGTTTCTGCCGATCCATCCCGTCCCCGACAGCGTGGCGGCGATCTTGTGGGAAAGTCCCGCCCCGAGCCGCACCTCGTCGAACTCCTCCGTCATGGGCTCTAGGGCGACGGCCTCGAAGTCCCTCTCCTTCAGAAGCACTGCCGCCCGGTGCGCAAGCGCAGACAGCAGGGCGTTGTGCCCGCCCGTATTCCCCGAAATACTCCTGCGTCGGTCCTTTCGTGATCCGGGAGACAATCGCGGGGTTCAGGGCCGCTGCGATCGAGACGGCCCCGGGCATCCCCCTGCGGTCCTTGTCCGGGACGGCCGCCATGTCGGCAAACCCCGCGAGTGCGGCCCCGCTATCGAGAAGGATTTTCTGGATGTCTTCAAAATGGTTTGCCATCGGTTAACCTTCTTTCTTTCGGCCCACGTACTGCTGCACGATGACCCCCGCAACGATGAGGATAAGCCCGATCACCGTGGAGGGCAGGATCTCCTCGCCGACGACGAAGTGAATGAGGAAGAGCGACAGGAAGGGCGCGGCGTAAACGAGGTTGCTCACCTGTGCCGTCGTTCGCGAGAGCTGCAGGGCCTTGAGCCACGTGACGAAGGTGATGCCCATCTCGAAGAGGCCGATCCAGAGAACCCCCAGAAGGCCCACCGGCGGCGGGACCCGGAGATCCCCGAAGAGAAGGACCGCCGCGAGCGTGAAGATCGACCCGAAGACGAAGTTGAGGAAAAGCTTCACAATCTCGTCGCGCCTGTCCTTCACGTTGTAAATCCAGAACAGCGCCCAGATGACCGAGCTGCCAAGTGCGAGGAGCGCCCCCGGAAGGTTCGTGAATCGGAAGGACAACACGTCGCCGTGGGTGGAGATGACGAAGACGCCCGAGAAACTGACGACGATGGCGAGCACGCTGACCCACCGGATGGGCTGCTTCAGGATCGCAATGGAGAGCAGCACCAGCATGATGGGCCAGGTCCAGTTCAGGGGCTGCGCCTCCTGGGCGGGCAGCAGCGAGTAGGCCTTGAAGAGGATCACGTAGTAGAGGAAGGGGTTGAGAAACCCCAAGGCCGCGGACCGAGCGATATCACCTCTTGAGGAATTCACGATGACGGCAAGCTTGCCCTGAGCGACGACGATGACAAAGAGGGCCGCAAGCGACACGACGGAAGCCCCCAGGAGCATCTCGAGAAACCCCAGGTGCCGGAGCGTCAGCTTGAAGGCCGATGCCACGGTCGACCAGAGCATCACCGTCGCCGCGGCGTAGAGATAGGCCCTCGTCTGTCGCTCCATCGGCGATATCCTTGCTGCGAGAAGTCCCCCTTTGGGAAAAGCATGCAGGGGAATCTTTTCGTCCTGCTAATCACAGAACGGATCCCGACGCAACGGGAATGTGGAGAATGACCTTGTTTTCGGAACCCCTATCGGCTATAGACAGGTCGACCGCATGACACCGCCGCAAGAAGGAGATGCCATGAAGCTTGCCGAG
>JAKPPU010000011.1 GCA_029547185.1 Deltaproteobacteria bacterium | reverse complement strand
GTCACAAGACGATCATGCCACGAGCACTACAGAATAGCATCTTGTAAGCCCCCTTTTCGGATCTTATATCTGCACAGGAGACATCGTCATTATACCGGCCGGGCCGGGAGAAAGCAACAGATATTTCACTCTCCCCGGAGGCCCTGGATGTCCCGATGATATTCCTGGAGGGATTTGACGGTATCCTTCCCGTTTCTGAAAGCCGCGATCCCTCTTGCTGCGGCGATGGCTGCAGCGAGAGTCGTGATATAGGGTATCTTGTACCTGATCGCCGCCTTCCTGATATACGAGTCGTCGTGCTTGCTGAGCTTGCCGCTCGGAGTGTTGATGATCAGGTCGTACTCGCGGTTCTTGATCCCGTCGATGATGTTGGGTCTGCCTTCGTGGAGCTTGAGCACCATTTCGGAGCTGATCCCGTTTTCGGTCAGGAACTTGTGTGTTTTCCTCGTGGCCTTTATCTTGAATCCCAGCGAGTCGAACTGCTGGGCAACTTCAAGCACTGCGGGGCGCTCTCTCCTCGAGACCGTGATGAGCACGGTCCCTTCCTTGGGAAGAAACTGCGATGCCGCTTCCGATGCCTTGAAGAAGGCGAGGCCGAAGGAGTGCGCCATGCCGAGCACCTCTCCGGTGGAGCGCATCTCGGGACCGAGCAGAGGATCGACCTCGGGGAACATGTTGAAGGGAAACACGGCTTCCTTTACGCCGAAATGGGGGATGACGCCCTGGCCCAGATTGAAGTCCGAGAGCTTCTTTCCCAGGATGATCTGGGTGGCGAGCCGGGCCATGGGTATATTGCACACCTTGGAGACGAGAGGCACGGTCCTCGATGCGCGCGGGTTCGCCTCCAGCACGTAGACGGTGTCCTTGTAGATCGCGTACTGCATGTTCATGAGACCCACGACGCCGAGCTCGATGGCGATCCTCTTCGTGTACTCGGTGATGGTGTCGATATGCTTGCGGGAGATGCTGATGGGAGGAATCACGCATGCGGAATCTCCCGAATGGACGCCCGCCTGCTCGATGTGCTCCATCACCGCCGGGACGAAGGCATCCATGCCGTCCGAGATGGCATCCGCCTCCGCCTCGATGGCGTTGTCGAGGAACTTGTCGATGAGGATCGGCCTCTCCGGGGTGACGTCCACGGCAGCGCGGACATACTGCCTGAGCATGTCTTCGTCGTGCACCACCTCCATGCCCCGGCCTCCGAGAACGTACGAAGGCCGCACCATGAGCGGATAACCGATCCTCTCCGCCACGGCCAGGGCCTCTTCGAGCGTGCTCGCCATGCCGGACTCGGGCATGGGGATTCCGAGCTTGACCATCATCTTGCGGAACTGGTCCCTGTCCTCGGCGAGATCGATGGTATAGGGCGAGGTGCCGAGGATTTTCACGCCGGCCTTCTCGAGCTCTCCTGCGATGTTGAGAGGCGTCTGGCCGCCGAACTGGGCGATCACGCCCTCCGGCTTCTCCTTCTCGTAGATGCTCAAGACCTCCTCGACGGTCAGGGGCTCGAAGTAGAGCTTGTTCGACGTGTCATAGTCGGTGGAGACGGTCTCCGGGTTGCAGTTCACCATGATGGACTCGAATCCCATGTCCTTGATGGCGAAGGCCGCGTGCACGCAGCAGTAGTCGAACTCGATCCCCTGTCCGATCCGGTTGGGGCCGCCTCCGAGCACCATGATCTTTTGCCTGTCGCTCACCGGAACCCTGTCCTCGCCGTTGTAGGTGGAGTAGTAGTATTCGGCGTTCTCGACCCCGCTCACGGGCACCTTGTCCCAGGCATGGACGACACCGAGCCCGGTCCTCCTCGTGCGGATGTCCTCCTCTTTCAGACCGAGGAGCTTCGCCAGGTAGCGGTCGGCAAAGCCGTCCTTCTTGGCCTGGACGAGGAGGTCGTCGGGCAGCGTCTTGCCCTTGTACGAGAGGATCTTCTCCTCGAGCTCCACGAGCTCCTTCATCTGCTCGATGAACCATCTCTTCAGGTGCGTCTTAGCCTCGAGGTCCTCGATGCTCGCGCCCTTCCGCAGGGCCTCGTACATGATGAACTGGCGCTCGCTCGAGGGCTCGCCCAGCATGTCGAGCAGGGTTTTGAGATCCTTCTCGTGGAAGTCCTTGGCGAAGCCTAAGCCGGAGCGCCCGATCTCCAGCGAGCGGATCGATTTCTGAAAGGCCTCCTTGTAGTTCTTCCCGATGCTCATCACCTCGCCCACGGCCCGCATCTGGGTGCCGAGCCTGTCCTGCGAGCCCTTGAACTTTTCGAAAGCCCAGCGGGCAAATTTGATGACCACATAATCTCCCCACGGCTCGTACTTGTCGAGCGTTCCGGCCCTCCAGTAGGGAATCTCGTCGAGAGTGAGCCCTGCAGCGAGCTTCGACGAGACGAGGGCGATGGGGAAGCCGGTGGCCTTGGAGGCGAGGGCGGAAGAGCGGGAAGTCCGCGGGTTGATCTCGATGACCACGAGCCGGTCGGTCTTCGGATCATGGGCAAACTGGACATTGGTCCCGCCGGTGACCTCGATGGCCTCCACGATATCGTACGAGTGCTTCTGAAGCCTTTCCTGGAGCTTCCTGTCGATGGTGAGCATGGGTGCCGAGCAGAAGGAATCGCCGGTATGAACGCCCATGGCGTCGATGTTTTCGATGAAGCAGACCGTGATCATATTGTTCTTGGCGTCGCGGACCACCTCGAGCTCGAGCTCTTCCCACCCGAGCACGGATTCCTCTATGAGCACCTGGCCGATGAGGCTGGCCGACAGGCCCCTGCCTACGACCGTCCTCAATTCTTCGATGTTGTACACGAGGCCCCCGCCCGTGCCGCCCAGCGTGTAGGCAGGCCGGACAACGACCGGATATCCGAGCTTCGAGGCGATCTTCTCGGCCTCCTCGATGGTGTATGCCAGCTCGCTCCTGGGCATCTCGACCCCGAGGCGGTTCATGGTTTCCTTGAAGGCGCTTCTGTCCTCGCCCCTCTCGATGGCATCCACATTGACCCCGATGACCTTCACCCCGTACTTGTCGAGGACGCCCTCGCGGTAGAGGCTCGAGGTGAGGTTCAGACCGGACTGGCCGCCCAGGTTGGGCAGTATCGCGTCGGGACGCTCTTTGGCGATGATGGCCTCCAGAGACGGGACGTTGAGCGGCTCGATATAGGTTACATCCGCCGTTCCCGGGTCCGTCATGATGGTGGCGGGGTTTGAGTTGACGAGCACGATCTCGTATCCGAGCTCCCGCAGTGCCTTGCACGCCTGGGTACCGGAATAATCAAACTCGCATGTCTGTCCGATGACGATCGGACCAGAACCGATGATCATTACCTTGTGGATGTCTTCTCTTCTTGGCATACATGTTCTCCCATCGATAAATGCGCTTGCACTATAGGGAAGCGGTGATATCGAGTCAAGTTAAAACGGTGAAACCGGGGAAATCCCGGCATTGAGAACAAGTCTAAAACTTTAAGGAAAAGATCCTATGTACCTCACATGGTTGAAGCGAAATGAGGAAGGCGTGCCCTCTGTCTTCCTATGCCCTTTCAGGGGCGGGGAAAGCGGCAGGGCACGCCTTTATTACCTGGATTCGGAAGCTAAATGCCTTTCTGTACGATATAGTCCGCCAGATCGGACACCCTGCAGGAATACCCCCACTCGTTGTCGTACCAGGCAACCATCTTCGCCATGTTTTTCTGCATCACCTGGGTGTACTCGATGTCGACGATGGACGAGTGCTCGTTCCCCTTGTAGTCGATGGAGACGAGCGGCCTTTCCTCGCAGTGCATGATGCCTTTGAGAGAGGTCTTTGCAGCCTTCTTGAGCTGGGCCCTGAGCTCGTCCGTGCTCGCTTCCTTGGTGAGCTGGACCGTCAGGTCGACCACGGAGACCGTCGAGGTGGGCACCCTCAGGGCAAAGCCGTCCAGCTTGCCCTTCAATTCCGGAATGACCAGGGAGAGGGCCTTCGCCGCTCCGGTGGAGGTCGGGATGATGTTCATCGCCGCCGCCCGGGCGCGCCTGAGGTCCTTGTGGGGCATATCGAGGATCCTCTGGTCGTTCGTGTAGGCGTGGACGGTCGTCATCCAGCCCTTCTCGATCCCGAAGGCCTTCTGGATGACCAGTGCCGGCGGTGCGAGGCAGTTCGTGGTACAGGACGCGTTCGAGATGATGTCGTGCTTGTTCGGGTTGTAGGCCTTGTGATTGACGCCCATGACGATGGTGATGTCCTCCTGCTTTGCCGGCGCGGTGATAATCACCTTCTTCGCCCCGCCGTAGAGGTGGGCCGAGGCGTCCTGGCGTGCGAGGAAGAGGCCGGTGGACTCGATGACGATGTCCACCCCTTCATCGTCCCAGGGTATCTGGGCCGGATCCCTGAACGCATGGTTCTTGATCTTCTGGCCGTTGATGATGATGGTGTCCTTCTTCGTCGACACCTCTCCACCAAAGTGCCCGTAGTTGGTATCATACTGGAAGAGGTGGGCATTCGTCTCCACGGGCGAGATGTCGTTGATGGCGACGACCTGCAGGCTGTCTCCATGCCTCTCCATGATTGCCTTCAGGACCTGCCTTCCTATGCGACCGAAACCGTTGATTCCGCATCGGATCATAACCGCTGCCTCCTTTAGTTGTCATCCAGACGATACTTGTGGGCTACAAGCAGGTCGTAGTTTGTCTTGAGAGCCTGGTGGAGCCTCGCATTCTCGAGGGCCATGGCGCTTAAGTTCGCCACCGCCTCGAGGAACTTGGTTTCCTGCTCATTGAACTCCCGGATCTTGTCGGTATAGACGCGCAATACCCCGATCACTGTCTTCTCGACCTTCAGAGGCACGACGATCACGGATTTGATGCCTTCCGTCTTTGCCCCGGCGCCATACTGGAAATCCGGGTCTGTCTGGGCGTTCTTGATCCAGATCAGCTGGCCGGTAAGCGCCTTCTGGTCGAGTCCGCTTTCCTTGACCAGGACCGGGCCCTTCTTGATATAGCCCTTCGAGAGGCCGTATGCAGCGCCCATGATAAGGGACTTCTTCCGGGAATCGAGGAGACGGATGGAAGAAGCCTTGACGCACATGGTCGTGGCAACCGACTTCACGATCTCCTCAAGCACCGTGGTCATGTCGAGCGAGGCATTGACCACCTTCACCACTTCGTAGAGTGCCTGGAAATAATCTCTTTCTTTCACGTATCTTCTCCTCCTCTCCTCGGTCTGCTGCATGTCGTGTTCCTTGTTCCGCGTAAATTTCTCATTCGGTTCTTTTCACCCCTTAAAATCAGGTTTTGTTATGTACATACCTCACCTGTGACATGAGTCAAGACATCATTTCGGATTATGCAATAATTTTTTGAAAGGATATTCGAAGGCGCTTCCGGCAGCGGAACGAGCGCTTCTTGGGGAGACGGCGCGCCGGTCAGACGAGGGTGACGAGCACCTCGCGGCGCTGCCTCGGACCGTCGAACTCGCAGAAGAAGATGTTCTGCCAGGTGCTGAGCAGGAGCTTCGAGCCCTCGATGGGGATGGTCTCCGAGGGTCCGATGATGCCTGCCTTGATGTGGGCGTCGCCGTTTCCGTCCACCCGGTCGTGAAGCCAGACCCCGCTCGGCACAAGGGTATCCAGGCACGTGATGACGTCCCGGGGGATATTCGGATCCCAGTTTTCCTGGATCATGATGGCGGCGGTCGCCCCGAGGGCATAGAGGGCGCAGAGCTGATGCGATCCCCCGTGCTTCGACACGATCTCCCGCACGCGGTCGGTGATATCGACGAGCTGCTGCCGTGAGCCGGTGGAAAAGGTTATCGTAAACCTCATAATCAATCCTATGCCGGCCTTCATATCATCTTATGCACCAAAGGGGCAAGGGTGCGGCTGTCGGGGCGGGAAAGCACTGATCCGAGGCCGTTTCGAGAGGAATCATGTTCTTGAAAATGAGTCTGTTACATGCAATACTCTGTCGGCATTCCGGCATTCCAAGGAGGAAGAAGCTCAACCCATGAAAAGCGACCAGACCAAGAAGTCATTTGAAAAGGCACCGCACCGCGCCCTGCTCAAGGCCGACGGCTTCACCGACGAGGAGATCTCGCGGCCTTTCGTGGGGGTCGTGAACTCCGCCAACGAGATCATCCCCGGCCATATCCACCTCGGCAGGATCGCCCAGGCGGTAAAGGACGGGGTGAGGATCGCGGGCGGAACCCCCATGGAGTTCTCCGTCATCGGCATCTGCGACGGGATCGCCATGAACCATGCCGGCATGCGGTATTCCCTCCCCTCGAGGGAGATCATCGCCGACTCCGTCGAGCTCGTCGCCATGGCTCATGCCTTTGACGCCCTCGTCCTCATTCCCAACTGCGACAAGGTCGTGCCGGGCATGCTCATGGCGGCGCTCAGGCTCAACATCCCCTCCATCGTGGTGTCGGGAGGGCCCATGCTCGCGGGCGTTCACCGGGGCAGAAAGGTCGACCTCATCTCCGTGTTTGAAGGCATCGGCCGGTACAGGGCAGGCAAGATCACCGAGCAGGACCTGACCGAGATGGAGGGGTGCGCATGCCCCACGGCCGGGAGCTGCTCGGGCATGTTCACGGCCAACTCCATGAACTGCCTCACCGAGGCTCTGGGTCTGGGACTGCCCGGGAACGGCACCATCCCGGCCCCCTTCTCCGAGAGGATCAGGCTCGCCAAGCAGGCGGGCATGAAGATCATGGAGCTCGTCGAGAAGGACATCAGGCCCAGGGACATCGCAACAAAAGCCGCATTTACCAATGCCATCGCAGTGGACATGGCGCTCGGCTGCTCCACGAACACGGTTCTCCACGTGCCTGCGGTCGCCCACGAGGCAGGGATCGATCTCGATCTCGACGACTTCGATCTGATGAGCACGAAGGTGCCCCACCTCTGCAGCCTTTCCCCGGCAGGGCCCCATTTCCTGGAGGATCTCTACCGGGCGGGCGGCATCCAGGCCGTCATGAAGAGGCTGCAGGGAACGAACGTCCTCGACGGGAGCGTCATGACCGCCACCGGAAGCACGCTCTCCGACAACCTCGCCAAGGCCGAGATCCTCGATGAAGAGGTGATCCGCCCCCTTGAGAACCCCTATCACGAAGAAGGAGGGATCGCGATCCTGCGCGGGTCGCTGGCGCCCGACGGCGCCGTGGTGAAGCAGTCGGGAGTGGCGCCGGAGATGATGAAGAGGGAAGGCACGGCAAAGGTGTTCGACTCCGAAGAAGAGGCGGCTCAGGCCATTCTCGGAGACAGGATCAGGGCGGGCGATATCGTGGTCGTCAGGTATGAAGGCCCCAGGGGAGGCCCCGGCATGCGGGAGATGCTCACCCCCACCTCGGTCATTGCCGGAATGGGGCTCGATAAAGACGTGGCCCTCATAACTGACGGGAGGTTCTCCGGAGGAACGAGGGGAGCAGCCATAGGCCACTGCTCACCCGAGGCGGCTCAAGGGGGTCCGATCGCGCTCGTGAGGGACGGCGACCGCATCCTCATCGATATCCCGGCCCGCAGGCTCGACCTCCTCGTGGACGATGAAGAGCTTTCAAAACGGAAGAAGGCCTTCGTCCCTCCTCAGAAAAAGCTCACCGGCGTGCTGAAGCGCTATGCACAGATGTGCCTTTCGGCAGACAAGGGGGCCCGGTACAAGGACTGATGAGAGAGGCGAGATACTGGAAAAAGCATGATGAAGACAGGGTGCGATGCGTGCTCTGCCCGCACCGGTGCATCATCGGGAACGGTAAAACAGGCCTCTGCGGGGTGCGCCGGAACGAGAACGGGGTCCTCTACAGCCTCGTCTGGGGCAGGAGCATCGCCGCGAGCGTCGATCCCATCGAGAAGAAGCCACTGTACCACTTCCTTCCGGGCTCGCTGTCCTTCTCGATAGCAACGGTCGGGTGCAACCTGCGGTGCTCGTTCTGCCAGAACAGCGACATCTCCCAGTATCCCTTCTTCACGGGCAAGATCACCGGAGAAGAGCTGCTTCCCGAAGATGCGGTCAAGGCCGCGGTCGCCAGGGAGTGTGCGAGCATCTCCTACACCTACACCGAGCCCACGATCTACCTGGAGTATGCCCTCGACACCGCACGGACAGCCAAGGGGAGAGGGCTCGCGAACGTCATGGTTACGAACGGGTACATCAGCTCCGAGATCGTGAAAGGCGAGTTCCCCGGCCTCGTCGACGCAGCGAACATCGATTTGAAGTCCTTCTCGGACGACTTCTACAAGAGGCTCTGCTCGGCAAGGCTCGCACCTGTGCTCGACGCAATCAGGGCATACTTCGATGCGGGCGTCTGGATCGAGGTCACGACGCTCGTCATTCCCGGAGAGAACGACTCAAAGGAAGAGCTCACGGACATCGCCAGGTTCATCAGGGGTTTAAGCCCTGACATTCCCTGGCATTTGAGCCGGTTCTACCCAAGGTACCGCTACGACAATGCACCGCCCACTCCGGTCGACGAACTGGAGACGGCCAGGGAAATCGGACTGGCAGAGGGACTCAACTACGTGTATACCGGGAATGTGGCCGGCCACGTCGGCGAGAATACTTTCTGCCCCGGCTGCGGTGAGAGGATCATCTCGAGGAGAGGGTATTCCGTAGCTTTGGAAGCGATGAAGGGGAATGCCTGCCTACGATGCGGGCGGACAATATCCGGGAGGTTCACATGAAGAACCAGAATTACATACTCAAGGTCACTGATGCCAAAAAGGCCGAGATAAAGAAGGCCCTCAGCGATGCAGGGATCAAGGTTCGTTCGATAGCTGAAATTTACTCTGAAGATATCACAGAGGAGAAGGGCAGGGGAGAAGATGCCGAGAAAGAGGACAAAGGATAAGGTCGAGCTTGCAAACAAGGTCAGGTCGGGATGGGAGATTCTCAAGGACAGGCTGGGCGAGGTCGAGTCCTATAACAGGGAGTACATAGAATTCCTGACAAGGGTGAAAACCGAACGGGAGGCCGTCGCCTATTGCAGGGAATGCGCCCGCAGGGACAAGGGGCTCATCCTCATCGAAAACAGGGGCAAGATGATCGCTGTCTGCCGCAAGGGGAGCGTCCCCTTAACAAACGGCGTGAGGATCATCGCGGCGCACATCGACAGCCCGAGGCTCGATCTCAAGGCGAACCCCCTCTATGAGGACGTCGACTTCGCCATGCTCAAGACCCACTACTACGGGGGCATCAAGAAGTATCAGTGGCTCGCCAGGCCCCTGGCCCTTCACGGCGTGCTCGTCAAGGAGGACGGGAGCATCGTGAGCGTGGTCATCGGCGAAGATGCGAACGACCCGTGCTTCACCATCGAAGACCTCCTGCCCCATCTGGCCGCGAACGCGCAATATTCGAAGAAGCTCTCCGATGCCTTCCAGGCCGAGAAGCTCAATATCATCATCGGGTCGAGACCCGACCTCGAGGTCAAGGACAACAAGGTCAAGGAGCACGTGCTGAGGCTGCTGCACGAGACATACGGGATCGTGGAGCAGGACTTCGTATCCGCAGACCTCGAGATCGTCCCTGCAGGCCCTGCAAGGGAGGTGGGAATCGACCGGTCGATGGTCGGCTCGTACGGCCAGGACGACAGGGTCTGCTCGTGGGCTGCCTTCGCCGCCGTCCGGGATCTGAAGCATGCTGTCCATACCTCGATCGCCCTGCTCGTGGACAAGGAGGAGATCGGAAGCGAGGGGAACACCGGCGCAAAGAGCAGATTTATCGAAGAGATCCTCTGGGAGCTTGCCGGGCGTTTCAAAGAGGAGATCATCCCGTCGCGGGTCCTGTTCAGATCGAAGGCCATATCGGGCGACGCGAACGGCGGCCTCGATCCCGACTACCCGGAGGTACACGAAAAGTCCAACGCGGCCAGGGTCGGCTACGGCGTCTGCATCACGAAGTTCACCGGAGCCCGGGGCAAGGTCGGCGCGAGCGAGGCCAATGCGGAATACATGGCGGCCATGAGGTCGTACCTCAATCGGAACAGCATCCCCTGGCAGACCGGGGAACTGGGCAAGGTTGACGAGGGAGGCGGAGGCACGGTGGCAAAGTACCTTGCCGAGTACGGCATGGACGTCGTGGACATGGGGCCTGCACTCCTCTCCATGCATTCGCCCTTCGAGCTCTCCTCGAAGGTGGATACCTTTTCCACATACCTGGCGTACCGCACGTTCCTGGAGGAGGTATGAAGGAAAAGGTGCTCGCTCACATCGGCTCGCTCATGGGGGGCATGGTTCACAACCTCAACACGCCGCTCATGTGGATCATGGGCAGGGCGCAGCTCATCCAGTCGAGAAACGACAAGCTCGACGGAGTGAAGGCCCTTGCCGGAGAAGACCTTTCGACGCTTAAGGAAAAGAACGGCAAGGACATCAACTCCATCCAGGAAGGTGCGGACAAGATCGACCACATCCTCAAGGCACTGGGATACAAGATCCAGATGATCAACGAGGGGTACACGTCCATCGAGCTCAAGGAATACCTGGAGATGGAGCTCAACTTTCTCATGGCGGACATGCGCTTCAAGCATGAGACCAAGAAGGAGGTGAATCTCGACTCGAGGTCCTGCTACGTGAGGAGCGACTACTGCGCCCTGTCTTACGCGTTTACCGGCATCATCAATACGATCATGAGTTCGACGGACAAGGGCAGGACGATGCAGGTTGCCCTCGACAACGGCACCATCCGCATCGGGTGCCCCGAGCTCAGCCTCTCGCCCGAGGTGAGGCAGAATGTGGAGAGCGTCTGCTGCGGGCTCAAGGAGTGCGCGGATATCGCCATAGACGGCACGAACGGCTTCGAGGTGTCTCTCTGGATAAAGGACGGCGGATGACGACGAGGGAAACATTTGCCTGCCCCGAATGCGGGCACACAATCGAGAGGTACAAAAACCCGGTGCCCACGGTCGACATCATCATCGAGTATGAATCAGGCATCGTTCTCATCCACAGGAAGAACCCTCCCCACGGGTGGGCCCTGCCCGGAGGATTCGTCGACTATGGAGAGACCGTCGAGCATGCCGCGATGAGAGAGGCCGGCGAAGAGACCAATCTGAGCGTCAGGAACCTGAAGATGTTCCACGTGTACTCCGATCCGGAGCGGGACCCCAGGCAGCACACTATAACCACGGTCTTCGTTGCCGAAGGCTCGGGCATCCTCCAGGCCGGAGACGATGCCGAGGGAGCCGGCGTGTTCACGGAGGACACCCTGCCCGGGCCGATCGCTTTCGATCACTCGAAGATCATCGCCGACTACTATTCCTGGAAGCGGGGAGACAGGAAGAAAGGAATGATCTGTCAGTGACGCCGGTCAAAGAAGTCTATCTCATCGACGGCAGCTCGTATATCTACCGGGCGTTCTATGCCATGAGAAACCTCTCCACCTCGACGGGCATGCCCACCAATGCGGTCTATATCTGCTCTAGGATGCTGATCAATCTCCTCAAGGAGAGGAACCCCGAGCACATCTGCTTCGTCCTCGATTCGAGGGGGCCGACCTTCCGCCATGAGATGTACCAGGAGTACAAGGCGACGAGGCAGAGGATGCCCGAAGGCCTCGAGGTCCAGGTCCCCTACATCCTGCAGGTCGTCGATGCGCTGGGGATCCCCATAACCCAGAAGCAGGGGCTCGAGGCCGACGACATCATCGCAGCCCTCGCGAGGCATTGCGGCAGGGAGTGCAGGGTATACATCGTCTCGGGCGACAAGGATCTCATGCAGCTCGTGGGAGATTCGGTCGTGGTGTGGGACACCCTGAACAACAAGGTGTACGACCGTGAGGCAGTCCGTGAGAAATACGGTGTATACCCCGAGTACATCCCCGATCTGCTCGCCATCATGGGAGACGCCTCGGACAATATCCCCGGCATCCCCGGCATCGGCGCAAAGGGAGCGGTATCGCTCATCGAGTCCATGGGCCACCTCCGGGACATCATCGACCATGCCGACTCGATCAGCTCTCCCAAGGCGAGAAACGCCGTGAAGGAGCACCCGAAGGAGGCCCTCGACGGCCTGGCGCTCGTTACGCTCGACAGGGACGTGGATCTCGATTTCGGCATCGACGACCTCGTGAGGCGGGCTCCGGATACGGAAAGGCTCTCGGAGATATTCACGGACCTCGAGTTCAAGGCGCTGCTCTCGGAGATGGGCATAGAGCCGACAAGCAGCAAGCCTGCCGAGCACGAGGGAAAGATCGAGCTCGGCTGCAGGTCCGACCTGACCGGGGAGATGGGCATGTATGTCATGGCAGGCGCAGGATCGGCTGTCGCCCAGGGCGATATCTCGTATGTATGCCTCGATAAGAGGACCTGCCTCGATGAATTGCAGAATCCGGGCGCGCATGTCTGCATGCACGACGCCAAACAGTCCCTCGTGGCGGCCATCCAGGAAGGCATCGACGTCAGGGCAGGCATCGATGACGTCATGCTCGGCGCATACTGCATCGATGCTGCAAACGGAACCGTAAGCCTCGAAGACCTTGCGAAGATCCATCTGGGCAGGGAGATCTCCCGTGAGAGGGACCTCCTCGGTTCGGGGAGAAACTCCCGGAGCGCCTCCGAGATCGATGAAAAGAGCCTCGCCGGATTCCTCGCAAGCCATGCGAGCGTCCTCAAGCCCTTGAAGGACAGGCTCCATGAAGAGATGGGCAAGGTGGGAGTGGCCTCCCTCTATGCCGATATCGAGATTCCGCTCACCCGGGTGCTCGCTGCCATGGAGGCCCGCGGCGTCCTCATCGATGTCCCCGGCCTGCAGAAGATCTCGGCGGAGATAAGCGGGTTTCTCGAGTCCATGGAGAAGAGGATCTACGAGATGGCAGGGCAGGAGTTCAACATCAACTCCCCCAAGCAGCTGGGCGAGATCCTGTTCGAAAAACTGAAGCTCCCTGCCGGCAAGAAGACCAAGACAGGGTATTCCACAGACAGCAAGGTCCTCGAGTCGCTCGCCTTGAAGCACGACCTGCCCGCCCTCATCCTCGAGTACCGGATGTATGCGAAGCTCAAGAACACCTACGTGGACGCCCTGCCCGCCATGATAGATTCCCGTTCCGGAAGGATCCATACGAGGTTCAACCAGGCCGTCACGGCAACGGGCCGCATTTCCTCGTCGGAGCCCAATCTCCAGAACATCCCGGTCCGATCCGAGATGGGCCGCAGGATCCGGCAGGCGTTCATAGCGCCGGAAGGGCACGTGATCTTAAGCGCCGACTATTCCCAGATCGAGCTGCGCATCCTCGCGCACATCACCGGGGATCAGGCCCTCTGCCAGGCGTTCCTCCATGGATTGGACATTCACGCGAAGACGGCATCGGAAATCTTCAACATCCCATTGAACGAAGTGACGGAAAATCACCGCCGGGTTGCCAAGACCATCAACTTCGGGATCATGTACGGGATGGGGCCCCACAAGCTCTCTCAGGAGCTCAAGATCAAGCGGGATGTAGCGAAGACTTACATTGATAATTACCTCTCCACGTATGCCAACGTTCATGCGTACATGGACTCGGTCTCATTCAAGGCAGAGCAGGAGGGCTATGTAACCACCCTGCTCGGCAGGCGCAGGTCGATCCCGGAGATCAGGTCGTCGAATTTCAACGAGCGCGAGGCGGGCAGGAGGATAGCGATCAATACCCCGATCCAGGGGACTGCGGCCGACATCATCAAGATGGCCATGGTGAAGATCCATGAGCGCCTCCGGAACATGAAGAGCAGGATGATCCTCCAGGTTCACGACGAGCTCGTGTTCGAGGCGGCACACGACGAAGTCGAAGCCCTCACCGGGATCGTCAGGTATGAGATGGAAAACGCCTACAGGCTCGATGTTCCGGTAAGGGTAGATATCGGGATCGGGAAGAACTGGGCCGAAGCCCACTAGAATCTTTCAAAGAGCGGGGCAGGGTGATGCCTGCCCCGCTCTTTGTCCGGAAATACCTCTTATCTCATGCCGAGGACGGCCCGGGAAACCACGACCCTCATGATCTCGTTGGTGCCTTCGTAGATCTGGGTGATCTTGGCGTCTCTCATGAGCCGCTCGACCGGATATTCGGAGCTGTAGCCGTAGCCGCCGAGGATCTGCACGGCCTCGATGCTGGCGTCCATGGCCGTATCGGAGGCGAACATCTTCGCCATGGCCGCTTCCTTCTCGAAGGGCAGGTGGTTGCTCTCGAGCCAGGCAGCCTTGAGGATGAGGAGCTCGGACGCATCGATGCGCGTCGCCATGTCGGCCAGCTTGAACTGGGTGGCCTGGAAGCTCGATATGGGCTTGCCGAACTGGACCCTCTCCTTCGAGTAGTTCACCGACTCTTCGAGGGCCGCCTTGGCGATTCCGAGCGCCTGCGATGCGATGCCGATCCGGCCGGAGTCGAGCGTGGTGAGCATCTGCTTGAAGCCCGATCCCGGGTCGCCCAGGATCGAATCTTTGGGTATCCTCGCGTCCTGGAACACGAGCTCGGACGTGCCCGATCCCCTGATTCCGAGCTTCTCTTCGATCTTGCCCACGGAGAACCCTTCGGTCGCCTCGAGGTCGATGACGAACTGGGTGATTCCCTTGTAGCCTTTGGTTTTGTCGGTCACTGCGGCGACAACGGCGTATTTTGCGATGTTGCCGTTGGTGATGAACTTCTTCTCACCGTTGATGATCCAGGAGTCGCCGTCAAGCACGGCTGTGGTCTTCATGCCCGCAGGGTCTGAGCCGGCATTGGCCTCGGTGAGCCCGTAACATCCGTTGGCCTCACCGCTCGCCACGGGGGTGTTGAACCGTATCTTCTGCTCTTCGGTGCCGAATGTGTTCACCGGGAAGCCGTACAGCGAGTTATTGACCGACATGATGACACCGGTGCTTGCGCAGCCCCGGGAGATCTCGGTGAGGATCAGGGCATACGCCACATAATCCATGCCCGCCCCGCCGTACTCCGCAGGGATGGCGACCCCCATGAAGCCGTTTTCCGCCATCTTCCGCAATACCTCGTCGTTGTGGCGGTGATTCTTGTCGATCTCGGCGGCAATGGGTTTGAGCTCCTGATCGGCGAACTTGCGCGCCATCTCCTTGACCATCTTGTGCTCG
>JAKPPU010000090.1 GCA_029547185.1 Deltaproteobacteria bacterium | reverse complement strand
TCGATTTCTACGTGAACGGGTACGACGAAGAGACCCTGCATTCGGTCTGGAGGGAAGGCGATTACCTGATCCCCCTTCAGCCACAACCAGGTGACCAGGCGAGCCTGTTTTGAGGAGTAGGAGAGAGGTCTGATCAGGAGGAGGACGAAGAATGAAGGCACTAGCATATCGCGTCGGCGGCGAAACATACTGCTGCGTGTGTGCAGAGCAGCTTGCGAACATTACCGGTTTTCCACACCTATTTTTCGCAACGAACAAGCCAAAGAGCGTTGACGAAGACAGAATCTGCGCGAGATGCGGACACTGGTACGGTAGCCACGATGCGGGTTGTGCAGCAGAGCGGATCGCTGCAATGATTACTCGAAACACGTAAGGAGGGAAAGCGAAGGCATGCAGATCACGAACAAGATACTGGAGAGGGCCGGTCTCACCATCACGCGGTTGATGCAGGCCCACGTCACAAAGATCAACGAGATGTTCATGAATTCCGACGACGGGGCGAAGATCAGTCTGTCGCTGGCCATCGAGCCCGGACCGGCCATCGGGTCCTTTCGGTTCGAGGCCGGCATCAACTTCGTCACGCAGCGGGTCAAGGACACCTTCACGGACACCTACGAGACCGGACAGGGAGACCTCTTCGAAGGCTCCGGCCGGGCGGTGAAGTGCCCGATGCGGCCTGTCAAGGGTGAGGACGGCAAGACCTATTTCGACGAGCTCTACGCCAGCCATTGCAACAATTCCTGCCCGGAGCGCGTCCTGACGATCGTGGTGCCGGGGAAAGAGGGCGTCATGCCGCAGGCGTTGAAGCCGCACGAGACGGCAGCCGAGGGCGCCTTCGTGCAATACCGCTCATGCTCCGCCTGGGCCGACGAGGATCACAAGGCCTGGACGGAAAGCCTCGTCCGAAAGTGCGAGATTGCGCTGGTAAAGGAGCAAGCACAGACAAAAGCAGCGGAAGAGCCGAAGAAGAAGAAGAAAAAGGAGGAATCTACACAGGGAGTCTATTCAATTATTCACGATAAACATGTATTGTTTTCTGGCAATTTGAAATTTCGAGTAGCTGATTTGCCTAAATGGGAACCTCATACGAACTGATGATTGATAGGCTGAAGGCAGTCATAAGTGACAAGGACGCCGAGCTTGCCCGCCTCAAGGCCGAGGTGGAATCGCTAAAGTGGTGGCAAGGGCACGGACAAAAACTCCGTAACGCTATTTTTACTCACCTGATGGACCTGCCGGGAAAGTCTGTATTTGAAGTTCCGACTAGCGACGATGACGTTGAGGCGCAGCCGGAAAAAACTGCAAAGGAACTCGCCCGCCTCAAGGCCGATTACGCTATATGCAGGGAAGAATATGCCACCATTCAACATCACAAAGAAGTCCTTTTGGAAAGATACGAATGCAATAGATGATGAAGTGGCGGCGGCGTGGTGGGAACACGCATGACTGAAGGGCATCGGTCAGGCTGGAGAAGTAGTTGGATGCAGTTCACCCACTAGAGTGGTGACGCCACTGCAACCCGCAAAAGGCGCGGGGTCCAGCGAAACAAGGCAAGCCGGTTCAAATCCGGCCCGCCACTAATTTAGAGAGGACCTCGATTTCTACGTGAACGGGTACGACGAAGAGACCCTGCATTGATCGCGAGAGATGCATCAGGTGAGAATCCTGACGGCAGCCGGAACTGGCGGAGCCCACGAACCACGAAGGAGAAGAAGTGAGAATCTATCTGGCGACCTCGTGGAAGAACGAAAGCGTGGCAAGGGCCGTGGCTGCATGGCTGCGAGCCGACAAGCACGAAGTGGACTGCTTCTGCGAGGAAGGGAATAGGTTCGTGTTTCGGTGGACAGATATTGCTGACGACCTGATGGAGCATGATGCCGTCACGTTCCTTGAAGACCCCCGCGTCCAGAGAGCCTTTCTGGAAGACAAGAAGTGGATTGACTGGTCTCAGGCAGTAGTCATGATCATGCCCTGTGGCCGATCTGCGCACCTGGAGGCTGGGTACGCGAAGGGAAAAGGCAAGCATTTGTTCATCTGGGGGGAGTTTGCGAAGGGAGAATTCGACGTCATGTACGGTTTTGCGGATGGAGTGTACCGTTCTTTGCACGGTATAGGAGAGCTGTTGTCCGTTTTGAGAAGACTGGAGGGAAGGCCTGAATGAAGATTGTTCCGTATAGGGTAGCAACAGACAAGTACGAAGCCGAAATCCTGAAGGCGTTTCAGGAGGTGTTACGCTCGGGGATGTTCGTGCTCGGAGAGAAGACGCTGCAGTTCGAGAAGAATTTTGCTGCGTCCCATGGCAGGAAGTATGCCGTGTCTGTGAACAGCGATACGGCTGCTCTGGAGGCTGCGCTGACGATGATTGGGGAGAAGGACAGGCGCAAAGACACCG
>JAKPPU010000082.1 GCA_029547185.1 Deltaproteobacteria bacterium | reverse complement strand
GCTCGAGCCCGTGCCGTCCCTGGTCCCTCCGAGGTCATTGACCACCACTTTCGCGCCGCGCTTTCCCAGATCGAGGGCATACTGCCTCCCGAGTCCCGCTCCTGCGCCCGTTACGATCGCTACTCTCCCGGTAAAATCAATCTTTGCCATACGTGCTTCTCCCTCCTGATATTCTCTCTGTTCAGCCCTTC
The DNA here is from genome assembly GCA_029547185.1 of Deltaproteobacteria bacterium. Lineage (GTDB taxonomy): Bacteria > Desulfobacterota > Desulfomonilia > UBA1062 > UBA1062 > Phosphitivorax. The sequence continues at coordinate 23,347 of JAKPPU010000082.1, read as the reverse complement.
AGAGGCAGCGCCGCCGAAAAGCTCCCCGTTACCTTCACGTCGCCCGTCTCGTCCTTTGCAACAACCGAGCAGGTTATGATGTCTTCCCCGTTCTCAACGCGCTTGTCCGTCACGGAGCCCGATATGGTTATCGTGTTGCCCGGCTTGGTCATGCCTGCGAAGCGCACTCCGAACTTCCGCAAGGATTTCTTCGGAACCCATGTCGTGACGGCCTGGCCCACGAAGCCCATGATGAGCATGCCGTGCGCGATCACCCCGTCCTTCATTCCGACAGCCTTCGCGAAATCGTCATCCGTGTGGAGGGGGTTGAAATCGCCGGAGGCCCCGGCGTACATGACGAGCTGCATCTTCTGGACCGGGCCCTTTACGACATCCGGCATCACAAATCCTACATTCATATCCTTGAAAGAACCTTCTTCTTTCGCCATAGCATCCTCCCTATTTCCTCTCGACGAGCAGTGATCTCGCTTTTGCGACTTTTTCTCCGTTTTGATTTGTATAGAGAATCTCAAGGCTAATCATATCCATCTTCGAGCCCGACTTGCTCGTCTTCTCCTCCATCTTGACGACTTTCGGAGTGCCGGTGATCACATCGCCGGGATAGATCTCCCTGTAGTACTCGTATTCCTCTTCGCCGTGGAGAACCATCATGAAATTTATCTTGAGACTGCTGATCATTTCCGGCATTTTTCCGCACCACATCATAGGCACGGTGAGGAACGTCGGTGAAGCCGGGGTATCCTTGTATCCATCGCCCGTTGCCGCTCTCCTGTCCTGATAGATCGGATTGGGATCCCCGATGGCCTTTGCGAGTTCACTGATTTTTCCACGTTCGACCTCCCAGATTATGGGAGAGAATTCCGTGCCGACCTTTGAGAGATCAGCCATAAGTCACCTCCTGTTTTATAGGGATTATCCCAGCGTCATCCGCTGTACTTGCCGACAATGGCGATGCTGCACACATTCATGAACGGGAATCCGCCCAGGTTGTGTGTCAGACCGAATTTTGGATCCGGGAGCTGCCTTTTGTCGGCCCTGCCGAGGAGCTGCAAGTACATCTCGTAGAGCATTCGCAGGCCCGATGCGCCGATGGGGTGGCCGAAGCACTTCAGGCCGCCATCGGGCTGGCAGGGGACCTTGCCGTTCAGATCATAGAACCCGTCCATGATGTCCTTGGGAGCCTTGCCTCGCTCGGAGATATGGAGGTCCTCCATGGTCACGAGCTCGGTCACGGAGAAGCAGTCGTGAACCTCCATCATGGAGATCTCCTCCCTCGGATTCTTGATGCCCGCCTCTTTGTAGGCTTCTTTGCTGGCCTTGGTCGTCGTGATGAAGTGTGCACCGTCCCAGTCGTATGCGAACTCTGTTCCGTTGCTCAAGGAAAGCTGCAGTGCCTTCACCGTGACGAGATCCTTCTTACCGAGCGACTTCGCGATCTCGGGTGTGGTGACGATGGCACAAGCCGAACCGTCGCTCACGCCGCAGCAGTCGAAGAGACCGAGGGGATAAGCGACATGCGGCGAATTCAGAACCTGCTCTTCGGTCACCGGTTTTCTCAGATGCGCCTTGGGATTGAGCGCTCCGTTTGCATGGCTCTTTACCGATACATGGGCCATTGCCCGCTTGATGTCGCCCATATCGATGCCGTATTTCGAGGCATAACCCGTTGCCAGCATGGCAAAGCCGCCGGGTGCGGTCATGTTCGCAAGCCACTGCTGATACGTCATGCCCATGGCCGAGCTGAACTCGGGCAGTCCTCCGTAACCGATGTCCTTGAGTTTCTCCACACCGATGGCGAGTGTGATGTCGTATGCGCCGGATGCCACGGCATAGACCGCACCCCTGAACGCCTCGGTACCGCTCGCACAGTAATTCTCCATCCGGCTTACCGCTATGTTGGGAAGACGAAGGGCAAAGGATGCGGGAATGGCGCTCTTTCCCACGCCGACTTCATCGAAGCAGCAACCCATCCAGGCAGCCTGGATTTGCGTCTTGTCAATTCCTGCATCCTGGATGCACTCGCCGAATGCCTCGGCCATGAGATCTTCCGGGCCGTCTGCCCAGCGCTCACCGAACTTGGAGCATCCCATCCCGATAATTGCGACCTTGTCTCTGATTCCCGTAGCCATTATTCACCTCCTCCTTCCACCTGGGGAACAGCCTTCCAGAAGTACCCCGTGAAGCCTCGCATATTGTCCGTCACTCTCCTTCTGAACGACATCTTGGCTTTCATCCCCACCTTCAGCTGATTCAAGTTGCAGTCGGTGAAGTCCAACATTGTCCTGCCACCGCCCTCGAAGCTTATGAGGCCGTAGACGGCCGGAGGGTCCACCGATGCAGCGAGCATATCCCCGGTGAACATAAGGATCTTCGCCTCCTTGTCAGAGAATTCGTAATCCTCGAAATCGTTCACGCTCCAGCACGTGGGGTTCACGCAGGTCGGGTAAATCGGGTACTGTGGCGTTCCGCATTTTCTGCACCTTACGCCCACGAGGCCGAGCAACATCTTCCGCCTTCTCCAGAGCAGGGTCAGCGAGGTGTTCGGATTCGCCTCTCCCCGGATACCGAGGTCGGCTGTGATGAGTTCCCTGAATTTGGTAAACTTCTGATAGTTCGTCAATTCCACCCTGTTGGCAAGGGATCCTTTCACCCCTATTCTGGGCTTCAGATCTTTTATTTTATCCGTCACCTCGAAAGCCAGGACGTCACATCCCTGGCCGAAGCTTGCAACGAGGAGCTTGTCGCCGGGCGACGCTTCCTCCAGGGCGGCTGCCAGAAGGAGAAGGGGATGGGCAGCTCCCGTATCGCCGCACACGGAATGGAGGTTGTTCTGAGCCCTTGCCTTGTCGATACCCAGCTTCTGGGCTATGGCGCTGTGAGTTCCGCTGAAATAGCACGGATAGATCACCTTGCTGAAGTCTTCGATCTTCATTTTGGTTTTGGCCAGAAATCCTGTGATCGCCTCGGGAATGATCTTGCCGTAACCGACGTCCCTGACCCAGCGTTCTTCGTATCCGTAGTCGAATTCCTTGTCGTGTCCTCTGTAGTGGTCGACGAAATCGCAGTTTATGGAATAACTCCCCTTGAATTCGGCGATCACATCCTTGTTGCCGAAGAGCAGGGCTGCAGCACCGTCACCGTAGAACATCTCGAACATGGTAGCCATCTTTGTCCGCCGCTGGTCCGAGGCTACAACCAGCACATTTTTTTTTGTCCCTGCCTTGACGGCTTCGAGAGCCGCGATCGCTGCAGTGGTTCCCGATTTCATGCAGGATGAATAATCTGCATTGTTGACACCGTTCTCCCGCATATTGAGCGCAGCGGCGACGATGCCGGCATTGAGCCTGTCGGCAAAGGGCATCGTGGTCGACGCGAAGTAGAGACCGTCGAGCCCTTTCCTGTCCTTTCCAGCCATGCAGTCATAGGCAGCAGCCACGGCCATGCTCACGGAATCTTCGTCCCAGTTGGCGACGGCCTTTTCTCCGCCCGCGACAGCCATGATCACGGGGAAATACCAGGCCATATTCTGGACGATGACCATCCTGTTGAGCCTGTAACGAGGGATGTACCCTCCGTAAGAAGTTATTCCGACCATACCCAATCCTCCTTTCGTTTATCGAGCTGTGTTCGTGAGCAAACCAGGAGCAACGTAATTCGCACCAGCATTTCCCCGGGAAGGGAATGTCCTCTCAAAAAATTCTAACCATCAATTGCTTCCATCATATATATCAATCATATGATTCCATCAGTTGATGGAATTCAAGTAGCTCCTTTTCCCCTCCCTTGTCAAGACAAATTCTTTCTTTGTTTTACTTTTCTTATTTCATCCGTCCCGCATGAGCAAAAGGGGCATGGATCTCGTCTCATGAGGTCGCCACTCTTTAAAAGCATTGACTTGCCAGGCACATTCCCGTAAAGTCATGAGAGATTTTGCCGGGAAGGTGTTTCTCTCACTAATACCTTATTAAGGAGAGAATCATGATCAAAACTGCAATCACCGAAATGTTCGGTATCGAATACCCCATCATCTGCGGTGCCATGATGTGGCTCTGCAAACCGGAATTCTGTGCAGCCATCTCCAATGCAGGAGGTATGGGCAATGTCACTGCGGCGAATTACGAAACTGAAGAGGCTTTCCGCTCGGCGATCCAGCAGACCAGGAAGCTGACTGACAAGCCCTTCATGGTCGGCGTGACGATCCTTCCCTCCGTACGGATCACGGCCGAGCACTACAAGATGTACCTCCGCGTCTGCGCCGAAGAGCAGGTGGCCGGCGTCGAAGTCTCGGGAGCTCCCGTGGATAAGGCCTGTGGGATGGAATTCATAGAGATGTTAAAAAAAGCCGGCGTAAGGCTGTTCCACAAGGTCGGCTCGGTCCGCCATGCCGTGCATGCGGAAAAGGCAGGATATGACGGGATATACGCCGCCGGCATCGAAGAAGGCGGCCATCCTCTCAACGATGACGTCACCTCGATGGTGCTGACTCCGAGGATCGTCGAAGAAGTCAAGCTGCCCGTCGTCACGGTAGGAGGCATGGTAAATGGCAAAACCATGGCAGCAGCCATGATGCTCGGTGCGCAGGGCGTCATGATGGCGACCCGCTTCATGGCGACGAAGGAATGCATGATTCACAACAACATCAAGGAAGAGCTGAAAAAACGCCAGGAATACGAGACCGCTCTCATCTGCAAATCGATTCACCTCCAGGCAAGGGCCCTCAGGAACAGGAATGTGGATGCGGTTCTCGAAGTGGAGGCTCGAGGGGGCGGCTTCGAGGAAATTCTCCCGCTCATCACCGGCGACAGGATATCGAAGGCATGGGAGACAGGAGACGTCGACCTGGCACCGATGATGGTCGGCCAGTCCGTAGGACTGGTTCATGATATTCCGACGGTTAAAGAACTGCTCGCCCGCACTGTCCGCGAAGCTGTCGACCAGGTCAGGGCGGTGTCGGCGAAGATCAACGCATAACCGGCTGTCCCGTTCGTCAGGCATTATCAAGGCAGGGACCCGGATGTTGCCGGCCGGGTCCCTTTTCATAAGATATCCGGATCGCATAGAGCACGAGGAACATCTCGCACATTCATGAGAACGTAATCAATGCCCGAGACGATCGACCTTGGAATAATATGTCTTGAATTTTTTTGTATTTGTTATATATGTATTTTCTATATATTACTGTGTTCCATTAAGGAGGATGTATGGAGTATACGTTCGAGGTTCCTACGAGGATAACCGTGGGCGAAGGATGTTCGGGGCATTTGGGGTCGAGTGTGGCTTCTGCCGGCGCAAAGCGTGTCATGTGCATCTTCGATAGGGGCGTGGAGGCTGCCGGCATCATTGATCCGATAATATCCGGGCTTGAAGCTTCCTCCATCGAGGTGATCCGATACAACGGCGTCCTGCCCGACCCTCCCATGGAGGTCATAGATGAGTGCTCATCTCTTGCCCTCGATGTGAACCCGGATGCCTTCGTTGCCGTTGGCGGAGGGAGCTCGATCGATACGGCAAAGGCGGTGAACGCCAACGTTTCGAATCCGGGGACTCTCAAGGATCATGCGATAAACTTGAACGGGCTGAAGGTGCTCCCCTTCGAAAATCCGCTGAAGCCCATGTTCATGCTCCCGACAACCGCGGGGACCGGTAGCGAGATTTCCCCCTCTGCGATCGTGACGGACAAGGAAATGAAGCTCAAGGTTTCCGTCATGTCCCCCGACCTGGTGCCGACGATGGCCTTCATAGACCCTGCCCTCACGACCGGCCTGCCTCCTCACATCACCGCTTCCACCGGGCTGGATGCCTTCTCCCATGCCGTTGAAGGCCTCATGGGCGGACTTGCGATCTTCACCCCGTCTCCCATGAGGGACTCCTTTGCCCTGACTGCCATTGAGCTCGTCCTCCGCAGCCTGATACCTGCCATGAACGACGGAAAAAACATGAAGGCGAGAACGGACATGTCCTATGCGGCTTTCATGTCCATCCTGGGAGCACACGGCGGTCTGAGCATGGGGCATACCATCGGGCACGCCATCGGCGAAGTGTGCGGCATCCACAATCACGGGTTCCTGTGCGCTTCGATCCTGCCTTTCAATGTCGAATACATGGCCGAATTCATACCGGTTCAGCTTTCCAAGCTGGCAAGCCTGCTTAAGATCGATACGGCCGGGAAATCCGTGGCCGAGACAGGGACCGCCGCGAAACAGGCCATAAAGGATTTCTACCGGGAATGCGGCGTGCCGTCACTCAGGGAAATGGGCATGAGCCTTTCAGACACTAAAGAGATCATCCGCCACACGACCTCGGGAACCTGGTATCTCCTCGCACCCAAGAAGCCGTCTGAAGACGAGATCACGGGGTGGCTCGAGGAAGCATACGCTGGTTAGATGAATGATCATTTCATGAAAGGAGGAGGAACATGCAGGAGCATAGACACATCTATATTAATGGTCAATGGGTGGAGCCTTCTGGAACGGACACGGTGCAGGTGATCAATCCCTGCAGCGAAGAGCCCATTGCCACGGTGGCCATGGGCAACGAGATGGACGTCGACCGTGCTGTCCGTGCCGCAAGGCAGGCTTTCCCGGCATGGGCGAGCACACCTGTGTCCGAGCGGGCTGCGATTATCTCGAAGATCGCAAGGGCCATGCAGGCCAGGCAGAACGAGCTCGGGGACACCATATCGCGTGAAATGGGGATGCCGTCCGCATGGTCGAGAATGATCCAGGCAGGACTTCCCATAGCCGTCCTGGACAGCTTCGTGCCCATCCTTACGAACTATGAATTCGAATACTCCATGAACGGGACGAGAATCGTGAAAGAACCCATCGGCGTCTGCGGCTTCATCGCGCCGTGGAACTATCCCATGCATCAGATCATCGGCAAGGTCGCCCCGGCGCTCGCGGCCGGGTGCACAATGGTGGTGAAGCCCAGTCAGCTCGCACCGCTGAACTCCTATATCCTGGCCGAGATTATCGATGAGATCGGGCTGCCGCCGGGTGTTTTCAACCTGGTGGTCGGTGCGGGCTCGAAGGTGGGGCATGCCCTGGCATCCCACAGAGACGTGGACATGGTTTCGCTCACCGGCTCTACGAGGTCGGGTACACTGATCGCCCAGGCCGCCGCCGAAACCATCAAGAGGATCACCCTCGAGCTCGGAGGAAAATCCCCCAACATCATCCTCGAAGATGCCGATATCACCACAGCGGTGCTCAAGGGGGTCTACAATTCCTTCCTCAATTCCGGCCAGACGTGCATAGCCCTTTCAAGGATGATCGTACCCAGAGAAAAGCAGAAGGAGATCGTCGACCTCGCCAAGGCGACCGTGGAATCGCTGAAGATGGGCGACGCCTTTGAAGACGGGGTCTACCTGGGGCCCATGGTGGACGATAACCAGCGGCAGTCGGTGCGTGAATACATCCGCTCGGGCATCCGCGAGGGAGCGACCCTGGTGACGGGTGGTCCGGAACAACCGGAGAACATGAAAAAAGGCTATTTCGTAAAGCCCACGGTCTTTGCCGACGTAAGGCCGGATATGACCATTGCCCGGGAGGAGATCTTCGGTCCTGTCCTTTCGATCATGCCGTACGACACCGAGGAGGAGGCGATTCACATAGCCAACGACACCGTCTACGGTCTCTCCGGATCCGTATGGTCCGGGGATGTCGAACGCGCACGGAGGGTCGCGAGGCAGATCCGCTCCGGCCAGGTCTTCATAAACGGCGCCGACTTCGACATCCATGCCCCTGCCGGAGGATATAAACAGTCGGGCATCGGCCGCGAGAGGAGCAAATACGGACTCGAGGAATACCTGGAAATCAAGGCTCTGATAGGGTATAATCGCTAAGAATACATCGACGGGAGGAGCATCTCCGGACAATGGCGATCAGACATGCAATTCTCGGCCTGCTTCATTATCGCTCTATGCACGGCTACAGAATCAAGACACAGATTGAGCAGTATTTCGGACATGTATGGTCCATCAACTTCGGACAGATCTACCCGAATCTGAAATCCCTGCTGGATGAAGGCCTCATAGACATGACCGAAGAAAACCAGGCAGGCATGAGGGGTCCGAGCCGGAAGCTGTACTCCATAACGGACAAGGGCAGGGAGGCCTTTGCCGAATGGATCAGGAAGCCGCCGGAGAAGAACATGATCCTGAGGGACCCATTCCTCATGCGGTTCGTCTTCTTCGGTTTCGGGGAAAAGGAGCGGGCCCTCGAGATTATCGACGACCAGATCCGGCTCTACGAGAAACAACTCGCCTTGAGGAAGGAACGGTATAAGAAGCTGAAGGACCGCGAGATCCACGTCCGCCTGATCTCCGAGCTGGGGATAGAACTGAACGAGGCTTTTACCGCATGGCTCAAACGGGCACGTAAAGAGCTTCACCGTAACGGCAAAGGCGACCGCGGCAGAAAGTGATGCACGCGATCGCCGATATGTAGTTGAGTTTGAAATTCCTTGGATAACCTTAATATAAATCCCTTGATTTAAGACATGATTCACATTCCCCTTGACGCCGCCGCATCAAGTCTGCAAGGCTTACGGGTGCTGGAAGCCGGGGCAATGAGCAGAAAGCCGTCCTTCCGGCATAATCATGAGAACCCCACAGAGGAGTCTGGGGTTCCGGTGGTACCGTTCAAACAGACAGAATGATGGGAAACATGTCGGCCATCAGTTCAGACGTAAAGACACGCGAAGACAGAAAACACAATGGCGAATAGGGATATTTCCGGCAGAAGAACCAGGTTCTCGAACAGGGGAGGGACGATCCTGAGGGCGTTTCGCTCACGGAACTACCGGCTTTTCTTCACCGGCCAGAGCTTCTCCCTCATCGGCACCTGGATGCAGGGGGTTGCCATGAGCTGGCTCGTATACCGGATGAGCGGCTCGGCGCTCCTCCTGGGCGTCATCGGGTTCGTGAGCCAGATACCGACGCTCGTGGTCGCGCCCTTTGCCGGGGTGATCGCCGACCGGTGGGACAGGAGGCGCCTCCTCATTGCCACGCAGGCCTTCGCCCTGGTGCAGGCCTTTATCCTGGCAGCCCTCGTTCTGACGGGCGTCATCCGCATCTGGGAGATCGTGGTTTTGAGTGCGCTCCTCGGCATCGTGAACAGCTTCGACGTGCCCATCCGCCAGTCTTTCGTGGTGGAGATGGTCGGCAAGGAAGACCTGGCCAATGCCATTGCCTTGAATTCTTCCATGTTTCACGGAACCAGGCTCATCGGTCCGTCTCTGGCAGGGCTCCTTATCGGCCTCATGGGAGAAGGAATCTGCTTCCTCATCAACGGCATCAGCTACCTTGCCGTCATCTGCTCGCTCATGGCCATGAGGATCGTGCCGAAACCGAGGTCGGCGAGCAGCCCGCAGGTGTTGACCGAGCTCAAGGAAGGCTTTACGTATGCCTTCACCTTCACGCCCATCAGGTCGACTCTCCTGCTGCTCGCGCTCGTGAGCCTGCTCGGCATCCCCTACGTCGTTCTCATGCCGGTGTTCGCCAAGGAGATCCTCCACGGAGGCCCGCATACCTTCGGCTTCCTCATGACCGCCGCGGGTGTGGGCTCGTTCGCGGCCGCCATCTACCTCGCATCGAGGAAAAATGTCATCGGCCTCGGCAGGCTCATCGCCTTCTCCCCGGCAATCTTGGGGCTTTCCACCATCGCCTTCTCCTTCTCCCGGTCCCTGCCCCTCTCCCTTGTATTCCTCGCCTTTGCAGGATTCGGCTTGATGCTTCAGATTGCATCGAGCAACACGATCATCCAGACCGTTGTCGACGACGACAAGCGCGGCCGGGTCATGAGTCTCTACACCATATCCTTCCTGGGCATGGCCCCTTTCGGAAGCCTGATCGCAGGGGGTCTCGCTGGCCGCATCGGCGCTCCCTACACCGTGGTTCTGGGAGGGATCTGCTGCCTGCTCGGATCGGCGGCCTTCATCCTGGGCCTTCCCTCTTTCCGGAAGGCTGTCCGGCCCGTCTATGAGAGAATGGGCATCGTGCCGGGAACCGCCGGGATCGAACCGCAGCCCGCACCCTCGATAGCCCGGGAGGAGCAGAAGGAGCGGAAAGGTGCTTCGAGCGCATGAGGTTTTGTATCGCAGGTTCCCGATATGATTGCCGCATTGGATTATCAGACAGGCAGAATGGATTTCTCCTTCCCTTCCTGTAAACAAAAAGCTCTACCCATACGTCTCAAGAAGGAGTATGTGGGTCTTGAATTTCCTTGGGCAGAGCATGCCCTGTATACAGCAAGAAGAGGCACAGGTAACGTTGAGCATGATAGTCAGGAATGAATTCGGAGGAGGTCTCGTACCTTCAAGGGGATCTCTTCGAGGAAAACTTCGACGGGTATGGCTTCCGGTCGTTTCCCTCTGGCTCCTGATCGCGCTTCCCGGTCTCGCCGCAGCCCAGGATGCGATAAAGCCGGGTGAAACCCTCGATCTCAATCGCTGCATAAACATCGCCCTCGCGCATCACCCCAACCTCCTCGGCGCACAGGGCAGCCTGAAGGCGAGCCGGAGCAGGGTCTACGAGGCGAAGTCGGGGTATTACCCGCAGGTGAGCGCCAACTCGGCCTACACGAGAAACCATTCCTTCGATACGGACGACAGGGAGGGCGAAACTTCGAGCCTGTACCGGAACTCGGTCGATCTCTCCCAGACGATTTTCGACTTCGGCAGGACATCTTCAGCGGTCAAGGTTCAGTCCTCCTATGCACAGGCATCACGGGCAGACCTCGACGACACGACTCGCCAGGTCGTGTTCAATGTCAAGCTGGCATACTACGGCATCCTCCGGTCGAGGCAGAGCCGGGAGGCCTATATCGAGGCTGTCAGGCAGCTCCAGCTGCACCTCGACCAGGCCAGGAGGTTCTATGAGGTGGGGATCAAGGCAAGGATCGATGTGACGAATGCCGAGGTCAACTTGAGCCAGGCCAAACTGAATCTCGTCAATGTGGATAATGCCCTCCACGTAGCCAGGCTCGCCCTGAACAATGCCATGGGCATGCCCGATGCCCCGGTCTTCGAGGTCCGGGAAGAAACGGGCACTCCGGATTACGCCATCGACCTCGATTCGGCCCTGAAGAAGGCCTATGAACAGAGGCCTGACCTCCTCTCGGCACAGGCGAGACGGGAGGCGGCGAAACGCTCGGTGGATCTGGCGCGCAGGGAATACTATCCGGTGCTCTCCGGCAATGCCGGGTACGGGTATGCCGGTGAGAAGTATCCCCTCGATGACGAGTGGACCCTGGGGGCAACCCTCAATTTTCCTCTTTTCACCGGGTTCCTGACCAAGTATCAGATCGAAGAGGCAAAGGCCAACCTCGAAACCGCTCAGGCAAACGAGGCGCTTGTCAGGCAGAATGTCCGGTTCGATGTCGAGCAGGCGTTCTACGAGCTGAAGAATGCCCGGGAAAAGATCAACCTTGCAGCGCTGACCGTGAAGCAGGCAAAAGAGAACCGGGAGCTGGCCCTGGGGCGCTACGCCTCAGAGGTCGGCAGCCCCATCGAGGTGGCGGATGCGGTTGCTGCAGAGGTCAGCGCCAAAACATCCTACAGCGCTGCACTGTTCGATTACCGGTTGGCCATCGCAAGCCTGCAGAAGGCCATGGGGGAAAACAGATGAGAAAGGTTACCGTGTATTGCCTGCTCCTCGCAGCCGCTCTGACCCTGTATGACTGCTCGCCGAAAAAGAAATCGCGGTCGGAGCCTCCTGTTCCGGTCGTGACGGCCGTGGCCGTCAGGAAAACCATACCCGTCCAAATCGAAGCCGTCGGCACGGTCGAAGCCTTCCGGACGATATCCCTCAAGAGCCGGGTCACCGAGTCCATCAGGAAGATACTCTTCAAGGAAGGACAGGATGTGAAGAAGGGCAAGCTTCTCGTCCTGCTCGACACCCGGGCCAAAAAGGCCGCCCTCGAGCAGGCAGAGGCCACTCTTGCCAAGGACAGGGCTCTGGCTCGGTATGCGAAAGAGCAGTCGCGAAGGTACTCGGAGCTCATCGAGAAGGACTACGTCGCACGCGACCAGTACGATCAGGTCCGGGCGAACGCCGAGAGCCTGGCTGCAGTCGTCAAGGCGGACGAAGCGGCCGTCGAGAACACCCGGCTCGAAATCGGATACTGCTCGATCTACTCCCCCATTGACGGCCGCATCGGCAAGGTCTCGGTCGACGAGGGGAATATCGTCATGGCAGACAACACGGAGATAGCCGTCATCAATCAGATCACACCCGTCGAGGTCTCTTTCGCCGTTCCCGAGAAGGCCCTGCCTGAAATCAAGAAGTTCTTTTCAAAGGGCAGCCTCGGCGTGGAGGCTTCCATCCCCGGGAGCGATGCCCCGCCGGAAAAGGGAGAGCTCACCTTCGTGGATAATGCCATCGACAAGACGACGGGAACCATCACCCTCAAAGGAACGTTTGCCAATCAAGACAAGCGCCTGTGGCCGGGACAGTATGTCGATGTGGTGCTGAACCTCACGACCGAGTCCGATGTGGTCGTCGTGCCTTCTGAGAGCATCGAGCAAGGGCCCGACGGGAAATACGTCTATGTGGTGAAGAAAGACCAAACCGTCGAGATGAGGCCGGTCGTCTCAGGCCGTGCATACGAAGGCTTTACCGTCATTGCCGACGGCGTGCGCGAAGGCGAGCAGGTGGTCACGGACGGCCAGCTCCGTCTCACCCCTGGGGCCAAGGTGTCGATCAGGTGACCGAAATGACATGGCGGTAGAGGCGGGGACATGAACATTTCGAGCATCTTCATCAACCGTCCCATCATGACCACCCTGGTCATGCTGACAATCCTCATCTTCGGCATCGTGGCCTACAGATCGCTGCCGGTGAGCGAGCTCCCCAATGTGGACTTCCCGACAATCAGGGTTTCGGCGAGCCTTCCGGGGGCGAGTCCGGAGACCATGGCCTCGTCCGTGGCCACACCTCTCGAACAGGAGTTCTCGAATATCGCCGGGATCGACTCCATGAATTCGACGAGCTCTCTGGGAAGCACGCAGATCACCCTCCAGTTCAACCTGGAGCGCGACATCGACGCCGCGGCCCAAGATGTCCAGACAGCCATTTCCGCGGCCCTGCGGAAGCTCCCCGACGACATGCCCAACCCTCCGGCCTTCAGGAAGGTCAACCCGGCCGACTCGCCCATCTTCTTCGTGGCATTCACCTCGTCGACCCTGCCGCTCTCCACGGTGACCGAGTATGCAGAGGCGCTCGTCGCCAAGCGCATTTCCATGATCGATGGCGTGGCAGAAGTCATGGTCTTCGGCTCGCAGAAGTATGCCGTCCGCATCCGCCTCGATCCGAAAGTCCTCGTTGCGCGGTCCATCGGCCTCGATGAGGTGACGGAAGCAATCCAGTCCGGGAATGCGAACCTTCCCACGGGCACGCTGTGGGGGTCGCGCAAGGCCTTCACCATTCAGACCCCCGGACAGCTCACCTCTGCGGCCGACTACCGGCCGCTCATCGTCGCCTACAGGAACGGCTCGCCGGTGAGGCTGCACAGCCTGGGCCGCGTCATCGACAGCGTCGAGAACGACAAGACCGCCTCCTGGTTCAATGACGAGAGGGCCGTCGTTCTGGCCGTCAACCGCCAGCCCGGCACCAACACCGTGGCAGTGGCGAAGGCCATCAGGGACGCCCTGCCCGGCTTCCAGTCCCAGATCCCTGCCTCGGTGAAGATGAATATCCTCTATGACCGGTCCGAGTCGATCAGGGACTCCATCCGTGACGTTCAGATCACCCTCGTGATCGCACTCGTTCTCGTGGTCCTCATCATATTCCTGTTCCTGCGCAACGCATCGGCAACGATCATCCCCAGCCTTGCCCTGCCCATATCGATCGTGGGCACCTTTGCCGTCATGTATCTTGCAGGGTTCAACCTCGACAATCTCTCCCTCATGGCGCTCACCCTGTGCGTGGGCTTCGTGGTGGACGACGCCATCGTCATGCTCGAAAACATCGTGAGGCACATGGAAAACGGCGAGTGGCAGCACGAGGCTGCCCTGAGCGGATCGAAGGAGATCAGCTTCACCATCGTGTCGATGACGCTCTCCCTCGTGGCGGTGTTCATCCCGGTCCTCTTCATGGGAGGCATCGTCGGAAGGCTTCTCAATGAATTCGCCGTGACCATCGTCGTTGCGGTTCTCATTTCCGGATTCGTATCCTTGAGCCTCACGCCAATGCTCTGCAGCATATTCCTCAAGCCCGGCGGCGAAGAAAGGCACGGAAAGGCATACCGGGCATCCGAGCGCTTCTTTGACGGGATGAAGCGGGGCTACGAGAAAAGCCTCGGGTGGGTGCTCCGCTACCGGCGTGCAACCCTCGCTGTCTCGCTGCTCTTCCTGGTGGGGGTCGTGTACCTCTTCACAATCGTTCCGACAGGCTTCCTTCCCAGCGAGGATACGGGCCAGATCAACTGCTCGACAGAAGCGGCCGAGGGCACGTCGTTCGAAGCAATGATCGCGCACCAGAAAAAGGTCGCCGATATCATCCGGAAAGACCCGGCCGTCGATATCGTCATGTCAAGTGCCGGCGGAGGCGGGCACCGCTCGGCAAACACCGGCAGTCTCATGATACGCCTCAAGCCCAAGAGCGAGCGGAGCGAAAGTGCGGACGAGATCATCCAGAGGCTGAGGCCCAAGCTGGAGTCCGTTCCCGGTATCAGAGCGTACCTCCGGAACCCGCCTCCGATACGCATCGGCGGATACCAGACGAAAAGCCAGTATCAGTATACCCTCCAGGGTACGGACATCCGCGAGCTCTACACATACGCCCCCCTGCTCGAAACGAAGCTGAAAAAGCTGCCCGGCTTCCAGGACGTGACGAGCGATCTCCAGATCAAAAGCCCGCAGGTATCCGTGAAGATCGACAGGAACAAGGCATCTTCGCTGGGCTTGAGCATCGAGCAGATCCAGCGGGCTCTCGGGAGCGCGTACTCCTCACGGCAGGTATCCACGATCTATGCCCCCAACAACGACTATCAGGTCATCCTCGAGCTCGAACCGCAGTACCAGGCAGATCCTGCCGCCTTGTCACTCCTCCATGTCAGATCCTCTTCGGGAAAGCTTGTCCCTTTGAGCACGGTTGCCGAAATCGATCAGGGCGTAGGGCCGCTCTCCGTCAACCACCTGGGACAGATCCCCTCCGTCACCCTTTCCTTCAATCTCGCGCCGGGCTATGCCCTGGGCAACGCGGTAAAAGAGGTCGAAAAGACAGCTCAAGCCGTGCTTCCCGAAACTATCACCGGAAGCCTGCAGGGAACGGCGCAGGCCTTCACGTCATCGATGACGGGACTTGGCATCCTGATCATCGTCGCGATCTTCGTCATCTATGTCGTGCTCGGGATTCTCTACGAGAGCTTCATCCACCCCCTGACGATCCTGTCCGGGCTGCCGTCTGCAGGGATCGGCGCGCTCCTGACCCTGCTCATCTTCCGCATCGATCTCAACCTGTATGCCATCGTGGGGATCATCATGCTCATCGGGATCGTTAAGAAAAACGCCATCATGATGATCGACTTCGCCCTGTCCGCCCAGAGGAGGGACGGCGAAAATCCGGAGGAGGCCATTCGTCAGGGCGCCCTCGTCCGGTTCCGGCCCATCATGATGACGACCATGTCCGCGCTCATGGCAACGCTGCCCATCGCGCTCGGCATGGGAGCAGGAAGCGAATCGAGAAGGCCTCTCGGTCTCGCCGTGGTGGGCGGCCTCGTCTTCTCGCAGATCGTGACCCTCTACATAACCCCGGTCACCTACATCTACCTCGACAAGCTCCAGTCCTTCCTCCGCAGGCGCTTCAAAAAAACAGCAGCACCCGCCCCCGACCTTCCCGAATCGATGGCCGGGTGAGGACTCATCCCTTTTTCTCAAAGTAAAAAGAGTTGATGAGAATTTTCGTTTGGAGGAGAGGAGGCAGGAGGGACCCTTCCTTCACCAGGAGCACGTTTCGAATGCATCCTATGGTTTGTCCTTAAGGGCGGCCCCGTAAATTTGCCTCTCTTTCAGGGAGGCTCAAACAGTACGGGGTCAATCGCCCTTAAGGCCTTCACCATGGATGCAAATCGAAACGTGCTCCATGATTCATCCGGGCTCCCTCCTGCCTCCGGTCACGATCGAAAAACGAACCCGCTACCCGGACCTTATTCTTTCCCGAAACACTTCCTTGGATATAACCGGCAGTTGGAAACACCGCTCTTGAATTGTTGGATACGTATACCTACGTCTTCTGAATAGGTTGATTGAGTAAGGGAGTCCAAGGGATGTTATCTCTGAAAGAGAGAATATGTCCTTTGTAACCCGGAACCGATAAGAGACGGCCTTTGATGAGACCCCGGCTGCTTTTAAAGGAACTTCAGCAAGAGCAAATACCGGAAAGAGTCGTTGGAACGGCTCTTTCTGAAAAGAAAGGAGGAAAGAGCAATGGCTAATCCTGGAAGTGCAGCGGAAGTGGAAAAATATCTTAAAGGTATTGATTATCCAGCGAGCAAGAAGGATCTGATAGACAAGGCTCGTTCCAATGGTGCTCCCGAAGAGATCTGTGATATACTCGACGGTCTCCCGGGGAACAACTTCAAATCACCGATCGACGTCATGAAGGCCTTTGGTAAAAGCCACTAAGCGAGCATAAAAGAAATCCAATGTAAAGAAAACCACGAAACAAACAGCGCACCATTCAAGGGTATCGGCTCTTATGAACCGGTACCCTGTTTATTATGTGCTTTAATGGGAGTCCTCGGCTTCTCCCAAGGCTTATAATCAAGTCCTTACAGAACTACATGCTTCTTATGAGAAATAAGCGTTTTATAGTTGCAGCAAGTTATATTTACTGGTGCTGTTCCAAAAGACGTTTCCCGAGAAGCGTCGAACCTCCTCTGCATGCTCGTACCAGACATCTCCACCAGGTTTCGGAAGCATGGGAGCTGCGATAATGAATAAGTTGGCGGTAAAGCTCAGGGCTTCTTTATTCATTGGCCCATACTGAGTAAGAGTTATGAAGAGGTTTTCCGGATCATATCCATCTCCTCCATGGAGATGGATAAGGACAGGGGATGCCTCAGTCGGTGGTCTTCCCTCCGGTACAGAAAGGAGATATCGTAATGGAGCTGAATTTATTATATGAAGATCGGATCCTCCCACGTCAGGTATCTCATTCTCATGAAGGCTCCTCGTTTTTCATTGTTTCTTCATCGGATGTTCCGTTGAGTCCCTGTTGTCTTTCCTTTGGAATCCGCCCCCTTGGCCTTCCAGGATGTGCAACTGTCGCAGGCAATGTCCCTGACCCTGGGAGCATGCCTGTGGCCCGTCCATTCCCGGGTATTACCACTGGGTTCGGTCCCTTCGGCTGGTAATGACCTGAGAAACTCGCACTGCTTCACCGAGATACGTGCGGTGTATGCAGGGCACTCGATCGAGTTTTCCTGTAACCACGATTCTTTTATGTCGTTCTCATCCATGGGCGACCTACCTCGTATTTCAGTATCTTCCATCTATAGTAATTCTCAATGGTGGAAATTCACTACTCTACCAGGTTGGTCTTCTCTCCGATTCACATAAGTCATTTCAATGCCTCTATTTTCAAGAGCCCCGCGGATAGTATCTCTCAGGTCTCTGATGTCAGCCGGTCTTATGAGCAATTCCTTGATGCCTGCAGTCCGGGCTATATCTCTGTCCACAGCGTCATTATGCCCCGTACACAGGAAGAGTTCGAAAGCGGTAATGCCTTATTTGAAAGAAAGATAGCGAAAAGTGGAAGCTACTTCTTGCCGTGCCCCTCGTGCTTGTTTTCCTTCCAGTTGTCTTTGTGCTTGTCTTTGCCGCCGTGGCCGCCACTGTGCTTGCCGGAACGGTCTTTCCGAACTTCCTTTTGGTGCTTTTCACCTGAAAATTTTGCCTTCCTGTGTTTCTCGTTTCTGATGTCGCGGTCGATAATGACGAATTTCCTTCCTTCGGAACGGTATCTCATGACCCGCTCGGGGGCGTATCCGTAGTGCTCGGAAATGAACTTCAGGTTCACCTGATCGACGATGTCCGCATCCCTGAGCTTTATCCTTCTCCAGTCTTCATGCCGGGGATGTTTTTTGTAGTAGCCCCAGGCGTTCCCATGAGGGCCGTGGTACTCTCTGATCACAGTCACCGGGACATAGTAGATGTCCGGGCCGAGGCCGAAGTTGAGGGTGATGTCCATCCAGCTCATCCCTCTGAGGCGCAGGTCCACGATGGCCTCGGGCCGCACGCGGGCTCTTTTGGAGATAAAGAATACCACGGGAAGCTCCTCGTCGTGGATCCCCCGGTCATGGACCACGACGACCTCCCTCTCCGGAACATCATAGTAGTTGCCGACCGAGAGATGGAATCCTTCTATGCCCTTTTCCCCTCCGGAAATGCCGACATCCCACTGGGTCTGTGCCGATGCCGGAGAAGCGGATGCGATGAGGCACACGCAGCAGGCTAAGGCGGCTAAAAGACTGCTCAATGATGTTAATCTCCCGTGTTCCGATTTCATTACGCGTTCTCCTTTCTCCGAAGCAGAATTGAGCTCTCGTGCTTTTCTCTCTCAAGGTCGGTCGCTTCCCTGGCAGACTGCAGCTGTTTTATCACAAGGATCCTCTTCACTTCATGCCTTCCACAGAATGCGGTATCGTGGACGGTGCTTCGCCTGCCTGGCATTGCCCGGTATCTTGTCTCGTTTATTTCTTTCTCCTGGTCGGATGGTATTCAAAAAGCGTGCTCAATCAGCCCGGCCTGCAAGGATCTCCTGTCGGAATGCGTCAAGCTCCCTTTGAAGGCTGATTCCAGAAGAGACGGCGCTGATTTTTCGGCAGGAGAACAAGTCTGCTGTAGCGTTAAGGCTTGCCAATTTCGTATTCCCGTCTTACACTAATGGCACGGCTGATCACCTGGCGAATATCAATGCATGCCTGGCACCACGGGATAAGGATCATGAAGAGGCAGAAAACGGGATATCGCGAGCTCGAACACCGCATCAGAGAGATGAGCGATCGCATCGACGAGCTCGAGAAGACCGTCGAGCTCCTCAGGGAGGTCGAAGCCGGCTTCCGCAGAAGCGAGAAGCATTTCCGCGACCTCGTGGAGCATTCCCTCACCGGGATCTCCATCATCCAGAACGACAGGATCGTCTACCGGAACCCCGAGCAGCAAAGGATCTTCGGAAAGCTTCCCGAAGGAGGATCCCCGCACCTCTTCACGCATCTTCATCCGGACGATGTCCCCAAGGTAAAAAAGTTTTACGCGGAGCTTCTCTCGGGGAGAGACGATAACCCCGGCATGGTGATCAGATTCCTGCTTCCGGGAGGCACCGCGTGCATGCCGGATACGAGGTGGCTCCACTGCCGGGCGAGCCTGATAGAGTACGAGGGCAGCCGGGCGATCCTTCTCAACATGATGGACGTGACCTCGGCCAGGGAGCTCGAGCGCCTGCGCGGCGTGCGGGACAGGATGACCTCTCTCGGCCATGTGGCTGCAGGAATCGCCCATGAGATCCGCAATCCTCTCTCCGGCATCACGATCTATCTCCACGCCCTCGAGAAGATCCTCGCAAAAGGCAAGGACCTCGCAGAGGCCCTGTCGGTAATCGAGAAGATAAAGACCTCCTCGCTCCGCATCGACGCCGTGATCAAGCGGGTCATGGACTTCTCGAAGCCGGGCGAACCCAAACTCGCTCTCATCGATATCCGCGTACCCATCGAGGACGCCCTGTCCCTGTCGTCCGCTACGCTTCGCACGTCGGACATCACCGTGGAGAAAGATCTTCCCGACAGTCTCCCGAAGTGTCTTGCCGACCCCCAGCTCATCGAGCAGGTCATGCTCAATCTCATCACCAACGCGACCGAGGCCATGAAGGAGCTTGCCCGGCCGAAGAGGCTCACCATATCCGCGACAGCGAAAAGGGGGTGCCTCATGGTCAGGGTGGGGGATTCCGGACCAGGCGTCCCGCCGGCCAAACGCACCAAGATCTTCGATCCCTTCTATACCACGAAGACCGGCAGCACAGGCATCGGGCTGAGCCTGAGCCACAGGATCATCTCGGACCACAAAGGGACGCTCGACGTGGAAGAAAGCGCTCTCGGCGGGGCAGAGTTCGTCATCCGCCTGCCTTTGAAGAAGGAGCACAAGAGGGCATGATCATTCCTGTCATCCACGTTATCGACGACGAGCAGAGCATCCGCGACGGCATCACCATGACGCTCACACCCACATACCGGGTCGAAAGCTTCGAGAGTGCCGAGGAGGCCCTCTCGGCCATGGCCGAATCTCCTCCCGACCTCGTTCTCCTCGATATCGGGCTTCCCGGCATGAGCGGGATCGAGGCCCTTCACCGGATCCGGAAGGAATATCCGGATGTGCTCGTGATCATTATCACGGCATACGAGGATTCCCGAACCATTATCCAGGCCATGAAGCTCGGGGCTTACGACTACGTGATAAAGCCCATCCTCATGGACGGGCTCGAAGTGACCATCGCCAATGCGATCGAGTCCATCAGGCTCAAAAAAGAGGTTCAGTATCTCCAGCAGCGTTACCTTCAGGAGAACCTGCCCTGCTTCATCGCCGAGAGCAATGCTATCCAGGACGTCATGGATTTCATCTCCCGGGTGGCAAAGAGCCCCGATACCCCGATCCTCATCCTCGGAGAGACCGGCACGGGCAAAGAGCTCATCGCGAGCGCCATTCACTACCGGAGCCCCAATTTCAAGGGGCCTCTGGTGACCGTGAACTGCGCCACCATTCCCAGAGACCTCATCGAGAGCGAGCTCTTCGGGTATGAAAAGGGCGCTTTCAGCGGTGCAAATCCCTGCGGCAAGAGGGGGCTCATCGAGGATGCCGAAGGCGGAACCCTCTTCCTCGACGAGGTGGGGGACCTGAACCTGGAGGCCCAGGCAAAGCTCCTGCGCTTCCTCGAAGAGGGCGAGTTCTACCGCCTCGGTTCGACGAGAAAGCTGTACATCAAGACCAGGGTGGTTTCGGCCACGAACAAGAACTTAAGCCTTCTGATCGAGAGAGGGCTCTTCCGGAGCGACCTCTACTACCGGCTCGGCGTCATCACGGTCAACGTGCCCTCCTTGAACGAGCGAAAAGAGGATATCGTGCCCCTGGCAGCATACTTCCTGGGCCAATTCGGGAAAAAATTCGGCAGGGCCTTCAGGGGCATCTCCCGGGAGGCACAGGCTGCCCTGCTTGCAAAGAAGTGGACCGGAAACATCCGAGAGCTCAGAAACCTCATAGAACGTGCGTCTCTCATTGCTCCAGGGGACGAGCTCACGGTGGAAGACCTGGGCATTGTCGAGAGAGGAAGGGCCGAGGCCTCGATTCCTCCTTTCCCGCCGATCCCCCCTGAGGGAATCGATTTCCCGGCACTCGAACGGTCCTTTGGGAGATACTACATCGATGAGGCCATCAGGCTTTCGGGCGGCAATGAGACAAAAGCGGCGAGGCTCCTGAACATCAACCACCATACGCTCCGCTATCGGAAGAAAAAGCTCGAAGACGGCCATTGACGTACATCCTGCCTTAAAAAGCCGCATTGTTGAGGATACGGGAGCCCGTTGTTATTTATTATATTGATATCGCTTCCAAAGGAGATGAAGAGATGAATCCGGTAAGATTAATGATTATCGCCCTGGGGGCGCTTGCTGCAGCCCTGTTCATCGTAATTCCGGTTACCTTTGCCAGGCGTCTGGCGAGCGACAGGTCCGCACGAAAGGTGAGGTACCACGCGGGCAAGGCTCTCGAAGCATTGAAGGATTACACCTCCGACCAGAAGGACGAGGCCTTGAGCCAGGCAAAGGCGACTATGGATCAGTTGGATGAAAATATCGATGCCCTTCAGCAGAAGCTCTACACCATGTGGTCAGACATGAATCAGTCGAGTCGCGACAAGCTGCAAAGCCGGTTGAGCACGCTCAGCAAGGAGCGCAACCAGCTTGCCCAGTGGTACGGCGCCATGCTGCAGAGCTCTTCGGAGGCATGGGAGGACGTGAAAGAAGGGTTCATGAACAGCTTCAAAGAGCTCCGTGACTCCTTCCAGGAGGCACAGAGAGAGTTCGGCTGATTGCCACCTTCAGTTAAGTGTATTAGTCACGACTTGATCGGACAGTAAGTGATTGCCAGTAAGTGGTAGTCATGGTTAACCTTTCTGAAGTTCTGCAAAAAACTGAAGAAAGGAGATTGAACCATGACTACCGATCAGAAGCTTATCAGAAACAAGTTGGGATTGCTAGATTTAGCCAGCTACCTGAAAAACGTCTCCGAGGCATGCCGAGTGATGGGCTACAGCAGGGACACGTTTTACCGGGTGAAGAATGCGTACGAGGAGGGAGGAATGGAAGCCCTCATAGAGAAGACCAAGCGTGTTCCGAACCTCAAGAATCGCATACCGGAAGATGTCGAGGCGGCGATTCTGGAGCTCACCCTTGAGAACCCTGCCCTGGGCCAGAAGCGGGTAAGTGATGAGCTCAGGAGACGAGGGATCTTCGTATCGGCCGCCGGCGTTCGCTGTGTGTGGCTCAGGCATAACCTGGAAGTCTTTCAGAAGCGTCTGAAGGCCTTGGAAGTGCACGTGGCGAAGACCGGCCATGTTCTTACCGAGAACCAGCTCAAGGCCATGGAGAAAGCCCAGGAGGAAAAGATTGCCATTGGCGAGATCGAGACCGAGCACGTGGGCTATCTGGGAGCCCAGGACACCTACTATGTGGGCAATATCAAAGGGGTGGGACGCATCTACCAGCAGACCTTCATCGATACGTACTCTTCTGTAGCCCTGGCCAAGCTCTATACCAGCAAGCATCCCATAAATTCCGCCGATTTCCTCAAGTGATAAGGGTTGTGCCGTTCTTCGATGAGAAGGGCGTTGGCTGCTTGAGAATCCTGACGGATAGGGGCACGGAATATTGTGGGAATCCCACGACTCATGAGTTCCAGCTCTTCCTTGCTCTCAATGACATCGAGCATACGAGAACGAAAGCACGGTCCCCTCAGACCAACGGGATCTGCGAACGCTTCCACAAGACCATCAAGGATGAATTCTACAGTATCGCTTTCAGAAGAAAGATTTATCTCAACCTTGAGGAGCTCCAGAAAGACCTCGATCTATGGCTCTACAAGTACAACAACCAGAGGACTCATCAGGGGAAGCGCTGTCAGGGGAGAACGCCCATGGACACCTTCAAAGATAACCTTCCCCTGGCGAAAGAAAAATGTATCGGGTATATGGATGAGGGACATGTCGATGGTATTCTTACCGATGACCATCTGACAGCTTAGATCTGACCAGACAGAACTTCAGAAAGGGGACCAACTGTCAGATCGAGTCTTAGCTACTACA
>JAKPPU010000078.1 GCA_029547185.1 Deltaproteobacteria bacterium | reverse complement strand
AGACCTGGCAGAGCTCGTTGCCGGGATTGTCGGATACGAGGGCGAGATACGCTGGGACAGCACGAAGCCGGACGGCATGGCAAAGAAGCTGCTCGATGTCTCGAGGATCAATGGGATGGGCTGGAAGGCGTGTACGACGCTCAGCCAGGGCATAAAGCAGACCTATGACTGGTATAAAACCGTATCGTACAAGTGGGGGATGGATGGAAGCGGCAGCAGAAATGCAGGGTAACCAGAAGAGCTTTCTCAAGTACCGGGAAAAAAGAGTAGCCCATTGGGATTCCGTAGCCCGCAGGCGGGATCACTGGACCTCCAAGGGCGTCTACTATCGCAGGAGGATAGGTGAGATATACAGGTATCTCATCCCTCCGGGGCGGCGGATTCTCGATATCGGCTGCGAAACCGGCGATCTCCTCGCAGCGCTCGAACCCGAGGTGGGCGTAGGCATAGATTTCTCCGGTGAGATGATAAAGCGCGCTGAAAAGAAATATCCCCACCTCCGATTCCTCAATGGCGATGTTCACGAGATGGATCTCGATGAAAAGTTCGACTTCATCATCCTCTCCGATATCGTGAACGACTTGTGGGACGTGCAGACCGTCTTCAACCGGCTGTCTCGTCATTGCACCCCGAAGACCCGAGTCATCATCAACACTTATAGCCGGGTTTGGGAACTGCCCCTCCTGGTGACACGCAAGCTCGGCCTCTCGACGCCGCTTCTGCCTCAGAACTGGCTCACGGTAGAGGATATCTCAAACATGCTCCGGCTGGCGGGCTTCGAGACCATAAGGCACTGGCCCGAGGTCCTCTGGCCGATGGAGACTCAGGGTTTTTCAGAGTTTTTTAACAAATACCTCGTAAAGATGTGGCCTTTTGAATATTTTGCACTGACCAACTTCATGATCGCGAGAAAGCGACCCGAGAACAGCGAGAAAAGAGAAGACGAGCCGACCGTCTCGGTGATCGTCCCGGCAAGGAACGAGGCAGGCAATATCGAAGAGATCCTGCAGAGAGTCCCGGAAATGGGCGGCGGCACGGAAATCGTTTTCGTTGAGGGCAACTCGAAGGACAAAACCTACGAGGCGATCGAGAAGGCCATTGCGAACCATCCTGAGAGACGGTGCAGGCTGTTCCGCCAGACAGGAGTGGGCAAGGGTGATGCCGTGAGGCTGGGCTTCAAGGAGGCATCCGGCGACATCCTCATGATTCTCGACGCCGACATGACCGTGCCGCCCGAAGACCTTCCAAGGTTCTACGAGGCGATCCGTTCCGGTGAGGGTGAGTTCATCAACGGCGTCAGGCTCGTCTACCCCATGGAAAAGCAGGCCATGCGCTACCTGAACCTTGCCGGGAACAAATTCTTCTCGCTGGCCTTCTCCTGGCTTCTTGGGCAGCCCATCAAGGACACCCTGTGCGGAACCAAGGTGCTCAGCAAAGAGGATTATGAGACGCTCGCACGGAACAGGTCGTACTTCGGCGATTTCGATCCCTTCGGCGACTTCGACCTCCTGTTCGGCTCGGCAAAGATGAACATGAAGATCGTGGAGATGCCCATACGGTATGCCGAGCGGAAATACGGTGAAACCAATATCGACAGGTGGCGGCACGGATGGCTCCTCCTGAAAATGACCTGGTATGCGATGAAGAAGATAAAGTTCATTTAAGGGTTTTCTGAAGACATTATATGAAATTACTGCAGCATCCGCTTACGAGAGGGCTTGATCTCGATGACCCGCAGACCACGATTATCCGGAAGCGGATCATAAACGAAAAACCCTTTCTCAAACAAATTTACCAGGAATGGTACGGGTGGATAGCTCGAAGTCTGCCTGAAGGGGAGGGGCCAGTGCTCGAGCTCGGCTCCGGAGCAGGCTTTCTGAATGAATACGTTTCCCCTTTGATCACCTCGGAAATCTTCTTCTGCAATTTTGTCGATGCCATCCTCGATGGATGTGACTTGCCTTTTAAAAACGGGAGTCTGAAGGGCATCGTTTTTGTCGATGTTCTGCATCACCTGCCTCGGGCGGAAGGATTTTTCAAAGAGGCTGCGCGATGCATAAGAACGGGAGGCCGTATCGTTATGGTGGAGCCGTGGATTACGCCCTGGTCGAAATTCATCTATACCCGGCTGCACCACGAGCCTCTCGATACCGGGGCAGCAGAGTGGAAATTCCCTTCAACCGGCCCTTTGTCGGGTGCAAACTCGGCCCTGCCCTGGATAATTTTCTGCCGGGACAGAAAGATCTTCGAAAGGGATTATCCCCAATTGAAAATTAGTAGTATAAAAGCAGGCATGCCTTTCAGATATCTTCTCTCAGGAGGAATATCGCTTCGCAGCATCATGCCGGGATGGTCGTTCCCTCTTTGGAAAAAAGTAGAAGAGCGTTTTGATCCTTGGAGTAATAAGCTGGGCATGTTTGCACGTATTGTTCTTGAAAGAGCAGCTTAATAGGGGGTCTTGCACGATGGAAGCTAGGAATTTCATGAATCGACATAAGGATCTGTTTGTCTATCTGTTCATTATCGGCATCACATTCCTGGTCTATGGGCAGGTGGTAAATCATGAGTTCTTGAATTTTGATGATAACTTATACGTTACGGATAATGATCAGGTTAATAAAGGAATATCCGTTGAAGGGATAACATGGGCATTCAGTCTTCATAATAAAGGATATTTCCACCCCCTTGCATATATTTCACACATGATTGACTGCGAGCTGTTCGGCATGAATGCCGGAATGCATCATCTCATGAGTCTGTTTATCCATATTGCGAACGCCCTCCTGCTGTTCTTCATACTGAGGAAGATGACTGATGCATTCTGGAAGAGTGCAGCCGTAGCAGTACTTTTCGCCTTGCATCCGGTAAATGTCGATTCCGTTGCGTGGCTTGCGGAGAGGAAGAACATCTTGAGCACATTTTTCTGGCTGCTCACGATGGTGGCTTATTTCTACTATGCAAGGACGCAACGTATGTCTTTTTACATCCTTGCCATATTCGTTTATATCCTCGGGCTCTTGTCGAAGCCCATGCTCATAACGCTCCCCTTTGTTTTGCTCTTGATGGACTATTGGCCTCTGAATCGCATAAGGATCGATGCTCGGCCAACCGGGAAGGGGTGGAAGGAAAGCGTGATAGATCCTTTGCTTGAACAAAAAGAACTTCTGAAAAAACTTGTATCGGAAAAGGTACCATTTTTCTTACTGGCTTGCGTGAACGCTTACGTGGCAATGTTATCCTTGGAACGTAATCCGATAACCGAAGTGTCCACAAAATTCGTTCCGATGGCGCTTCGCCTCGAGAATGCCCCTGTTTCCTATTTTAAATACATATATAAGATGATTTGGCCCAGCGATCTGACCTTCTTTTATCCCTATCCCATATCCATTCCACTCTGGCAGGTCCTTTTATCTCTTGCTGGACTCATTGTGATAACCACAGTGGTATTCATGGCATTGAAAAAGTATCCTTACCTTGCTGTCGGATGGCTGTGGTTCATAGGTACGCTTGTCCCTGTTCTCGGGATCACCCAGGCGGGATTATGGCCTGCTATTGGAGAACGCTGGGCCTATATACCTTATATTGGATTGTTTGTCGCAATCGCCTGGAGCCTCGATGATGTGATTTACAGGTTAAGGTACAAGCGAATTATTGTTGCTGCCTGTATGCTCATCTTATTGGGCAGCTTTTCGTACAAGACCTGGCTGCAAGCTCATTATTGGAAAAACAATATTACACTCTTTACTCATGGAATCGACGTCGATCCAAACAATTATGTTTCATACTCAAATCTCGGGAGTGAGTATCTCAGCAAAAAAGAGTATGGAAAAGCTATTGAATATTTTCTGAAAACGATAAAGCTTTTACCGGCATATCCAGGTGCTCATTTCGGCCTGGGGGTTGCTTATGCCGAAGAGGGAGAAACCGATAAAGCAATAGAACAATATGTCCTCGCCGTCAATTATGATCCTGGACATATCGCCGCGTATAAGAATCTCAGAGATCTCCTCTTCAAGCAGGGAAAATATGCAGAGGCAATCAATTTCTTTACCAAAGTTGCACATAAAAAACCTGATTCATGTGATGTCGCCAACATACTCGTAGAGGCAATGATAAAAGGCGCAAAGACAGAGGATGCTATCAGATTCTTAACCGACTTCATGAAGAAGAATCCAAAGCAGAAGGCTTTTGCTTATAACAATATGGGCGTCGTTTTGAAGGAGACGGGCAAAACGGATGAAGCGATAAGGTATTTTTCTACGGCGTTGAAATTAAACTCGGAATATATACCCGCTCATAAAAATTTAATGGCTGTCTACGAAAGTAAAGGTGAAACGCAGAAGGTAATAACAGAATTGCTGCAGATTATTAAATTAAACCCCAAGGACGCAAATTCCCATTACAACCTTGCCGTAATCTATTTCAAGCAGGGTGATAAAGTGAGCGCCTGCAGACAATTCGATGAAGCTTTGAAGTACGACCCTAAAAATAAAGAATATCATTACGCTTACGGCGTGTGTCTTTATAACATGGAGAGACTGGATGAGGCGATTGCCCAGTTCCAGGAGGCCGTACGGCTTGATAAAAAATTTGAAAAAGCTGACAAGGCGCTTGCAGCTGCCAAGTCAAAGAGAGACAACCTCGGCCAGGCCATTTCTCAATCCGAAGCAGATTTAAAGAGAGATCCTGCCAACATCAGCGTGATGCAAAAGATTGCCGTGCTCTACAAGATGAAAGGGGATTTCGACAAGGCGCTGGCATATCTTCAGAAGATGTCTCAAATACAGGCAGGCAATCCCGAGGTTCTGTATAACATTGCATGCGTCTATGCCGTGCAGGGAAAGACCGGAGAATCACTGTCGTATCTGCAAAAGGCACTGGACAAAGGCTTCAATAACAAGAGCCTCATGCAGACTGACAAGGACCTGGAGAACATAAGGGGCACTGAAGGATACAAAAAGATCGTCAGCAGGCTGTAGAGCGCCCTGGCACCGGCCGTACTATTTCTCCCAGTACGGCTTGTAGCTCTCCTTCAGCTTCAGTTTTTTAGCGCTGAGGTAGTTTTCAAAGATATTATTCAGATAGACGTATCTGTATACTCTGTTGATATGCGTGCAGAGCTTTATGGCCCTTGGCTTGGATGTCTCAAGAAGGTCCGTCATTTTGCCGCCGGACTTCATGTGCCTGCTGATGTCGTACTTCGTCAGGAACTGGCCTATCTTGAAGTCGCTCTGGACGTACAGGATGCCGGTTCCGGCATTGGCATAGACGGGCACTGCGCCGTAGTGGGTGGCGTGGTGTCTGATGTCGAGCTGGTCGTCGCAATCGGTGAGCATTCTGCTGAACGGCTTCAGGTCCTTATGATTGTTGACCTTGAGCCAGTATCTCAAATCTGACGGGCTCATGGATATCGGCTTGTTGCGGTCAAATTTCACAGGCTCGAACTGCGGCCGGTTCAGCAGCATGAAAAGCTGGTTCGAAATCGCGCAGGAGGCCTGGTACATGTCTTCATGCACCGCATCGAAGGCCTCTTTTGCCTCGAACACCCGCAGATCCAGACTGGATCTTTCATCCAGGGGAGAATTGAAAAGCTTCTCCATGTTCTCCATCTGGTAGAAGGCACCCGAGAGCTTGACTTCTACGGTGTAGTGCAGAAGCTGGATGTAGGCGATCTCGTTGCGCTGCTGGGGGGTGAGCTCTTCACCCGATCTCTGGATATAGTTGTCGACATCAAAATCCCCTGCCAGCTCGCGAAGCCCCCACCAGTAGTCGAGGGCGGTCAGGTCCTTGTACTTTTCTTCCTTGTCTTTGCCGCGGCACTGGTGTCGGTCTATCGTCTCCGGCTTTGGCATACAACCTCTCCGTGGCCGTTCATGTGTTCCTCCCGATCATCAGCTGCTTCTCTTACAAACACCGTACCCTCTCCCTGATGACCTTTTTACCCTCCCGAACAAGTAAATGCACTCAATTTAATGTATGTCTCCTCATACACAAGATGGGATGAACAATCAATTCATTTTAACCTCGATGGTCCTCGGAGGCGTGGATATGCGCCCCGGAATGAACGAGGGACCGGTAATACACCTTTGGTATTGCTTGACGGATCAAGGAAAAATGCCTTAGGGATAAAGGAAGTGAGGAATCGAAGCATGAACAATGCATACCGGACAATTCCGAAGGTGGACGCCGTCCTCGGCGAGCCGGTTCTGGCGGATCTTCCCTACTCGCCGGAGCTCATCAAGAGGGCAGTCCAGAAGGCGATCGAAAAGATCAGGGAATCCATCGCCGCAGGCTCGCTCACGGAGAGCCCGAACGCATCCCGGGTGGCTGCAGCCGTGGCCGAGGATATCGCATCTCTCATGGAGTCGGGTCTGAGGCAGGTGATCAATGCCGCAGGCGTAGTCGTTCACACGAACCTCGGGAGGGCCCCGCTCGCAGAAGAGGCGACTAACGCCCTCGTGAGGGCTGCCAGGAGCTACTCCGACCTGGAGTATGATCTCGCGCAGGGAAAACGCGGTTCGAGGCAGGATCACATCCGGCCCCTCACCCGTGCCTGCTTCGGGGCAGAAGATGCCCTCGTGGTGAACAACAATGCCGCGGCCGTGGTGCTCGTCCTCAACACCATTGCCAAGGGGAAGGAGGTCATCGTCTCAAGAGGAGAGCTCGTAGAGATCGGCGGCTCCTTCCGGGTGCCCGAGGTCATGGACATGAGCGGGGCCGTCATGAAGGAGGTCGGAGCTACCAACAAGACCAGGATCACCGACTACCGCCGCGCCATCTCGGACAACACCGGCCTTATCATCAAGGTACACCGGAGCAACTTTTCCATCGTCGGCTTCACCGAGGAGGTGGAGATCAGGGAGCTGTCTGCCCTTGCCCGGGAATTCGGGATCCCGCTGTACATCGACATGGGCTCTGGGGTTCCCTTCGACCTTGCCGCTGCGGGCATCCCTGACGAATGGACCATCCCGTTCTGCCTCGAGCATGCCGACGTGATATCCTTCAGCGGCGACAAGGTGATCGGGGGGCCGCAGGCAGGGATCATCCTCGGGAAGAGCGACCTCATCGGAAGGATGGCGAAAAATCCCCTGCACCGGGCATTCCGCATCGACAAGCTCGCCATCGCAGCGCTGGGCGAGACCTTGCGGCTCTTCTCGCAGGAAAAGTATGATGAGATCCCGGTGCTGAGGATGATCCTCGAGGCTCCGGAAGACGTGCAGGCCAGGGCGCAGGAGCTCGCGGCGCTCCTTACGAAGCGCAAGGCGGAAGTCATCGCCACTCACGCGGTTATCGGCGGGGGCTCGGCGCCAACGAAGAGCTTTCCTTCCTACGGGGTCCTCATAATCCATAAGAAGGCAACGGCCGTACACGCCCGCCTGAGAAGAGGAACCCCGGCCGTCATGGCGCGCATCGAGGACAACCGGCTCGTCTTCGACATGAAGGCCGTCGATTCGAAGCTCATCCCGGTGCTCGCGGAAAAGATCGACGAGGCCATCGAGGAGTGCGAATAGGCTTTTCACGCATGGTCAGAAGGTGGGGCGGCAATAGAACTTCTTCGCCATTCCCGCGAAGGCGTATGGGTAACAACATAGAGGAGAAAAAAGGAATGACGGAAGAGAATAGGGGAGATGGACTTTCCGGTGGAAGATCTTAAAGAGCTCATTGTTGAAGAGAGTGAGAGCGATACAAGGCTCGACGTCTTCCTCTCCCGCCATCTGCCCATCACCCGTTCCGAGGCCGCCCGCATGATCGATCAGGGCCGCGTGCTCGTGGACGGAAAACCGCGAAAACCTTCCTTCAGGCTCCAGGAGGGCATGAAGGTCAGCGCCGAAACAGGGCGCAAAGACATCGAGCCTTCCCTGGCTCCGGCCGACATCCCTTTGAGCATCATCTACGAGGACTCATCGATTATCGTCATAGACAAGCCGGCAGGCCTCGTCGTCCATCCCGGGGCAGGGACCCGCGAGCCCACCCTCGTCAATGCCTTGGTCTACCTGTTCCCCGAGATATCGAACGTGGGCGACCCGGAGAGGCCCGGGATCGTTCATCGCCTCGACAAGCTCACATCAGGCGTTATGGTCGTGGCAAGGACCCAGGAGGCCTGCCGGAAGCTCGCCGCGGATTTCAAGGCGCACAAGCAGGTGCGGATCTACAAGGCGATCTGCTACGGGCGCTTCGAGCAGCCGAGCGGCAGGATCGAGACCCTCATGCACCGCAGCCCCCGGGACAGGAAGAAGATGAGCTCGAAGGTGGCTGCCGGAAGGTCGGCTGTGACGAACTGGCTGGTGCTGAAGGAATGGAGAGGGTTTTCTCTCCTCGAGCTCAGCCTCGAAACCGGGAGGACCCACCAGATACGGGTGCATCTCTCGGACATGGGCCACCCGGTCGCAGGAGACCCCGAGTACGGCGGGAAGAGGAGGGCGAACACCATCGCCGACCCGGTGGTCAGGTCATACGTGAGATCCCTCGGGAGGCAGATGCTCCACGCGTGCAGGCTGGGGATCATCCATCCCGTGAGCGGGGAGTGGATGGAGTTCAGCTCCGCGCTTCCCGAGGATTTCCGGAACCTCATGGCCCTTCTCGATGAACGGCAGCAGGAGACATGCTGAAGAGAACCCTCCCGGCAGGCATCTCATCCAACCCTCTTTAATATATGGAAAATAAGTCCTGAAGCGGTTTCCGGAAGATTTCAGTTTGACATTCGCCCGTACTGTGGTTGAATAGCCACATGCAAAGGATTTCAGATATTCTTGACAGGAAGTACAAGGGATTCAGCAGGATCATCAAGGTGCGCAATCTGTGGACAGAGATCGCGGGCGAGGTGCTGGCCTCCCACTCGGAGCCGGTGCAGATAAAGGGAAAGACGCTCTGGGTCCTGTGCGACTCCCCGGCGTGGGTGCAGCAGGTGGACATCCTCTCCCTCACCCTTATCCCGAGGATCCGCCAGGTCGCGGGCACGAAGATAGAAAGCATCGAAGCCAGGTTTGCCGTGAAGAGAGACCCGGTGCCGAGAAAGAAGACGAAAAAGGCTTTCGCAAGGCCGGACATCGACCCGGCTGACGTCGAGAGGATCCCGAATCCGGATTTGCGGAATGCCGTAAAGAAGCTGATCAAAGGGTAAGAAGACAATCTTTGGCCTGTGAATGCTTCAGCCCTTTTCCAAAGCAGTTGAAGCGTTGTCCGAGGTCATTCCCTTAGAAGGCGGGAATCCAGCGAATCACGAACTTCCTGAATCTTAGATCGAGTATGTTTAACCTGCCGATTTTCCCAAGGATATGTGTGAACTCTGTTTACTTTCCCGATCAAATCCTCTACAATGTGTGATAGGAATCGGAGCAAGTATATGAAATGTCACCTTCATGATGGCGGGGACTAGGTAGTCAGGCGTCTCTTGGATTCCCGCTTCCGCGGGAATGACGAAGAAATAACTCGAAGTAAGTGTAGCCATATCTCTTACAAGGAGGCAGCAGGATGTCAGGACCGAACAGGAACAACCCATACAGCTTCGATGAGTATCTCGAGTGGCGGCGTGGAATAAACTATTATCGTGATGATCCCTTCTTCCAGAAGGTCCTCAAGCATTATAGCGGCGATGAATGGGAAGCCATCAACGAAAA
>JAKPPU010000070.1 GCA_029547185.1 Deltaproteobacteria bacterium | reverse complement strand
GGGCAACATCGGCGTCCTGAAGATCCTCTCCGAGTCCGCCGTGGCGGCCGGCGTGCGGCGCATCGAGGCCGTGACGGGCCCCGAGGCCGTGAAGTACATCAAGAAGCAGGATCACGAGCTCAGGAAGGTGGCCAACCTGCTGCGCACGGGCCCCTTCGAGGTGGCCGACCGCGTCGACAAGATGATGAAGCACCAGCGCGACCTCGAGCGCGAGATCGAGGCCCTCAAGGGCAGGCTCGCCGCGAAGGAGTCGGGCGACATCATCAAGAAGGCCAGGAAGGTGGGCGACGTGAAGCTGCTGGCCGAGCGGGTGGAGGTCTCCGACGTGAAGGCCCTGCGCGACTTCGGCGACAAGCTGCGAGACAAGCTGGGCTCCGGCGTAGTCTGCCTGGGCAGCCAGGTGGGCGAAAAGGCGATGCTGCTGTGCATGGTCACCAAGGACCTGGCGGGCAGGTACAACGCGGGCGACATCGTCAAGGCAATCGCCCCCATCGTGGGCGGCAGCGGCGGCGGGCGGCCCGACATGGCCCAGGCCGGCGGCACCCAGCCCGAGAACATCGACAAGGCCTTGAAGAAAGTGAAGGACCTTCTGAAGGGCGAAAAAAAAGTGGCGAAGAAGGCGAAAAAATAGTAGCGTATTGCCGACTCCCAAAGTAATGAACCCGCTCCCTTGACGGGAGAGGGCACGGGCGAGGGTGAAATTCCCCTCTCCTTTCATACAGAACCCAATTCCCCAACTCCATCTCTCCCTTTCATCTTTACCTTGGGGGGCCGCAAGGCCCCCCGGGGGAGAGACGGACCCCTGCGGCTGTTCCCTGAATCATCCTCTCCCCTCGCGGGAGAGAACAGAGGTGAGGGGGGGAATGCGGAATTTCACAAGCGAGGATTTTTACGGAGGTGCTTTCTTCAACGCGTCAACGTATCAACAAATCATCTGATCAATTTCTTCCTGATGGAAACGAACCTCGACCCACCGACACTGGAGCCCCGCATTTCGAAGCAATTGCGGGTTTTTTGTCGGATTTTTCGAATCGTTGCGCCTAACGATTTCTATCGTGGAGGGTGAGAGATGGGGCCAATCATTCGGGCGAATCGACATTCGAGACGACTTCATGATTTCTGCCTGCTTGTCGCGATCTTGTTTCTTTCATTTGCCGGTAATGCAATTGCTCAGGATCAGGATGTCGTCAAAGTTGTCCAATTCAAGGATGGCACGACGGTCACCGGAAAAATCCTGGAGATGAACATTTACACAATCCAGGTCCAGTCTGTCGACGGGTCGATCGTCACCCGAAAATTCGACGACATCGTCATGATCCAGGACAAAGATGAAGTAGTCATAACCAAAAACATCATCCCCGTTCACTCCTTCGAGATCGGGTTCGAGGCATTCCACAAGGAATACAAGGAGCCCGACGTGATGAACGAAAAGGGGATGATGTACGGCGTCGGCCTCGCGTACACCTACCACGACAAGGTCATGTTCAAGGCTGGCCTGCTGGTCGCATACGGAGAAGTGGACTACGAAAACTCCGGCAAACTGGACGGCATCCCCGACCGGCACGTCGAACTGCGGGGCCTGCTGGGCTACGATTTCCCCATCGACCCCTCGTTCCTCATCACGCCCTACATCGGTCTCGGGTATCGGTTCCTGCGCAACGATGCCGCAGGGATGATCACAACCACCGGCGCGCGGGGCTACAACCGGGAATCGAATTATTTCTACACTCCCGTCGGCATCGCCCTGATCAAAATGCTGCCGGAAGGCTGGACCCTTGCGGCGGAGGCTGAGTTCGACTACCTGTGGTACGGCAAACAGTACAGTGATTTGAGCGACGCCAACCCCCTCTATCCCGACGTCGACAATCAGCAGGATCAGGGCTACGGCATCCGGGGCGCCATACGCATCGAGAAGAAGATCACGTATTCGGCAATCTTCTTCGAGCCCTTTATCCGCTACTGGCACATCAGCCAATCCGATGACACGATCTTTACCGCCGGGGGCACAACCTACAGGGGATACGAGCCCAAAAACAACACGACGGAGATCGGAGCGCGCATCGGTTTGCGTTTTTGACGACGGGGAAATTTGGGGTCAGGTCTTGCATTTAAACATTCCGTTGCATTTTATCGAGATACGCTGCAAGCAGATCTAATCAAGGAGACATAAATGGGCAGACCCTTCGCGGCTGCTGTGACCCTCACGCTGTTGTTCCTTGACCTTCATTTCTCGCCCGCTTTCGCCCAGTAGGCCCCGATGCAATTCCCACAGATAGATACCGACAAGAAAGGAGGTTTTGCGATGAGGGGA
>JAKPPU010000040.1 GCA_029547185.1 Deltaproteobacteria bacterium | reverse complement strand
CGACACAATCAGACCGATGTTCGGACCTTCCGGCGTCTCCACCGGACAAATTCGGCCGTAATGTGTGGGATGGACGTCACGGACCTCAAATCCCGCCCTCTCCCGGGTGAGACCGCCCGGCCCGAGGGCGGACAGCCTGCGCTTGTGGGTGATCGCGGACAGAGGGTTCGTCTGGTCCATGAACTGGCTGAGCTGGCCGGAGCCGAAGAACTCACGGATCACCGCGCTCACGGGCTTCGGGTTGATGAGGTTGTTGGGCATCATGGTCTCCACGTCCTGGAGGCTCATGCGCTCCTTGATGGCGCGCTCCATCCGCACGAGACCGATCCGGTACTGGTTCTCGAGCAGCTCTCCCACCGAGCGCACACGACGGTTGGACATGTGGTCGATGTCGTCGATCTGCCTTCCCTGGACGCCGTCCTTGAGCTCGAGGAGATAGCGCACCGTGTACATGATGTCTTCTCTTCTGAGGACCGTCTGGTCGAGCGGGGCCTCTTCCTCGGTCACGCCCAGCTTCTGGTTGATCTTCATGCGGCCGACCCTGGATAGGTCGTAGTATGCCGGGTTGAAGAACAGGTTCTCGAAGAAGTGGGTCGCGATCTCGAGCGTGGGCGGGTTCGAAGGCCTCAAGCGCCGGTAGATCTCGATGATGGCCTCTTCGGAGGTATCGACCTTGTCGAGGCCCAGGGTCTTCGTCAGCGATGAGCTGTAGTTGACCTCGTCATAGTAGATGGTCTTTATCTCGTCGATCCTGTTTTCCCGGATCTTGGTGAGGAGCTCTCTCGTGATCTCCTGGTTGGCATCGGCGATGATCTCGCCCGTGGCCATGTTCACGATGTCGTCCGCCAGAACCTTGCCCAGGAGGTCGTCCTCTTCGAGGACCTGGGGCTCGAGCTCCGCACCCTGGAGTCTCTTCATGATCTTCGCGGTGATCTTGCGGCCTGCCTTGAGGATTACCTCGTCGGAATCCTTGAGCTTGATGTCGACATCGACCTTCATACCCCTGAGGTTGGTGATGTCGATGTGCTTGAGCACCTTGTCATCGGCGAACTCGTACCGGTGGGTCGGGTAGTACATCGAGAGGATCTCCTGGTTGGAGTATCCCATTGCCTTCAGGAGAGTGGTCACCGGCATTTTGCGCCTGCGGTCGATCCTCAGGTACAGGATTCCCTTTGCATCGAAATCGAGGTCGATCCATGATCCCC
This sequence comes from Deltaproteobacteria bacterium, assembly GCA_029547185.1. Classification (GTDB taxonomy): domain Bacteria; phylum Desulfobacterota; class Desulfomonilia; order UBA1062; family UBA1062; genus Phosphitivorax. Next base: position 5,107 of record JAKPPU010000040.1, on the reverse strand, counting down.
GGGCAGGGATGATCCGCGCGGAGTAGAGCATTCTCCCGCCCGACTGTGCCCGGGCGGCAGCCTTGTCGAAGAATATTCCGGGCGAACGGTGAAGCTGGTTCACGATCACGCGCTCGGTCCCGTTTATAATAAAGGTAGAGCTCGGGGTCATCAGCGGTATCTCGCCGAAGTACACCTCCTGCTCCTTGATATCACGAATGCTCTGGGTCCCGGTCTCTTCGTCCCGATCCCAGACAACAAGTCTGACCTTGAGCATCACGGTGGCTGCATAGGTGAGCCCCTTCTGGATGCACTCGTCGATATCGTACTTCGGCTCTCCGAGGCGATACTCGACGAACTCCAGTGACGCGTCTTCATTAAAATCCTTGATAGGAAATACCGATTTGAATACCGACTGAAGACCAACATCTTTCCTTTTCTCGGGGGCAATATCTTTCTGTAAAAAGGCACTGTACGACTTCTTCGGCAATTCGACGAGATCCGGGATCTCGAGGATCGCCTGCCTCTTTGCGAAACTCTTGCGCCTTACCTGTGGGTCCAAAAGGATTTCTTCTATCATTTACGGTCTTCCTTTTTGATTTGCGTTTTTGTGTATCTTTGTATCCGTATCTTTATAAGTAAAATGAGAGCACAAAAGGGGTTGGTGGAAACCAACCCCGTGAAAACAACTGATTTTCGAGATCAACTACTTGATCTCCACTACGGCGCCGACCTCTTCAAGCTTCTTCTTGGCATCCTCAGCCTCTTCCTTGGAAACACCCTGCTTGATGGTATTCGGGGCGCCTTCGACTGCTTCCTTGGCCTCCTTGAGGCCGAGGTCGGTCAGCGACCGGACCACCTTGATGACCTGGATCTTCTGTGCGCCGGCGTCCTTGAGGACGACGTCGAACTCGGTCTTTTCTTCTGCTTCAGCGGCAGCCGGTGCTGCCCCTGCCGGCATGGCCGCGACCATGCCCACGGGTGCTGCTGCGCTCACGCCGAACTTCTCCTCGAGCTCCTTGACAAAAGATGCGAGCTCCAACACGGTCATGTTTTCGATATATTTGACAACATCTTCCCTTGTAATGTCAGCCATTTACTTACTCTCCTTGTCTCTTTTGTTTTTCAATAGCACTGAGCACATACAGCAGCTGTCTCAGCATTGCAGCGAACACCCCGACGAAGTTCGAGACCGGGGCATTGATTGATCCGAGCATCTTTGCCAGGAGCTCTTCCCGGCCCGGCATCTTTGCCAGCGACTGAACGTCTTCGGGCTTGAGAACCTGAATGCCCAGCACGCCGGACTGGATCTCGAGCTGCTCGTTGTCCTTGGCGAAGTTCACCAGGGCTTTCGCAATCGCGACCGGGTCCTTGAGCGCAATGGCGATGGCCGTAGGCCCTGCCAGGAACTCGTCGAGCTTGCTCGCCGGAGTATCATGGGCCGCCCTGCTGAGCAGGGTGTTCTTCACCACCCGGTACGATCCTCCTGCGTCCTTGATGCTCTTCCTGAGCTGGGTGATCTTCTCGACGTTCAAACCCGTGTAGTCGGTGACGAAAACCGCCTGGGATTTGCCCAGCTCGTCATGAAGTTGGTCAATGAGTACTGCCTTCTCTTCTCTCTTCAATAGATTACCTCACCCCTTTCTTGTATGGTCTATCCTGTCAAAGGGTTCGGGAGGACTCCCAGATCTCGGCGGGCATGGTTTTAAGTCTCAAAAAGCAAGACGCCCGCTGTCTTTGACCAGGATGCATTGCCTTGTTTATTTCAGCAGCGAGGGAACTTCGACCGTGTCCACCTTTACGCCGGGTCCCATGGTGCTCGACACCGTGAAGCTCTTGAGGTAGGTTCCCTTGCTTGATGACGGTTTCAGCTTCATGATCATCTCGAGGAGCGCTTTCACGTTGTCTATGATCTTTTCCCTGCCGAAAGAGACCTTGCCGATCGAGCAGTGGACGATCCCGACCTTGTCGACGCGGAAATCGACGCGGCCTGCCTTCATTTCGGCGACGGCCTTACTCACGTCGAACGTCACGGTGCCGACCTTGGGGTTGGGCATCAGGCCCCTGGGACCCAGGATCTTGCCGAGCTTTCCGACCGTGCCCATGGTGTCGGGGGTCGCGATGACCTTGTCGAAATCGAGCCAGCCGCCCTGGATCTTTTCAGCCAGGTCTTCGGCGCCGGCGTAATCGGCGCCGGCCTCGATGGCCTCTTTCTCCTTCTCGCCCTTGGCGAACACGAGAACGCGGGTCGTCTTGCCCGTGCCGTGGGGGAGAACGATGGAGCCGCGCACCATCTGGTCTGCATGGCGCGGATCCACGCCGAGCCGCAAGGCCACATCGACGCTTTCGTCGAACTTGGCGTATGCGCTCTCCAAGACGAGGTTTACTGCATCTTCGACGGTATATTTTTTCTGAGGATCAATCTTTTTCTTGACCTCAACGTATTTTTTCCCACTCTTAGCCATAGCTCAAATCTCCTTCACTCCACGATCTCAATACCCATGCTCCGGGCTGTGCCGGCGATGATCCTGACTGCCTGCTCCATATCGTCGGTATTGAGGTCTCTCATTTTCTGGTTGGCGATGTCCTTGATCTGTTCCTTCGTGAGCTTGGCCACCTTGTCTTTGTTGGGGGTCGAGGATCCCTTCTCTATCCCGGCCGCCTTGATGAGCAGGGTAGAAGCAGGCGGGCTCTTGGTGATGAAGGTAAAGGAACGGTCAGAGTATACGGTGATCTCCACCGGTATCTTGTATCCCCGCTGCTTGTCCGTTGCAGCGTTGAACGCCTTGCAGAACTCCATGATGTTCACCCCGTGCTGTCCCAGAGCAGGTCCGACAGGAGGTGAAGGCTTCGCTTCGCCTGCGGGTATATGAATCTTGATTTTTGCCAGTACGTTCTTTTTTGCCATTAGCTACCCCTTGGGTCTATTTCTTGGTGATCTGATCAAAGTTCAATTCAACCGGAGTGGATCTTCCGAATATGCTCACGAGCACCCTGACCTTGCCCTTTTCGGGTTTGGTCTCGTCCACGACGCCGCTGAAGTTCTGGAAAGGCCCTTCATTGACCAGGACCTCGTCGCCGACATTGAATTCGCTCTTGTAGACACGGCCTTCCGCACCTTCTTCGAGCTGGGCCCTCAAGGCCTCCACCTCGGAATCGGGAATGGTGGCCGGCGACGTCCTGCCGCCGACGAACCCGGTGATCTTGGGCGTATTCATCACCACATGCCAGGTCTTGTCGGTGAGAACCATCCTCACGAGGATGTATCCGGGGAACGTCCTTCTGTTGGCTGACTTCTTCTTTCCCGGAGCCGCCTTGGGTGCCTGCTCCGAGGGGACGAGTATGCCGTCGAAGAACTCTTCGACATGGAAGGCCTTCACCCTCTCTTCAAGAGACTTCTTGGCCTTCTGCTCGTAGTTCGAATGCGTGTGAACTACGTACCACTTGTGCTCTTGTGTCTCTTTGTTCTCTTCCATACCCGTCAACTCAGCACGAGCCTTACCAGTGTGGAAAGACCTGCGTCCACGAGGCTCAGGAACAGAGCGATGAATGCGCTCAGAACGAGCACGGCGACCGTGCCGCTCATAACCTCTTTCCTGCCGACCCAGGTGACTTTGACCAGCTCGGCCCTTACTTCCTTGAAAAATCTCTTTACGATCTCTAGTTTGTCCATCTGCCTACCAAATTGGCAGGCCAGGAGGGACTCGAACCCCCAGCATCCGGATTTGGAGTCCGGCGCTCTGCCAATTAGAGCTACTGGCCTGCACTCTTTTTTATTTTGACTCTTTATGTACGGTATGCGTCCGGCAGAACGCACAGTACTTTTTCAATTCGAGCTTTTCCGTACTCTTCTTCTTGTTCCTCGTGGACATATAGTTCTTTCTTTTGCACTCGGAACATGCCAACGTTATGCTGTCTCTCATTGTTGTCCAACCTACTCGATGACTTTGACGATGACGCCAGAGGCGACGGTTCTGCCGCCTTCTCTGATGGCGAACCGCAAGCCTTCATCCATGGCAATGGGCTGGATAAGCTTCACTTCCATCGTCACGTTGTCACCCGGCATCACCATCTCCACTCCCTCGGGCAGAGCTATATCCCCCGTCACGTCCGTCGTCCGAAAATAAAACTGCGGACGATACCCCGTGAAAAACGGCGTGTGCCGCCCGCCCTCTTCCTTCTTCAATACGTATACCTCGGAACTAAACCTCGTGTGCGGCGTGATCGACCCCGGATGCGCTACTACCTGGCCTCTCTCCACCTCCTCACGCTTCGTCCCACGAAGCAGCACCCCTATGTTGTCTCCCGCCCGACCCTCGTCAAGCGTCTTCCTGAACATCTCCACTCCCGTGCATACCGTCTTCTGCGTCGGCCTGATCCCTACGATCTCAACCTCTTCTCCCGTCTTGATCACCCCACGCTCCACCCGGCCCGTCACAACCGTGCCGCGCCCGGAAATCGTGAAAATGTCCTCCACAGGCATCAAAAACGGCTTGTCCACATCCCTCGTCGGCTCGGGAATGTATGCATCCACCGCATCCATCAGCTCAAATATGCACTTCGCATCCGGAGAGTCCGGATCGTCCGTCTCCATCGCCTTCAACGCACTGCCCTTGATGATCGGAATCTCGTCCCCGGGAAAATCGTACGCCGTAAGCAGCTCCCTGAGCTCAAGCTCAACAAGCTCAAGAAGCTCAGGATCGTCCACCTGGTCCACCTTGTTCATGAATACCACTATCGCAGGCACGTTCACCTGCTTGGCCAGCAATATGTGCTCCCGCGTCTGCGGCATCGGACCGTCACTCGCTGCTACCACCAGTATCGCTCCGTCCATCTGCGCCGCTCCCGTGATCATGTTCTTGATATAGTCAGCGTGCCCGGGACAATCGATGTGCGCATAGTGACGCTTCTCCGTCTGATACTCCACGTGCGCCGTGTTGATCGTGATCCCGCGCTCCTTCTCCTCCGGCGCCTTGTCTATCTGATCGTACGCTACGTACTCGGCAAACCCCTTCTTAGCCAAATGCTTCGTGATCGCCGCCGTCAACGTCGTCTTACCATGATCTATGTGGCCTATCGTCCCCACATTCACATGCGGCTTCGTCCTCTTGAATGTCTCCTTAGCCAT
>JAKPPU010000030.1 GCA_029547185.1 Deltaproteobacteria bacterium | reverse complement strand
CTTCGAGGAGAAGGCAAAGGGCATGCACCCGTCATCCGGATCGTGCCTCTGCAGGGAGCCCAGATCGATGGTATCCATGTGGAGCCTCGGCGGGGTGCCCGTCTTGAGCTTGCCCATCGAGAACCCCATCGCCTTGAGACTTTCGGCGAGCTCGAAGGAGCCCTCTTCCCCTGCCCTGCCGGCAGGCATCCTCCGGTCGCCGATATGGATGGTGCCGGAAAGGAACGTGCCGGCAGCGATGATGACGGCGGCCGCCGGATAGAATATGCCGGTGCGGTCGACGACCCCGGTCACCTTCGACTCCTTCGTGACGATGCGATCTATCCGGGCCTGTCTGAGGTGGACCCCGGACTTCTCGATCCGGTATTTGATCGAGATCTCGTAGAGCCTCCTGTCGTTCTGCGTCCTCGTTGCCCGGACGGCAGGGCCTTTCTTGGTGTTGAGGACCCGGTACTGGATAGCGGTCTCGTCTGCTGCCTCGGCCATGATCCCGCCGAGGGCATCGATCTCCTTGACGAGGTGGCTCTTGGCAAGGCCTCCGATGGAGGGGCTGCAGGGCATCCGGCCTGCCGTATCCATGGAGATGGTGAACAGGGCGGTCTTGACGCCCAGCTTCGAGGCGATGCATGCCGCCTCTGCCCCGGCGTGCCCGGCACCGATGATGATGAGGTCGAATTCTTCCATCTTCTGATGATCTATTTCATATCAGGAGCGTTTTCAAGACGGATTATGCTTTACGCCGATCCCCTGAGTTTTCGGGAAATTTCGAAAAGCGATATCGCCGCATATCTCCGGTGCGGCCTTATGTCTTCTTTGCCCCCGTACTCACGACCTTTGCCGTACTCTCCAGAAGGGTCTCTTGTACTGCCGGAGCATGACCTCCCGAGGCATCCGGCATCTTCCCGATCTCTCTGATGGACCTGGCACAAAGCAGCGAAAAGGCGAGTCTCCTCCAGCGGAAGGCATACCATTGCTCGGCACACTTACTGACACAGAAGGACAATGCTATAATCAAGAGGACCACAGCTATGAGGGCGATGTACGTATCGGCCAGGGGCGACAGCCGATCGAAGAGGGCTTTCCCTATCTTGTCATGGAGGAGAAAGAGTGGGTAGGTAAGCGAGCTCAGCAGGAGCAGGATCCTCGATCCTCCGACGGAGATCTTCCTTTTGGAGATGAGGTAAAACAATGCGTAGATCAGCATGACCACGATGGGGGCCGCTGCCCTGTCCTGCAGGGAAGGGACGGGTATGAATTCTTCGACCTGCCCTATCGAGGTGAAGGCGGATACCGAGCAGGACAGGAGCAGATATGCGCAATGCCTCCAGTCGGCCTCGCCGGTGTATATCAGATAGAACAGGATCCCTGAAATAAAGTATGACGAATAGAACGGATTGACGAACCATGCGAGGAAGAAGGGCTGACGGAACAGCAGGTAGCATATCGTCAGGGCAAGCCAGAGCGGTATCCACAGGTGATATCTCATCACTTGCCGGGTAAGGATCAGCATGAAAACACAGAAGTAGAACTTGAGCTCGGCATGGAGGGTCCAGTACACGATGTCCACGTCAGGTACGTTGAAGTAATCGTTCAGCATGGTGAGGTTCATGAGGTAGGTATACAGCATGCAGCTCTCACCGGTAACAAGGTCGCTTAAGACCGTCAGCGAGACCGCAATCCAGTAGATCGGATAGAGCCTGTCCATCCTGGAAACGATAAAATGGATGGACGTCTTGTCGAGGGCCGAATACAGGATGATAAAACCGCTTATCATGAAGAATGCCGTGATTCCCAGGTAACCATACTTTGTCAGGATTTCCATTGCGGGAAACATCGGTACCCTTGAGCCGTCCACAAAGGTGCATCGGAAGGTGTAATGGTACATCAATACGCTTAAGGCACCGAGAATCCGCAGGACATCGAATTCATGTATGTGATCCCTGCCCAAGGCTAACCTCTCATCGCAGGCAAGCAGCGTATCCTTCAAAACAGGAAAAATCCTGGTGTCACGAGCTGTGAGTGCATCTAAAAAACATTATATTCTCCCGGAGGCAGAAAGAAAGCCCGGCAGATCCATCCTTAACCATTGTCTTTCAGGAGGGAGAGATTCCCGATGCCGATTCAATGCACGTCAAGGGAGGTATCGCTTATGTCTGCAGCCTTCAAAGGCCGCAGGCCTTTGAAAGATCAGTCCTGTCGGGCCGACGTCTCGTCGATGATCCGCTCCCAGATCTCCTCGATTCCGAGCCTCGTGTGGCTGGAGGCAGGGATGGGCTCCACTCCCACGGCCTCCCTGATCTCCCTGAGGCGCTTCATCCTGGCGCTTAAGGGCAGCTTGTCCGCCTTCGTGGCGATGACGGCCGTCTCGATCGAGTCCTTCCTCGCAAGGTCCAGGAGCATCTCTTCCTCCGGCCCGGGGCTTCTCCTGATGTCGATGAGGACAAGGAGAAGCTTCAGGTCCAGGTTGTCCCGGAAGTACCGGACGGCGAGCTCGTCCCAGGCGCTCTTCATCCCCTGTGGAACCCGGGCATAGCCGTAGCCGGGAAGATCGACCATATAGATCGGGCCGTAGTCGACCAGATCGACCTCGAAGAAGTTGATGTTCCTTGTCTTGCCCGGCTGCTTGCTTGTCTTCACGAGGGACCTGCGGTTGAGCAGGGTATTGATGAGCGATGATTTGCCCACGTTGGAGCGGCCGACAAAGGCTACCTGCGGGAGGCTCGGGAGCTTTTCATAGA
>JAKPPU010000013.1 GCA_029547185.1 Deltaproteobacteria bacterium | reverse complement strand
ATCCAGAAATTCGTTGGGGCACTGCATGGCAAACGGGCGAAGAAAGGGGTATTTCTTACGACAGGAAAATTTTCCGAAGATGCCATTCGATACGTTGAGACCATAGATCCCAAAGTCATATTGATCGACGGAAATAGCCTTGCGAATTTGATGATCGATTTCGGAATTGGAACAGCAGTGATATCGAATTTGGAGATCAAGAGGATGGATTCTGACTACTTCGTTGAGGAGTGAAAGCGTTCGGCGGTGAATGAAAGGTGCCGCAGCTCAACACTCGACAATAAGCGATTGATAAAGAAGGCCCCTTAACTTGCTTGTCGTAAATTTCCATCTCTGAATAAATATCTACAGCCATATATAAGTATTGCATACGGGTTACGCCTCTGATACTCTTTTCCTATGGAAACGCCGACATTTGACTGGGATGAGAAAAAGGATGAAGAGAATCAATCCAAGCACGGCGTATCTTTCTCGCTTGCCCAGCATGCTTTTCGCGACCCGCTTCGTGTCATCGTGGAGGACGTCAGCCACAGCAGAGATGAAGACCGCTTCTATTGCATAGGCAGGGTCAACGAAGGCATCATCACGGTTCGATTTACATACAGGGGCGGCGTCATCCGGATCATCGGCGCGGGATATTGGAGAAAGGGGAAAAGGATTTATGAAAAAGAAAATAAGATACACCGATGAGCCCATGGGAGAGGTGAAGGTCGTCAGGGACTTCCTGCCGCCGCCGGAGAAGCTCGTGCCGAAGGAAAGCAACGTGAAGATCACGATCTCGTTAAGCAAGGCGAGCGTCGATTTTTTCAAGAAGGAAGCGAAGAAGCACCGCACGTCCTACCAGAAGATGATCCGCAGGGTCATCGACGTCTACACGGAGCAATACAAAAAGACGGCTTGAGCGCGACGCGTGTGTTTGCGGAATTTGTGAAGCCTCGACGGGCTTCATACCGAGCCGCGATCATGCATCATTTCTTCTGGCGCTGAGGACCTAATAGCCGAGTTTGTCCTTTGAAAGGGGATATCGGTCCATGAGCACGAAACGCTCTTCCCTCTTTGTCCGTCTCTTCTGGCTTGCCCTCATCGTGGCGGCGGCATTCTACCTGTGGCGGGAGGTTCCCTGGGTCAGCCGGCTCTTTCAGCCCGAGAAGGCGGCCGCCCCGCGTACCGTGGCTGCAAGGGGGGACCTGGCCGCCGACGAGAAGGCCACGATCGAGCTCTTCGAGAGATCCCGGGAGTCGGTCGTATTCATCACGACGAGCCAGCTGGTCCGGGACTTCTGGACCCGCAACATCTTCACCGTCCCCCGCGGCACGGGGTCGGGCTTCGTCTGGGACGACAAGGGGCACATCGTCACGAATTACCACGTCGTCGCGGGCGCTTCGGAGGCCCGCGTCCGGCTGGCCGACGGCCGCGACTACAAGGCGGCACTCGTCGGCGCGAGCCGCTCCCACGACCTGGCCGTGCTGCTCATCGGGGTCGGCTTCAAGGCCCCGGCCCCGGTCCCCCTGGGGACGAGCCACGACCTGAAAGTCGGGCAGAAGGTCTTCGCGATCGGCAACCCCTTCGGG
>JAKPPU010000001.1 GCA_029547185.1 Deltaproteobacteria bacterium | reverse complement strand
AGGCTTTCGAGCTGACCGGCTGTATGGGCCGAGTCGAACATCTGCCTCGCTTCCGGAACGAAATCCGCAAAGGTCTGCTTTGCTGCGGGATAATCGTTCATGATGCCGCTCACCTGTTCAGCCAGGCCCCACGAGTCGCCGACAGGCACCATTCTTGCGGGCGTGCCCTCGAGCACCTCCCTCAGTCCGATGCAGGAAAAGGCGACGGTCGGGACCCCGCACACCAGCCCTTCCATGGAGATCAGCCCGCAGGCCTCTCCGAGCGAGGGAATGACGAGGATATCCATGAGCTTCATGACCGGGGCTATGTTGGGGAAGAAGTCCAGAAACTGGAAATAATCATCCAGGCCCCTGGTGCGGATATCTCTTTTATACACCAGGAAGAACTCGCCCGGTCCTCCGACGCACGGCACCCTGAAATTCCTGATGCCGTATCTGTTCACGAGGATATCCACCATGTCGATCAGACAGTCGAACCCCTTTTCGGGCATGTACCGGCCGAAGTAGCCGATGGAGAACATTCCGGGCTCTTTCGTGAATGCAGCATTTCCAGGGCCGGCGTCTTCATCGAACTCGTGAATGTCGATCCCGTTCCGGATGATCTTCAGCTTGTCCGGCGTATTGGCAAGGTTCGGAAAATATTCGAGCAGGTTTGCCTGCGCATCACGGCTGACAGACTGGATGACATCCGCCTTCTTCAGTATCAGGGTGAGCATCGATTTCTTTATCAAGGCGTAGTTGTCCCAGAAAGAGCTCGTGGTGTGGTCGCTGCCGAATGTCCGGTGCAGGGTTATGACGTGGGGCAAACCGAAGGCGGCGTTGGCAAGGTTGCTCAGGACCCCGGCTGTGTAGCCCTGCGAGTGGATGAGGTCGAGGCCTCCTTTCCTGAGAGCAGACATGATCGACCACAGCAGAGAGGGATTGTCGTATTTCGAATCAGTGCATATGATCTCGACCGAGTGGTTTGAAAGATCGTTTCTTATGAACTGAAGCCAGTCTCCCTGCGGCCCTATGAGGATGAACCTGTATCTGTCCCTGTCGAGTTTTCCATAGGTGTATTTCAGATACGTCCTGATGCCCCCGACCGGATACCTGATCGGGACGAGCATGTTGATCTTTGTGCTCATGCGGCTTTTTCCTGCGGCACGCTTTCTGCCGGACTTTCATCCGCCATTCTCTTCACTGCGAAGAAAATGGCGGCGGACATGGCAGGCATGATAAACCAGTAGAAATAGTAGAGGCCGTGGGACCCCATGGCAACGAACAGGCGTACGACGAGTGAGGCCTGCATCCCCGATGCCAGGAAATAATAGAAGCTCCTCTGCATTGCCATGGACCTGAGCAAACGCTTCGATTTCATCAGGTTGATAAACGTTGCCCGGAGGATGAAAAACCATGCGATCGCTCCCGGGATGCCCAGCTCGCCTATGACCTGCCCGTAGATATTATGCGCATCCATGGGGTGGCCGAAGTATCTCCCGCGCGCCAGGGCAAAACAGCCCGGGCCCACACCGAAGATGCTTCCCCTCTTCACCATCTCGATTCCATGGGTCAGGCCGGTAAAACGGCCCCACACCTGCCCCTTTTCGATCCTGCTCGCCGTCGAGCTGATGTTGACCGAGAAAAGGAAGAGGATGACGAGCAGCACTCCGATAATCGTTGCCGTGACGGCGCGCTTCTTGGAGAAGAAGACCAGGACCATCCCGAAAAAGGCGAAGCCCATGACGCCGCCCCGTGATCCGCTTCCTATCAGTGCTGTCATGAAGATGATCAGGGGAATGGCAATAAAGGCCCTCTTATAGATGTTCCTGTAGCCGAGGGTGAGAAAATAGGCCAGCGGTATCATCTGGTTCATGTTGTTCGCCAGTGCCACATGCCCTGACAGGGGGCCCACGCTCGAGACATAAATCGTGCCGTACATCTGGACGTCCCCGCCGGTGCCTGTCAGAAAGCCGTATGTCGGCTCATACGCGAGATAGGCGAACAGGAGCACGAAAGACCAGGCGAATATCTTTATGTCCTTCCTGCCCTCCAGCGTCATGACCACCATGAGGTAGAGGACCAGCGTCTTTAAGAAATGATATACGCCATAGCTCCAGGACACCTGATAGTCCCACGCATAGAGAAACGACAAGGCCACGCAGGCGACAAAGAGGTACACATACTTGTTGACCGCGTTGCCGTGGTAAGAGAGCCTCTTCAAGTTCCGGTAGCTGAGCCCTATCCGCACAAGTATGACAAGTGCGAAGACAAGCTCGGCTTTGAACGGCATGAAGAAGGGATAGTAATGTGTCGCATTGGCATAGACAAAAATCATGTACCCGATGGCAGCGTACAGAGGCTTCCATATCCCGATAACCATGAGGGCTATCGGGATCACGACTATGATAAACCTTATATCATCCGGGGAGGGCATGGAACGTGCTCCTTGTACAGGCCGGGAGGGCCTGTGAGGCTTATGTTTCCGTTAATCGGCAAGCTCGGCACCTCTGCCGTTGAAGACCTGCCTGACCATTCCCCTCACTCTCATCTTCTCCTCCGGCGAGTAGAACTGCAGCACCCAGAGGAAGAGCGGCAAAAGCAGGATGATGAGTGTTTTCGCGAACAGGTTCATGGATATGCTGTTGAATTCCACATACGTACAGAGCAGATAGATCAGGGCGGCCGCGCCGATGATCTTCATGACCCTGCCGGTTTCGATCTCGATCTTGAAGAACTTGTTCCCGAAATAATACGTCATGCCGACCTTGTAGATCATCGCGATAAGCGTGGCGTAGGCGCCGCCGTACACCCCGAACGGCGGGATCATGAGGTAGTAGAGGAGCAGGACGAGCAGACCGCTGGTAAAATTGATGAAACCGAGATACTCGGTCTTCTTCGAGATCTCGATCCCCAGGTTGAACTGGTAGTAGATCGAGAAGATGATGTTCGAAAGCACGATGATGGGGACGATCCTGTAGGCGGACCAGAATTTCGGATTCGCAATGATCTTGAGCACGTCCTCGGTCAGGACTGCAACCCCGAGACCGATGAACGCGAGTACGAGGAGATAGTAGGTCAGCACCCTCCCGAAGAGCTGCCGTGATCCCGGCTGGTTGTAGATCTCGAGCCTCCTCGGCATCCAGATCTCGTTGAACGGGCCCGTGAAGAAGATGCTGGGTATGATGCCGAACCTGTATCCCAGGGCATAGAGCCCGGTATCCGCGATCGAGCAGTATTTCTTGATGAAGAACCTGTCGGAAAGGTTCACGATGAACGAGCCTATCTCCGAGGGGATGAGGGGCAGCCCGAATCTCAACATCTCCTTGAATTTGTGCATGGAGAATCTCATCCCCACCACGAACATGATCGGGATGACGAGAATGCCTATGGTGATGACCGCTGTCATGAGCGTGCCGAGGAGGATGCCCAGAATACCGAACCTCAGGTAGACGACGAAGAACAGGTTGAGGGATATGACGATGATGAGACGGATGATGGACAGGCACAGGAATACGCCGGATCTCTGCTTGGCCCTCAGGTAGTTCAGCCCTATGCCGTTGACGGCGTTCAGCCACATCGATGCCAGGGCAAGGTCGAAATAATAGTAAAGATCGGGTGAGTCGATGATGTACCCCGCCATGGTACGGGAAAAGAGCGAAAGAACCAGGACAACGACAAGGCCGGAAATTCCGAGGCTTATGACGGCCGTGCTGATGACCTCGTTGCGGTCCCTGGTGTCGGAGTACTGATAGTAGAACCTGTAGATGGCCGTAGCGATCGATGTAGCCAGAAGTATGCCGACCATGTCCATGGTGAGCCCGACAAGTTCTTTTATGCCGTAGTCCCTCGGTGTCAGATAAGTCGTATAGATGGGCAGCAGCAGGAATGCCACCACGCTGTTGATGGCAATGCCCGTCCCGTACACCATGGTGTGCTTGGCGAGATACTTCGATTCCTGAGCTATCGTAGGCATGGCGGTCGCCGAGTTATCGAAGGGGCTGTGCGAAGGATCGTTTTTTTACCCTCTTGTGTACTTGGCATATTGAGTTTCAGACTGGAAATGGTGAACAGGCTTTGTGTCAATCCCGCCCACCTCCTGTCATATCATGCATCAAGCTGTTCAAATCAGTGCCCACCTCTCTTATGTTAACGCCCTTGCGCTTCCTAAGGGAATGACAGAAAAATCACCCCTCCCCCTGGATATTGTCGCTCCTGACCCTCATCTCGAGGGTCAGAATGTTTCCCAGCTGGCTGTAGAAGGGGAATCCGTCTCCCGCGGCATTTTTCAGAAACGCTGTATACCTCTCGGGATCGTAGAGCTTGCCTGTCAGCAATGAAGGATAGTCGTATTCTTTCTGAAAAGAGCCGGACGAGAGCAGATGGTGAAAAAACGATGACGGCTGATAGCTCACGGACCTGTCGGCGAGAACGGTACGGTTCATGGTCTTCTGCATGGCCTTGCGGATCCCCCGTTTCCCGAAGTCCACGACCAGAGGGGCAAACCTGTGGGCATTGTACAGGCTCATGTTCTGGCAGGGAGCACCGTTGAGCATCCTCAGCTCGGACAGGGGCAGAGAGAGACTCTCGATCACGCTTTTTACGAGCCTGCCGTTTCTCTTGTACCCGGGCGGCACGGACAGGGCGGTCTCTGCGCATCTCTTCGACGTCAGGGGGGCGAGCACGGCAATGATCTGGTTCGAGCTGCTGATCGTCCTTCCCGCCCACCTCCTGACCTTTTCTCTGAAATAGAGGTTGTCGATCTGGAGCGTGTTATAGGAGTTCTCCAGATCCATGTCCGACAGGGCATCGAGATATGTCTTTTTGATGAGATTTTTCACGTTCATCATCCCGGGCTTCCACTGCCTGGAGAAAAGCGAGCAGTCGTATTCATACTGCAGCACCCGCATATTGATGAGCCTGTCGAGGTTTGCCGGCCTCCTCGTGCAGAAGACCTCCTGGATCCACCAGAAATCACGGTAGATCTCTCCGCCCAGCCCTCCCACGGAGCAGCTGCTCCCAGCTGCCTTGTGCTCCTGGGCCCAGAGAATGGGGGCGTAGGTGAAGGCATTCTCCTCTCCGTCGGTTACGAGCAGAGCCCTCTTCACGTAATCCGGGAACCTCTCACCCCAGTCGTGCGGAAGGGGAAGATGGTCGTTCACGATCCCGGTATGCCTGCAGTAGTCCTTCACGAGCTGCACTTCCCGGGAGCCGTCCGGCCCGAAGACAAAGGTTCGGATATCAGGAAACGGCCTGAACTTCGACAATACGGATACGATGAGCCGCGAGTCGAATCCGGCAGTGAAATCGCAGATCATATTCTCTTTCGAGACCGTCTCGAAAAACTTCATCAGATCCTTTGTCAGCCTGTCTCTCGCGTCTTCGAAGGACACGCCGTGCCATACGTCGACCGGGCTCCGCCAGTATTGCTTCAGGTGCCTGACCCTGCCTTCAGACGTCTCATCGATAGAGTAGAGAGAGGCAGGCTTGAGGAGCTCGATTTCGTTGTAGATCGTTCCGGACCCATAAACGTTACCCGTCCTCAGGAACTGCACTACTGCTTCGTGGTTGAGCGTGACGGGATAGGTACGGGAAAGCGCCATCGACGAGGAGCTCAATGCGGCCCTTGTGCCCGAGCGATACAGGTAGATGTTCATGATGCCCGCATGGTCGGTCACGAGCCGGCAGCCCTTTTCCGATCTCTTCCTGATCACCAGACAGAAAGGGCCGTCCATGAAGCCGGTGAGGTCTTCCAGGGGGCTGCTTTTCAGGTCGTCCTGGAGAAGCCGGATCGCCTCGGCATTGATCCTCCCCCGATAGATCAGGGTCCCCATGGTGAAAATGACGGTGTCCCGGTCTTCACGGCAGCCCGAATCTTCGGACTTCTTCCGGGACAGCTTCAGAATACGGATGCCTGCATCCTGATCTTCGCAGGCGGGCTTCAGGTTTTTTTCATGAATGAAAAAATCGCGTGCCCGTTCGTGGCCTTCACGAATATCGTCTCCGACTGTTATCAGAATTCCAGCCATAGTGTTTCCCCCTATTTGGGCAGTGCGCTTTCAGAATCGCATTCGAGGGCAATTGCAGTCACCGGGTCATCACCTTCGTGAATAGGTATTAATTTCAATTGCAATTTGAATATCGTGAGTCACGATAGAATGGTTTTCCTGTCATTTCTATCTTCTCTCCTGTCATTCCCACGAAAGTGGGAATCCAGGAGGATCCTGGGCTCCCTGGATCCCTATTTTCACAGGGATGACAGAGGAGACGACGGGGATGACAGGGGAGAAGCCGGGGATGACAGAGGAGAACGCGGGAATGACGGAAGAGAAAATGGAAGAAAACTGAAATAAGTTTCAAATCAGGGCTGATAAGACGGTTAGGATGCAGTCGAAGAGGGCATCATGCCGAGGTATCTCACGCATGCAATTGTATGCCCCAGGCCCTCGTCCAGTCCGGTGGTCGGGCAATACGGCAGGGTGTTTCGTGCAAGGTCGTCGGAATAGCGGACGTTTCTCCCGTATAGCCTCAGCTCATCCGGCGGCGGCGTTATCCTGGCTGCATGCTCGACCCTGCGCATCACGGCATCGACCACGTCTATCGATTCAGCCGCCTTCTTCACGGGCTTGAGGAAATACCTCTTCACCAGGCTGCCCACGGCCCTGACCGGGTTCATGAGCTGAGTTGCAAGCAGGGCCTTTTCCGGCATGATGATCCGCAGAGGAGGCAGGTTCATCATGGTGTTCAGCTTCAGGAAATAGCTGTTCCAGGTGGTTATCTCCGGGCCGTTCACGTTGAACGCCTTTCCGAAGGAATCCTCGCAGTCGAGCGTGTTCAGGAGCGCCCTGACGAGATCGTCCACGTATACGAGGTTGCACAGCCCTTCTCCATACCCTTCGTACAGGGCCAGCTCGCCGGCAAGGGCCATCGAGGCGAACCGGAGGCTCCAGCCGCTGCTGAAGGGACCGTAGACGATGGAGGGTCTGAAGATCGTGAGAGGAAGGCCCTTGTCGATATACTCCCGGCAGATCCTTTCCGCATCGATCTTCATGCGGTTGTACGGACTGCCCGTATACTTCAAGGGCGCGGATTCATCGACGATGCCTTCTGCATCCCCATAGACGTCGGCCGTGCTGAGGTGGATGAAATGCCGTATCCCCCTGTCAAGGGAAGCGGCAAGGAGGTTCCTCGTGCCCTCTGTCGTGGCTTCCGGTGTTCCCTTGGCGCAGTGGATGATGTGGGTGACGCCTTCGAGGGCCTTCTCGATCTGGTCCTTCTCCATGAGGTCCAAGGCGACGATATCGACGGGGAACCTCCCGAGGCGGGCAGCGCTCGACCACTGCCTGATCCCTGCGGCAACCGGATATTTCCCGTCCCTGGCGAGGTATGCCATCTCGACGGTCCTGCCGCCGATGAATCCTGAAGCACCGGTAACGAGGATCTTTCTCTTCTTCCCTGCCCGCTTCCTTTTCCTGCCGTCTTGCGAAGCGATCTGCACCTCCCTGTCCCAGGGGATGTCGAACCGCTTCCTCTGCCTGTAGCAGTCATGAATGAACGTGAGCGAGTCGAGCACGTCGAGGCCTGATACCAGGGGACGAGCCCTCCCCTGGATCACCTCGATGAAGTTCTCGACGACCGGCATCACGAAACCCGGGTAATTCCTTGCCGGGCTCGTCAGCCTCTTCGTGTATTCTTCCCCAGTATCGTACCTGACCCTGAACTCCCTCCACTCGTGGACCTTCCCCGAGATCTGCCCCTTCCGGCCTCGTATCCTGTATGCACTGTTCAGCTCGCAGAGCCTGTTCAGGACGATACAAATCGTACACCCGTCCATCCGTGCGCGGATTTTCACCACCGACTCGGGTCCGCCGTAGGAATCGTCCTCGTAGTCTTCGAGCTCGGGCTTTCCCCCCGTCCACCAGCAGATCGTGTCGATCACGTGGGCGCCCAGGTCGAGAAGTATTCCCTTCGACGAGATCTTCGGGTTCACGTAGAAGCCGGTCCGGCTCGGCCACCCGAAGGCGCTCCCCTCGCAGTACTCGATCTCCTGGAGACGGCCCAGGCTGCCCGCATCGATGATCTCCTTTATCGCCCTGAAGGCCGGGAATATCCTCCTGGTGTTGTTGACGCACAGGAAGACGTTCTTCTCCCGGGCCGTATCGACCAGCCGGGCGGCCTGCTCCGGGAGCTCTGCAAGGGGCTTCTCGCAGAGCACGTGCACACCGGCACCCAGGCACTCCATGGCGACCGGATGATGGAAGCTGTTCGGCAGGAGTATTATGGCCCCGTCAACCTCGGGGAGCACATAGCTCAAGTCTTCGGAAACCCTTCCTCCTCCCAGGCCTTCACGGATCTTCTTCGCATTTTCCCTGTTCGTATCCACCAGGTACAGGTTTCTCAAGATTTCGGGATGCCTTTTGAAGGCAGGGACATAATACCTCTCAGCGGCAGTGCCGCAGCCGATAAGGGCAATCCGGGGCAGTCTCATCTGTGACCTTCCTTTTTTCGTCAGTATATTTGAATTCGAAAAAACAGCCTCAGCTCGCGCATTTCACCCCACTATGTCATCCTCATCTCTTAGGTTAACGCCCATGCGCCTCCGCGGGATGACACGGGAGGAGAACGGGTGCGACGGGAATACGTCTTTTCATCAGGACAGCAGCGAGAGATACAGCGCCTGGGTCTTCTTCACCATCCCGGCTGAAAGGTAATGGTCCTCTACCAGCTTCCTTCCCCTTTCAGCCATGAGGCGTGCGTGCTCGGGCATGGCGACGAGGTCCTTCATTCTTCCCGCCAGGGCTTCGGCATCCCCCGGGGGAACGAGATACCCCGTGTGCCCGTCGCGGATCAGAAGGGGGATATCGCCCACCGAGGTGGCGAGGACGGGAATGCCGCTCCCCATTGCCTCGAGAAGGACATAGGGAAGCCCCTCTGTCAGGGACGGGATGACGAGGTAGTCCGTCGAATCATAGATGCGCTTGATATCTCTCACCGCTCCGCAGCAGAATGCCTTCCGGCCGAGGCCGGAAGCCTTAATCCGCTTGTTTATGCTCTCTCTTTCCGGTCCGTCGCCCACGATGACGCAGAATACGTCCTTATGGTCCCGGGCGAGCTGTGCGAACGCTTCGAGGAACAGCGCATGGCCCTTGTCGGGATACAGCCTCCCGATGACGGCGAAGACCTTTGT
This sequence comes from Deltaproteobacteria bacterium, assembly GCA_029547185.1. GTDB lineage: Bacteria > Desulfobacterota > Desulfomonilia > UBA1062 > UBA1062 > Phosphitivorax. The sequence goes on along the minus strand of JAKPPU010000001.1, from coordinate 193,916 downwards.
CTCCGGCTCGGCCGGGAGCTCGATATCGACGTCCGAACCGCCGTCTCTCCGGTCGAGGAGGTCCATGTCGACGCCGTTCTGGATGAGCTCGATCCTGTCTCGGGGTATGAGCTTGCTCGACAGCCGGGCGCGCAGGTCTTCGGATACGGCGATGATCCTGTCGAAGCACCTGTAGACGATCTGCTCGTCAAAGAGGAGATAGAGCCTTTTCAGGAGAGAGTCCCTCGTCGATCCGTGTGCGGTCGAGATCTTTCTGATATCGAGGCTGCAAGCGGATATGAGCCCATAGAAATCCGACTTGAAGTCGTGGGTATGAATGAGCTCGATGCGGTTCTTCTTCAGATAGCTTCGAAGGTTCGAGATCGCCCTGTGGTCGAATCTCCCTCTGACATCCAGGATGTCCACATCGATCCCGGTTTCCCGAGCCGCGGCAATGAACGGCTCGCTTCTCCCGTCGGGCCTCCTCATGCAGAGCAGCTTCATGTGAAAGAGACTCCTGTCGATGTTTTTGGCCAGGGTCAGGATGACGCTCTCGCCCCCGAACAGGCCGCCGCTGTCGCGGATATGGAGTATGCGCTTTCTCTCCATGATTCGTTCTTCAAGCTCCATGGTTTTTCCGGCCCAGGTCATCGAGCATGGACATGAGGACGGCCTTCCTGGAATCCCACTCCTGCCTGAGCTCAAGCCTCAGCTCTTCTGCTTCCTTCGCGAGCTGCGGATATCTTTCCCTGAGCATGAGGATCGAGTCGTGAATCCCCTGGACGGTATGGGGAGCATAGACGGCGCCCTTGCAGAAGTAATTTTTCAGCGCCTTCGTATCCGAGAGGATTTGAGGCTTCCCCACGGAAAGGGTCTCATAGGCACCGCAGACGAGGCAATTTTCGCGCTCTGTCAGGTCGAGGGTGGCATCCACGGAGTTGAGCATGAGGACGTATTCATCCTCCGGGACATATCCCATCAGGGTGACGTTCGAGGGGAGTCCGGAAGGATCGATATTCCTCTTCCGGTAGTCCCCCGTGACATAGATGTGAATCCCCGGATCGAGCTTGCCTGCGGCATCGAACACCAGCCTGTACGGCTCGTCTTCAGCGTACGAGCAGATAAAGAGGATATTGAATTCTCCTTTGAGCTTCTTCGGAGGCACGGTCGGGATGCCGGGGATCTTGTCCTCGAGGATGAACGCCCTTCCGCCGTTTTCCTCCACATGCCTTCGGAGCCCCTCATTCGTCACCAGGTTCAGGTCCGCGCCTTTCTGGATGAGCCTGCTCAACCCACTGAGGATGACAGACCGGCCCTCCTTCGGGAACAGCCCTGCGTTGTGAGAGTCGACGCAGACCTTAAAGCCTGCCATTTTCCCGGCAGCCACCAGAAAGGCGGAGAGGACGAGCGACGGGTTCTGGCAGCACACGAGGCTCGGCCTTTCCGACAGGATGGCTCGAATCGTTCGTGCGAGGCCGGAAGCGTACTTCTCGATTGGGTTTTTGATGTCATCGACCTCTTTGAACTCATAGAGCTTCATGCCGAAGGCAGCGCTCAGCTCCCGGTTCCTCCTCTGGTTTTCCCAGGTGATCCACACCGCCTTCACCGGCCGTATCCCAGGATGTCGAGGTAGAAGGATTCATACTCCCTTTTCACGATCTCCCAGTCATACCTCTCGGAGATGATCCTTTTTCCCTGATCTCCCATTCTCTTCCGCAAATCCTGATCTTTGAGCAGCCTGCATATTCTCGCTGCCATCGACACGTGGTCGCCCCTGGGAACGAGGAACCCGTTCACGCCTTCCTCGATCAGCTCCCTGTTTCCTCCCACTGCGGTTGCTACGACCGGAATGCCCGAGGCCATGTACTCGAGGATCGAGTTCGACATCCCCTCGGAGTCGGACGACAGGACCCCGATATCCCACCCCTTCAGGACATCATGGACGTTTGTCAGGGCGCCCAGGAAGACGACATTTTCGGAGATGCCCAGCTCCCTGCACAATCCGGTCAGCTCTTCCCTGAGGTTTCCTTCTCCGGCAATGCAGAAGCGCACGTCGGGAATGTCTTTGAGCACCAGGGCGGCGGCGCGGATGAAAACGTCCACCCTCTTGACCTGTCTGGTGAAGTTCGCGGATATGCCCACGGAGAAGCAGCTCCGCCCGTCTTCCGGGCCTTCCGTTGTGCTTCTCGGAGAGAGGCTTTCATTGCCGGCGCTCAACTCGATCCCGTTTCGGATGGCGGATATCTTCCGCGGGTCGATCCGTTCATCCCGGCTGATCTGATCTCTGATCGCGAGCGAATTGACGAGGAAGCCGTCCGCAAAGATATTCATGCTCCTGACGAGGAAGAGCAGATGCGGTTCGTGCCAGAACCCGAGGTCCCTCCTGCAGCACACGATCCTTTTCGTTCCGGCCAGTCTGCCCGCGATGACCCCTATGAGCTGGGCATCGATGAAATACGTCTGAATGATGTCGATCCTCTTCTCCCTCAGGAACCGCACCAGCCTGAAGATCCTTCCGATGCACTTCAAGCTCGCCAATGACTGGATATCGAGCTCATGATAGCTGCAGTGGCTCCGGTAATCGTCCATGGAGCCGATATCCAGATGCACATATGCATTGGGCGGCTTGAGGCAGAGGAGGTATGCCTCGAAGCGCTCCTTGTCGAGATGCTTGATGAGGCCCAGAAGCTGCTTCTCGGTGCCGCCTATCGAATTTATCGTATCGATGATGAAGGCGATCCGTATCTTCCCGCCTGCAGGGGACACCCCGGTCGTATCCGGCCGGTGTTTCACGTCATCATGAATGGTCTGCATTCGTGGATCTGCTTTTCGACGAGGAGGCTATTCGTCCGGCCCGGACCGGGAACGAATGTCACTCCAGAGCATGGTAGACTTCCTCCGTGCATACGAGAGTATCCTGCGCAAGCTCGTCAGCTTCTGGGCAAAATCCCTCAGATAGAGCCGTCCGCCATTGATGGTGCTGTAAGAGCTCCAGAAGGAAGGGTAATTCTTCATCGTGATGGGACGGGACAGCGCCCACATCCGGAAATCATGCAAGGGGGAGTCTTTCAAGGGGCGGACGCGGAGGTCGGCCTCCGACCGGCATGGGATCATGCGAACCCCGGAAATGCCGTTTTTCGAGACCTCGACGGAAAGGATGCCGCTCCGCTTCCTGATCCGGCTCATCTTGAGCTTTGCATGCTTTACCTCTCCATATTCGTTCGCCCATCTCCACTCGAGGTCGGGGAAGAGCAGATTTCCCATGCTGTAGGCTATATAGCCGTTCCTGTACTTCTCGATGCCCTGGATGACGTGGGGATGATGCCCGATGACCAGGTCCGCGCCCATCTCGATGATGCGGTGAGCCTTCACCACCTGATCGGGGGTGGGATATTCCCAGTCCTCTACCCCCCAGTGAGGGACGACAATGATGATGTCGACCTTGCTCCGCAGGGATCGGATATCGCTCTCGAGCTGCTCGAGATCGAGAGGTGCGACGCCTCGGGAATTCGGGGATGCATAGAAGGGTGCTTCTATGGTTACCTCACATCGCGAAGCTATCGCCACGGATATTCCATCTCTCTCTATGATGACGGGCTCGCAGGCCTCGGCCAGGTCCCTGCCTGCTCCGCACCATTGAATCCCGTGAGAGTCGAGGATGCTGATCGTCTCGAAAAACGCCTTCTCCCGGTAATCGAGGACATGATTGTTTCCCAGGGTAAGAACCGTGAAGCCCGCTTTCTTGATGCCGCCTGCATATCCGGGATGGGCCCTGATGCTCAGCTTTTTGGGGTACACCTCTCCCCCGAGGCAGAAAGGGCATTCAAGATTCCCGATCAGGATATCGTGTTCCGACAGTACATCCTGCACCAGCTCGAACGGATAGCTCGGGCCTTTTGCATTGTAGATCACATCGTAGTCATGGGTGAGCGCTATGTCTCCGACTGCGCCTATTTTCATGGCCTGACCCAGGTATTCTCCGGCAGAGGCACCATCCTTTTGGCAAACATGTACTTCCCCGAATTCTCCCTGGAGATGCCGTCTACGTATTCATAGGTTATTCTCATCTCTTCTCCGAAGAGCTTCCGCACTATCCTCTTCTGATGATCCATGACCTCTGCCGACGGCAGAGGGTCCCTCGTCATCCTGAAGGTCAGGTGATCGTTCCTGTCCTGTATGATCTGCATCTGGCCGATGAGCCCGGGCGCGCCATTGACGAGATACATCACCAGGGCAATCGTGGGGACCAGGCCGCCCTTCGGGGTCACGAACACATCCAGTGCGCGCCCCATGATCTTGTCTATCAGGGGAAGCCCTCTTCCGCAGGAGCAGGACTTGCCGTTCATCACGGCGACATCGTCCATGTCGTATCGTATGAGGGGCATTCCATAGTTCAGGAGGTCCGTGACGATCACGTTCCCTGTCTGCCCGTCCGACCATGCCGGGAGGTTCTGCCGATCGATATCGACATGGAGAAATTCCGCATTGATGTGCATGCCCTCGTGGGCTTCGCATTCCTGTGCCATGGGGCCTGCCTCGCGGCTCCGGTATGAGTCCAGGACGTCGCAGTGAAAGACCTTCGAGAGCAGCTCTCTCTGGTGGTCGTACAGGGGTTCGCCGGTGGTGACGATGCCCTGGACCCGGATATCCGAGATCCCGTTTCTCTCCATGTATTTCGCAAGCTCGTCGATGGGGCTGGGGAAGGCCAGGATCATGGTGGGGAGGTACCTCCTCATCTTCCCCAGATAGTCGCTGCACGAGGCATCGTCCATGACCGCAGCCGGGAATATGACCAGCCTCTTGTAGAAATGGTTCCTGACCTTCGACTTAAACGTGTTGTAGCCGATGAAGTCCTGGTGTGCGGGCCAGACGAGGCCCATGTATCTTCCGAAGTCCCAGCCTGCCCACCTGTCGAATCTGTGCAGCGATGCCTCTTTTCCTGCAAGGCATTTGTTGTCGCGATAGAAGATCATCTTCACCCCTGACGTTCCGCCTGTCTGGGAGGTATGAACTTCATCCGGCCTGAAGTTCTTTGCCAGCATCGCCCTGTTGTTTTCGCGTATCTGGTCTTTTGTCAGAACCGGGATCCCTTCGAGCTGGTCCGGATATCTGAAGGTATAAGGATTGAACCCTGCATCGTCGAATCTTCTCCTGTAGAAGTCGGTATTCTCATAGGCGTGTACCATGAGCTTCCTGAGCCTGCTCTGCTGCAGCTCGAGAATCCTCTCCAGAGGCCAGAACTGGCTTTCCTCGAGGAAGCGCATGTCCTGCATGATGCCTCTTAAGCCTTCGCGATGCGCGAATATCGGGAATGTGATATTTTTTATAAGAAAATTAGCCATTGTCATCATGAGACCTCAATTCACGTGCTCCGCGCTGTTGAAGATATCCACGAGATCCCTCACCTGCATGTGTATGCTGAACTGCGATTCTTCGAGGTGATTGGCCCTCTCCCTCTCTTCCGGAGCACGGACCTTCCGGAGATACTCTTCATACGCGCCGTCGAGAGACCGTGCAAGACAGTCGTAGTCGTTGTTCAGCACGTGATAGTGCCTTGGATAGTCTTTGAGGATATTCAGCGCATCACCTTCGGGGATGATTGCGAGTATGGGGATTCCGGCCGCGATATACTCGAACAGCTTCGAGGTGACGACCCCTTTGCTCTTCTCGTCAAAGCCTATTATCAGAAGAAGGAGGTCAGCGCCCTTCTGTTTTTTCATGATCTCCTCATGCGGTATGAAACCGCCGGCTTTCACGATGTCCTCGAGGCCCAGCTGCCTTGCCAGCAGCTCCACCTTCTTGCTGCCGAGACCGTAGAAGAGGACCTGGATGTCATTCCTTACGGAGCGGTCTTTCATTTCTATCCATTGTCTCAATCCCTGGAGGAAAAAGTCGGGGGTCAGGGTTCCATAGAACGAGCCTGAATATACGATGGTGAACTTGTCGAATCTTTCCGCCTCTATCTTCGCCACGACATCGGGATCGAAGCCGTTTTTTATCACGATGAACTTTTTCCTTGCAGAAGGGTATCTCTCCGTCATCTTCTCGTGATGATAATCCGACACGAGGATGATCTTTTCTGCGTTTCTCACGATAACCCTCTCAAGCAGCTCGTTCACCATGATTCCGAGGCGGGAGAGATCCTTCAAACAGAAGTTGTCCACAATCGGGTCCCTGAAATCCGCAATCCACGATTTTCCGGATATCTTCGACAGAATCATCCCTATGAGGTGCTCCGAATGCGGGGGAGAGGTCGTATAGATCACGTCGTACCTGTCATTTCTGATGAGATCGATGCCTTTGGCAACGGCAAAGGGCACCCAGAGCAGCATGTGGTCGGGTATGGACAGCAGGTTGAGAGCCGCCGATCGCACGGCTCGCTTCGTTTTTTCCAGGAACGCCTTGACCCTGCTTCCGTTCCTGCTTTCCGGCTCGTTGACCATCCTCTTGATGATGGACCGCCATATGTCGATGGTGTTCGTTCTGTGTATCTCCACATCCCTTGGCACTCTCTTCAAGAGATTGTAGTCGTTGTGCAGGCCGTTGCTCTCCCTGATGGTGATCACCGTGGGGATCCATCCGTTGTCAGGGAGGTACCTGCAGAAACGAAGGGTCCGGTGCGTGCCCGCATAGGCCATGGGAGGGAAACTGTACGCGATTATCAAAACTTTCCTGGTATTATTTCCCCGGTCCTGGATTCTCATATGTCCTTTCCCCGATCTTTCTTGCCGGATAGCCTGCCAGTATCGTGCCTTCGGGATACTCCTTCCGGCCGACCACCGAGCTCGCAGAGATGACGCACCTGTCCCCGATGACCGCGCCGGGCATGATGAATGCGTTGGCTCCTATCCAGACGTCATTGCCTATGAACACGGGTTCGAATGCACTTCCCTGCCTGCTCACCGGGGCAAGAGGGTCGCTGAAGTTATGGCTCTGGCTCCAGATCTTGACGTATGGGCCGAGCAGCACGTTGTCGCCGAAGACGACCCGGCCCCCGGCCTGAATGTAATCGAAGAACCCGATGTTAATGTTGTCTCCGCATTCGACCTTGTCGGGATTCAGGATCGTGGCCCCGGCGAAGATGCTCAGGTTCCTGCCCGCTCTCCTGAATTTCCGCGTGTACCAGGTCCTCCTCAGGTACATGCCCGCATCCCCCGGGACGTTTCTCAGCAGCGTTGCCACATACTCGTCCCTCTTCCAGTGGGACGACATGTCCCAGTAGAGATACCTGATGAGTTCGATCATGCTTAACAGTCAGTAATTCACTGCTTCCAGGGATTTTCTCCTCTGCACCAGCGACTCGACGATGATCCTTTCCAGGTCGAGCGAGGTCTGGAGGGGCAGTTCGATGTTGTAGTCGTCCTTGTAGATAAAGGTGGGCTTTTCCTTGTAGGCATAGTGATGCCATACGGGCGAATACTCGGTTATGAGAAAGCCGCTCTCGGAAGGTATGAGATCGATGTTTATCCAGCTTGCGGACAGGGCGCGGGCCAGCCTCTCCGACAGTGCGACGGCCTCTTCGGGGATGCGGCTCCACTGCCCGATGCCTCCGCCGTCGATATTGACCTTCCACTGGTCTTTCGTCGCCTGGAAGCGCCAGTGCCCCTCGACCACCCTGCCGTTCCCCACGACCGTCTTCAGGTCGCGATCGATGGTGAGAAATCTCTGGGCGAGAAGAGGTGGAGAGAGGAAGGGATATCTCATCCTCCTGGCCTTGACGAGCAGGTAGAGGTAGGTCCGGTTCATGCAGAAGCCGTAAAAGTATTTCAGCGCCCCGCCGTGGATGAAATCGAACTGCGATATCCTGTAGTAGGCTTCGAGCTCTTTCCTCGTCCGTATGAGGTACACCGCCCCTCCCCCCGCACCGTAACGGTTTTTAATGACCATGGGATACCCGAGCTTGTGGTGTGCATCCTCCAGGCACTCTTCCGACAGGAGGGGAACCGTATCCGGAAACGGGAAGGAATGGGTCTTCAGGAAGAGGAACTGCCGGTATTTGTCGTTGTAGTAGTAGACGATCCCGGGATCGGGATAGATCAACAGGCCCGGGTAATTGTTATGGATGTGCATGATGTTGTCATGGACCTTGTAGAGGGCGACCGGGAAATTGGACGAGATCTCGAAGCTGGGGTAGAATATGAGAAAGTCGGTTCCGCTGTAGTCGAAGTCGATCCACTCCTGCCTCGAGAAATCGAGGACCGTGCACTCTATCCCGTAGAATGCCAGCTTTTTATGAAACGCCTCGAAGCGTTCCTCGGATTTTATCAGTACGGCTTTCATGCAATGTCCTTTGGATCTCCTGCGGTCACTCCCGGACGGGTTTCCAGGATATGACCCTTTTGCCCTTGATGAAATCGATCGAACCGAGCACAGCAGCCATGTTTACAAGGACGAAGTAATAGGGAATCGTAAACCATCTGCTCTGTCTGTCCTGCATCCAGAGGCTGTAGTGGGAAAGGCAGAGGATCGCCATCAATCCCGAGAAGGCGAAAAAGAAGAACCACCTGGCGGCGAGGACGAGTGATGTGGCCAGCATGCCCAGGTAATAGAACCCGACCAGCCACCGCAGCACCTTGTGCGAGATGATCTGCCACGCCAGCAGAGGAGAGGCGGCGGGATTGACGAGCTCCCTGTGCTTTGAGAGCCCTGCGAGCCCGCGGTTCACGATCCTCCTCCTGGTCCTGATCTCGTCCTCTGCCCTGACAGTCGCCTCCTCGTATGTCACAGCCTCGGGCTCGTACACGACGGAGTGGCCGTTTTTGATCACGAGGAGCGGCGAGATGAAATCGCTCATCATGTCTTCATCGAGCTTCTCGCAGAGGTCTTTCCTTATCGCGTACAGAGGCCCGTCCACACCTACGAGAGATCCGAGGGAGCTTTCCGCCTTTTTCAGGAACTGCTCGTACTTCCAGTAGACCCCCTGGCTCTCGGTCGTGAGGTTCTCCTCGGCCCGGGTGAACGCGACCCTGCCGGCGACCGCTCCGACTCTGGGATCGGCAAAGTTCGCCGCGAGCTTCCTGAGGCTGTCTCTGCTGCAGAGAGACGCGGCATCCATGAACACGATGATCTCGCCCCGCGCCTCGCGCACGCAGTCGTTCTGCACCATGGTCTTTCCGCGGTTCTCCGGAAAGCTGAGCAGACGGACTCCCCTGTCTTCATAGGACCTCACGATCTCGTCCGTCCTGTCCGTCGATCCGTCCGACCCCACGATCACCTCCATGAGGTGCCCGGGGTAGTCGAGCTCGAGCGTGTTTTCGATCTTCCCGGCGATGTTCCGCTCTTCGTTGTACGCGGTGATGATCACCGACAGGGACGGCAGGATGTCGCTCTTGACGTACTTTCTGCCGGCCGAGCGCGACACCCTCATGATGAGCAGAGGATAGAGAAAGTACACATATGCCGTCAGCAGAGAGCAGAGCCAGAAAAAGAGCTTCAAGGCACTCGCCATATGATCCCTCTAATAGCTTGTCAGCATGAAGGTTGAACCATCTTCCCGTCATTCCCTTAGAAAGCGGGAATGACAGTAAAATGGTTGGAAACATATGCCCGTTCAAGGCTCGGGGAAATAGTTCCTGAGGAGGGGCATGAGGTTGCTGCAGAACTGGGCAACGGCCTTCTCGTCGTCCTCGAGGCTCCTTCCGGCATCCAGAGAAAGCCTTATCCAGGCGGTTGAGGGATTGCGGCCGGTGACGCTCCTCAGGATGAGATAAAACCTGTTGATGCTGTTCCTCGGTATGACCTTTTCGCCGGTCTGCCACCAGTTGTAAATCAGGAGCTGCCGGCTGCCTTTCCGTACCATGATTCGATCGACCTCCACCTCGCCTTTGCCCATCTTCCAGGTCACCGTATCGTCACGCGCTATCGTCCAGCCCTGCCCCGGATAGCACACGGTCGGGGCATGAACCTGATCTGCAGAATCCACATCCTTGTAATAAGCCGCATAGAGGGTTATCTCTCTCGTCCCTTTCCTGTAAGACCGGAACACGATGCTCTGGGCGCCGAGGGCTGACTTGAGGAAATCGATGTCTGCATGGATGTCCGTCCCCTTCCACGGCCCGACGTTCTCGGGCAGCCGATAGACGTTTATGTGCTCCGAATACAGGGTACGCCGCATGAGCTGGGCCGATCCATAGACGCTCAGCGCAAGAACCAGGACAAGTACTGCATTCTTTTTCGTTCTATCCATAGAATGATCAGGCACAGGGAAAGCAGGCACACGAATGATACCGCAAAGATCGACAGGCCGGCTATGGCATGCAGGCGGCTCTGGGAAATATAAGAAGAAAAATAGTATGTACAGAAGCCTGTCGCCGTTATCCTGAAGATGTTCCCGAGGAGAGACACGGGGACGGAAAAAAGCAGCAGGACGAGCCTCTCCACATTCGAAGAGAGGAAGATGTACCCCATGAGAAGGGCAAGCGCCATGATGGAAATCAGAGATCTCATGCCCGAGCAGGCAAGAATGATTTCCATGGAGCAGTTCGGCAGGTTGATGAGATTTCCCTCCTGGAGAACGGGGACCTCGAAGAGCTGGAGAATGTGCACCGAGCACGTGGTCGTGAGCAGCACCAGCGGGTTTGTCAGCGAGGTGTAGACTTCAGACGGAACGGGAAGCATGAATATCAGAAACAGGACAGGAAACAGGAGCGTCTTTGCAATGTCCCTGCCCGCAATGAAGAGGATCACGCCGAGCAGGAAGACGACGATCGATGAATTCTCGAACGTGGATATCTCGGCACCCGTTCCTGCAAGGTACAGGAGCGCCCAGAGAGACAGCAGGACGAGACCCAGAGAGTCCGGCCTGGCAGGCTTGTCGAAGAGGCTCCCGCGTTTGTGCCACACGAGATACAGGGATATCGGAAAGATCAGAAACCCGTGGCCGTAGTCCTCTTCCCTCGACCATACGGTGATGAGCTCCCTGATGGTCTGATGGTAGAGAAGAATGAAGAGCGCAGAAAAGATCAGGAAGTACAAAGCGAACTCTTTCGATCGGGGAGGCCTAGAGCATGAAACCTGAGCCACGTGCTAGATATCCATCCTCCTTACCGCTTTGTTCAGAAAGGGAATGAAGACCTGGGCAGCCCTCGAATTGCCCTCGCTGCTCGGATGGCTGTCTTTCCCCCGGGCGGTCGGATACACGGACCAGTTCGATCTGCCGTGTCCGGTCAGGATGTCATAGTAATCGAACACGACGACATTGTTGAGCTCGTACTCGCTCAGCCAGCCGTCATCCTCATCCTTGAGCCAGTCATTGAATGCCCGTATTCTCAGGCCGGCCTCATCGGCAGGGCCTGACCGTCCCAGGAGGTTTCTCACCGCCTGCACGAGAGTCGGAACGATCCCCCGGACAGGGGCGGCCAGGGGGGGAGAGGTGAAAACGACGAACAGAGTGCCCGGCTGCTTCCGGAATGAGGCCAGGAGAGACCGGTACGCTGCCCGGTAATTGGCAGCGGTCTTTTCGGGTGAGTCGGGGTCTCCCGGCTCACTCCCTTCGGAATCGATCAGACTGCCTGAAAAGCATGACTTGAATACGACCACCGCGTTCCTCGTGGAATCCTCGAAGAGCCTGTCCTGGCCGCTGCACCTGAGAATATCATCCATCCAGTCCGCAAACTTCCTGTTCCAGTGGCAGACGTCCGTGGCTGCTCCGATCCGGGAGCCGATGGAGGCTTCATGGACGGCGTAGTTGTTCCTCGTAAGCGCAGCCCTCAGACCTCCGCCGTTCGGGTGAGTGAGAAAAATCCTCGTACCTGCCGAGCGCTCCTTCACTTCTCCCCTGTCGGCCAGGAGCTGTCCGCCGCACGAGTGATGGATGAACAGGAGGTGGATCTGCTTATCCGGTTTGTCGGAAGGATACGCTGCGAGATTGGGAGAGATGATGCCCATTCGACTTTTATGAATCCGGCACGAGGGCGAGCAGGAATCGGATCGATAAGCAAAAAATGATGCCCTGCTCTATGTTTCCAGAAATATTCCCGATGATTATAACTCCGCCATTGCGGGTGAGTGAGGATCTCCCAGCTTGACGAAAATGCGTGGGAGAACATCCCCACAATCAGGCTTTACAAAGAATAAATAGAGGGGTTTTTCCCATTCTCAAGCAGGATTGCTGCCCGTTTCCGGGCATTGCGACTTGATCCGGAGGTTTCCTTATGAAAATGCCAGCGCTACGTCAGGGGGGAGTATGAGCAAGAGTTCTGCCGGCTGTCGTCTCTTCGGGGAAACGGGGCTGGACAACGGCTGTGAGGCCCTGCCGGAGACTTCCGTCTCACATTCCCAGATAGGCCTGTCTGACCCGGTCGCTCTTGAGAAGGCTCTGCGCCGTATCCTTAAGCGCAATGGCGCCGCTCTCCATGACATACCCGCGGTGCGCTATCTTGAGGGCCATATAGGCATTCTGCTCCACGAGCAGTATCGTCGTCCCGTTCTCCCTGTTGATCTTCTCGATGGTCGAGAAAATGAGCTGGACGAGCACGGGTGCCAGTCCCAGGGAAGGCTCGTCCAGGAGCAGGAGCTTCGGCCTGCTCATGAGCCCGCGGGCAATGGCGAGCATCTGCTGCTCGCCTCCGGAGAGGGTGCCGCCGAGCTGGTGGCGGCGTTCTGCAAGCCTCGGAAAGATCCCGAAGACATAGTCGATATCGTCCCTGATCCCGTGCCTGTCCTTCCTCAGGTATGCGCCCATGTGGAGGTTTTCCACGACGGAAAGCTGCGGGAATATCCGCCTTCCCTCGGGCACCTGCACGATGCCCAGGGAAAAAATCACGTCAGGGCTCATCCCCTGGATAGGGGTCCCCTGGAAGATGATTTCGCCGGAGCGTGGAGGAACGATCCCGGATATGGACATGAGAGTCGTGGACTTTCCCGCCCCGTTGGACCCGATCAGGGTGACGATCTCGCCCTGGGACAGCTCGAGGGTCACGCTCTTCAAGGCATGGATGCCTCCGTAAAATACGTGCAGATTTCTGACCTCAAGCATCGAAGGCCTCTCCGAGATATGCCTTGATCACCTTCTCGTCTCCGGCGATCTCCCTGGGTGTTCCCTGCGCGATCATCTTCCCGTAGTCCATGACATAGATCCTCTCCGAGATGCTCATGACCAGCTTCATGTCGTGCTCGATGAGCAGGACCGATATCCCCTCTTCATCCCGGATCCTCTTGATCAGGGCGTCGAGCTCGCTCGTTTCGCGGGGATTCATGCCGGCTGCAGGCTCGTCGAGGAGAAGCAGGAACGGTTCTGTGGCCATGGCCCTCGCGATCTCGAGCCTTCTCTGGGCCCCGTAGGGAAGCTCCTGGGCCGGTTCGTTCACGCATTTGCTTAAACCCACCTTTTCGAGCATCCTCAGGGAGAATTCGACGATCTCCCTCTCCTCCCGGACCGTATTCTCCGTCCGGAAGACGGCGCCCGCGATGCCTGCTCCGGTCCTGCAGTGCCTTGCCACCATGACATTTTCGAGCACGGTCATGTTCTTGAAGAGCCGTATGTTCTGGAAGGTGCGGGCGAGGCCGTGCTCCGTGACGACATTCGGCTTGAGCATCCTCCTCATGGACAGCCTCATGAAGGGCTCCCGCAAAGACTGCGGGAGCACGGCCGAGACCGCTCTCACGGCCGCAGGCGGCTTCGATCTCCTGTTTACGATCATTTGAGGCCTCCCCGGAGGGTTGAGGATCATGGCTCCCGACGTGGGCTCGTACATCCCCGTGATGCAGTTGAAGAATGTCGTCTTGCCCGCGCCGTTCGGCCCGATGAGGGCAGCGATCTCCCCCTGCGAGACATCGAGGTCGATGCCGTCGAGCGCCCGGAGGCCCCCGAAGTCCATCGTGAGACCCTTCACCTCAAGCACAGGCGGCATCTTCCTCACCCCCCTTCTCGGGTTCGATCTCCGGACGGACCACGTAGCGCTGCCTGATGCCGCTGATGATGCCCTGCGGCCTGAAAACCATGATGAGCACCATGCTGGCGCCGAAGGCGAGCATCCTGTATTCGGAGAATGCCCGCAGATATTCCGGCAGCAGGATGAGGATGAAGGCGCCCACGACCACCCCTATGATGGACCCCATCCCTCCCAGGACCACGATGGAGAGGATGATGGCGGACTCCATGAACGTGAAGCTCGCCGGGTTGATGAAGGTCGTCTTCGCCGCGAGGATGCAGCCCACGAAGCCTGCCCAGGTGGCGCCCAGCGCAAAGGCGGTGAGCTTCGTTTTCGTCTTGTCGATCCCCATGGCCTGGCAGGCGACCTCGTCCTCCCGGAGCGCGATCCACGCCCTGCCGATGCGCGAGTTCCTGAGCCTGCTCACCACGACCATGGTCAGGAGCACGAGGACGATCATGATGTAGTAGAGGTATATCGTGTGGCCCTGAAGCGTGAGGCCGATTCCGAAGTCGCCGGGCCGGGAGATGCCTGCTATCCCGCTCGGTCCGAAGGAGAACTCGTTCCAGTTTTCGAGGATGAGCCTGATGATCTCGCCGAAGCCCAGCGTGACGATGGCGAGGTAGTCGCCCCGGAGCCGGAGCACGGGAAATCCGAGGAGGATGCCGAAGACGGCGGCCAGCGCGCCTGCAAACGGGAGCGCGGCCCAGAAGCCCAGGCCGAAATGGTGGTTCATGAGGGCGTAGAAGTACGCCCCGACCGCGAAGAAGGCCACGTATCCGAGATCGAGGAGGCCTGCGAGCCCCACGACGATGTTCAGCCCGAGGCCCAGCATCACGTACATGAGCGCCGTGATCATGATCGAGGTCTGATAGCTCGAGAAGACGAAGGGGAAGATCACGGCGAATACCGCGAGCACAATAAGGCCCGGTACATGGATCCGCCTGTCGGACCGTATGCGCAAGCCCACCCTTTTCTGCCAGGTAAGGGCCTCGTTATGGCCGCCTCCCCTTTCCTTCCTTTCGAGGAGGTAGCGCCAGAGGAAGGAGAGGACGAACGTTCCCGCCCCCACGGAGAGGAGATTCATCCACCTCCACTCTATGATGTTGTCGAGGGGGCTGATCCTGATGACCATGATCGGGAAGGTGAGGAACATGAACCATACGGCGACAACGGCAGATTTGGCAATCTCGCTCAGGACGAGCCCGGGCAGCGGCCTCTTGCTGTTCGTCGTCACGGCCTTCATCCCTTACACCTTTTCCGACGAGGACTTGCCGAGGATGCCCGCCGGTCTGAAGATGAGGATGAAAACGAGCAGCCCGAAGGAGAAGACGTCTTCATAGTCGCTCGATACATATCCCGTGGCGAAGCTCTCGGTCCAGCCCAGGATCAGCCCTCCCAGGACGGCGCCGGGGATGCTGCCGATGCCTCCCAGCACGGCTGCCGTGAAGGCCTTGATGCCGGCGATGAAGCCGATGTAGAAGTTGATCTGCCCGATGTGCGACGAGATGAGCACGCCGCCGGTGGCGGCCAGCGCGGAGCCGATGATGAAGGTCACGGAGATCACGCGGTTCACGTTGATCCCGAGCAGCATGGCCATGGTCCTGTCCTGAGCCACCGCCCTCATGGCCCTGCCCATGCGGGTGAACTTGATGAACAGGGAGAGCAGGACCATGACGACCGCGGTCGTGACGAAGATCACGAGCTCGGTGGAGCGCATGACAGTGACGTTCTCCATGAAGGAGAACTCCTCGATCAGGCTCGGGAACGAGATGAAGTCGGAGGTCTGCGCCAGCAGGACGTAGTTCTGAAGGAAGATGGACATGCCGATGGCGGAGATGAGGGGAGACAGTCTCGGGGCCTTCCTCAAGGGTTTATAGGCGATCTTCTCGAGGGTGAATCCGTAGGCCGCCGAGTAGATCATGGCCACCGCTCCCGAGAGCACGAGGAGGGACCAGCCGCTCATCCCGCAGAGGGAAAGGGCGCTCGCCACGATGAAGGCCGTGAAGGCGCCGATCATGTAGATCTCGCCGTGGGCGAAGTTGATGAGCTCGATGATCCCGTAGACCATGGTGTAGCCCAGCGCAATGAGGGCGTAGATACTTCCCCGGGTGAGTCCTCCGAAAAAGAGTTCCAGGAAGTAGTCCATCGCTTCTATGGGATGCCCGAGTTGTGTATGACGGGCAGGGAGCGGTACGAGCCGCTTCCCTGCCGTTCATGCGTTGCGGTTATTTGCCCAACTCCACGTACTTGCCTTTCTGAACCTGGTATACCGTGAAGTCGATCCCCTTGGCGTCGCCGTTCTTGTCGAAGCTGATCTTTCCGAGCGGGGTGTCGAACCAGTTCGAACGCAGGGCCTTCGACACGGCAGCATAGTCGGTCGATCCGGCCTTGTCGATGGCCTGGAGCAGGCACAGCGCAGCGGCGTAGGCGTTCAGGTAGAATGCTCCGGGGTCAGACCCGTACACCTTCTTGTGCTGCTCGCTCGCCGCGATGGCCATCCGGTTTTTCGAGGTGTCTGCCGGGCCCGTCGCATAGACGCCCTCTGCATACCTGCCCGCGACCTTTATAAAGGTATCGTCCTTCACCCCGTCATCCGAGATGAACAGGGTCTTCATCTTCTTGTTCCTCATGCCCATGACGATCTTGGCCGCCTCGGGGTGATATCCCCCGTAGATGACCATCTGCGCATTCGAGCGCTTGATCTTCTGGACGATGGCCGAGTAGTCGACCGCGCCCGGGGTGATGCCCTCGAAGAGGACCACCCTGGCGCCCTTGCTCTCGAGGTATTTCTTTGCGGATTCCGCCACGTCCTTGCCGTAGTCCGCCTTGTCGTGGATGACGGCGAAGGTCTTCAGCTTGAGCTTCTTGAGCGCGAAGTCCGTGATGATCTTGGCCTGGTAGTCATCCGAACCGATGGTCCGGAAGAAGTTCGGATATGCGCCGGAGAGCGTCAGGTCGGTGTTCGTTGCGGAGGGGGACATCGTGATGATATTCGCGTCCCTGTATATCCCGAGGCCGGTCTTGGTAGCGCCGCTGCAGATGTGGCCGAGCACGGCGACGACGCCGTCGGTGGCGAGCTTGCTCGCGACATTGGCGGCCACCTCGGGTTTGCAGGCGTCGTCGCCTTCGACGATCACGACCTTCCTGCCGAGAATGCCGCCCCTGGCGTTGATGTCGCTCACGACGAGCTTCGCCGCTTCGAGCGAGGGCAGACCGTACGATCTCAGCTCTCCACTGTGGGCTCCCGCAACGCCCAGCTTGATGGGTTCAGCCGCATATGCCCATCCGGCACAGAGAACCATGAAAACCGCAACCAAAGAACAGATCAGCCTTTTCATTTACTCCCCCTAACGTATGTAGTGTATCGCTTCCGAAGAAGCCGTTAAGTCCGGCGGTTGACCCTGAGTTATCACTAAACGGCATCCCCGTCAATTTAATACCCCGAACCTGTCGCCCAGGTCCCACACTTGTTGAGCGTGCCTAAGGGAGCTGCGGATGATCCTGGATGAACCGTCAAGCGCCTTTTGCTAAAGCAGCCCGACCGAAGGCTTAAGGCCTCTTGACCCCGTACTGTCTGAGCATCACGAAGTGAGGCGAGTTTACTGGGTCGGCCGAAGACGCAGGACGCGGATGCTTCAAAAGGCGATTCGGGTGAAGGGAGGATTGCCCCCGGCTCCCCTCCTCCGACACGTGTGTTCTGCTGCCATTAATATCCGCTCAGTGCCAGGGCCTGAGCCAGTGCGATCTCGGCATCCTTCTTATCTCGGGAATGTGGTCGGGCAGGACGATCCCCCCGTTGTGGCCCGGGAAGGTGCGGTCGGCGTGCGGTCCGGCCTTCATGATCCTTTCGATGCGTTTTGCGGTATAGGGGTGGGTCCTCAACACCGACGGGTGGGGATTCTTCCTCCCCGGCAGGATAAAGATATCGAGGAGGTTCTTCTCGAAATTGTCCATCTTCTGCAATGCGGATGCGAGCCCCTCCGGGTCTCCGGTCAGCTTCACGGCAGAGAGGTCCGCATCGAACTCGCGGGTCCTCGAGAGGGCGAGCTGCAGGAACACGCTCAAGGTCGGCGCGAATATGAGCAGAAATATGAACACCAGCGGCACATGCACATCCGAGAGGAGAACCATGGGAAGATAGAATATGAGGAGGACCTGGCCGAAAAACGAGAACAGGGAGGTGATGCGGGTCATCATGTCGGCAAAGGTGTGGAGCTTCAGGTCGTTGTTCATGATATGGCTTATCTCGTGTGCCATTACCCCTTCGAGCTCGCGTGCATTCAAGTACCTGATGAGTCCGTCGGAAAGCGCTATGTCGAAGTTCGATCCCGATCCCACGCTGAAGGCATTCATGACCTTTGTCGGTATGTAGTAGAGCCTGGGCACGGCTTCGAGACCCGCCTTGCTCGAGAGGCCGGAGACGAGGCGGTAGAGCCCCGGCACCTCACCAGGGGTGAGGGGCCGCGCATGGTACATCCGGAGAACCATCGCCGGGGTGAGCTTCGGTGTCGTGGCCAGGAGAACACCTACCATCACGAGTGACCAGATGATGCCGGCTATCCCGAATATCATCCACCCGAGCAGGCCGAACAGGGCGCTCATGGCAGCGAGAATGATGAAGGTCTGGATCAGGTTATGGAGCTTTCCCGATGCGTTTTCGCCAATACTGTTCATGAGGGACCCCGAGCTTTCGATCTTACACTTTTTTAGTGTACGGTGAGGCAAAAGGCAACAACTCTGCAGGGGCCATGCAGGGGTCAGGGCTTGCTTTTTGCTCCGTATGCCGACACAAGTGAGCTCGGAGGAACGCAAACCCTCATTCTTTTCCCAGGCAGCAAAAAGCGCGACCTGACCCCGGGCAAAATCGAGCAAAATGAGAGTTGCGAAAAAAGTCTTTTTCATATAGAGACGTTTTCACACTCGCATACTTATTCCACAACGGGGGCTGTATGGATGGGAAGGGATCCGATAGTTCGCTTACGGAGGGTGACAAAAAGATTTGACGACGTCCTAGCCGTCGATTCTTTGGACCTTGACATTTATCAGGGGGAATTTCTCACCCTCTTAGGCCCTTCCGGATGCGGCAAAACCACCGTCCTGCGCCTTATCGCCGGCCTCGAGTCCCTCGACGGCGGCGAGATAACCATGAACGGCACCTCGCTCGACGGCACCCCGCCGAACAAGAGAAACGTGAACACCGTCTTCCAGAGCTATGCCCTCTTCCCCCACATGACCGTCTTTGACAACATCGCCTTCGGGCTCAAGATGAAGCAGTTCGACAAGCAGCAGATCGACGAGCAGGTCAGGGAGGCCCTCTCGATCGTCAAGCTCGTCGGCATGGAGATGCGCAAGCCCCACCAGCTCTCCGGCGGCCAGCAGCAGCGGGTGGCCATGGCACGTGCCATCGTGAACAAACCGCTGGTTCTCCTCCTCGACGAGCCGCTCTCCGCCCTCGATTACCGTCTGCGGCAGGAGATGGAGATCGAGCTCAAGCATATCCACCGCAAGCTCGGCATCACCTTCATCTTCGTGACCCACGACCAGGAAGAGGCAATCAGCATGTCCGACCGGATCGCGGTCATGAATGAAGGCAGGATCGAGCAGATCGGCACGCCGACCCAGATCTACGAGGAGCCGGAAAACATGTTCGTGGCCAAGTTCGTGGGAGAGATCAACGTCTTCGACGGCCGGATCCTCGAAATTCACAACGGCAGCGCCGCGGTCGACATCTACGGACAGCGCTTCAAGGTGCAGAACCGGAAGAACCATTCCGCGGGCGAGTCCGTAAAGGTCCTGCTCCGCCCCGAGGACATCATGGTCTACAAGCTGGAGGAGGCCGACCCGCAGTACCCCTACCTGACCGGTACCATCGAGGACGTCATCTATAAGGGCAAGACCGTAGATCTCATCATCAGTCTGGACGCCGGTGAAACCGTATTCGTCACGCAGTTCTTCAACGAAGACCAGGAAAACGTCATCTACCGGCACGGACACAAGATCATCATAGACTGGCCCTACGGCTGGGAAGTCGTCTTGTAGCCATGGACAGGAAGAGCCGCTTCAGGAATTTCGCGGTCGGCTCGACCTTTGCCTGGATCACCATCTTCGTCGTCATCCCCTATCTCATCGTCATAGCCTTCAGCTTTCTCACCCGGAACGCCCAGGAGATCGTCACCTTCACGTTCACCTTCACGAACTACCGCGACATCTTCTCGCCGGTTTTCCTCAAGGTGTGCGAGAGCTCCTTCATCCTCGCCCTGGGCACGACCGTTATAACCCTCGTTTTCGCCTATCCGTTCGCGTTTTTTCTCACGAGGATCGACGAGAACATCCGGCGGACCCTGATCCTCCTCATGATCATCCCCTTCTGGACCTCGTCCCTGATCCGGACGTACGCGCTGATCATCCTGCTCAAGGCAAACGGCATCGTGAACAGCTTCCTGATGTCCCTGGGCCTGATCGACGAGCCCCTCACGATCCTCTACACCCAGGTGGCCGTGTTCATCGGCATGGTCTACACGCTGCTGCCCTTCATGATCCTCCCCCTGTACGCGTCGCTCCAGAAGCTCGACAGACGGCTCATCGAGGCCGCCAGAGACCTCGGGGCGACCTCGCGCAGCATCTTCTTCTACGTGATCCTCCCCCTCACCCTTCCCGGCATCATCGCGGGGAGCACCATGGTCTTCCTGCCGGCGCTCGGCCTCTTCTATATCCCGGACCTCCTGGGCGGCGCGCGGTCGATGCTCATCGGCAACTTCATCAAAGACCAGTTCCTCACCACGAGCAACTGGCCTCTCGGCTCGGCTGCCAGCGTGATCCTGACCCTCCTCATGGTCCTGCTCCTCGTCTGGTATTTCATCTCCTCCAGCCGGGCGCACTCCGATGGCATGGAGGCGGTCAGGTGAAGCGCCTCTTCAAGATCTTCTACATCTCCTTCATCTACCTGTTCCTCTATATCCCCATCCTGGTCCTCGTCATCTATTCCTTCAACAACACCCGCTTCTCCACGAACTGGCATGGCTTCACCTTAAGCTGGTACGGAAAGCTCTTTACGAACGGCCCCCTCATGGAGGCCTTTGCCAACTCGCTCATCATCGCCATTTCATCGAGCACCGTAGCGACCATTCTGGGCACGCTCGCGGCCTTTGCCTTCTACCGCTACCGTTTCGTGGGAAGAAAGGTCATGTATTCGTTCATCTATGTGCTCATGATGAGCCCGGATATCGTCATGGGGATCTCGCTCCTCATGTTCTTCATCACGCTCGGCCTCGAAACCGGGGCCATGACGCTGCTTCTCGCCCACATCACCTTCTGCCTGCCGTTCGTGGTGGTCACGGTCTATGCCCGGATCAGCGGGTTCGACAGGCACATCATCGATGTGGCCAAGGACCTCGGCGCCAACGAGCTCAAGATGTTCAGGTACGTCATGATGCCCATGCTCATGCCCGCCATCATCGCCGGATGGCTCCTCTCCTTCACTCTCTCGCTCGACGACGTGGTCGTGAGCTTCTTCACCACGGGGCCCGCCTTCGAGATCCTTCCGCTCAAGATCTATTCGATGGTGAGGCTCGGCATCAAACCCGAGATCAATGCGCTCAGTGCGGTCATGTTCCTCGTGTCGCTCGTCACGGTGACACTTGCCCATCTTTTAATCGCAAAGGAGAACAGGTAGATGAAAAGGGTATTCGTCGTGCTCATGCTGCTGGCATTTCCGCTCGCGGCCTTTGCTGCCGGGGGCGAGGTGTATGTCTTCAACTGGTCCGAGTATATCGATCCGTCCGTTCTCAACCAGTTCAGGAAAGAGACGGGGATCAAGGTGAGATACTCCACGTACGAGAGCAACGAGGCCATGTTCGCCAAGCTCAAGATCCTGAAGAAATCGGGATACGACGTGGTCTTTCCCTCGACCTACTTCGTGGAGAGGATGCGCAAGATCGGCATGCTCATGCCGCTCGACAGGAGGCTCCTGCCCAACATGGAGAACCTGAACCCCCAGCTCCTGAACAAGCCCTATGACCCGGGGAACAAGTACAGCATTCCCTACATGTGGGGGTCCTCGGCCATCGGCGTCAACGCGAAATATATCAGGCCGAATTCGATCACGAGCTGGAACGACCTGTGGAACCCTGCCTATAAGGGCAAGGTCCTCCTCATGGACGACGTGCGGGACGTGTTCGCCATGTCGCTCAGGTCGCTCGGATACTCGGGCAACGACACCAACCCGGAGCACATCAAGGCCGCCTATCTGAAGCTCCTCAAGCTCAAGCCCAATGTCAAGGTCTTCAACTCCGATTCGCCCAAGCAGCCGTTTTTGAACAACGAGGTCTTCATCGGCCAGATCTGGGGCGGAGAGGTGTACCAGGCAAGCCAGGAAAACCCGAACATCGTCTACATCTATCCCAAGGAAGGCGCCACCTTCTGGGTGGACAGCATGGTCATCCCCACCTCGGTGAGGAACGTGAAGAATGCCCACGCCTTCATCAACTTCATGCTCAGGCCCGACATCGCCAAGAAGAACTGCGAATACGTAGGCTACGCCACGGCGAACCGGAAGGCGCAGGCCATGCTCGATCCGAAGGCGCGGAACAACAAGGCGGTCTACCCCGACCTCGAAGACCTGAACAGGGGCGAGTTCCAGTCGGACGTGGGCGATGCCATCATTGTCTACGAGAAGTACTGGGAAATGCTGAAAACCCACTGAACCAACCTGGAAAGGGGCGCCCAAAGGCACGCCGATGGGCGCCCTCCAATCCTGCCCTGCCGGCCTGCGGATCGGCTTGAATCCTCCATAGCAGAATTTATTTCACCAAGGCTGCACATTTTTCGAATTTTTCTTGACATGGAGACTCCTCTGTCATATAGAACGCCTTCAAAGTTTATTATTATAAACTTTAGATCACATTTTAAGATTACGCTGTAAACAAAAGATAACACTATAGTGTAACAGGAGGACAGCTTGAAGATCGGAGAGAAGATAAAAAACCTGCGCCTCGCCCAGGAGCTCACCCAGGAGGATCTCGCGAACCGGGCGGACCTCACGAAGGGGTTCATCTCTCTCCTCGAAAGGGACCTGCAGACGCCGTCCCTCGATACCCTCGAGCTCATCCTCAATGCCCTGAACACCACGCCGGCCGAGTTTTTTGCCGAGAAAGGGCCCGACGTCGTGGTCTTCAAGCCGGACCAGCGGGTCGTCATCGAAGACGAGGACGAGCCCGGGGTGATACGGGAGGTGCTCATCCCCGGCGCCCAGGGACGGGAGGCGGACATCCTCCTTGTCACGCTTAAGCCTGGGGCCATAACATTCAAGGAAAAGTCGCACTACGGGGACGAATGCGGTCTCGTCCGGGAGGGGCAGATCGTCATCACCCTGGGGAAGGACACCTTCAAGGCGTCGAAAGGCGATGCCTTCTATTTTACGGCGGACAAGAAGCACTGGATAGAAAACAGATCGAAAGTGAGGGCGCAGATCCTGTGGATCTCCGCTCCACCAAGCTTTTAGAAAAGGGGGTACGAAAATGAATGCACAGAGAACGTTTGTTCCGGCTCAGCGCTATAAGCGCAGGAATGAGGTCCTGAATTATTCGGGCAGGGTCGATCTGCACCTGAATACACCTTCAGAACCGGCCCGGACTATCACGAGACCTGCTGCATCTCATTCGTTCGTCCTCTTTGCGGTGCGCAGCAATGGAGCTGCGGCAGAGTCTCTCCCGTTCTACATCCGTCACGAGTACGGCCATACATCGCTGGCAAAGGGGGAGAACACATGATCTTCAAGACGCCGACCACCTACTATATGACTTCCGGAGCTTCCGAGGGGTTCACCGTGCTGAACGCCTTTGACGGCGCCCTCATGGCTGCAGGCATCGGCAACACGAACCTCGTGAAGATGAGCTCGATCTGTCCCCCGCATACGAAAGAGGTCGATTCCGTCGCCCTGCCTCACGGGGCCCTCGTGCCTGTCGCCTACGCCTCGATCACGTGCGAGAAGCCGGGTCAGGTCATTGCCGCAGGCGTGGCCATCGCCTTTCCCGACGATGAAGACCACGCGGGCCTCATCATGGAGTACTCGGCTGAGGACACGAAAGAGGCCGTCGAGGCCAAGGTGAGGAAGATGGCCGAAGAAGGCATGAAGATGCGCGGCAAGGCGATCCGCGAGGTGAAGAGCGTTGCCGTGGAGCATCGGGTCAGGGAGCGCGGCGCCGCCTTTGCCGCCGTGGTGCTCTGGGACTGATTCCTCAAGCAGCAGCCGGGGACAGGGGGCAGGCCTTCGGGCATCTGTCCGGCCTGCCTTCCATCCCCTGTACCGACGGGAAGGTGACGATGAGCATGTACATGTCTTCAAAGGCCGAAGGCAGGATCTGCCTGTTCGGCGCGCCGTTCGATTCCACCGCGAGCTTCAGGCCGGGGGCGCGTTTCGGGCCTGCCGCCATCCGCGAGGCCTCGTACGGGCTCGAAACCTTCTCGCCTGTCCAGAGCGCTGACCTCGATGACTGCCCTTACATGGACATGGGCGACCTCGAGCTGCCTTTCGGCGACCCGGTCCCGGCGCTCGACATGGTCGAGAAGACCGCTTGTGAAATCCTCGCGAAAGGCAGGATCCCCTTCATGCTGGGCGGAGAGCACCTCATGAGCCTGGGCGCGATCCGCGCCGCAATGAAGATCCACCCCGGGCTTACCGTCGTGCACATCGACGCCCACGCCGACCTGCGGGAAGACTATCTCGGAGCGAGGCTGTCCCACGCTACGGTCATGAGAAGGGTCTTCGAGCTCACAGGACCCGATTCCCTCTTCCAGATCGGCGTACGGTCCTGCACGAGAGAGGAGCACGCCCTGGTGAACGAGCTCGATACGCTGCCCGAGCGAATCGCCTTGAAGATCGGGGAGCGGCCCTGCTACCTGTCCTGCGACCTCGACGTGCTCGACCCGTCGGTCCTGCCCGGAACCGGAACCCCCGAGCCCGGCGGGCTCATGTTCGGCGAGCTCTCGAGCATCCTGGTCTCGGTCATGACGAGGCTCAACATCATCGGCCTCGACGTGGTCGAGCTCGCTCCCCAGCTCGATCCCTCCGGAGTCTCCGGCGTGGCGGCGGCAAAGATCGTGCGGGAATGCCTTCTCGCCCTCTACAGAGGACCGGCCGGAAGCAGGTAAACCAAAAACTAAAAAAGAATGACAGGAGCAACGTCATGGAAAATATCCTCATTATAGGTGCCGGGGCAGCAGGGTCTGTCGTGGCCAAGAAATGCGCAATGAACCGCGATGTGTTCCGGAAGATCCACCTGGCGTCGCGGACCCTCGATAAATGCATCAAGGTGCAGAAGGAGTGCAAAACCGAGATCACCGTCTCGCAGGTGGATGCCGACGACGCGGCACAAGTGGTGCGCCTGATCGAAGAGCAGAGGCCCGACCTCGTCGTCAACATGGCCCTGCCCTACCAGGACCTGCCCATCATGGACGCCTGCCTCGAGACAGGCGTCCACTACCTCGACACGGCGAACTACGAGCCCAAGGACGAGGCAAGGTTCAGCTACACGTGGCAGTGGGCCTACCGGGACCGCTTCCGCGAAAAGGGCATCATGGCCGTGCTGGGCTGCGGCTTCGACCCCGGGGTGACGAGCATCTTCTGCGCGTACGCCCGGAACAACCTCTTCGATGAGATCCGCACCATCGACATCGTCGACTGCAACGACGGCAGCCACGGCAAGGCCTTCGCCACGAACTTCAACCCCGAGATCAACATCCGCGAGGTCACCCAGCGGGGAAAATACTGGAAGCGGGGAAAATGGATCGAGATCGACCCGTTGAGCATCTCGAGCATGATCGACTATCCCGAGGTGGGCCCCAGAAAGTCCTACCTCATCTACCACGAGGAGGAGGAGTCGCTCGTTCGGAACATCGACGGCCTCGAGCAGATCCGCTTCTGGATGACCTTCTCGGACAACTACATCAAGCACCTCGAGGTGCTTCAAAATGTGGGCATGACGAGGATCAACCCCGTCGTGTACAACGGCGTGGAGATCATCCCCCTGCAGTTCCTGAAGGCCCTTCTCCCCGAGCCGTCGTCTCTGGCCGAAAACTACACCGGAAAGACCTCGATCGGGTGCATCATCCGCGGCGTGAAAGGCGGAAAACCTGCCGCGTACATCCTCTACAACGTGTGCGACCACGCCGAGACCTACCGTGAGCTGGGCGCCCAGGCCGTTTCCTACACTACGGGGGTGCCTGCAGCGACAGGCGCCATTATGATGATGAAGGGAATCTGGAGCGGAAAGGGCGTGTTCAACGTCGAAGAGCTCCCTCCCGAGCCCTTCCTCGAAGAGGTGTCGAAGCAGGGCCTTCCCTGGCATGCGAAAAGGCTCGACGGGGAGGCATACAGGGAACTCGCCGAGCTATGAGCCGGTTCCTGCCGCCCCCCCTCGCTGCGGCGCTCCCGAAGATCTCGACCCCGGCCTATGTGGCGGACATGGCGGCCCTCAGAAGGAACCTTGAGACCGCCGATCGTATCCGCAAAGAGGCCGGATGCCGGGTCCTCCTCGCCTTGAAGGCTTTTGCGATGCCTGTGCTCTTTCCGCTCATGCGGGAGTCCCTCGACGGCACGACCGCAAGCGGTCTCCATGAAGCGAGGCTCGGCAGGGAAGAGTTCGGCAGGGAGGTGCACGTCTACTCACCGGCGTACACGGAGAGCTCTCTGCGCGAGCTCGCCTCTGTTGCCGATCACATCTACTTCAACTCGCCGGACCAGATCCGCCGCTTCCTCCCCCTCGTCAGAGCTGCGGGGAAGGATAAAAAGATCGGCATCCGGATCAACCCCGGCTATTCGCATGCGACGCTCGGCGGCCACCTCTACGATCCCTGCTCGCCGTGCTCCCGCTTCGGGGTCGTCCGGGAAAGGCTCGACGAGCTCCCCTGGGACGAGATCGACATCCTCCACAGCCACACCCTGTGCGAGTCGCTCGCCGACGGCTCGACCGGCCTCATCGACCATGTCGCAAAAGAGCTCGGTCCGTATGTCGGCCGGGTAGAGGCGGTCAACTTCGGCGGCGGGCACTTCATCAACAAAAAGGGATACGACGTCGACGCCCTCATCAGGGCGATCAGGGATTTCCGCAGCGCCTTCGGCGTCGATGTCATTCTCGAGCCGGGAAGCGGCATCGTGGTTGATGCCGGCTACCTCGTCTCGACCGTGCTCGATATCGTCCACAACAAAAAGGACATCGCCATCCTCGACGCCTCGGCCTCCTGCCACATGCCCGATGTCCTCGAGGTGCCGTACACCCCGCCGCTCTGCGGCGCCGCCGGTCCGGGGATAGAACCCTTCACCTATATCCTGGGCGGGAACACCTGCATGACGGGCGACATCATCGGCGAATACTCTTTCCCCAGGCCTTTGAAGCCCGGAGACAGGCTCGTGTTCGGCGACATGCTCCAGTACAGCTTCGTCAAGAACAATAACTTCAACGGCACTGCGCTGCCCGACCTCTCCCTGCTGCACGAGGACGGCTCCTATGAGGTCGTGAGACGCTTCGGGTATGACGACTTCAGGTCCCGTCTCGGCTGAGACTCCCTGTTGCCTCGCTAAGGGAAATATCCTTTGTTGACAAGGATGCCCGGACGATGAGATATCTAAGCGAGGAGGATCCTGTATGCCCATCGACAAGCAGCTGCTCGACATCCTTGCATGTCCCAAGTGCAAGGGAGACCTCGTCTTCGAGGAAGACAACAGCGCCCTCATCTGCAATGCCTGCAAGCTTAAATACCGGATAGAGGACGACATTCCCATCATGCTCATCGACGAGGCGACCCCCCTGGAGACATGAGCAGAGGGCTCGAATACTTTACAGCGGAGGAGTTGCTCAAACTGGCGCGGCCCGAGGCAGCCGTCATCCTCGGCACGGGCCTCGGCGTTCTCGAAGAATCGATCGACATAAGGGAATCCATTTCCTACCGGAACATCTCCGGCTTTCCCGTCTCATCGGTAAAAGGCCACTCGGGCAGGCTCCTGTTCGGGACCCTCGGCGGCAGGAGCATCGCGGTCATGAGCGGGAGGTTCCACCTCTACGAGGGATACACCCCCAAGGAGATCACCTTCCCCATCCGCGTCTTCGCCCACATGGGCATCAAGAAGCTCCTCATCTCGAACGCGGCGGGCGGCTTGAGAAAGGACCTCGAACCCGGGGGCGTCATGCTCATCACCGACCACATCAATCTCACCTTCAAAAACCCCCTCGTCGGCCCGAACGTCGACGAGCTGGGGCCGAGGTTTCCGGTCATGACCGAGCCCTATTCGACCTCGCTCCTCGAAAAGGCCAGGCAGGCTGCGTTTAAAAACGGCATCGATCTGAAAGAGGGCGTCTATGCCCAGCTCCTGGGGCCGTCTCTCGAAACGGCCGCAGAGACGAGGATGCTGCAAATTATCGGCGCGGACGCGGTGGGCATGTCGACCGTGATCGAGGTGATAGAGGCGGTCCACGCCGGCATGGAGGTGCTCGCGGTCTCCGCGATCACTAATCTGAACGACCCTGACAACTATCTTCCTTCCTCTCTCGACGAGATCCTCGCCATGGCCGCCAAGGCAGGGCCGATTATCGCAAGGATATTCTCAGGGGTCCTCGAAGGCCTGTAAAGCATGCACGCTGAGGGGAGCCGGACAGCCATCCGGCATACCTCTATTCTGCGTCCCTTCTTGTCGTACTGAATGAGATATGCCGGGGCAGGGAAGGTCTGCCCGCCCTCGGTATTCTGCCATCGTTATGCCTGCTTGTCTCGGGCCTTCCCAAATCTACTCGGGCACGATGGAAAAGGCATAGGCATGGTGAACGCCGTCTCCCGCCAGATCGGTGCGGTCCGTCCCGGTCCAGTAGCAGGGGATGTACTTTTCACCATCCATGTAGTGTCCGGCTACATAGACCGTGCTGCCGGATACGTCATGGGTCAGGGGTCAGGTCTTGTTTTTTGCCAATAAGGGATGCCGGAGATTCTTTGGGAAGGTGTCATTTTTGGGTACTTGGATATAAGCTTGAGGAAGTAGGTATCATCTCCATCTTTGCTGTTCATGAGTGATCCGGATTGCTTCGCAAATGGCAAAAGGCAATACCTGGCCCCCTAATTCCCCTAATTCCCCGTGTCAATTTCCCATGCTAACATCACGTTGCTCGGCTTCGAAAACTTGGCTCTCGTTGAGGTCGGAGGCCAGCTGGGCTGAGGCATCCTTGTCGGCAAGGACGAGCAGAGTGTCACCGGCATACAAGGACGTCGCCCCGCTGGGGAGTATGTACTCGTTGCCCCGGGTGATGAGAACAATCAGGCATTTGGCCGGAAGCCTCAGATCAACGAGTTTTTTACCCGCCATTTTCGAGTTCTCCGGTATGGAGAACTCGCTGAGCTCGCCCTTATATCCGCTGTCCGGGTTGATCTCGATGGGATGGACCCGCTCCTCCTGCAGGGGGGCATCGACCCCGAGCCATTTCGCCACCGTCTGAATGGAGGTCCCCTGGAAAAGCACCGAGGCAAGCACCACGAAGAAGACCACGTTGAAGATCATATCCGATTGGGGAATTCCGGCCAACAGGGGAAAGGTCGCCAGGATGATGGGGGCCGAGCCCCGGAGGCCGACCCAAGAGAGGAACAGTTTTTCCCGTATGGTAAAAGGACTGGGGATCAGGCTGAGGAAGACGGCGATCGGCCGTGCGACAAACATCAGGCAGGCCGCAGCAAGCAGGCTCACGCCCATTACCGGGGGAAGATGTGAAGGAAAGACAAGCAGGCCCAGGGTAATGAACATGGTGATCTGCATGAGCCATGAAAGCCCATCGTGGAAATGCAGAAGGCTCCGTTTATGAATGAGGCTGCTGTTGCCGGCAATGATCCCGGCAAGGTACACGGCGAGGAACCCGTTGCCTCCCAGCATGTTGGTGAAACTGTACGTGAAAAGCGCCAGGGCCAGGGTCAGAACCGTGTAGAGACCTTCATAGCCGAGTTTGATGCGGTTCACGAGAAAGGGGATGGCTTTTCCCATGACGCATCCGCCTGCAGCTCCCAGAGATATTTGAAGGAAAAAGAGTTTGACACCCTCCATGAGAGAGGAATCGGGCTGCGTGATCAGCTGTATGGCTCCGATGGTAAGAAGGACGGCCATGGGGTCGTTGCTGCCCGACTCCAGTTCCAGGAGGGGTTTCAGCGGACTCTTGAGGCTGATGCCTTTCGATCTCAGGATGGAGAACACTGCTGGCGCGTCCGTGGAAGAGACGATGGAACCGAGGAGCAGTCCTTCCTTGAGGGTGAATCCGAGCACCCTTTCGGCAAACAGGGCGACAACGAGGGCCGTTGCGACGACGCCAAAGGTGGAAAGGACAAATCCCCAGACGAACACGGGACGCACACTCTGCCACAGTGTACTGAGACCGCTTGAGAAGAGGATGAGACAGAGCGCCACCACGCCGACAGACTGGGCAAGGGTATGATCGTCGAAATAGATGCCGCCGACCCCTTCCGACCCTGCAAGCATGCCGAGCATGAGGAAAACCAGGAGCGAGGGTATCCCGAAACGGTCGGATACCTTGCTTGCCAGTATGCTCATGAGCAAAAGAACGGATGTGATGACAATATACGTCTCCATAATCTTCCGTATCCTTGCGTGATCTGACGGCCGGGCCGAATTCTTTTTATTAACCCGTTTCAAGCGCTCTGTAAAGAAAAGTGTTCATATAACCTTGGCATAGGATGTTCATGCAATGATGAGGAAAAGGTCTATACCTTGCTGCTGTCAGAAGATCGCGGGCATCAACATGGCCATAGCCTGTCGGCACACCGAACTGACCCTTTCGGATCGGGCCAAGACAACCTGCCGGGAATGATAGGGATGTACCCCGCAAACGGCCCTTTTAACAGAAAAATGCTCTCACAGGGTAGCGCTCCAAGCAAAAAAAATGAGGCCTTTTGGGCCTCATTTTCATATTTTTATTGATCAAGACGCAAGATAAGTAAGCTACACCTGCGCTTCCTTGCCGGCCTGGCGCTTCTTTGCGGGGGCCGGTTTCTTTTGCTCTTTTTGTCCCTGCTGCTTTGCGGGCGAGGTCTTCTCGTCCACGAACACGAGCTTGAGAACCTCGTCCATGGAGCTCACCGGGTGGAACGTGACCTTGCTCTTCACCAGGGGCGGAATGTCCTCGAGGTCCTTCTCGTTCTCCTTGGGGATGATGATGTCGAAGATCTTGTTCCGGTGGGCGGCAAGCGCCTTTTCCTTGAGCCCGCCGATGGGCAGAACCTTTCCGCGGAGCGTGATCTCGCCCGTCATGGCGATGTCCTTCCTCACCCTCCTGTTCGTCAGGGCCGAGATCACTGCCGTGGCCATGGTGATGCCGGCCGAGGGGCCGTCCTTCGGGATTGCGCCTGCCGGGACATGGATGTGGACGTCGTTCTCACGGGTGAAGGCCGAGGATATGCCGAGCTGGTCCGCCCTCGACCGTGCATAGGTCAGGCCCGCCTGGGCGGATTCCTTCATGACGTCGCCGAGCTGGCCAGTGAGGACGAGAGCGCCGCCCTTGCCGTCCTGGCCCGGAAGCACCGAGGTCTCCACATAGAGGATCTCGCCTCCGAACTGGGTCCAGGCGAGGCCCGTGGCCACGCCGACCTCGTGCTCGGTCCGCTCCTGCTCGGGCAGGTACTTGGGCACGCCCAGGTAGGTCGAGACGCTGTTCGCGGAAACCCGGTAGACCTTCTTGCGTTTGCCTTCCTTCTCCGCGATGTCCCGGGCGATCTTCCGGCAGATCGAGCCGATCTCCCTCTCGAGGTTCCTGACCCCTGCCTCCTTCGTGTAGTGGTTGATCACGTCGAGGATCGCCTCGTCCGAGAACTTGACGTCGTCCAAGCTCATGCCGTTCTCGATCACCTGCCGCTTCACGAGGTAGCGCTTGGCGATCTGCAGCTTTTCCTGGTCCGTGTATCCGGGGAGCTCGATGATCTCCATCCTGTCGCGCAGAGGACCGGGGATCGGGTCCATGAGGTTCGCCGTGGTGATGAACATGACCCGAGAGAGATCGAACGGCACGTTCAGGTAGTGGTCCTGGAACGAGAAGTTCTGCTCCGGGTCGAGCACCTCGAGCAGGGCCGAAGATGGATCGCCCCGGAAGTCCTGCCCGATCTTGTCCACTTCGTCGATCATGAACACGGGGTTGTTCGAGCCTGCCTGCTTGATGCCCTGCACGATCCTTCCGGGCATGGCGCCGATGTAGGTGCGCCTGTGGCCTCTTATCTCAGCCTCGTCACGGACGCCGCCCATCGAGAGCCGGTAGAACTCCCTGCCGAGCGCGCGCGCAATAGACCTTCCGAGGGACGTTTTCCCCACGCCGGGAGGGCCGACGAAGCACAGGATCGCGCCCTTCTTCTCGGGGTTGAGCTTTCTCACTGCCAGGTATTCGAGGATCCTCCGCTTGATCTTGTCGAGACCGTAGTGGTCCTCGTCGAGTATTTGAGCGGCCTTCCTGATGTCGAGGCTGTCGGGTGTGGAGTGGCTCCATGGCAGATCGGTCATCCAGTCGAGATAGGTCCGGATGATGTTCGCCTCGGCGGAATCCTGGTGCATCATCCTCAGGCGATCGAGCTGCTTCACGGCCTCTTTCTTCACGTCTTCGGGCATGCCGGCCTTCTCGATCTTCTGCTGGTACTCCTCCATCTCCTTGCCCTTTTCGTCGACCTCGCCGAGCTCCTGCTGGATGGCGCGCAGCTGCTCCCGCAGGAAGTATTCGCGCTGGGTCTTGCTCATCTCTTCCTTGGCCTGGGACTGGATCCTGGCCTGGACCTCGGAGAGCTCCATCTCTTTCGAGAGGAGGCCGTTGACGTGTTTGAGCCGCTCGATGGGGTCGATGATCTCGAGCACGTGCTGGGATTCCTCGACCTTGAGCCGCAAATTCGATGCGACCAAGTCGGCGAGCCTGCCCGGGTCGTCGATGGCCTCGAGGATAGAGAGCGCATCGGGCGAAACGATCCCTCGCAGCTGGAGGATGCGCTCCGACTGTTCCTTGACCGAGCGCATCATGGCCTCGACCTCGACCGTGACCTCCTTGATCTCGGGCTCCTCGATCTTCTCGATGTCGACCGTGTAGAATCCTCGCTCGTCCTTGTACAGATGCTTGATCCTCGCCTTTGCCACGCCCTGGACCAGGATCTTGACCCTTCCGTCAGGGAGCTTGAGCATCCTGATGACCATGGCGACCGTGCCCACGGTGTAGATCTGATCCTCTTCAGGCTCTTCGACCGTGGAATCCTTCTGGGCGGCGAGGAAGATGTACCTGTCCTTGTTCAAGGCCTCGTCTACCGCCTTTATGGACAAGCCTCTGCCCACGAACAACGGCAGGATCATATATGGATATATCACCACGTCCCGTATGGGGAGCAGCGGGATATTGGTCGGGATATCAATTGCCTGCTTTTCATTATCCATTAAATACTCCTATTCGATTGTGATCCGTTTGATAAGCTTCGCTTTGTTCTCTGACCTGGCGATCCTGATGGTCAATACTCCGTCAGAGAATCTCGCATCCACCTTCTCCAGATCGAACAAATCGGGTATGTCCAATTCCCTTCTGAACTTACCAAAACCCCTCTCCATCCGGATAAAACGCACTCCCTTGTTCACCAGGTTATCCCGCTTCATTCCGGAGATGATCAGGGTCCTTCCCACCACCTCCACATTCATCTCTTCCTGGCTCACGCCCGGAAGCTCGACCTCGATACACAGTTCGTTGGCGTTCTCATAAACATCAAGCGACGGATAGCATACGCCCAGTCTCTCTTCGGTGCTTTCCGGACCGAGAAGAAACCCCATTACTTCTTGGAATTTCAAATTGTACATATACCCTTTCCTTCTAATTTTTCACATTAGTACCTTTATAGGATCATAACGCAGTAAGTCAAGGTCCGGCACTCCCTTTGTGCCCTCCTCCTGATCGGATAAATGACCTTGAGAAATTAACGCATTATTCAAAGGTCCCCGACCGGCCGGGGAGGCCCCGCCCTGAAGGATGGACGCCTTTCAGCAGATCCGGGGGATAAGCTCGCCCACGGGCATATCGATCTGTCTCGATCCGCCCACGGCCGTGTTCAGGATCACCCTCTTCTCCGCCGAGCCGGTCACCTCTCCGAGGATGAATCCGGCGCTCATGAAGAGGGGCCTGCCTCCGCTCACGGCAATGTCGTTGACCGTGCCGTACACGGAAAGGGAGCCGATATTGCCGCCCGGGAAGAAGATCGGGTTGATCACGTAAGAGTCGGTCGTGAAGCAGAAGCGTTTGCCGCCGAGCTCGAAGACCGCGCTGTCTCCCAGGACGTCGAGGAGTGAGTTGCCGAGACGGGGAAGGAACTGGGAGGTGATGAGATCGTGGGTGAGCCTTCCTCCGCTTCCATGCGCGAGGAGGATTTCCTCATACCGCTGCGCCTTGTTCTTCATCCGTGGTGCTCCTCGTATTCATTTCAAGGCATTAACCATATCATTAAAATCGCTTACCCCGCAACGGTCCCTGCCACGTAGGCCTGGCCGAGCGATATCCCTCCGTCGTTGGCCGGCACGAGGTGGTGGGTGTAGACATCGAACCCGCTCAAATCGAGGGAAGAGATGCACCCCTCGAGGAGGATCCTGTTCTGGAAGCACCCTCCGCTCAAGACCACGCGGTTCAGGCCGGTTGCATCCCGGATCTCGCGCGCCGTCCGGACAAAGGCATGGATGAGGGTCGCATGGAAGGCGCTCGCCAGCTCGGAGACCGGCTTCCCGGCCATGCGCTCCTCGGCGAGCTGCCTGATCATCGGATACAGGTCGAGGATGATCTCCCGGTCCATGAGGATGTCATAGGAGAGGATCCGGCTGGGCGAGATGCCGGCACAGGCCTCGAGCTCCATGGCTGCCTGACCCTCGAAGCTCACCTTGCGCCTGATCCCCAGCAGGCACGAGACCGCATCGAAGATCCTTCCCAGGCTCGAGGTGTAGACGGTCTGCAGCCTCTTTTTCACGACCGTTTCGACCGTATCGTAGGGAATATGATCCGGCACGGTGCTCAGCTCCTCGGCGGCCTTGCGCCAGTCATCTCCGAAATTTTCCATAAGGAACGCGGCCGCAACCCTCCAGGGCTGCTTCACCGCCGCATCTCCGCCCGGCAGGGGAAAGTACCGGATATGCCCTGCCCTCTGGAAGTCGGCCTCGTCGGCCACGAGGAACTCGCCTCCCCAGATCTTGCCGTCGAGGCCGTAGCCGGTGCCGTCCATGGAGAGCCCGATCACGTCTCCGGTGATCCTGTTCTCGGCCATGCAGCTCGCGATGTGGGCATGGTGATGCTGGACCTGGACCACCCGCTTTTGCGACATCTGGGCCGCCACCCAGGTCGTGTAGTACTCGGGGTGCATGTCGCAGGCAACGATCTCGGGGTCGGACTTGGTGAGGTGTCTCATGAGGGCGACGCTCTCGTGGAAGAAATCCCTGGCTTCCGGCGTCTCCATGTCGCCTATGTGCGGGCTTAGGAAGGCGAAGTCGCCTTTGATGATGCACGTCGTTGACTTCAGGTGGCCGCCCAGGCCCAGTGTGGTGGGATACGACCTCGGCATGATGATGGGCTTCGGGACATATCCCCGCGAGCGCCTCATGAGCCTGGGCGCCCGCTGCACCACCGTAGCGACGGAGTCGTCGCACCGGACGATGATGTCCCGGTTGTGGAGCAGGTAGTAGTCTGCAATGCCCTTCAATCTCTTGAGCGCCTCGTCGTTGTCGATGCATATCGGCTCGTCCGTCTGGTTCGCACTCGTCATGACCAGCGCAGGGAAACCTCCCTCGAGCAGGAGGTGATGGAGAGGCGCATAGGGGAGCATGATTCCGAGGTTGGCCATTCCCGGTGCCACGAGCGGGGATATGGCATCGGCCGCCTTCTTCTTCACGAGCACGATGGGCCGCTCCGGGTTTGAGAGGAGCTCTTCCTCCCAGGATGTGATCTCCGCGAGGGCGCGGGCGTGAGGCAGATCCTTCACCATGACCGCGAACGGCTTCTCCTCGCGGTATTTTCGCTCCCTGAGCCGGGAGAGCGCCTCGCTGCTCGAGGCGTCCGCCGCGAGATGGAACCCTCCGATGCCCTTGACAACGACCACGTATCCCTCGCGGAGGAGCTCTATGGCCTTCTCTACCGGATCGGAGCATTCGATCTTCTCGCCCTTCTCATCGAGGAGGGTGAGCTCCGGGCCGCACACCGGGCACGCATTGGGCTCGGCATGGAACCTCCTGTCCCGCGGATCTCCGTACTCCCTGCCGCATCTTTCGCACAGCGGAAAGGCGTTCATGGAGGTGTTCTTCCGGTCATAGGGGATGCCGGTGATGATCGTGAGCCTCGGCCCGCAGTTCGTGCAGTTGATGAAGGGATAGCGGTGTCTCCGGTCCTCGGGATCGAACAGCTCCGCCAGGCAGTCATCGCACGTGGCGGCATCGGGGGAGATGTGCACCTCGGGCCTGCCCTCTTCCTCGCTCGGAACGATCCGGAAGGAGTCTTCTTTTGAAGGCTCGATGTCTTCGGTCGTGAGGTCGGACACCTGCGCGAGCGGAGGGAGCTCCTTCATGCACCTGGCCATGAAGGACTCGATGGGTCCGCTCCTTCCCTGGAGCTCGACGACCACGCCGTCCTGGCGGTTCTGCACGAAGCCGGTCAGACCGTGGGAGACGGCCAGACGGTAGATGAACGGACGGAACCCCACCCCTTGAACGATTCCGGAAAACCGGAGACGGACTCGCCTGATCACGTGCTGCTCTTCTTAAATTCCTCTATTGTGCTGCCGATCCAGCTGAACCATTCTTCAAGACCCTTGCCGCTCTTGCACGACACCTCGATGATGTGAAGGCCGGGATTGATCGCCCCGGCATCCCTCCTGGCCTTTTCGAGGTCGAAATCCACGTAGGGAGCGAGGTCCATCTTGTTGATGAGCAGGACCTTCGACTCGCGGAACATGAGGGGATACTTCGACGGCTTGTCTGTGCCTTCCGGGGTCGAGAGGATCATGACCTTGGCGTTCTCGCCGATCCGGAACTCTGCCGGGCACACGAGGTTGCCGACGTTTTCCGTGATGAGGAAATCCATGTTGTCGAGGTCGAGTCCGGAAAGCGCCTCCCTCACCATGTTCGCGTCGATGTGGCACCCGCCGCCCGTGTTTATCTGCACCACCGGGATATCGAGGCTTGCGATGCGGTCGGCGTCATAGGTGTCCTGGATGTCGCCCTCGATCACGCCTATCCTGTACCTGTCGCGCAGGGCCCCTATGGTCTTCTCCACGAGGGTGGTCTTGCCCGCCCCGGGCGAGCTCATGAGGTTGATGACATAGATGCGCTTCCTGTCGAACAGGGCCCGGTTCTCGTTCGCTATCCGGTCATTGGCATCGAGGATCCCTTTGACCACGCTTACCTTACCCACGTTTCCACCTCCATCAGGAGCATTTGTAGTACGCCTGACACGTTCCCTCCTGCGACACCATGCAGGGGCCTACGGGGCTGTCGGGCGTGCATGCGTGCCGGAAGAGCGGGCAGTCGCTCGGGCGGATGATGCCCTTCAGGACCTCACCGCACCGGCACCCGGCAGGCTCGCGGGAGTCGATTTCGGGAATCTCGAACCTCGTACGCGCATCGAACTCCCGATATTCATCCCGGAACTCCAGTCCGCTCCCGGGGATCACTCCGAGCCCCCTCCACCGCGCATCGACCGGCGTGAACACCTCTTCGATGAGACCCTTCGCCTTCACGTTTCCCTGCGGGCTCACGCCCCTTGTATACTGGATCTCGACGGAATAGTCATGCTTTAATATCTGGCCTAAGATCATGTAGATGCCCTCGAGGATGTCGACCGGCTCGAAGCCGGTGATCACGGCCGCACATCCGCGGGCCGGGATTTCTCCGTATGCGGCCGTGCCGGTGATGGTGCTGACGTGGCCGGGGCAGAGGAACGCGTCGATGGCGAGGTCCCGGTCGTCGAGCAGGGCGCTTATCGCCGGGGGAATGACCTTATGGGCGGAGAACACCGTGACGTTGCCTATGCCCCTGACTTTGCACGTCTTCACCATCGAGGCGATCGTGGGCGTGGTCGTCTCGAAGCCGATGCCCATGAAGACGACCTGCCTGTCCGGGTTCCCCAGGGCGATCGGGATGCATTCGGACGCCGAGGAAACGATGCGCACATCCGCCCCGGCAGCCCTGATCTTTTGCAGGCTCTTTCCGCCGGTCCCGGGAACCCTTTTTCCATAAAGAATCGCGATGCTTTCTTTATGTTATTAATAACAAACTTAATTTGTACGGATAATACAGAAAGTTATACTTCCGGTCAGTGAATTTTCAATTTTTTGGGACATCGGAAAAGGTCAGTCCTGGCTTCCGAGCACATACCTGCCGTTACCTTTCCATGTCTGAGAAAGATAAGGAAATCGGTCATTGCCGTGCTCATGTGCACAGCGTGCCGTCAATCTTTCTCAAACATGCCCGCGGGAGCGGAGGTGGCAAAAGAAGCTCTCGCTGCCGTTCGAGATGAGCAGGCCCGGGGTCTCCCCCGCATCGGAGATTCCTTTACATTGCTGGCACTTAGTGGTACAATCCCCCTTCATGCCGAAAGAGCGGATACGCGTGGATGAGGTGTGGGGTTTCGAGGGCAGGAAAAAGCTCAAGATCCCGCTCTTCACCGCCCGGATATCCGCCGGTTTTCCCTCTCCTGCAGACGATTTCATCGACAAGACCCTCGATCTGAACGAGTTCCTCATCACCCATCCGTCCGCGACCTTCTTCGTGCGGGTGGAGGGGACCTCGATGATCGATGCCCACATCCATCCGGGCGACATCCTCATCGTGGACAGGGCCATCGAGCCCGCCTCCGGCAGCGTCGTGATCGCGATCATCGACGGCGAGTTCACGGTGAAGCGCTTCCAGCGCAAAGGCAGGAAGTCGTACCTGCTTCCGGAAAATCCCGAGTTCGCCCCCATCGAGATCCGCGAGAACATGACGGTGGAGATCTGGGGCGTGGTCACGTATGTAATCCATAAGGTATAAGCCATGGAGACATGCTTCGCGCTTGTCGACTGCAACAACTTCTACGCATCCTGCGAACGGATATTCAATCCCAAGCTCGCGGGCAGGCCCGTTGTCGTGCTGTCGAACAATGACGGGTGCGTCATCGCCAGGTCCGAAGAGGCCAAGGCCATCGGCATCCGGATGGGCCAGCCCGTGTTCGAGTGCCAGAGGCTCATCCTCACGCACGGCGTCCACGTGTACTCGTCGAACTACAGCCTCTACGGAGACATCTCCCGGCGGGTCATGGACGTCCTGCGCCTCTCCTGTCCGGACGTTGAGGTGTACTCCATCGACGAGGCCTTCCTGAACCTTGCCGGCATCCCCAGAAACCCCGAGGATTACTGCCGGGAGATCAGGGACAGGGTGAAGAAGTGGGTGGGCGTGCCGGTATCCATCGGCATCGGACCCACGAAGACCCTTGCCAAGGCGGGTGCCCGCATTGCGAAGAAATCGGCCGCCGCTGAAGGCGTGTTCGATACGACGGGCCGCACCGGCGACATCCTTCCCTCCATCGACGTGGAGGATGTGTGGGGCATCGGCAGGAGGTATGCGAGGATGCTCCGGAGCAGGGGCGTCCTTACGGCCTTCGATTTGAGCAGGGTGAACGACGAGTGGGCGCGGAAGCACCTCACGGTCACGGGTCTGCGCACGGTCCTCGAGCTGCGCGGCACGTCCTGCATCCCCCTCGATGAAGCCGAAGCGCCGGCCAGATCGATCGTGTGCTCCCGGTCGTTCGGGAGGAGAGTCTATCACCTCGATGAACTCCACGAGGCGGCTGCCGCCTATACGGCCAGGGCCGCGGAAAAGCTCAGGACGAAGAAGTCTGCCGCTTCCTTCATCGAGGTCATGCTCATCGAGTTCCCGTTCAACGAGGGTTTCCCGGCCACGCACATCGCCTCGATGGACATCCCGACAGCCACCTCGTATACACCGGAGCTCATGGGCTATGCCAAGGCCCTGCTCTCCCGCATCTACAGAAAAGGCCCGGCGTACCGCAAGGTCGGCATCATGCTCGCAGGCATCGTTCCCAGGGGCCGGATCCAGTCGAACCTCTTCCACGAAAGCCGCGAGGGACCGAAAGAGCTCGGCCTCATGGAGGCGCTCGACAGGATCAACGCACGGTTCGGCAGAGGCACGCTCCGCTTTGCCGCCGCGGGCTTCGAGCGTCCCTGGTGGATGCGCCAGGCACGAAAGTCGCCCCTGTTCACCACCTCGTGGTCTGACCTGCCGAGGGTGAGATAGCCGCGTTCCACGGTTCGTCTGCCAGCCGCTGCCCTCATTGACGTCCGCTCCCATGGCCGCTATCATTCTTATAGTATCTTTTCCCTGCAGTATGATGCCTTGTGAAAAAGGAGGTCCCATGACCAAAAACGAAATGATAGAGTTCATCAACGCAAACCCGACGTGCTTCCTGGCGACCAGCGAGGGAGACCAGCCTCACGTTCGCGCGATCATGACCTTTCGGGCGGATGAGAGCGGGGTGGTCTTCATAACCGGCACGGGCAAGGACCTGAACAGGCAGCTCCTGAGCAACCCGAAGGCCGAGCTGTGCTATTACAGCAATGAAAAGGGCATGCAGCTCCGCCTGAGCGGCAGCCTCGAAAAGTCGGACGATGAAGCGCTGAAGAACGAGATCATCGAGAAGTTCACCTTCCTCAAGCCGGTCGCCGAGCAGGAGGGCCTCGGGGCGCTGACGGTATGGCGGCTCCCCCACGGCTCGGCAGTCGTCTGGAGCTACGAGAGCCCGACCGCACCCAAGAAGCCCTTCGCGTTCTAGGGTGTGCAGGCATATTCGAAAGAGGCCCATCGAAACATCCTGCTCAGCAGCCCGGGAGCTGGTGTGCTTTTTCGGCACGAACTTCCTCCCATTCCCGATCACAGGGGATTACAGCTCCTGCATTTCTTTGCACCGCGGAACATCCGGTTCCCGCAGGACCGGCAGGTGGAGAGCTTCTCCTCTTCCTCCACCCACTTTTCCGTGCCGATCTCCCGCCATCGGGGAACGGCGCGGAGGATGTTCTTCTTCCCCTCGGCAACCGGGAATGCCTCCACCTTGCCGCAGGGGAACGCATCGCACAGGTGGCAGCCCTCGATGCCCTTCTCGGCAGTGCACGCCTTGATGCCGCATACCTTGCAGTACATGAAGACCGTATCCGAACGGCAGCCGCGGCAGAGAATATCCGCAGGGGAGACACCGTATGCCTTGGCGAGCTTTCCCTTCAGCTCTTCGTCGCCGCCGGCCGTCGCCATGTAGATGCCGCATACGCCGCAATAAAGTCCGCAGGGTGCAACCGTTTCCGGGTTGTACATAAGAAGACTCCTTTCACGCTATGGTATTTGCATCATCGCCTTGATTTCCTTCCGCTCGACGAGGGCTTGCAGCCACATCCTCATGTCCGGCGACTTCAGGAAGGGCTGGTCACGGAAGAGCGAGACGAACTCATCGTGGGATTCCTCGATGCCTCGTACGGCCCCTCTGACGATATCCCGGATCGAGCCCTGATTTTCCCTCTGCACCAGGAGATCGTCCGGGTCGATGAGCTTGAATGTGAGCATGGGCCCTACATGGTATTCACACCGGCAGGGATTGTCCTCTTTTATGAGGCCGCACCTCTTCTGAAAAAAGCGAAACACCTTGCCCCGCCCCCGCGAGAGTATCTTGCGGAAGTTGTCCCTGGAAACCCCGCAGATCTCGCTTCCCATGACGTGCCCCACGCCGAAGATCACGCCGAGGATGAATACCATCCTCTCCCTCCGGTTGAGGGAGAGGAGGATGCAGTGCATGCAGGTCACCCTGGCCTCCTCGGTGATCGTGTCGTGACCGTAATATCGAGGCTGGGTCCGTTCCTGCATATGGGCCGCATATTCCTCGATGTACTTGTCTCTCATGATGTGCGAGACAAGTACCTCTTTCCTGCTTTTCCCGGCATTGATGATATGGTTGACCACGATGCGGTATACCCAGGTCCTGAAAGCGGACTTCTCGGGATCGAAGGTCGAAAGCTTCGTAATGATCTTGATGAGAACCTCCTGGGTGATGTCCTCGGCAGCGAAAGGGTCGATGACCATACGGACGGCGATATTGTATATCCAGGCCTGGTGACGGAGGACAAGGCCTTCGAGGGCTGACAGGTCGCCTGCCAATGACCTTGAGATCAGCGCCAGCTCCTCGTTGTCTTCCGCCGCCGCCTCTCTGAACGGATTGTTCATGCTCCAATCCTCATGCAGATGCCTCCGTGTCTTTTTCTTCATCACCTTATACCGTTTTTGGTCAGAGGTGTGACACTTACTTCCGGTTTTTCTATGAGATTTAATCTCTGTGGGTCAATTCCCTGCAGTTTGCTGCGGAACAGGGTCCAGGGCTTGCCTGGGGGTTCATACCATTTGATTTGTCACGGGCATTGACTTTATCCGTGCATTCCTTTACCTGGGAGTACAGCTATGGCGCATCTCCCTGAAAAAATTATCGACTTTCATGTCCACCTCTTTCCGGACCGGCTCTTCGAGTCGATCTGGAGATTCTTCGATAAAAATTATGGCTGGCGGGTCCTGCACCAGATCTATTACCGGGAGTGCGTGGCATACCTTAGAGAGCGCGGCATCGGACCGATCGTCTACTCGAATTATGCTCACAAGCCGGGTGTGGCGCGGGGAATCAATGCCTGGAACGTGAAGGTCCTCGAAGAGATCCCGGACACGTACTGCTTCGCCGCCTACCATCCCGGCGACGAGGATGCCCTGTCAATGGCTGCCGAGCTCCTCGATCACCCCCGCATCCTGGGCTTCAAGCTCCAGCTCCTCGTGCAGCGGTTCTATCCCCATGACGAGCGGCTCATGCCCCTCTACGAGCTGGTCATCGAAAAGAAGAAGCGCATGCTCCTCCATGTGGGCACCGGCCCGGTCGGACATGAGTATGTCGGGCTTGCGCATTTCAGGAAGCTCCTCGATCGCTTTCCCGAGCTGCCGGTCAACGTGGCGCATATGGGAGCCCTCGAATATCAGGGCTTCATCGAGCTCCTGGACGATCACCCGGGGATGTACCTCGACACCGCCTTCACCTTCTATCCGGGCTTCGAAGGGTCCTTCAACCTGGGCCCGGAGTATCTCGAACGCTACCAGGACCGCATCCTGTACGGATCGGATTTCCCCAACCTGATCCTGCCCCGGGAGATGGAGATCGATTGCCTGCTGGGATACGGGCTTCCCCAGACATTCTACGACAAGGTCTTTTTCTCCAATGCCTGGGATCTGATAGGGATCGGGGCTGGGGACAGGGTTTGAGGGCCCGGCTCAAGCCCGGCTTCCTCTATTCGGACTTTCCTTCTCTCGGGAGCTTACGCCCGGTGATACGGACACGTCCGAGGGCCGGGGAATCCTCGATCAAGAAGGCATGAATATCCGGGCTGGACCTGAGCATGTTGCACAATGCATTTCTGACGGGAAACACCTGCGGGGTCGAAACATTGAAGAGAGCCTTGTCACCGTACATCAGGGTGGTGAAATGCCCGCATATGACGTTCATCAATTCGCGCAGGGCATCGTCGATCATGTCGCCGGGTATGTCCTCGGCATCATCGAGGCCCATGATCCTCGCTGCGATGCGTGAAGCCAGGCTGCTCTCGAGTATCAAGCCGAGCTCGCCCGTATGCTCGCCGCTGTAACTGACTTGAACGTTGAGGGCCTCACCTGCCATGGCAGGGACGTCACCCGATTCCGGGAAACGGGGAGACATGTCCGCCATCGAGGGCATCACCTGCCGCATGGCCTGTATGAGATACTCGAACGGGCTTTTGTCCAAACCCGTCAGCAGGAGCTCCGAAAGAACCTCCGTGACTTCGTCTGCCTTGAACGGTTTGCGCAGATAGGCCTCGATGTCGAAACTCTTCAGGCGGTCTATCCGGGCGGCACTCCCGTCCGTGGATATCACGACGATCGGAATCCCCTTTTTTGCCGGGTCGGACCGCATCCTCTCCACCAGCTCTTCACCGTTCATCCCGGGCATGTTGATATCAGTGATCACAAGACTCACAGGGTTTGAATCGAGAATCCCGAGGGCTTCGATGCCGTCTCCGGCATCGAATATCTGATCGATAGGCAGCGATGATTCGGACAGAATCCTTATGAGAGATGCCTTGACTACGTTCGAGTCATCGACAAGCAATATGTTGTGCTTTATTTCCGTCATGCGGCCCTGCCTTAAAAAATTATCGGTAAACGGAAGGTATTCTTGATAACCCGGACAGATTAATATCCAAATCGAGCTCCTGTCA
The DNA here is from genome assembly GCA_029547185.1 of Deltaproteobacteria bacterium. GTDB lineage: Bacteria > Desulfobacterota > Desulfomonilia > UBA1062 > UBA1062 > Phosphitivorax. The sequence continues at coordinate 149,730 of JAKPPU010000001.1, read as the reverse complement.
CCTCTTCTTCCACAGCGGGCATATCTCGGATGAGCCGGGTACATAGTTTCTGCACACATTCGGCCTGGTCTCATGAATGCTGCAGGAGAAGATCTCGCCCGTCATCTCGAGGAAGGGGCAGCCATAGATGGGCCTGCCGGTCCTGCCCGATACGAAATGATCGCCCAGCCAGACAGCCTGCTCGTTCTCGATGATGTGGAGGATATCGCTGCGTCCTTCTTCCTTCCAGCGGTCCAGGTCGTCTACGGTGACATAGGCGATCATGTCGGCAAGGCAGCACATCCCGCAGCGGGCGCAATCCTGAGGGTCCTGTGAGCTCATCACCCCCACTATAGTACACCGGCCTCATCTCTTCAAGGAGCGTCTGCACCACGCAGTTTCATTACAGGCCCGCTGATGGCAGGCATATCATACTCTTTCCTCTTTACTTGGCCCGTCTTTTCAGATAGATGAATCAGTATTCATTTTTAACACATACTCGGCCAAGAATTCTGTCATTGACAGGAAACTACTAAGAAGGGGGATCTCATGAAAGATGTGGTCATTGTTTCTGCATGCAGAACAGCCATCGGCTCCTTCGGCGGCAGCCTGAGGGATGTCGGTGCATGGAACATAGGCAAAGCGGCAATGAAGGGCGCTGTCGACCGCGCCGGCATCGATCCGGCCATCATCGACGACGTGCGCTTCGGATGCTGCATGGAGCCTGCTGATACATTGAATGTCACCCGTGTTGCAGCACTCCTGGCAGGCATCCCCGAAACGGTCACGGCAGTGACCATCAACAGGGTATGCATCTCCGGCATGGAAGCGACCATAAGCGGTGCAGCCATGATCCAGGCAGGAATGGCGGACATCATCCTCGCAGGCGGCATGGAGCACATGTCAGGCACTCCCTTCATCTCTCAGGATGCCAGGTGGGGCTGCAGGCTCAACGACAAGACCTTCGTCGATGCCATGACCAGAGGTCTCCACTGCGGGTCTCATGTCCAGCCGCTCGGTGAGGACAGCCCGGTCAAGGGGCTTCCCATCTACGAGTCTTTCAAGGGCAAACCCTACATCATGGGCCAGACGGCCGAGTTCATTGCCGACCTCTACAAGATCACCCGCGAAGAGATGGACGAGGTCGCGCTCAAGAGCCACAACGGTGCGGAGAGGGCTACCGTGAGCGGCGATTTCAAGGAAGAGATCGTTCCCATCGAGATCCCCCAGAAGAGGGGCAAACCGCCCGTCATCTTCGACAAGGACGAGCACTTCAGGCCGGGCCTCACCATGGACGCCCTCTCGAAGCTTCCTCCCGCATTCCTCGCCAAGGGCGGCAGGGTGACTGCAGGCAACTCCTCGGGATTGAACGACGGCGCAACGGCCATGATCATCATGTCTGCCGACAAGGCCAAAGAGCTCGGGCTCAAGCCCCTGGCAAAAATCGTGGCATCGGCCCGCGGCGGCTGCCATCCGTCGGTCATGGGATTGAGCCCCGTGCCCGCGGTGAGAAATCTGCTTGCCCAGAACCCGAAGTTCACGGTCGACAGCTTCGATCTCGTCGAGGTCAACGAGGCCTTCGCCTCGCAGTACATCGCCTGTGAGAGGGACCTCAAGCTCAACAGGGAAAAATGCAACGTGAACGGCTCGGGCATCGGACTCGGCCATCCGGTCGGCAGCACGGGAGCCCGGGTCATCGTCTCTCTCATGTATGCCCTGAGGAAGCGCGGCAAGTCCCTGGGCCTCGCCACCCTCTGCGGCGGCGGCGGCGTATCCATGGCAACGGCCATCGAGATACTCTAGGGACTAACTTTGCGGCTTCAATCCCCGCAGGCGTTTTCGTCTGCGGGGACCTTCATCTCTCCTCCCACACGAAAATCGCAGACATCCGCTATTGCCCGCTCAGGAACGGAGCAACCAGTATTCCGATGAAGTCCTGGAGAAAATGGATGATGACGGGCGCAACGATGCTCCCCCGCCACAGGTAAATCACCGCGAACACGGCGCCCATGATCCCGACGGTACCGACCCCCGCCGACCCTTCGTATCCGTGACCGAGCGAGAACACAACGGCCGAGACCAAGACGGACCATGTCTTGCTCTGGGTAATATGCAAGAAGCGCAGCAGGAGGTAACCCCGGAAGATGGTCTCCTCCACTACGGCGACGACAACGACGAGGAGAAACGCGAGCAGCATCTCCGGAATTCCTTTGACGATCAGAAACTGCGGCTGCGATGCCGTGGGAACATTGAACCCGATCCCCTGGAGAAGCGCTCCCACGATGCCGAGGAGAACGAAGAACACGGGAAAGAGCGCCAGTCCTATGAGCGCCTCGTGCCATATGTTCCCCCACCTCCATCCGATGCTGCCGATCGACTCTGCGTTGCGCCAGAGGAAAAAAAGGACGAGGCTCATCAGCGCGAGGTCACGCGTAATGATGGCCCATGCCGTGATGATAAAGCTGATCTCGCCTTCTTCCTTGGCAAAGAAAGAGAGGATCATCGAGGGAATGATGAGGAAGAGAAAGACCGACACCTCGATCGTCTGTTCCTGCCTGCTCGTAAATCTGGCACGCCCGTTATCCAGGGTTACCGTGTATCCTTCTTCATCCATGCGGATCCCCCCTGCCCTTGGAATTCGAGCAACAGGACAATGCGTGCAGAAATGCGGGGATTGCTCTTATCTCTCCTCAGTGAAACGGCTGGTGGCGCCGACGACAGAGATATATCTAAATAAGAATAACCGCCGCATGCGGATAAGGCAAATCGGATCGGCTGAATGACAGCCTCTGCCGCCGTTGAGGATTGCCATCGCTGATCTTAAAAATACGGAAAGACTGGGCTCTTGTTACCTGATATCGGGGGAAGCCACTGCGAGAGAAATCGGTATGGACGCCCCAAAAGGACTCTGTACATGCAGCATGTCGCCTTTGTACAGAGTCCTTCCGGGATGTTTGGGAGGCTGCTTTCCTTACCTGAGTATCTGCACCGATACGTCTGCCGGAACTGAAGGCGGGCCGGCGGCCTGTGTGCCGGTATCGGGCATGCCGTCCCAGACCTCCCAGTCATCGACCTGCCGCGAGAAGATGCCCGGCTCCTCACCGTCCATGGACGGTGCGTCGACGGCATGGATATTGTTCGTCCACACTCCCGGGCCATACCGGTGATCGAGCTTCTGCACGCCGTCATACCGGAACCTGCTTATCCCCTCCGAGAACTTCACGTGGAACTCGTAGTGGTGCCAGTTCCCGTCCGCCATATTGGGGCAGGTCATGTAGGTGCCCACCGACACCATGCTGCTGTTTCTTGCCCGCGCCGAGTAATAGACGGTGTTGGTGTCGACCATGGTGAAGTGGACATAGCTGTTGCCGCCATCCCAGTGGGGATAGAAGATCTTGATGTTCTCGTTGAGATCCGATCTGCGGAACGTGGGATAGCGCATCCAGAAGGACATGTACAGCTCGTCCGACGGCCACGGCCTCGGCAGCCTTCCAGAAGGCCACTGGAGGAAGACATCGTCGACCGTTCCCGAAGAGAAACAGTACCCTGTGCCGTCTCTGCCCGGACCGACAAAGGTATATTGCGGCGGTGTTGCGACCGCCCCATAGATGCGGGGATTCAGCCTGCTGTCGAGAACCCGGTCATTGAAATTTTCATAGAGAAGCCGGTTGGCAGCGAATCCGCAGACCGGCATAAGCGCAGACAGGAGGGTACCGACAACGACCAGTTTGATTAACTTTGACATTTTGTGCTCCTCTTATTGCTTTGTACAGGTTTTCTCAAAGAGGAATGAGCGGGTTTCCACAAACCCGGTAGTGCTCATCCTCGACGACTTTGCCTCTTCAAGATTCGGAAGGTCGGACAGCCTCCGCCGATCGGCTCGCAGCAGGCACGGCGAGGCCTGAAAGACCCTTCCACCAAGGCACGCCCACCCCGTACCACTCAAGCCGGCCCATTGCAACCCGAAATTTCTCCGTTCAGCGCAAGGCAGGACAATGCCAGGGGTTATGAATGAAATCCCGATCAAGACCTTGGCCCCAGTCCGGGGATAAGGCGCTGTCTGTGCACCGGACGGCAAGAAAAGAGAGTATGGACGCCCTTTAAAGGGCCCTGCATACGAGGATCTTTTCCCCTTGTGCAGAGCCCTTTCCGGGAAGGTCATCGGGTCAACTTGGTTTGTACCGCCGCATCTCCCTTCTCAGGAGGGCGAGCCGGCGCCAAGAACTGCAGGATCGGGCATTCCGTCCCATATATCGATGTCATCCACCTGCCGTGAGAAGTTCCCGGGCTCTTCGCCGTCCATGGACGGCATGTCGATGGAGAAGACGCTGTTCGTCCAGACACCCGGACCGTATGTTTGATAGAGCATCTGCGCTCCGTCGTACCAGAACCTGCTGATGCCTTCCGAGAACTTCACGTAGAACTCATAGTGATGCCAGTTGCCGTCGGCCTGATTGGGGCAGTTCATGTAGGTGCCCACCGAGACCATGCTGTTGTCCCTGGCGCGCGCCGAGTAGTAGACGGTATTGGTGTCGACCATCGTGAAGTGGACATAGCTCACGGCGCCATCCCAGTGGGGATAGAAGATTTTGATGTTCTCGTTGGGGTCCGAGCCTGCATACGTGGGATAGCGCATCCAGAAGGATATGTACATCTCGTCGGACGGCCACGGTTTGGGGATCTGTTCCGTGGGCCACTGGAGAAAGACATCGGGAATGGTGCCCGAAGAGAAACAGGAGCCTGCTCCGTCTCTCCCCGGACCGGCAAAGCCATACTGCGGAGGTGCCGCGATCCCGCCATAGATGCGGGGATTCAGTCGGCTGTCGAGAGTTTGATCATCAAAGTTTTCATACATAAGTCGATTGGCAGCAAACCCATGGAGCGGCAGGAGTGCCGAGAGCATGGTGCTGACAACGGCCAGTTTGATCAGTTTTGACATGGTATGCTCCTCTTGCTGTTGTCGATTGATACAGGTTAATCGATGAGGAATGAGCGGGCGTCCACGAACCCGGCAGTACCCATCCTCGGTGATCGGCCTTTTCAAGATTTGGAATGTCTTCGCTGTCGCCTGCCGACCGGCACGCAGCCGAAGCCGGGAGGCTGGAAGCCCTTCCAGCAAGGCACGCCCTCCCGTACCATCCACACCGGCTCATTGCAACCCGAAATTTCACCGGTTTATATAAAGGTAGAGTAATACAAGGATTTATGGATAGAATTCACATGAGGAGTATGTCCATGGGAGACTGGGTGAATCCTGGATGAACCGTTAAGCGCTTTTTGATTTGCATTCAGGGGGAAGCCTGGAGGGCGCTTGGCCCCGTACTGTCTGAGCGCAGCGAAGCTTAAGCGAGTTTACGGGGCCGCCCTTAAAGGCACACAACAGGATGCAAACAAACAAGTGATTCCGGTGAAGGAAGGATTACCCCGTCTCCCTCTCCACCGAACTTGCCCTCATAATTCAATTCTCGATCCCGCAGCGGGCCTGAATGCCCTTCTGATAGTAGTGCTTGATCTCGGTCATCTCGGTGACGAGATCGGCGGCATCGATGAGGCTCTGGGTGGCGCCCCTGCCGGTGAGGATGAGCTCGATGCCGTCGGGCTTGGCCCTCATGAGGTCGAGCACGTCCTGCTCGCTCACGAAGCCGAACTTCATGGCGGTGACGATCTCGTCGGCGATGAGGATGTCGCAGGCCCTCGATTCGAGGAGCTCTCTCAGGCGGCTCATGGCAGTCCCTGCCCGCTTCACGTCCTCGGGATCAGGCGGCTCGGTTATGCGGCAGAAGGTAGGATGGCCGAACTGCTCGATGGTGACGAGGTCGCCCAGCCTCTTTACGGCCTCGAGCTCCGAATAGTGCTGCCCTTTCATGAACTGGACGATGCAGGTTGTGAGCCCGCATCCGGAGGCACGGAGGGCTATGCCCAGCGCGGCCGTGGTCTTGCCCTTGCCGTTTCCAGTGTAGATCTGGACATAGCCCCTGCCGATCGATTCTGCATCCTTGCGCATTGAGCGGCCACCAGTCACACTGTCTTACATATTGCGGCGATATTTGCCGCCCACCTCGTAGAGGGCTGCCGTGATCTGGCCCAGGCTCGCCACCCGCACCGTCTCCATGAGCTGCTCGAAGATGTTTCCGCCGCTCAAGGCCGTCTCCTTGAGCTTCTTCAAGGCTTGAGCCCCCTGCTTGGCATGCTTCTTCTGGAACTTGCGGCAGTTGTCGAGCTGGGCCTGCTTCTCCTCGTACGATGCCCGCGTGAGAGCGATGCAGCTTCCGGCCGGCTTGTATTCGGCACCTTCGGCATCGGGGTTCTCGAAGCAGTTGACGCCGATGATGGGGAGCTTGCCCGAGTGCTTGAGATGCTCGTAGTACATGGATTCGTCCTGGATCTTCGAGCGCTGGTACTGGGTCTCCATGGCGCCCAGCACGCCTCTGCGGTCGCTGATGCGCTCGAACTCCTTCAAGACGGCATCCTCGACCGCATCCGTGAGCCAGTCCATGAAGAACGAGCCTTGCAGCTGATTCTCGTTCATGGAGAGGCCGAACTCGCGGTTGATGATCATCTGGATGGCCATGGCGCGCCGCACCGACTCCTCGGTGGGGGTGGTGATGGCCTCGTCATAGGCATTCGTGTGGAGCGAGTTGCAGTTGTCGTTGAGCGCGGTCAGTGCCTGCAGTGTGGTCCTGATGTCGTTGAACTGGATCTCCATCGAGTGGAGCGACCTGCCCGACGTCTGGATGTGGTACTTCAGGCGCTGGGACGACTCGTCCGCCCCGTAGAGGTAGCGCATGGCCACCGCCCAGATGCGCCGCGCCACCCTGCCGAGCACGCTGTACTCCGGGTCCATGCCGCTCGAGAAGAAGAACGAGAAGTTCTTGGCGAAGTCGTCCACGTTCATGCCCCGGGAGAGGTAGTACTCCACGTAGGTGAAGCCGTTCGCGAGCGTGAAGGCGAGCTGGCTGATGGGATTGGCCCCTGCCTCGGCGATGTGGTAGCCGCTGATGCTCACCGAGTAGAAGTTCTCGACCCCGTGCTCGATGAAGTACTGCTGGATGTCTCCCATCATCTTCAGGGCGAACTCGGTGGAGAAGATGCAGGTGTTCTGGCCCTGGTCCTCTTTGAGGATGTCCGCCTGGACGGTTCCCCGGACGGTCTTCAACACCCTTTCCCTGATGGCTTCCATCTCGTCGGGCTTCGGTGCTCTGCCCTTTTCCTTCCTGAACGCTTCGACCTGCTGGTCGATGGCCGTGTTGAAAAACATGGCGGTCATGATGGGGGCCGGGCCGTTGATGGTCATCGACACGCTCGTGGTGGGCGAGCAGAGATCGAACCCGGCATAGAGCTTCTTCATGTCGTCGAGCGTGCAGATGCTCACCCCGCTCTCGCCGATCTTGCCGAAGATGTCCGGCTTCTCGTGCGGGTCCTCGCCATAGAGCGTCACCGAATCGAAGGCTGTGCTCAGCCTCTTGGCATCGTCGTGGCGGCACAGGTAGTGGAAGCGCCTGTTCGTCCTCTCGGGTCCGCCCTCCCCTGCAAACTGCCGCTTCGGGTCTTCCCAGTCCCGCTTGAAGGGGAACACGCCCGAGGTGTAGGGGAAGAAGCCCGGCACGTTCTCCTTCCTGAGCCAGGTAAAGAGATCGCCTTTGTCGGTGAATCCGGGCAGGGCGATCTTCGGTATCTCGAGGCCGGAGAGCGACTCCTTTGTGAGGGCCACCTGGATCTTCTTGCCCCTGACCTTGTACGAATACGACTTCGAGCCGTAGAGCTCCCTCTTTTTCTCCCAGTCGGCAAGGAGCTCGAGCTCGTCCTTCGCTATTCCCTTCCTGAGCTCCGAGAGCTTCTTGCGCAAGCTTGCCGATGCGGCCTTGTCATCGGCCGATTCCTTGAGCAGGTCTTCGATGGCATAGATCTTCCTCAAGCGTGCGCTCACATCCGCAGTCCTTGCATGGTAGTCACGGACACACTGGGAGATCCTGCTCAGGTACTGCTGCCTGGAGGAAGGCACGATCCCCTCGTGGACCTTCTCCTCGTCGGATTCCGGCATCCCGATCTCCTGCCAGTCGATGGCGCCCTTGTCCTTGAGCTTATTCACGAGGTGCGCGAAAGCCCTGTCCATGCCTTTGTCGTTGTACCGGCTCGCCACCGTGCCGAAAATCGGAAGGTCTTCGGGCTCCATGTCGAAGAGCTCGTGGTTGCGCATGAACTGCTTCCTGACGTGCTTCAGAGCGTCGAGCGACTTTTCCTGCTCGAACTTGTTGATGATGACCATGTCCGCGAAATCGAGCATGTCGATCTTCTCGAGCTGCGAAGGCGCACCGAACTCGGAGGTCATGACATAGATCGAGAAGTCGCTCACCTTCGTGATCGCCGTGTCGCCCTGGCCGATGCCGCTCGTCTCCACGATAATAAGGTCGTATCCGGCCGCCTTGACGATCCCGAGCGCGTCTTCGATGGCTTCGGAGAGCTCGTCCTTCGAGGCACGGGTCGCCATGGAGCGCATGTAGACCCTCTCGTCGTCGATCTGGTTCATCCTGATCCGGTCGCCCAGGAGGGCGCCTCCGCTCCGGGATCTCGTCGGGTCGACGGAGATCACGGCAGTCCTCTTGTCCGGATAATGGGTGAGGATTCTTCTGAGCAGCTCGTCGATGATCGAGCTCTTGCCCGAGCCGCCCGTGCCGGTGATGCCGACAATGGGGCTCTTCGACTCGAAGCTGTTCAGAAATGTCCTCATGCCCTTGAAGCCGGGATCCTTCGAGAGCCTCGATCGCTCCGCATGGCTGATGATCCTGCCGATGAGCGCGGGGTCTTTTGCGAGGATGGCCTTCTTGTCCATCTTCACCTCGGGGATCTTCACCTTTGAAGCGATGCCGATCATGTGCGAGATCATGCCTTTGAGGCCCATGGCCTTGCCGTCTTCCGGCGAATAGATCTTCGAGACGCCGTACGCCTCGAGTTCCCTGATCTCATCGGGGACGATGACGCCTCCGCCGCCTCCGAATACCTTCACATACCCGCATCCCCTCTCCTTCAAGAGATCGATGAGGTACTTGAAGAACTCCATATGGCCGCCCTGGTACGAGCTCACGGCAACACCGTGCGCCCCTTCCTGCACGGCTGCATTGACGATCTCGGCAACGCTCCTGTTGTGCCCGAGATGGACCACCTCGGCTCCCGCATCCTGCAGGATCCTCCGCATGATGTTGATCGATGCGTCGTGCCCGTCAAAGAGAGAGGTGGCCGTGACGAATCTGACCGGTTCTCTTACGCCCTGTTTTTTAGCCATTGATCATTAACCTTTCCTGAATCTCATAGAGAATTGAAGTAGTGCCTTATTGACATACAACAATGCCTGTAAAAAATCAATGAATGATCGCAAACAGTTGCAGTTTTTTTACCATCTGTTCCCTGCTCGTGGACGACCGCTTGAGACTACGGTGCCTCCCGGAGCTCGTCGATCCCCTCCCTGATATTATCCCTGATGACGTTTATAACGTCGAGGTGATTGAGCGGAATGTCCCCGAGCTCACTGCGTATCTCCCTGGTGTCGAGGACATAGGTCCTGCCGTTCTTCGTGTGCGTATAGAGGAAATCGACATCCGGGTTGCCGAGAACGAGGGTGGAGATGACGCCGGGGATGTCTCCCAGCGGCTGCCTGTCGATGTGGCTGTGCCGGAATCGGGCGTACACCCTGGTGCCCGAGCCGGGCGCCGACTCTATCTCGAACCGTCCTCCCGCATTCTTCGCCGCCTGCGCGAGCATGGGCAGGCCGAGCCCGATCCTTCGTACTTTCTTCGTCGTATAAAACGGATCCATGGCTTTCTGCAGGGTCTCTTCATCCATGCCCGTACCGTTGTCCCGGATCTCGAGGGAGAGGATGTCCGAGGCGAGATCCTCGATGAGGGTGATCTCGACCAGGGTTGCCTGTGCCCTCGTGGAGTTTTCGGCGATATCGAGGATGTGGAGGGCAAGCTCGATCATGCATCCTCCACGACGAACCTTCCATCCCGGCCTTTCAGTGCCAGGCGGATTTCGGAGAACCTCGCCTCTTCCATGAAAATGGCCGTGAACCGGGTCCCGATGTCCTTGATGAAATGGGCATCGGAAGAGGTGATGAAGGTATTGTGTGCAAGCTCGGGAAATTTCTCCCTGCCGCCTCTGATGCCGAGGCGTGAAGAAATTTCAAGGGCGTCGAAGGGCACGTGCTCCGGCAGGAACCCGAGCTGGCTTATCACACTGAAGCTCGGCCTGTCGATGTGGGCTGCTATGGCAAGGCCGCTTTGCTCGTGGATGCGCGAAACGAGGTCTTCGAGGGATATGCCGGTCGCGCCGATGAGGAGCCGCTCGTTGAACCCTTCTACCTCTCCGATCTCGTTGACGATGGGCTGAAGCCCGAAGGCCTTCTCGTCGTTCAGGCCCGAGAGATTGGCGTATACATACTCCTGGAGCGCTGAAAGCGATGCCGTATCTTCGAAGAGGGCGATCACGTGAACCTCTTCCCGGGTCGTGACCTCCATGCCGGGGATCACGACGATCGGTTTCCCGCGGGCGGCCTTGAGGACATACGGGACGTTCTCTGACGAGTTGTGGTCGCATATGGCGATGACATCGACGCCCTGCGAGACCGCCTCGTCGACGACAGCGCTCGGGTGCATGTCGAGGTCTCCGCACGGCGAAAGGCAGGTGTGAACATGGAGATTGCAGCGGAACGCTCTTCCCATTGATCTGTGTTCGCCTAATGCCCTGTCAGCACCGGATGTGAGAACCGGAACCCCGCCTCTGTCATTCCCGCGAAAGAGGGAATCCAGAGGGTCTCGTGCTTCCTTGCCCTCCGCTCTCCGAGCGGTGAAGAAGACATGATGAGCAGGATCAGATCAGACATATACGCCCCAGACAGATCACCCGTTTTCGAGGAGCTGGTAGATCCGTCCCACCAGCTCGAACTCGGGCAGATCGCTCACCATGATGGGGATGCCCTCACGGGTCGCCTTTTCGAGGGTGTCTTTTTCCGGATTTGCGCCCTGCACGATGATGATCCCTGCATGCTCCTTGAGCAATGCTACGGCAACGATATTCTGGTGGACCTGCCTCGTCACCCACACGGCTCCGGCATGGCTGTTCGCCATGACATCGCTCAGGAGGTCGCCTGCATACCCGCCCCTGATCTCGGTTGTCTTGAGCTTTTCCCAGCAGCACTTACATTTCAGGCCCAGTTTCTCGGCAAGAGTCTCCAGGGTCATACGCACTCTCCACGTTTTTTATTACTCGCTGTCGAGCCTCACGACACTCTTCAGGCAGGTGCCGTTGCCCGGCTCCGATGTCAGCTCGAAAACGTCCGAAAACTTCTTTATGTTCGCGAGGCCCATCCCTGCCCCGAACCCCATCTCCCGGATGGAATCGTCCGCCGTGGAATATCCTTCCTGGAGGGCGAGCTCGATATCGTCGATTCCGGGGCCGATGTCGGTTGCCTCGACCGTGATCGCATCCGGCTCGATGAAAAGCTGGATGGTTCCCTGGTCCGCATAGGAGATGATGTTCACCTCTGCCTCGAAGGTTATGACGGCCACCTTCCGGATGACATCCTCGGTGATGCCCTTGTCCTTCAGGCGTTTCTTGATCTCGCTCGAAACCACTCCGGCATCAACGAAATCCCGTCCCTGGATGTAGTAGATTCCCTCAAGGTGCTCATCTCTAGGCAATGCGTTTATCCTCTGTGTCGGCTATCTGCCTCACGCAGCCGATCAGCCCTTCCTGGTACAGCCTCCCGCACACCTCGAACATGATGTACTGGGTCCACAGGATGGGGATATTGAGCTCACGGGCGATGTTGACGAACTTGTCGGTGAGAGCCTTGCCCCTGCAGACCAGGATGGCCGAGATGTCGAGGGCATACGCGGTCCTCACGGCCTGAGGGTTTGAAAGTCCGGTTATCAGCAGGCAGCCCGATCTGGCAAAAGCCAGCACATCGCTCATCAGATCCGCTCCGAATGCCGTAGTGATTTCGATATCGAGCTTTTCTTCGCCTGAGATGACCTTTGCATTCAATATATCCCGGATGTCTGCGAGCCTCACGTTTACCTCACCGAACGATGTAGATAGCTGTGGTTAGCATACGGCCGGGAGAGTGTCAACGAAATCAGAACCGATGGTTTCTGTGCAAGACTGTGAAAACCCGTCACATCCCTGCAGGAATGAATACACATGCGCAGGACATGGAAAGGGAGGCAGCGTTTACCTGCCTCCCCGGTTGTTCAACCTGCAGGCCTGCAAAGATCGGCCTTGTGTCTTAAAAAAAATCGCTTAAGCCACTTTCTTCGCAGCCGCCGCACCCTGCGAACGCTGTTTGAACGCCAGGGCGATGACCAGACCGGCGATGAGAAGCCCGGATGCGATGAAGAGCGCCTGGTCCTTGAAGCTGGCGAAGACATAGGGGCCGAGGAGGCCGGCGGCAGACCATGCAGTGAGCATGAAGCCGTAGACCTTGCCGATGTAGCCGGGCCCGAAGCTGTCAGCCGCGAACGCGGGCATGGTCGCGAATCCTCCGCCGTAGCATGCGAGCAGGTAGCAGGCAACCACGAGGAAGAGGTAGTAGCCGCTGATCACGCCCGTTGCGACGAGGAGGTAGATGACTGCCTGGGTGGCGAACATGGTGACGAACACGGTCTTCCTGCCGATGGAGTCGGACATCCGTGCCCAGAAGAGCCTGCCGAGGCCGTTGAAGATCGCCGAGATCGAAACCACGAAACCGCCTGCAGCCGCAAGGGCCTTGGTCAGGGCTACCGGATCGGCGCGCACTGCCGGGTCGGTTATGAGCGGATCATAGAAGGACTGCGCCAGCGGAGACAGCTGGGAGATAAGCCCGAGGCCGGCAGAGACGTTCAGGAAGAGCATGGCCCAGAGCATCCACCACTGAGGTGTCTTTACCGCCTGTCCGAACATGAGGGAATTGGCGGCAGACACACCCCCGGAAGCGGGGTTGAACCCGGCAGGGAGCCAGCCCGCAGGGGGGTTTCTGAAGAGCAGCGCGGAGCCGACGACCAGCACCAGGAAGATGACGCCCCAGATGTACCAGGTCATTGCTACGCCCATTTTGGCGATCATCGGCGGTGCGATCAGCCCCATGAAGAACGCGCCGAGACCGAAGCCCATGACCGCGAGCCCGGTCACCAGTCCCCTCTCGTCGGGGAACCAGCGGATGAGTGTGGCGATGGGGGTGACGTAGCAGAAGCCGTTTCCGATGCCGCCTATTAATCCCCAGGATATGTACAGGAGCGCCAGGTTTCCGATCTGATCAGCCACGCCGGCCAGCAGGGTGCTGATGCCGAAGAGTACGCCGCCGATGGTTGCCACGAACTTCGGGCCCTTCTTGTCCACCAGGGTACCGCCGAATGCCGCGGCGGTGCCGATGCAGAACATGAAGATCATGAAGGTCAACTGGGTCTGGGTTTCACCCCAACCGTGCGCGTTGATCAGGGGTTTCTTGAACACCGACCACGCGTACACAGTTCCCAGGCAGAGCTGCATGACGACAGCCGCCATGGCTATGCCCCAACGTTTGCTTTCCAGGTTCTCATTACTCATGTATAACTCCTCCTCCACGATTTCTTTAATTATCCTCGATCGAACGGTCAGGCGACCTTTCGAATCTTGACAGCGCACACCTTGTATTCGGGAATGTTGGCCACGGGGTCGACCTCGGCCACGGTGAGCCTGTTCACCGCAGCCTCGTTATAGTGGAACGGGATGAACACGATGCCGCTTTCGCACCGGTTCGATATCTGGGCCGCAACTTCGATCGTCCCTCTCCTCGATGAGACCTCGACAGGATCGCCCTGTCCGATGCCGAGCCTCTGCGCATCTTCCGCATTGATCTCGATGAACGCCTCGGGCGTTCTCGACACGAGCCCTTTCGAGCGGCGGCTCATGGTGGCCGTGTGGTACTGATAGAGGATCCTGCCCGTCGTCAGGACGAACGGGAAGTCGGCATCGGGCTCTTCTGCAGGGGCCTTGTGCTCGCACACCGAGAAGAGGCCCTTTCCCCGGGTGAATGCATGGGTATGGAGGATCGGCGTGCCCGGATGCTGGGCATTGGGACACGGCCACTGGATGCCTTCCTTCTCGAGGCGCTCGTACGTGATACCTGCGTAAGAAGGCGTCACCCTGCAGATCTCGTCGGCGATCTCCCGGGCGGAGCCGTAGCCCCAGTCAGACCCGAGCTTGTGTGCGAGCATGGTGATGATCTGCCAGTCGTCTCTGGCCTCTCCGGGGGCGCCCACAGCCTTCCTCACCCGTTGCACCCTGCGCTCGGTGTTCGTGAAGGTTCCCTCCTTCTCGGCCCAGGCCGAGCTCGGCAGCACCACATGGGCGAATTGGGCGGTCTCGTTGGGGAAGATATCCTGCACCACGAGCAGGTCAAGTTTCCCAAGCGCCTTCTCGACATGATCGATGTCAGGGTCGGACATCATGGGATTTTCGCCCATCACCACGAGCGCTTTGATCGTGCCTTTTGCCGCGCCCTCGATGATCTTGGGGATGGTTAGGCCTGCCTTGTCGGGAAGGGCCGTGCCCCAGGCATCCTCGAAGGGCTTGCGCTCGGCCGCCTCAGCCACCTTCTTGTAGGCGGGCAGATTGCCGGGCAGGCACCCCATATCGCACGCCCCCTGGACATTGTTCTGCCCGCGAAGCGGATTGACGCCGGTTCCCGGCCTGCCTATCTGGCCGGTGAGCATGGCGAGATTGGCGAGGGACTTCACGTTGTCCGTGCCCGTGATGTGCTGGGTGATCCCCATGGCATAGACGATGGCCGATGCTTCGGACTTCGCATAGAGCCGCGCTGCCTTCCTGAGGTCCTCGGCAGGAATGCCGGTGATCTTCTCGACGTATTCAGGGGTGTACTTCTTCACGGCCTCTCTGACCGCCTCGAAGTTCTCGGTGCGCTCCGCGATGAACGCCTCGTTGTGGAGACCTTCGCTGATGATCACGTTCATGAGCCCGTTGATCCACGCGATGTCCGTCCCGGGCTTCTGCCTGATCCATACGGTTGCGAACCGGGCGAGGTCTATGTTCCTCGGGTCCGCAAGGATGAGCTTTGCGCCCCTTTGAGTTACGGCGCGTTTGATGAATGTGGAGATCACCGGATGGTTCTCGGTGGTGTTCGTCCCGGTGATGAGGAAGCAGTTCGATTCCTCGAGGTCGGAGATCGAGTTTGTCATTGCCCCTGATCCGAATGCTGCGGCCAGACCGGCCACGGTTGAGCTGTGTCAGAGCCGGGCGCAGTGGTCCACGTTATTGGTGCCGATCACCGCGCGCATGAATTTCTGGAACAGGTAGTTTTCCTCGTTCGTACACCGGGCAGAGGAAAAACCTGCAATGGCGTCCGGGCCGTGCTCGCTCTTGATGGATTTCAGCCTTTCGGCAACGTAGACGATGGCTTCGTCCCAGCTTGCCTCCCTGAGCTCCCCTTCAACCCTGATCATGGGCTTTTTGAGCCTTTCGGGATGGTTGACGAAATCGTACCCGAAGCGGCCCTTGATGCAGAGGCTTCCGAAATTCGGGGCCGGTGCATTCTCTCTCGGCGTCGTGACCTTGATCACCCTGCCGTCTCCGACATTGACGTCCATCTGGCAGCCGACTCCGCAGTATCCGCAGGTGGTCCGCACCTTCCTGAGGTCGCCTGCCCTGCCCAGGAACCTGCCCTGCTTCTCGAAGAGGGCACCTACAGGGCATACGCGGACGCACTCGCCGCAGAACACGCAGTCGGAGTCTTCGTACTTGAGACCGAAGGCCGGACCGACCGAGGCCGTAGGGCCCCTTCCCGAATAGTCGAGCACCTGGTTGACCTGGATCTCGTTGCATGCCCTGACGCACAGGCCGCAGAGCACGCACTTGTTCATATCGCGCACGATCATCTCGTTTGCCTGCTCGAGATCTTTCCTGCCATCGGGCTCATTGAATCTGGGCGATTCGATGCCCAGGGAATAGACCAGATCCTGAAGCACGCAATCTCCGCTGCTTTCGCAGGTGATGCAGTTGTGGTGCCCCTGGGTGAGCAGGAGCTCCACGGAAAGCCTGCGGGCATTCAAGACCCTCTGCGTGTTGGTGTATACGATCATTCCGTTTTCCGCAGGCATGGCACAAGAGGCCACGAGCGACCTTGCCTTTTCGACCTCGACCAGACACACCCTGCACGCGCCCACGGGTTTTATCTGCTCATGGTGGCAGAGCACGGGGATATAGATCCCGTGTTCCTGTGCCACCTCGTAAACCGTCTGGCCGGGTTTGAACTCACACTTCTTGCCGTCGATGATAAGTTCCATGCAAACCCCCAGTATGTATTGGATTTTCCTGTCTCTTGAGGGAGGACCTCAGCATGCATTACACTGCTGCCACGTATGCCAATCTCACTTCCTGTGCCGAGACGCAAAAACTGTATCTTTAGTAGTCCATTTTATATCCTGTCCTGAGTTAAATCACAAGGATATATTATTATTCCCGGGCATGCAGATTACGATTATTTTGAATTGCCTGGACGTTATGCTCTCCGAGAATTTCTTTTCCAGACGGTCGGCACGAAGCTCACTCGAGGAGGCTGCTCTCGTAGGGAAACGGCGAGAGGGCCCGCTTCAGCACGCCGTGGACGTACGAGATGGCGATCCCGTAATTCGTGATCGGCACGCCTGTATCCGCGGCATCACTGATTCTGTGGAGCATCTCGGCCCGGTTGATCATGCATCCCCCGCAGTGGATGATGAGTTTGTACTGCGACATGTCCTTGTCCCGGTAAGGGCCGGCATTAATGTCGAACGTGACGTCCCTGCCGGTGTAGAGCCTGATCCAGCGGGGAATCTTGACCCTGCCGATGTCGTCGGGCAGGGGATGGTGGGTGCAGGCCTCCATGATGAGCACCCTGTCTCCGTCTTCGAGTTCGTCGATCCGTTTGACCCCTTTGATGAAGGTCGCAAGCTCGCCTTTCTGCCTCGAGAACAGGATCGAGAAGGTGGTGAACTTCACGTCGGGAGGGATGGAGCCGGCGACCTTGAGCACGACCTGCGAGTCGCAGATGACCAGAGACGGCTTAGCGGGCAGGCTGCGCATCACGTACTCGATCTCGCGCTCCTTGGCCGTGACCGCGATCGCATCGTTGTCAAGAATATCCCTGATGACCTGCACCTGGGGCAGGATGAGCCTTCCCTTGGGAGCGCCCAGATCGATGGGCACGACGAGGCAGACGATGTCGCCATGGCCGATGATGTCCCCCAGGATGGTATCACGCTCGACCGTGATCCCGGAGCCTACCCGGGCAATGAGTTTCCTCGCCTGCTCGATGTTTTCCCCGGTGAGGCTGCTCACCTCGACCGTCGGGATGGACGGCATTTCCCTGTTCCGATCGAGCTCTCCTCTGTACAGATCGGACTTGTTGAAGACGAGGATGACCGGAACCTTCTTTTCCTTGAGGTCACGGATGAGGCCCCTGTCGAACTGGTCGAAATCGCGGGCCGTCGACACGAGGATCCCGAGGTTGATCTTCGAGATGATGTCCTTTGTCCTTTCGGCGCGCATCCGTCCGAGGTCTCCGGTGTCGTCGAGACCGGCGGTGTCATAGAGGTAGGCCGGCCCGATCCCGCTTATCTCCATGGCCTTGCCCACGGGGTCCGTGGTGGTTCCCGGCACGTCGGAGACGATCGACAGGACTTGGCCGGTTATCGCATTGATGAACGAGGACTTGCCCACGTTGCGCTTTCCGAATATCCCGATGTGGAGCCTGTTTCCGAGAGGCGTCTCATTCATGGCCTGTACCCTGTCATCCTGATCCGCTCCGGCGCGGTCAGCTCTTCGAATCTGTGCTCCGGAAGAATACCTTCCCTCGTGATGATATCTTTGAGAGACTCTCCCGTCTCCTTCATCCTTGTGTAGACTTCCGCTGCCCTGTCATGGCCGATGTACTGCGAGAGGTAGGTGAGCATGGCCACCGAGTTCGTCAGGTGATCGCTGATCCTGCCCCGATTGATCCTGATGCCTCGAATCACCTTTGCATCGAGACCGGTCACGGCCTTCGAGAGCATGCGAAAGTTTTTCAGCATGAGGGTCGCGACCAGGGGATAGAACTGATTGAGCTCGAGGTTGCCGAGGCCCGAGGCATGGGAGATGGCGCTGTCGTTCGCGATCACGAGGAGGGCGGTTTGACTGACGAACTCGAGCATGACCGGGTTGACCTTGCCCGGCATGATCGAGGAGCCTTCCTGGAGTGCCGGGACAGTGACCTCGCCGATCCCGCCTGCCGGGCCTGACGAGAGGAGGCGGATGTCTTCGGATATTTTCATGAGATTCACGGCGAGTGCCTTCATGAGACCGGAGACCTCGACCACGGCATCGAGGTTCTGGGTCGCATCGATCATGTTCTCGGCCCTCGTTATGGTGAGGCCGGTGACGCCTTTCAGTTTCTCGATAACGGTAAAGATGTACTTCTGGGGTGCACTGAAACCCGTGCCGATGGCTGTCCCGCCGATATTGAGGACCTTTATCCGCTCTCTGGCCTTGAAGATCCTCCAGCGGTCGCGGGCAATGGCCTCTGCATATGCGCCGAACTGCATGCCGGCCGTCATGGGAAGGGCGTCCTGGAGCTCGGTCCGGCCGAGCCTGACGATGCTGCCGAACTCCTTCTCATGAGCCTGGATCGATTCCTGGAGAGAGGTCAGCTCCTTCTCGAGCCTGTTGAGATGCATGAGCACCGCGACCTTGAAGGCGCTCGGATAGGTGTCGTTGGTTGACTGGTGAAGGTTCACGTGGTTCAAGGGGTGAATATATTCATAGTCCCCCTTTTCCCTGCCTGCCTTCTCGAGGGCATGGTTCGAAATCACCTCGTTCACGTTCATGTTGAGAGAGGTTCCGGCCCCGCCGCTCAAGGGGTTTACCACGATATCGTCGAAACGGCCTTCTGCGACGAGCCCGTCGATGGCCGATATGATGAAGTCCGCCTTTTCGGGATCGAGAAATCCGAGCTCTTTATTCGCCAGGGCGGCCGCCTTCTTCACCTGAAGGTATGCAGTGATGAAGAGAGGGTCGTGTCTCTCCGATTCCTGTCCGAAGTTTTCGAGGGCCCGCATCGTGTTGATGCCGTAGAAACGTTCGTCAGGGATGTCGACGCTGCCTAAAAAATCCCTTTCCTTCCTCATTGCGGTCCTCCCGGGCAGCTTTGTGTTTCCGGTGTGCAAGCCTTCCTTGTCCGGTATCCGTAACCCGTGCCGATCCTGCGGCCCATGCCTTCGAAGAGGACGGCATAGCCGCTGTCGGATGCCTTTGCGATGGCACCCGCCTCGGGCCCCTTTCCCGGATAGATCTCATAGTATGCCGTGTACGGGTCAGGGGTGAAGTTCGGCATGAACACGTTGGCGCCCGCTGCGAACGCCCTTCTCCTCGCCTCGGGATCGAGCACGCCCAGGGCAGTGGTGGCAGGGATGTTCGTGTCTTTTGTCACGAGCCTGAGCACGGCGAGCATGTTCAGGACCGGCCCGGTGCCGCCCGCAGGATGGCTGCCGAGGGGGGTGCCGGGGTGCGGGATGAACGGGCCGACGCCGATCATGTCGATGTCGAGCCCTTTCAAGAGCAGGACATCGTCGGCGAGGTCGGCGATGCTCTGGCCGGGCAGGCCCACGATGCACCCCGAGCCTACCTCGTATCCGAGTCTTTTGAGCATACGCAGGCATGCGATCCTGTCTTCGAGCTCATGGCCGGGATGGAGGCTCCGGTAGAGCTCCCTCGAAGCGGTCTCGTGCCTGAGGAGATACCGCTCCGCGCCTGCCTCCCTGAAGGCCTCATACTCCCCGTACGAACGCTCACCGATGGAGAGGGTGATAGCAAGAGCGGTCTCGTCCTTGATCCGGCGTATGATCCTGCAGAGCCGCTCGGTGTTGTAGTAAGCGTCTTCGCCCGACTGGAGCACGACCGTGGTGCAGGACCTCTCCTTGAGGAGCTTTGCCCGGGAGAGAATTTCCTCATCGGGAATCCGGTAGCGGTGGATGTCCCTGTTTTGAGCCCTCAGCCCGCAGTAGTGGCAGTTGCGCCGGCAGTAAGCCGAGAACTCGATAATGCCCCGCAGGTAGATCTCGTCGCCCACGCACGCCTTCCTCACCTCGTCCGCTGCCTTATAGAGCGCCTCCTTCTCCTCACCGTCTCGTGCGGACAGGAGGCGGACGATCTCGTCCCGATCGAGTTCGGCTCCCTCGATCGCCTTCTCGAGGATGGAGGTGATCTCAGATGTACAGGTCGCGCTCACCGTTCTTGATCCTTGCGAGGCGTTCTTCGAGGAGCTTTCTCGTGCCGTCTTTCTTTGTCTCTCCGATGAGACGCCGTACGAGCTCCTCGCCGACTCTCTTCGTCTCTTCTGAAGCATAGTCGCTCAGGTATTCCTGATAGGTCATGATGGCGTTCGTTCGGCAGAACTTCCGGATGAGGCCGGGCTTGGCCAGGTCCATGAAATCCTTCCCCGTACGGCCCAGGCGGTAACATGCCGTGCAGAAGCTCGGGATGTGTCCCTCCTGGGATATGTCGAGGATGACCTCGTCGAGGGTTCTCGTGTCGCCCAGGTTGAACTGGGCCGCGTCGTCCATGCCCTCGTTTCCGCTGTGGTATCCGCCCGGGTTGGTCCGCGAGCCTGCCGAGATCTGGGAGATGCCCACCTTGAAGACCTCTCTCCTCACCTCGGGCCGCTCCCTCGTGGAGAGGATCATGCCGGTGTAGGGCACGGCCATCCGGATGACGGCCACGATCCGCTTGAAGTCCGCGTCGCTCACCGGGTTCGGCGGCTTGATGGCGGCAGGTGCGTTGAGGGCGGGCTCGAGCCTGGGCACGGATATCGTGTGAGGGCCCACGCCGAATTTCTGATCGAGGTGCATGGCGTGGGAGAGCAATCCGAGGACCTCGAATTTGTAGTCGTAGAGCCCGAAGAGCGCGCCTATGCCCACGTCGTCGATGCCGGCTTCCATGGCGCGGTCCATGGCCGTGAGCCTCCAGAGGTAGTCGGCCTTCTGGCCTGCGGGATGCATGATCCTGTAGGTGTCGTGGTGGTAGGTCTCCTGGAACAGGACGTACGTGCCGATGTTCGCCTGCTTGAGCCTTTTGAAGCCTTCGATATCCTGGGGCGCCACCTCGACGTTGATCCGCCTGATCTCGCCTCCGCGGTCGGTCATGGTGCCGTACGCGATCTCGATGGCCTCGATGAAGGAGTCGAAGGCTTTCCTGCCCTTCTGCTCGCCGCAGAGCATGAGGAGGCGCTTGTGTCCCTGGCTCTCGAGGATCCTTACCTCTTCCGCGATCTCCTCATTCGTCAATGCCACGCGCTTGAGCGTCCTGTTGTCCCTCCTGAACCCGCAGTAGAGGCAGTTGTTCGAGCAGTAGTTCGAGGTGTACAGCGGCGCGAACATCACGAGCCGGTTGCCGTAGATCGCGTTCTTGATGTCGTGGGCTGCACTGCAGATCTCATCATTCAGCTCAGGATCTTCAACCTGGAGGAGGACCGCGGCCTCCTCGGGACCCAGCCCTTTGAGCTCTCCGGCCCGGGCGATGATCTCCCTCACCCGGGAAGGTGACGGGTTTTTCGATGTATCGAGCAGTTCTATTATGTCTCCATCGTTGATGAATTCTTCCATGGTCGTATCTCTCTTCTATGCCTTCGTGAGGGCGGATTTCACCTCGACGCCGCTCAGATTGCCGAGTTGTCCGGTCAGTGATCCCACCTCGTCGGTCGTTCCGTTGATGATGAGCGCGATGATGCTGATGCCCCTCGGCTGGTAGGGGATGCCCATCCTTCCGATGATGATCTCGCCATGCCTGCTGAGGATCTCGTTCACCTGCATGGCGGATGCCTTCCTGTCGTGGATGATGATGCTTACGACACCGATCCTTCTCGTCCTGTCTTCCATTCTCAAGCTCCCGGGTTTACCCAATAAAAAAGGCCCTTACCATGCGAGGATGGTAAGGACCTTTTCTTTTTTTAGCCTCTTATCCTCCCCTTAAGGTCAGTTCAATGACCTTCCTCGCAGGTCGGCACCCGTATGTTATATGGGTGTTGCTTCCCCCGTATTCAAGGGGTTTTTAGTTTGCTGCCTTCTTGTGCTCCTTCTTGTTCGACTCGAGTTTTTCGCCCTTCTTATGGGGCAGGTCTGTTCCGCGCTTGAAGTAATGCGTATGCAGAAGCTCGTGGGACTTGTGTCCGAGAGGCTCCTTGAGGAACACCTCGTAGATCCTCTTCACGGACGGGTTCTCATGGGACTGGCGGAACTTCTGCACCGCCTTGTCGTCCTTGTAGAGAGCCGCAGCCCTGGTGATGCGCTTCTCGTTGCTCGGTGCGATGGGCTGTCCGCCGCCGCTCACGCAGCCGCCGGGGCAGCACATGACCTCGATGAACGCATAGTCGGCCGTGCCTTCACGGATCTTGTCCATGAGCTTGCGGGCATTGCCGAGCCCGTGGGCAACGGCAACCTTGACCTTACCGAGGGGGCCGACCTCGACCGTCGCCTCTTTCACGCCCTCGAGTCCGCGGACCGGAGTGACATCGAGGTTTTCGAGATTGGTGCCGGTGACGACCGCGTATACCGTGCGCAGGGCCGCTTCCATGACGCCGCCCGTGGCTCCGAAGATGGTGCCTGCACCGGTGTACTCGCCGAGCGGGTTGTCATACTCGCCGTCGGGCAGGTTCGCGAAGTCGATGCCCGCCTGCCTGATCATGCGGGAAAGCTCACGGGTGGTGAGCACGTAGTCGACGTCCTGATACCCGCTGTCGCACATCTCGTCGCGCTGGCACTCGAACTTCTTCGCCGTGCAGGGCATGATGGAGACCGACACGATGTCTTTGGGGTCGATCCCGGCCTGCTCGGCATAGTAGGTTTTCGCCAGGGCGCCCAGCATCTGCTGCGGCGATTTGCAGGTCGAGAGGTTGTCGAGGAGGTCGGGATAGAAGTGCTCGATGAACTTGATCCAGCCCGGGGAGCACGAGGTGATCATGGGCAGCTTCCCGCCCGTCTTGACCCTCTGGAGAAGTTCGTTGCCTTCCTCGATGATGGTGAGGTCGGCGGTGAAGTTGGTGTCGAACACCTTGTCGAAGCCGAGCCGCTTGAGGGCCTCGATCATCTTGCCGGTGACCAGCGAGCCGACCGGCATGCCGAGATCTTCGCCGAGGGCCGC
Organism: Deltaproteobacteria bacterium; assembly: GCA_029547185.1. Lineage (GTDB taxonomy): Bacteria > Desulfobacterota > Desulfomonilia > UBA1062 > UBA1062 > Phosphitivorax. Next base: position 126,579 of record JAKPPU010000001.1, on the reverse strand, counting down.
GCGGATTGCGGGGGCCTCCTGGACCACGACGTGCTTCGTGGGATCCTGAAGCGCTGCCCAGACCTTTGCGGTGTCGTCCTTCTCATACAGGGCACCAACCGGGCAGGCCAGGATGCACTGGCCGCAGTTGGTGCAGTTGGTCTCTAAGAGAGGCAGGTTGAATGCCGGTCCGATGCGCACGTCATCGCCCCTGTAGGTGGGCGAGAGGACCGAGACGGTCTGGATCTCTTCGCACACGGTCACGCAGCGGTTGCACTTGATGCACTTTCTCGCATCGCGCACCACGGACGGGCTCGATGCGTCGATGTATTCGGCAGCCGGGTGCTCGGGATAGGTGAAGCGGACTTCACGCAGGCCCACGGTCTCTGCCACGACCTGCAGCTCGCAGTTGCCGTTTCTCACGCACACATTGCACTCGGTCGGGTGGTTCGAGAGCAGGAGCTCCACATTGAGCTTCCTCGCCTTCTGGACCCGGTCGGTCGTGGTCTTTACGACCATGCCGTCGTTTACGGGGAATACGCATGATGCCACGAGGTTCCGCTGCCCCTCGACCTCGACCACGCACACCCGGCATGCTCCCGGTCTGTGGTTGATCTCGGGCCATGCGCACAGGGTGGGTATCTTGATCCCGGCCGCCTTGGCGGCATCGAGGATCGTGCTTCCCTCTTCCACGCTTACTTTTATCTTATCGATGGTAACATTTACCTTCGCCATATATCTTCCCCTGTAATGATCACGCTTTGAGAATATCAGATCTCAGCGTCGCATCTCAGGCATCTGCATGCCTCTTTGAAAGCGGCATCCTTCGTATACCCCTTCTCCACCTCGGCGAAGTTGCCCTTTCTCTTCGATACGGCAAGCTCGGGCATGGCCGCCTTGGGTGTCTGAACCACTTCCTCGTCCACCTCGAAGGGGATCACGATCTTCTCATCTTCCGGCGCCTTGTATGCCGGCTCATTGTTCTTCTGCCTGATGAGCTCGTCCACCTCTTTGGCTACCTGGTGGCCCATCGAAATGGCCTCCACCACGGTCGCAGGCCCTGTGGCCGCATCGCCGACGATGAACACGCCGTCTGCCGTGGTCCTGTTCTTGTTCCTGGAGAGGATCTCGATGCCGCCCCATTTGTCCTTCTTGACGTCTGAGTCTGCGGGAATGAAGCTTGTATCGGCAGACTGTGAGATGGCGGGCACGATGGTATCGATGCTCATGGTATACTCGCTGCCCTCGATGGGGACCGGTTTACGCCTGCCGGAACGGTCGAACGCGCCGAGCTTCATCCGCTGGCATACGACGCCGGTGACCTTGCCGCCCTTGCCCACGAGCTTCACGGGGGCGACCAGGTATTCGATCTTCACGCCCTCGTGCTCTGCCGCCACGATCTCGTGCTCCCAGGCAGGCATGTCCTTGCGCTCCCTGCGGTAGAGGATGGTGACGTCCTTGGCGCCGAGCCTGACCGCTGTCCGTGCAGCGTCGATGGCCGAGTTGCCGCCGCCCACGATCGCCACCTTCGAGCCGATCTTGACGTTTTTGCCGAGGTTGACCTCTCTTAAGAACTCTGTTGCGCCCCAGACGCCTTTGAGGTCTTCGCCCTCGATGTCGAGCTTCCAGCTCTTGTGGGCGCCCACGGCGATCACGATCATGCCGTAGTCTTTCCTGAGCTTATCGAAGGAGATGTCCTTGCCGACTTTTGTTTTGGTCTTGATCTCCACACCCAGGGCTTCAATGTCCTTCACTTCCTGCTCGATGATGTTTCTCGGGAGCCGGTATTCCGGAATCGCATAGCGCATCATGCCGCCGGCATGGGGAAGCTCTTCGAACACGGTGACTTTGTATCCGCGCATTGCCAGGTCCTGAGCTGCCGTCAAGCCTGCCGGGCCTGCACCGATGACCGCGATCTTTTCCTTGCGGGTGACGGGAACTGCCTCGACCTTGGGCTTCTTGGCATTGTCGGCGATGTAGCGCTTGAGCCAGGCAATGGCCATGGGGTCGTCGAGCTGGCCTCTGCGACACTTGCTCGCGCAGAACTGCGGACAGACGCGGCCGCAGATGCCGGGGAACGGGTTCGTTCTCTTCATGACCCTGTAGGCGTCGTCGATCCTGCCTGCCCTGATGAGCGCGATATATGCGGGAACATCCATCTCGATGGGGCATGCATGCTGGCACGGTGACTTGAAGAGCGCCGAGCACACGGCAGCGGGACACTTCTTGTCATAAATGTGGGCCTCGTACTCGTCCCTGAAGTAGCGGATCGTGGAGAGCACCGGGTTCGGGGCCGTCTGGCCGAGTCCGCACAGGGCCGAGTCCTTGATGATGCCCGCGAGCTCTTCGAGGAGCTCGATGTCGCCGTGTTTGCCCTCTCCGCCGCAGATCCTCTCGAGGACCTCGAGCATGCGCTTCGTGCCCTCACGGCACGGGGTGCACTTGCCGCAGGACTCTTCCTGGCAGAACTCCATGAAGAACCTGGCCGTATCCACCATGCAGGTGTCTTCGTCCATGACGATGAGACCGCCCGATCCCATGATGGCGCCGAGCTTCACGATCTCTTCATAGTCGGTGGGCGTGTTCAGGGCGCTGGCCGGGATGCATCCGCCGGACGGGCCGCCGAGCTGGGCAGCCTTGTACTGCTTGCCGCCCGTGATGCCGCCGCCGATGTCGAAGATGATGTCGCCGATAGGGGTTCCCATGGGAACTTCCACCAGACCCACGTTGTTCACCGCACCGGTCAGCGCGAACACCTTGGTTCCCTTGCTGCGCTCGGTGCCGATGGAGGAGTACCAGCTCCCGCCCTTCAAAACGATCTGCGGGATGTTGGCGAACGTTTCGACGTTGTTCAGGACGGAAGGCTTCTGCCAGAGACCCTTCGTGGCCGGGAACGGCGGTCTGGGCCTGGGCATGCCCCTCTTACCCTCGATGGAGCCCATGAGCGCGGTCTCTTCGCCGCAGACGAACGCGCCTGCGCCCTGGTAGACCTCGATGTCGAGGCTGTAGCCGGTGCCGAGGATGTTCTCGCCTAAGAGACCGTATTCCTTGGCCTGCCGGATCGCGATGTCGAGCCGCTTGATGGCGAGCGGGTATTCGGCGCGGCAGTAGATGTAGCCCTGGTGTGCGCCGATGGCGTATCCGCCGATGATCATGCCTTCGAGGACCGCGTGCGGATCTGCCTCGAGGACCGAACGGTCCATGAATGCGCCCGGGTCGCCCTCGTCAGCATTGCACAGGATGTACTTTATGTCGCCCTGGGTCTTTCGCGCAAAGCCCCACTTCATACCGGTGGGGAATCCGCCGCCGCCTCTGCCGCGCAGGCCCGATTTCTGGACCTCTGCGATGACCTCGTCAGGGGTCATCTCGGTGAGCGCTTTGGCTGCGCCCATGTATCCGTCTCTCGCGATGTACTCGTCTATCTTCTCCGCGTCGATGAGGCCCCTGTTCTTGAGCGCGATGAGCATCTGCTTGCCGAAGAACGGGATCTCGAGCATGTGCGGAATGGCCTTCTCGGTGATGGGCTCCTTGTACATGAGCCTCTTGACAGGCCTGCCCTTTATGATGTGCTCTTCGATGATTTCTTTGACGTCGGCGGGTTTGACATACTGATAAAAGGTGCCCTCGGGATAGATCACCATGATCGGACCTGCAGCGCAGAAACCGTTGCAGCCTGTCTCTACGACCGCGATTTCATCAGTGAGCCCTTTTGCCGCAAGCTCCTTTACGACTGCCTGATGGACGCCTTCGCTTCCCGATGCACTGCAGCCGGTACCGCCACATGTAAGTATATGAGCTCGAAAGACCTTCATTTGCCATCCCCCTTTACTTCTTGCTCTCTGCCCCTGGCCAGCACGAAATCCATCTGGATCTCACCCTTGAGGATGTGCCTCTTGAATATCTGGCGAGCCTTGTTTTCGGTGAGGTACTCATAGACAATGGGTTCCTTGCCCTGCTCTTCGATGGTAGCGAGAGGTTCTCTGCTGCAGATGCCGATGCAGCCGGAAGTCGTGATCAGCACGTCGTTGACGTTCGCCTCGCTGATCTCTTTCATGAACGTATCAAGGATTCCCTTTGCGCCGGATGCGATGCCGCACGTTCCCATGTGAACCGTGATCTTCACGCGCTTTTCCCCGGCACGGAACTGATCTTCTCTTTCAACCTTTTCTTTTATCTTCTTGAGATCGTTTATGGTCAGCTTGGCCATCTCATCCTCCTATCGGTACTGATTCAGCACTGCATCGAGCTTCGCAGGCTTCATCTGGCCATGGGTATCATCGTTGATGACAACCACGGGTGCGAGCCCGCAGGCTCCCAAACATCTCACGGTCTCAAGGGAGAACTGCCTGTCTTCCGTACACTGTCCGGGCTCGATGCCCAGGCTCTCTGTCAACTTCTCGAGGATCCTCTTGCCGCCCCTGACGTAACAGGCAGTGCCGAGGCACACCCTGATGACGTTCTTGCCTCTGGGGACCATGGTGAAGAATGAGTAGAAGGTCACCACCCCGTATACGTTCGCAACCGGAAGGTTCAATCCTTTGGCCACCTTAAGCTGCAATGACATGGGGAGATATCCACACACATCCTGGACCTGCTCGAGTACCGGGATCAGCGCCCCCGGCTTTGATTTGTACTTGAGAATAATCTCGTCGACTTTTGCGAGTTGTTCCGAGGTGAATTCCTCCAACCCTGCGCCCAATTGAGTCGTATCCATACCTGCCACAATTACCTCCCTTTATTCTTTTGCATACCCCTGTTGTCTGACACCCGTGTCGTATCCGACATATCACGCCTTGCCTTTCTTATCAAGAGGAAACTGAATGGTGGTTCACCATTCAGCAATGGGTATTTCGGTTGTTTTTTTGCTGTATTATAGCTGTTCATGCATACCTCGAAAAGGTTTACGAGGCAATCCTCTGACACTTCCCCAAAAGATAAACCGATAATACAACCTCTGGAAATTTCAATGAATCCTTGCGTCAATCATCGAGGATCCACCCCGGGTGACTGAGCTATAGATCATCCGTCTATCGTCGTCAAGATTATTTATGCACCCCCGGGCATAGATTAATTGACCTTGACACATCGGGCTTCAAATCCTTAAGGTGATGCCCTCATGACGGGTTTCGTACTCATAGGCGGCAGGTCACGACGGTTCGGAAAGGATAAGGTGACGACTCAGCTCGGCGGAAGGACCCTTGTCGAGCATGTCACCGATGTCATCTCACCCCTGTTCGATGAGGTCATTCTCATCGGCCACAAACGGGACCGGCTCGGTCCTTTCACGGTAGTCGAGGACATCCTGCCGGCCCGCGGACCCCTCGGCGGCATCTATACCGCTCTCAGCGTTTCTCCCACCCCCTCCTGTTTCGTCTTTGCCGCCGATATGCCGAACCTGAACCGGGATTTCATCCGCTACATGATCTCGGTATCCGATGACCACGATGTGGTCATCCCGCTGTGGTCAAGGGGAAGAGAGCCTCTCCACGCCATTTACAACAGGCGTCTCCTCCCGCTCGTGGGCTCGCTCCTCGAAAGGAAGGTATTGCGCATCTTCGATGTCCTCAAAAATGCCGATACATTCGCCGTACCGGAGGAAACGATCCGCACGTTCGGTGATCCCGAGTCGATGTTCGCGAATGTAAATACCGTAAACGATATGGATCGCCTGTCTTCATAAGCGACCTCGTCCGGATGCATCCGGCAGTGTCCGGGCAGTTTGAGACCGTCAAGATAACAGCCTTGGGAAATGAGGAGTTGGTCCCTTCGGTACTCTATGGTATACAATCCATAAATGGACATCTCAACGCTCCTGACCAGTATGGAAGCCCTGATCGAGAAGGCGAGCACGGTCCTGCCGCAAGACGTAGCCCAGGCCCTCATGAAGGCGTATCAGAGAGAGGAGGAAGGCTCCATCGCCCGGAGCACCCTCGGAACGATCCTCGAGAGCGCTCACAAATCCAAGGATTCACGTCTGCCCATATGCCAGGATACCGGCTCGATCCTCGCCATGGTGAAGGCTGCCCCGGACGAATCGGTGTTCCTGATCGAGTCTGCCATCAGGGATGCCGTGAGAAATCTCACCGACAGGGGCGTGCTCAGACAGAACTGTGTCGATCCGGTATCCGGCAGGAATACCGGCGACAACATCGGCGAGCACGTTCCCCAGATCCACTTCCTGCCGTCACAAGGCCCCACGAGGATCTCGGTCATGCTCAAAGGCGGCGGATCGGAGAATGTAAGCACCCAGTATTCGCTGCCCGATTCTGCGCTCGATGCCGGCAGGGACCTCGACGGGGTGAGAAAATGCGTTCTCGATGCGGTATACCGGGCCCAGGGCAAGGGATGCGCCCCCGGGATCATCGGGGTATGCATCGGGGGCGACAGGGCTTCCGGCTACACCATCGCAAAGGAGATGCTCTTCCTCAGGCTGGATGACCCCAATCCCGGCACGGCCCTCGCAAGGCTCGAGGAAACCGTTGTGGAGCAGGCGAATTCGCTCGGCATAGGCCCCATGGGGTTAGGCGGGAAGACAACCCTGCTCGGGGCCCGGATCGGCTCTGCAGGAAGACATCCTGCAAGCTGCTTCGTCACGGTAAGCTATTCATGCTGGGCCTTGAGGAGGTACACTGTCGAGCTCGACGAAGCAGGGGGGGTTGCACGGTGGCTGTAAGAGAGATCGTTTCGCCTCTCCTGCCCGAGGTTTCGAGATCATTGAAGGCGGGTGAAATGGTGAGCCTGTCCGGGACGATCGTCACGGCCAGGGACCAGGTCCACAAATATCTCGCATCCGGCGGGAAGCCGCCCATCGACCTCGAAGGTATCGTCATCTACCACTGCGGCCCTGTCGTCATAAGGAAAGGCGATGTGTGGCACGTCCTGGCTGCCGGGCCGACAACCTCCATGCGCGAAGAGCCGTACGAGGCCGGGCTCATCAGGTCGTATCATCCCGGAGCGATCATGGGCAAAGGCGGGATGGGCGCGAAGACAGCCGAGGCGCTCCGCTCCGAAGGGTGTGCTTATCTCCACCTCACCGGCGGTGCCGCCTCTTCCATCGCAGGTTCGATAGAGTGCGTAGAGGGTGTCCACCTCCTCGAATTCGGCCAGCCCGAAGCCATGTGGGTCTTCCGCATCCGGAGCCTGCCCGCGCTGGTCACGATGGATTCATACGGCAATTCGCTCCACAGGGACGTAGAGAGCAGCTCGCTGGATATTTTCCGGCAATTATTGAAGACCCCTTTTCGAGAATCGAAATCTTAAGGGAAAAACGCACGACAAGGAGGAAGGTTGAATGAAGGTCAGTGAAATGTTGGATCTCAAGGGCAAGGTTGCAATCGTGACCGGCGGCGGGAGAGGCATCGGCAAATACATTGCAACAGGCCTTGCGGAGGCGGGCGCAGACGTCGTCATCGCATCCCGCAAGGTGCAGAACTGCGAGAAGGTGTGCGATGAGCTGAGGGCCCTCGGGGGCAAGACCCTCGCAGTCAAATGCGACATGGCATCGGACGATGACATCAAAGGCCTCGTGGATTCAACGATGAAGGAATTCGGGAAAATCGACATCCTCGTGAACAACGCCGGCATCACCTGGGGCGCACCCACGCTGCAGTTCCCGCTCGACAAGTGGGACAAGATCTTTGCCGTCAATGTCCGGGGCGTGTGGGTCCTCTCGCAAGCGGTGGCGAACATCATGAAGGAGCAGGGCGGCGGAAAGATGATCAATATATCTTCGATCTTCGGGTCGCGCGGCTCCATCGAGGAAGGGCACCCTGCCGTCGCCTATAATTCGACCAAGGCGGCCGTCGAGGTTCTCACGAAGAACCTCGCGGTCAAGCTCGCCCGGTACAAGATTTACGTCAACTGCATCGCACCGGGGTTCTTCCGCACCGACATGATGGAATACATCTTCAAGCCCGAGATGAAAGCGATCCTCGACATCATGATCGGCCAGATCCCTCTCAACATGTACGGCGAAGAAGACCACATCAAGGCCCTCGCCGTTTACCTGGCGTCCCCTGCCTCGAACTTCGTCACCGGTGCGGTCATCCCGGTGGACGGCGGGCTCGGGGCAATGTAGGCTCAAGGCATAAGAAAACGGAATCTCAAAAATAATTCCCGGAGCGGATCACTCGTCCGCCCCGGGTTTCTCTTGCGACATCAGGTACCTGGCGTTATCAGGTTCCCTGCCGTCATCCGAACCAGAATATCTGCCTCCTGATCTCCTCGATCTTGGCCCGGGCAGCCTTGTAGCCCTCCTGCACATAGAAATCGAAGTGCATGAAATCCGACCAGTGGCCCGAGCCGCCGTCGGGCCGGATGATGCAGTCGACCTCCCTGCTCGTGTACACCCTCGCGAACTCACGGGTGATGTCATAGCTTCGGAAGACGACGTCCAGGCTGTGATGGATATCCGTTTCTTCAATGATGGGCTCGATCTCTCGGTTGACATCGACGCCGATGATGTAATCGGGCTTGAACGATCTTGCGAGAAAAACCGGCACCATCTCGGCGACCCCTCCGTCCACGAGGAGCATTCCGTGGAGCTTCACGGGAGGGAAAAAGCCCGGGGTCGCGCAGCTTGCCTGCAGCGCCGTCACGAGCTTGCCGTCGGAGAAGATGATGGGATCGCCGGTGAGGAGGTCCACGCTTGAGCATTTGAAGGGAATGTTCAAATCGAGAAAGTCATGGTCCCTCACGAGCTCCTTCATGTGGAGGACAAAGGCCTCGGGGGTGATCATCGAGGTGCGGCTCAATGCCTTCGTGAAGAAATACCCTTTTTTTATCGTTGACTGGATCTTTTCGAGGAAGCTCAACGATCGGTCCTCGTGGGGGAGCTCCATCCCGCGCCTCGTTTCCTGGAACAGGGGAGACTCCAGGTACTCACGAAGCTTCTGCTCGACCGTGTCGATGTCGAGGTAGAGGCTGTAGAGCGCACCTACGATCGATCCGAAGGATATGCCGGCAATCCCGTCGATGGGGATGCCGCCTGTCACGAGGGCGCGGATCACCCCGATGTGTGCAAGCCCGCGTGCCCCTCCCGCACCCAGGGCGAGGATAACCTTCCTCTTTCTCCTGAAATTCATGAACGGATTCTCACGTCATCCTTACGGTATACTCATCACTGTCCATATCCTGGAGATACACGGCATAGTAATTTTCCGCATCGGTTTCCTCGAACCATGAAAGGCCCTGCTCCCTGCATTCCGTGCATGCGCCCCAGGGAATATGGATGCCCATGATCCTGTATCCGGTCGTGGCAGAGGAATCGATCCTGAAGACGCCCGGACAGTTGCGGCAGATCCTTAAGACTTCATCCTGGTTCTCGGATATTCCGTCCGTGTCGTAAAAGATGCTGCGGTGCCTGCGTGAGAAACTCTTTTCCGTCACCTCGTAGGTGCCCCTGTTGCTCCACATCTCGAGGAGCTTGTCGGAGAGCCTTTTGATGTACTCGATGATCCTGGGGTCCTCCCTGATCCTTTCCGGATTCAGGTCGGGCTCCCGTACGTACGAATAGTCGGCGCCTGCAAGGGCGAGGATGATCCCGGTATTCACGTACGGCAGGGCAGCCTCTATGGAATAGCCGCCCTCGAGCACGCAGATGTCCGGTGAGAGCATCTCGTTGAGGCGTGCATAGCCTCCTGCGGTAAAGGCCATGTTGGTGATGGGATCGGAATAGTGGTTGTCCTGTCCTGCGGAGTTGACGACGAGGTCCGGTCCGAAATCCTTGAGTACCGGCAGAACGAAATTCTCTATGACATGAAGGATCCCTTCGTCGCTGGTCCGCGGGGGAAGCGGCACATTGAGGGTCGTGCCCATCGCACCCGGTCCGCCGAATTCCTCCGGGAAGCCGGACCCGGGATAGAGCGTCCTCCCGTCCTGATGGAGGGAGATGTAGAGGACATTCGGGTCGTGCCAGTAGATGTCCTGCGTTCCATCTCCATGGTGGCAGTCCGTATCGATGATCGCAACCTTCTTTATGCGGGGGTAGAAGCGCCGTATCCACTCGATCATGACCGCTTCGATGTTGATGTTGCAGAAGCCCCTCGCACCCTGGACGACCCGCATGGCATGGTGGCCCGGCGGTCTCACGAGGGCGAAGGCATTGTCGACCGTTCCTTCGAGCACGAGGCGGGCGGCCTCGATGCATCCTCCGGCCGATATGTTGTGAGAAGGGGTGATCCGCGATCCCACATCGGGGACGCAAAAATGGGCCCTCGTGATGTCCTTCTCGGTAGCGAACCCGGCCTTGAATTCCTTGATCCCTTCGATATCGAGCAGGCCTTCTTCCATTACCTGGTCCTGCGTATAGAGCAGCCTCTCCTGCCTCTCGGGATGCGTCTGGGAGATCTCCCAGTCATACGCAGGGAAAAAGATCAGGCCGGTTTTCCTTTTTGCCTTCATCATGCTGCACCCCATTCATCGAGGATCCCGGGCTTGGTCTGGAGTTTGAGCCTCAAGTTCCTGCCGACCGTGCTGAATCCCCTCACGATATTGAAGCTCTGCTCCTCGAGGACGCTGATCTCTGCCGGGCCTCCGAGCCCCTGGGAGGCCATATGCTCCTTCAGGGCCTTGATTCCCTGCCGTTTGAGCTCGTTCATGGTGAGGTCGGATGAGGCTCCTTTTTCCATGCCGAGCTCGGGACAGACCATTCTCCCGAGCTGGGTGTCCGCTACGAGGGTAATCTGCGTCGTGGTCCTCGCGAGGGCTGCACCCAGGGCATTTGCAACCATGGCGTTGTCGGGCACGATGCATTTCATGCCGAATCCCTCTTCGAGGTAAGGCCTGAGCTGCCGGGCCGGCCCGCCGAGCGCCAGGAGCCTTCCGGGAACCACGATCTCGGGGTGGAGCATCTCGTAAATTGTGTACACCGGATGGCTGTTCACCTCATCGATGAATTCGAGGGCGCTCTTCCTGATATTCCTCACCATGACGGATACGATCTCCTTCGAAACATCGGCGATATCCCTTCCGAGATCTCTTGCAAGAGGGGCAATGGCGTTGACAGCCTTTTCCCTGTCCCCGCGAGGAAACTCTCCGAGCACGGCAAGGGCATCCATCGGCGTAGGACATGGTCCTCCGAGAGAGGCGGGAGGGCCTTCACGGTGCGGGCCCACGAGGATATTTCCTCCTTCCAGCGCTACGCATGAATCACCCCCTGCACCGACCGATTCGACCTTCAAGCCCCTCACGAGAGTTTCCAGCCCGCCGATGCTTACCCCTTTGGGCTCGAGGATGGGCACGCCGTCGATGAGCACGCCGATATCCGTCGTGGTTCCGCCGATATCGAGCACCAGGGTCGTCACGTCCGGCTCCCGGCACAGGGCAAGTCCTCCCATCATGCTCGCAGCCGGGCCGGAAAGGATGGTCTCGACCGGATATCTGTCAGTGGCCGACGCAGGATAGGTCCCGCCGTCCGCCTTGAGGAAAAAAAGGGGCGACCTGATGCCGAGCTCGCCCAGGGCTTGTCTGACCGAGCAAACGAAGTTCTTCTGTACGGGCATGACAGCGGTATTGAAGTAGGCGGTATGGATACGCCTCGGGAAATTCAGGTTTCCGCTCAGGCAATGTCCCAGAGAGATATGCTCGAAATCCTTCTGGATGAGGGAATGGATGCTCACCTCATGGGCCGGGTTCCTCACCGAGAACTTCGAGACGACGCCCACGCCGTTAATGCCCTTGCCCTTGAGCCTGTCTGCAACTTTTATGACCTCGCCCGGATCTATGGGAACGTATTCCCTTCCCCGATGGTCCATTGCACCGGCCACGAGGTGGAAATCCTCTGTGAGAAAGTAGTTCCTCGGATCGATCCCGGGGCCGGCGGATACGATCATGCCGGCAGGGGCGAATGTCTTTTCGATGATGGCGTTCGTCGAAAGGGTGGTGGAGAGGATGGTCCGATCGACCTGCCCGCAATCGATATCGAGGGCGTCAATGACCTCATGGATCGAGCTGACGAGATCACGGCCGGTAAGGACCTTTGCCGTTTCCCTGACCTCTCCTTTTTCAATGCAGACGGCATCCGTATGGGTCCCGCCGATGTCTATTCCCAGTATCATCGTATCACCTCTGGAAGATGGCCCACTCGGTTTTCCGCAGGTTGCATCCTGCTTAAACCCTTGCCGTAACAATAACAGCATGTGCTGAAAATGGCAATGAAAGTATGGCACACTGCCTTCCCGGTTCCGGAAAATCCTGTGCATGAAGGATGAGGCCGGAGCAGGAACGCCTGTCCACTGCGTGCTTGCCTGTTTTGCATCGATCTGCTAGGACGTATCACAGAACGATCCCGGAGGGTTCATTGAAAAAGATTATCCCTTTGTGCATCACGGCATTGTTTTTATGGGGCTGCTCAGCTTCCTCACCGTCGGTCACGACCGCCGAAGTCTCGGATGGAACTCCGGTAGCAGGGCAGAAGATCCTCCTCCATGTGGTGAGCGTCTCCGATAACCCGCCCATGACCTATGCGTGGGATTGCGGCGGCATCGGCAACCTTGAGCCGGCCTTGGACGTCGACGGAAACCCTATCGGATATTACGAGTATTGGACAGCGCCTGATGATTATTCCGGTCCCGTCACAGTGACCTGCACGGTCACCGACGACAGGGACGAAACCGAGACCCATGTTTTCAATATCGAGGTGAAGGCGAGAGAGCTTGCATCGATCAAAAATGAAAATGGAGAAGAATATCCGGTCAGCTCGATAGAAAAACAGAGGGATACCGATATCGGCGGGGTATGGTTCTCTACGAATAAGGGGGAAATCCGGTACATCACCTCTGCAGCAGACCAATTGTCCACCACATGGACAGGGACGTTCGGAACCATGCAGATGGGCTACGATGCCAATAATTACTATACCCTCTGGGGCGTACCACCTGCCGAGGGAAACGTGATATTCGCCGAGACGACGGAGGGCACGACAACGCTCACCAGTCCGGTATTCGGGGCCGGCAACAAGATCAATGACATGACTGTCTGTCCGGACGTAAGCGGCACAGCGGCCTTGTTATTCGGAGTCGAGGGTCCTGATCAAGGCATCTATTTCTACGGCTACTATTCGGGAACATGGGACAGACTACCCTCATATTCCGACAAGACGTACGCTTTCTTCACCGGGACATACTATACCTATGCAGCCACATCTGCCGGAGTCTATAAGCTTCTGTCATCAGATCCTCCGATCTGCACGAGCGACTCCTGCGCCGTGCTCGAGGTCGATGCAGACGATCCATCAACCACTGACGTTATAGAGACCGATATCTGGCACGTTACCAAGGATGGCGAAGGCAACTGGAAGGTCTGGAAGAACGGGGCCGAGTTTGCATCACAGCCCCCCGAAGTGGCCGGCACCCTCGACGTCGACCTGAAGGGGAATATCTGGTGCGGGAAGTACTCCTGGAACGGGTCCTCATGGCAGACGCCGCCGGATCCGAACGGCGAACTCGTCGGCGAGAGCATCAAGACGGTCGTCGCCAGCACGGAAGGACGCATCTATTTCCTGACCGAATCAGGGGCACTTTTTCGGTGGTAGCGCCGTCCTCTCGGCGATGTCGCCGGCAATGTGCTTGAGGAGTGCATCGAGGAGCTCCTCCGGGTAGGGCGACGCCACGTATACCCTGCTCAGCCGGCCCACGTGGAATGCATCCTTGCTCGATGACGCCCTCGACACCCTCATGAAGCGGGTCTGATTGTCTTTCGTATCGGTGATCCTTATGCTGACACAGGCCTTCGACGGTGAATGGGTGCCTCCGTAGTACAGGTACTCCAGGTCTCCCGTGAGGACGTACGGGGTAGTGACAGGCTCCCTGTCGGAATAGACGACCCTCCTGAAGGCGCTGCTCTCAAGAAGGTGCTGCTTCATCCGGTTCGCTGCGTAGGCCCCCCATTTCTCATCCTGGGCATCGAACGGCTGTATCGTGATAGCGCTCTCGAATGAGCTGTCGAGCCCCCAGTCTATGGGGGTCACCTCATCGAGATGGCGGTCCGGCTTTACCAGGGCACAACAGGTGAGAAGAAAACAGACCCCGACGAGCGCAAACTTCCGGATTGCTGGAATGACCATCCACACCTCCCTGTGTCATTTTTCGTACAGCCTAACCTGCTGCCTGTTGCGAAGAAGACTGTCTATCTGTTCATTTCTCTCAAGGGTGGCCGTTGCAGATGTAATGACATCATTGGTCGTGAAATCGACCGCACGGGCGGTGACGATGATATCTTCCTTGAGCGGAAGGTATGTGCTCACGATGATTACATCCGCCTTGAAGTCGGATCGGAGCCTGCTTGCATCCCTGCTTAAGCTGACAAGCCCCTCCTCGCAATGTATATACGGCTCTTTCCTGAGCTGTACTTCCAATACGTTTGAATTTCTTCCGGCCAATGAGCTGGTGATGAGCTCCTGGAGGGCCAGCCCGAAATCACTCGAAGCAAAGGTGACCGCATCGACCGGCGTGCTCACGAGTATGCTCACACCCGCATATGATTCCTCCAGACCCCTCGAAATATGTTTGCCGATGTGATTCGCACAACCGTCCATAGAAGTTGCATGATTCGGATCCAAATGGGCACATCCGGCTATGAGCACCGCTGTCATCATCACGGTGAGCATCTTCATGGCGTGCTCCCGACATGAATTGTCGTCTTTGTCCGCAAGGGGTATGAGCACAGCACCCTGTTCCATTTCTCCGGGCCGTCTATAAGATGGGTCTCCCCGGTGGCAATTATCCCGTCGCCCTGCCATACCGAGGCCAGGACGAGCGTGGATTTCCGGGAGGGTATCATGGTAAGCATGAGTTTGTAAGATGCGTCCTTTTCAGTTGCGCTGACTGAAAATCCCCTTTGGATGAGCCCTCTTTCGAGCATGGAGACGATATGTTCCTCCAGGGGCGTCGAGAGATTCGGTCGAGGATTATCGTACCACGTAACAAAAACGGTTCCGGGCTTGATGTCCCTGGCAAGATTGCCGCACAGCCCCTGCACACCCTTTTCGAGACGAGCCATGGAGCTGTCCTCGGGCCGGAGCTTGCCGGAGAAAATATCCGGCTGTGCTGCACATCCGATGCAGAGAAAAATTGAACAAAGATAAAGTATACGCACCAATCTGCTCACGCAACAAGATATCGGGCAGCGGGAAATAAATCTTTAAATTCTCTGTTTTATTGATTTATCTCATGAATTGCATGGACGGACTTCGAGAGAAATTTCGAGCTGGGCCGCCTGGGGTGGGCTTTTAAAGGGAGAAAGAACCCGGCAGGGAGTGTCAATTCTATTTTCTCAGGGACTTCCACAACTCGGGATCGGCAACGAAGGCTCCGCCGCTTAACCTTCCACAGGTGCCGTCCTGATTGATCGCAAAGGTTACGTCGCCTGCCTGAGCGCCTTTTCCCACAGCGCTTGCGGTAAAGGTGGTGTCTGCCACATCGGTGATATTGATGTCGTAGTACTCACTCGGCGTATATTCTCCTCCGCTTGCCGGCTTGAGATAACCTTGGGCTACGAGATGGGCTTCGGATTCATACACTCCATCCTCTGCACGGTGCTTCTCCTCGGCGAGCGCGACGGTCTGGAGGGCGGTGACCGCCTCCGTTCTCCTCGTTCTGGTTACGTAGCCGGTATATGAAGGAATAGCGATTGCAGCGAGAATGCCTACGATTACCACAACAGCCATGATTTCCAAAAGACTGAATCCTTTCTTTCCCATGAGCCCTTCTCCCTTTTAAGACAGAGTTATTCCATATTATCGGCAGCTTTGGTGTACAGCAATAGAAAGTTATCTCCCCTGAAAAATCATCTGCGGAGAATGTTGACTCCATTGTGAGGGAAGGATATGAGTGTCACTCATGAGAGGATATGTGCAGATTTTCACCTACGGCTGCCAGATGAATGACCTCGACAGCCAGAAGATGTATTCGCTCCTTGCACGAAAGGGTTGGACCCCTACCGAGCAGACGGACAAGGCTGACCTGATAATTCTGAACACCTGCTCCGTACGCCAGAAGGCCTATGAGAAGGCACTGAGCAACATCGGCAGGCTCAGGCGCTACAAGAGAATGAACCCGTCGCTCATTATTGCCGTGACCGGCTGCATCGCACAGCAGAAAGGGTCGGATTTCATCGACCGCATGCCCCACGTGGATATCGTGCTCGGAACTCACCAGCTTCATCGGATCACGGAGGCCGTCGATGCCAGACTGTCCGAGAGGAATCGCCTGATAGACATCCGGCTCGGCGACTGCATACCGTCCATGGGGGTCATCCCGGATTCGGGGTTCGTCGTCCCTTCCCACAGGGCGTATATAAACATCATGCAGGGATGCAACAACTACTGTTCCTACTGCATCGTCCCTTATGTGCGGGGAAGAGAGATCAGCAGGGATCATGAAGAAATCATCGAAGAGGTGAGGACGCATGCAGAACGGGGAGCAGTGGAGATCTTCCTCCTCGGGCAAAACGTGAATTCATACTCCGGCGGTGCGAGCTTTCCGGATCTGCTGAGGAAGATCGATGCGGTCGAGGGGATCAAGCGCATACGTTTTACGACCTCCCACCCCAAGGACGTGAGCAGCGACCTCATCGGGTGCTTTCAGAGTCTTGAAAAACTCTGCAGTCATATCCATCTTCCCTTCCAGTCAGGATCCGACGAGGTCTTGAGTCTCATGAACAGGCAATATACCAGAAAAACGTATCTCGACCTCATAAGGAGGCTCAAGGCTGCACGCTCGGATATTGCCTTCAGTGCGGACGTAATCGTAGGCTTTCCGGGGGAAACTGAAAGATCGTTCCGGGATACGATCAGCCTCATCGAAGAAGTGCGGTTCGACGTCCTCTATTCGTTCAGATACTCACCCAGGCCCGGCACAAAGGCAGCGGAAATGGACGATGACGTCCCTCTCGAGGAAAAGAAAAGCAGGCTCAAGGAGCTCCAGGCGATCCAGCGGAGGATAACCCTGGAAAACAACCGCGCCAGGATCGGGAAGGCAGAGGAGGTTCTCGTGGATGGAACGAGCGCACGCCATGTCGACCAGGTTCATGGAAGGACCCGGCAAAACGCCATCGTGAACTTCAGTGCCCCCTCTTCTCTCATCGGGTCACTGGTTAACGTGAGGGTAACACGGGCAAATCCCAACTCCCTTACCGGCGAGATCATCTAGAAGGAAAGCGGTCCATATCCTCGTGGCTTTGCCCCTTTACTGTATGAAAGCTGTCCCGAAATAATCCTGGAACTCTCTTAAGGCTGGTGCTATTAGCCTTATGGTATGCAAAATCCCAAGAGATGGCCGACCATCCTTATCTTTATCGCCCTCCAGATCGCATGGCTCACCATCGTTATCATCTGGATCATCTGGTACATCAAATACCGGACCATCAAAATCAATCCCATAGGTCCATGGGACATCGTGATCATCATCGAGGTCTCCATCCTGCTCCTCCTGATCCTCTCCGGCATCTATGCACTCTTTATCCTCTATCAGAGGCAGCTCACCCTCATGCGGACCCAGATGCACTTCATTTCATCCATTACCCACGCGTTCAAGACACCCCTTGCAACCATGCAGCTCTACCTTGAGACCATGAAGAAAAGGGAGCTGCCGGGAGAGACGAGGAACAAGCTCCTCGACGGAATGATGGGAGAGAACCAGAGATTGAAGTCGCTGGTGGACAATTTCCTCGCGAGCGCCCGCCTCAGCTACTCGAAGAGACCCTACGCTTTTTCACCCATGACAGTCTCAGAGCTCTTGAACATATTCCTCAAAGGCCATGAATCCCTAATCAGTGAAATCAGGATGAACAAGACCATCCTTGAGGATGCGCCCATCTCGGTGGATATCGAGGCCATGAATCTGGTATTCTCGAATCTCGTGGAAAATGCTATCCACTATTCGGCAGATGTTCCACAGGTCGAGATAGAGGCCTGGCGCGAAAAGAGCTCGGCATGCCTTCGATTCTCGGATTCTGGCATCGGAATAGCAAAAGACCGGTATCGGGACATCTTTAAAATGTTTCAGAGGCTGCCCGAGGCCATGGCGCTGTGGGGCTCGGGAACAGGAATGGGACTGTATGTGGTTAAGGCGATCGTCAAGGCACATGGAGGTACCATCAAGGTGACAGAGGGAAAGAACAATTCGGGCACGTCGTTTCTCATCCGCCTGCCGGTGGCGAAGCAATGAGCATTCGATGGAGGATACTCATCGTAGAGGACGATCAGGCCCTTGCATTGGGCATGCACATCAACCTCGAGGCGGAAGGCTACGAGGTGATTCACGCCCTGAATGCGGAGAAGGGAATCTCTCTCGTCGAGGGATCAAGTATCGACCTGGTTGTCCTCGATCTCATGCTGCCGGGCATGGATGGGATCGAAGCCCTGAAACATATAAGAAAATACAATCCGAGGCTGCCGGTACTCATCCTTACAGCCAAATCAAGTACGGAGGACAAGGTTGAAGGCTTGAGGGCAGGAGCGGATGATTATCTCACAAAGCCTTTTCATCTCGAAGAATTCCTGCTTCGCATAAAACGCATCCTCGACAGGTACGAGTGGTACAAGTCTTGTGACATCCTCAGGATCGGGGATACAAAACTCGATTTCAATACCCTCGAGATCATCCGGAGCGATGGGAAGGTGTCGCGCATCACGCCCCATGAAGCGAACCTCATCCAGTATCTTACCGAGCATCAGGACCGCATCGTGACGAGGGCTGAGCTTCTGAAGAACGTCTGGGGGCTCGATCCGGAGATCGAGACCCGCACCGTGGACACGTTCATCTCCCGCATCAGGCGCTATATCGAGAAAGACCCCTCGCGGCCCGAGCATATCATCAGCATCCGGAGCAAGGGATATAGGTATATTGCCAGAATCGATCAAACCGGCTGAGGTTTTCCGCCTGTGAATGCAGGATCCCGCATCACATAATTGAATTGCATTCAAGCCGGGGTTACCATATCTATTACGAGACATATATGGTATCAGCCATGAGCAGACTATGGAAAACAGGTTAATGTATGGGAGGTATCGATCTATGTATTCCATATGCAGGGTGAATGAGCATTCGGGGAAGTTCCACAGGTATCTGCCTTTTTTGTTTCTCTTCGTGTTTGGAGCCGCCTTTTTCGGCTGTGCCACCGTACCGGGAACCGGCAGGACCCAGCTGATGCTCGTTTCTGAGCAGGAGGAGATAGCCCTGGGCGACCAGGCATACCAGCAAGTCCTCTCCCAGGACAAGGTCAAGATATCGCAGGACCCGCAGGTAAATGCCATGGTGAATCGCATCGGCTCCCGGATTGCTGCAGTAGCAGGCAAACCTGAATACCAATGGCAGTTCACTGTTATACAAGACGATAAAACAGCTAACGCCTTTGCCCTTCCCGGCGGCAAGGTTGCAGTATACACCGGGATACTGCCTTACACCAAGGATGAATCCGGGCTTGCCTTCGTGATGGCCCACGAGATAGCCCATGCCATTGCCCGCCACGGAGGGGAACGGATGAGCCAGCAGCTTCTCGTCCAGCTCGGGCAGCAGGGCCTTCAGGTTGCCATAGCGAACAGAAGCCCGCAGGCCGTGCAGGCCATCAATACAGGGTACGGTCTAGCGAGCACCGTCGGTGTTATCCTGCCCTTCAGCAGGAAGCAGGAGTACGAGGCCGATGAGCTGGGGATAGTTCTCATGGCAAAGGCAGGATATGATCCCAATGCGGCCCCCGCCTTTTTCGAGAGGATGCTGAGCAAATCCGACAAGCAGTCGCCCCCGGCTTTTCTCTCGACCCATCCAGCGGATCAGGACCGCATCAGGAAGCTCAAAGAGCTCGTTCCCCAGGCCATGAGATATTACCGGAAACAGTAAGGCGATGCTGTCAATCTCTCCTTTGACATGAGGGAGGTGATGGTTTATACACTGCTTATAGCTTCACTTCATGCTTAAAAGGAGAGCCGGATGGAACTGAAGATCGGGGAAATCGCGAAGAGAAGCGGCGTGCCGCCTTCGACCATACGCTACTATGTGAGACAGGGTCTCCTTCCCGAACCGACGAAGGTCAACAAGAGCATGGCCTATTACGATGAGGGCTGTATCGAGAAGATCCAGGCCATCAGGCATCTGCAGGAGAAAAAGTATTTTCCCCTGGCCGTGATCAGAAATATCCTCCGGAGGATGGACGAAGGGCTGAGCCTGGTGGAAGCCGAGGCAATTGAAGATGCAGTGTTCGGAACCCATGCGGATATCCCTGCCACACTCATTGACAAGAGGGAGCTCCTGAAAACCTCCGGCCTCAGCGAAGAAGAGCTGAATCAGGCGCTCAAGTCAGGCCTTCTCATGCCCTATATCCACGAAAAGAATGAGGTTTTTTACAACCAGGAGGATGTGCGTTTTGCCAGGGACGTCTTGAAAAAGATCTTTGATTTCGGGCAGGACATCAGAGAGCTGAAGTTCTACATCGAGCTGGGAGAAAAGATCGTCGACAGGGAAATAGCGCTCAGGAAAAAGGCTGTCCAGGGAAAATCAACGAAAGAAAACATCAAGATAACCACCGAGATTTCGATGATGGCCGATTACATAAGGGCCTATGTCCTCCGGAGGCTCTTCCAGAGAAGGATAGAGCAAACAATTCGAAAAAGCCTGGGCAAGTGAATTCTTCAGGATTTGAGCAATCACGGGTATGAATCCCAAGCAAACCCCGAACCCCTATTCCGCGGCTTGCTGCGGAGAATTGACCGGAAGCGTTTGAAATCACCAATGATCGAATGGAAAGGGATAAGTTTCTTCCACGATATGGGAAAAGATTTACTATCCTTAAAAATTTTTTATGGAGTTTTCCGGTAACCTGTTGATATACTTGATGCACGCTCATTGCATGGTTTTTGCTAGTTCTTTTTAGTATACTTATATTGATGATATCCGGTTCAAACCTCTCGAAGGGCTCTTTTACGGCATATTGATGATGTGTCATGATATAAAGGAGGTCGAACACGAGGTGATTTTATTTATCAGTACATTTTACTTTTCCTTCTCCAGATAGGGCATATGGAGAAGGATAATTTTTTTCAAGGCATATGAGAACAAGTTGGGGGATTGAATGAACTTCTCCAGATTCTTTGCAGTCATGGTCTGCGCCATCCTAACGTGCCTTCTCACGAATTGTTCGAGCGGAAGCGGCCACGGGTCTCCTCCCCATATCACACCGCTGGATGCGCAGACCGGGAGATTCCTCGACAGTGCGGTTACGGGCGTTGAATACTCGACGCCTCACTGGAGCCATATCACCGGTTTTGACGGGATACTCATGTCAGATGTTCCCGGGTCATTCATCTACCAGCCGGGGGAGGAAGTCACGTTCTCAATCGGAGGAGTAGTCCTCGGGTCTGCCCAGGCGCAGAGGACCGTCACCCCCATTGACCTGGTTCCCGGGGCTGTGGATACGAACAACAACGCAGTCATAAATATTTGCCAGTTTCTCCAATCACTCGACAATGACGCCCAGCCCGAAAACGGTATCCTCATCACAGAGGAAGTGAGAAATGTCCTTGCCAACTTCGAGTCCATAGACTTCGATGCACCCAGTCTGGAGAGCATTCCTGAAGTACAGGTTATGTTCGAAGCCCTCAATGCAGAAGGGGTATTCCCGGAAAACAAAAAACCCATACCAGAAGAAAGATCCATCGTCTCAGCCGGCAGTGCTCTTATCCATTTTGAGGAGACGCTCATACGAATCGAGCAGGAAGAGGCTGCTGCTCAGAATATACCCTTCTCGGCTGAGATACGGAAGCCCGTAGCGGATGTAGTCCTTTTCCAGGGGCAGTCCTTCCCCATCGTCGGGTTGGCCTACGGAGGGACTGAACCGTATTTCATGGAATGGATCCTGGAAAATGACCAGGGAATTGAATTATACCGTGGTCCCGATCCTTCTGGGATTATCACCGGATTGGCCCCCGGAAACTACGTCCTGCAATTTAATGCATCGGATTCAATCAGAAAAGAGTACAATGACCAGAGGCTCATAACCGTGTTCGACAGTTCGTTAAACACTTATTCACCTTATGACGAACCCGTGGCAGTGAACATCTTCGGACCCGGGAACACGGTTCTCATGCCCAGAGACAGTATCAGTGCACCGCTATGGGATATGGTTACCTTGGGTGCCGAGATTACCTATGGCAATCCACCCTTTTTCTATTCCTGGGCATATCCTCCCTCAGCGGAATCAGCGACCTCGATTCGTCTCCGGAGCAGCGGCAGTAAGCAATATATCCACTTTGATAATACCTTCTCATTCAGCAGCCCGGGGATCTACCAGGTGAGGATAACCGTTAAGGATTCGCCGGTATACCCTAAATTTGATTACGATGTCTACAACCCGAGCGTGGATGTCATCGTTAGATAGTTTGCAATACGGAAGCCACGTTCTGCATGCATCACAGCCTTGCGGTTCTCCTGGATGGACGGTTTTTACCGGGGTGTTTTGCACCCCCGTGCACAAAAGCTCCCTTGACAAGGGTTATCCGTTCGCTTATACAACCTTGTAGTTTAACTTCAATCTTTATATCATGTTTCAGGGTCTGCGAACAGGCTGTTGGCAGGAACACAATCCGATAAGGAGTCAGGTATGAAGACACGGCTTACAGAAATGTTAGGCATTCAGCATCCCATCGTCCTCTCAGGTATGAGCTGGATAAGCGTTCCGAAAATGGTTGCTGCCGTATCGAACGCCGGCGGTCTGGGCATCCTGGCCACAGGTCCCCTCGATGCGGATCAGACCAGAAAGGCGATCAGGGAGATCAAGAGCCTCACCGACAAGCCATTCGGAACGAATGCGACCCTCCTTTTCCCGGGTGCTTCCGAGAATGCCCAGGTTGCCCTCGATGAGAAGGTGCCGGTGATCAACTTTTCCCTGGGCAAGGGCGACTGGATCGTCAATGCAGCCCACCAGTACGGCGGAAAGGTCATTGCCACGGTCGTCAACCACAAGCATGCAAAGAGAGCGCAGGACTATGGATGCGACGGCCTCCTGGTGACAGGGCACGAGGCTGCCGCCCACGGCGGCGATGCAACGACGTTCTGCCTGATACCGGCCATCGCCTCCGCTGTCAACATTCCTATAATCGCCGCAGGCGGCATCGCGGACGGAAGGGGCCTGGCAGCAGCTCTCGCCCTCGGAGCGGACGGAGCTGCCATGGGCACGCGGCTCATGACAACGCAGGAAAGCCCCCTCCACGATACGTACAAGAACCTCTCGATCGAGAAGGATATATACGACACCGTTTACTCCACACGATTTGACGGACTTGGCTGCAGGGTGCTCAATACCAAGGCAGCAAAGAGGGCCATCAGGGAGGGTTTGAACATCAAGAAGATGTTCCAGGCCCTTACCAACTCAAAGGACATTGCCCAACAGCTTCACCTGCCCTATTTCAAGCTCTTTATCGGCGTACTGGCCTCCGGATGGAAGAATGCCATGCAGCTTGCCTACATGGCAAACGCCTTCAAGGCCATCCGCGTGGCAACCGAGTTCGGCGATCTGACGACCGGCGTGCTCCCCGTGGGCCAGTCAACCGGCCTCATCAAGGATAATCCTACTGTTGCAGAGGTCATTGAACGCACGGTAAGGGAGGCTGAAGAGATTTCACTGAATCTGGCCAAGAAGGCAAAGCCTGAAAAGGCCCAAGCCTCGAAGAGCGAGAAGCCGAAAGCCAAACCCAGGGCAAAAACGACGAAAAAGTCATCTGCTCCGGCTGAAGCGTAAGCGTCAAACAGTGAAAGCGAAACGGACGGATCTTCGTGATCCGTCCGTTTTTTTCTTTGATCTTCCAGGCAGACCTGCCAAGGACGCAAGGGCTTTCATCCCCTGTATTCTTAGGCAACTTACTGGACGAGGCTCATTGCCCTCTTCATATGCGCAACCGCTTCATCATGCATGGTATCGAGGAGCTCTTTGCAGCTCACGATGCCGTGAATGTGCCCTATGGACTGGCCCACCATGAGAGGGGCATCGTCAACGAGCCCCTTTTCCCAGGCCTCTTTGATCCTCGTTCCGGAGATCAATGGGATGAGTTGATCCAGACCCCCGCCCTTCCTCTCGAGCTCGAGCACATCAGAGCTGACCCTGTTCTTCAGGGCCCTCCCCTGGAGCCCGAGACTTTTGCAGATCATCGTGGTCTCGAACTCCTGCCGTGCGATGATCTCCTTTTTTATATTGTCATGGACTTCACATTCCGTAGTTGCGATGAACCTGCTTGCCATCATGACTCCCTGGGCGCCCAGGGTAAGCGCGGCTGCCAGAGACCTCCCATCGGCGATCCCACCGACGGTGACTACCGGAAGGTCTACAGAATCGACGATCCTCGGCGTGAGAACCATCGTGGTGACATCGTCATCCAGGGGATGTCCGCCTTCCTCGAAACCGGCGGCATAAACCCCATCATATCCGGCCTTTTTGGCGTGCAGAGCATGACGCACCGAGCCTACCTTGTGGAAGAGCTTCACCCCTGCATCTTTGAGCATCGCGACCCCGTCTTTCCCCGCAACCTTGTCCAGGGGCGATCCGGAAACCTCTATGCCCGCAACCTTTTCCTCGGCACATACCCTGGCATACATCTTGTGATGCTCTCCGGTTATCCGGATGGACGGGAGCAGGGTAAGCCCGATCATGAAGGGCTTGTCCGTGAGCTCCCTCACCTCACGAATAGCCTTCCTGAAGTCATCCTCTGTCTCGTAATTCGCGGCAGTCAGGTTCCCCATGCCCCCGGCATTGGATATGGCCGCACACAGGCTTGGCTTGCACAACCACATCATTGCTCCGCAGATAACGGGATACCTGATACCGAACATCTCGGTGATGGCCGTCTTTATCATGATCTCCTCCTCGAACGTTATGTATTTGCCTCATAGCTTAAAGTTTAACTTTAACCTTTATCAGGGTACATTTTTGCCTTTATCCTGTCAACCCCAATTTCACATTTCACAAATATGCATCCTGAGGGTGATGCTCAACCAGCGCACACGAACTTACCGAGAATTATCAATAAATCTCAACATCCTTAACCTTGTTCTTTTGAAACGCCTATGATAGGAAAGACGAGCCATATTCTCTCAAGGAGGAACGAGTTGAAATACCGCTTCAGTACCTATGATTACATTATTTATTTAATAAGCTACGTATTCTTCTATTTATATGTTGCAGACCTCCGGAATGCCCTTCCCTTTATCGAGCCTGTCGACATCCCTTCATGGGCGTATCTCACGGCCGCAATTTTCTGCAATGCATGGGCACTTCCGATCCCGGGTATTCACCCGAGGAGACCCGCCATACCCGAGCATGTACCTCCACGGGAAAGATTGGAGGCTCCTCCAAAGCAGGAAGTGCTCCCCAAACCGGAGAAGAAACCTGTGCCCTCTCCGAAAGAGAAGCTGGAGAAGGGCCTCTCAAAGACTCACAAGGGCTTTGTGGACAGGATATCCTCGGTATTCAAACGGTCGAAGGCCATCGACGGCAGCCTTCTCACGGAGCTTGAGGAAACCCTCGTGGGTACGGACATCGGGGTGAGGACCGCGTACTCCATTTTCGAGTACATCCAGAAGAATGCGGACAGCATCAGCGATGCAGGCCAGGCTATGGAGGCCATCAAGACAGAGATCTCCGCCATACTGAAGAAACGGGAGAACCCTCTCACCATACCCGAAGATGTCAAACCCTTTGTCATCATGGTTACCGGCGTGAACGGCTCGGGCAAGACGACCACCATCGCCAAGATCGCACACCGGCTCAAGAGCGAGGGCAAATCCGTGATCATAGCCTCGGGGGACACCTACCGTGCAGCCGCCATCGAGCAGCTCGAACACTGGGCAGGCCGGGTCGGTGCGGATTTCGTCAAATCCCACGAGGGGGCCGATCCGTCGTCTGTCGCATTCGACGGGCTTCAGGCTGCCATGTCGAGGGGTCATGACGTATTGATCATCGATACGGCCGGAAGACTTCATACCAAAGAAAACCTCATGGAAGAGCTCAAGAAGACCAAGCGCGTTCTGGATAAAAAGCTCACCGGCGCGCCCCACGAGATCCTCATCGTGCTCGATGCCACCATCGGGCAGAATGCCATCGAGCAGACCAGGCAGTTCGACAATGCGCTGGGCATAACCGGCATCGCCATGACGAAGCTCGACGGATCATCGAAAGGCGGCGTTATCGTGGGGATTGCCAACGAATTTGAAATTCCGATCCGATATATCGGCATCGGAGAAGATATGGATGATCTCCAGCCGTTCAATGCCCAATATTTCGTAAATGCTCTTTTTCTTGACAACTAATCGTATATTTCTCATAGTGACCAAATGCTGATGATCGAGGAAGGCAAACTGGAATCCATTTTCGAGGGCATGAAGAAAAAGACCGTGATGGTCATCGGGGATCTCATGCTTGACCATTATATCTGGGGCAAGGTCGAAAGGATATCGCCCGAGGCCCCGGTGCCCGTGGTCGATGTGCAGGAGGAGAAGTTCAAGCTCGGAGGCGCAGGCAACGTCGCCAACAACCTCCTGAGCCTCGGCGCATCGGTCTTCATGGGCGGGGTGAAAGGGAGCGATGCACAAGGCGATATCCTCCTCTCCATCCTCAGGGAGATCGGCGTCCCATCCGATCACATCCTGACGGATCCCCGGAAGGGAACGACCGTAAAGACCCGCATCATCGCTCATACCCAGCAGATTGCCAGGCTCGACCGGGAAGACAGAACCTTCATAACAGAAGGCCTGAGGAATCAGCTCATCGCTTCGGTACGGGGCACCGCCGGCTCGATCGACGCCGTCATCATATCCGATTATGCAAAGGGTGTCGTGAGCAGGGAGCTCATCGAAGAGTTGGTCGCGATGAAGAAGGAAAGCGGCATGCTCGTCTGCGTGGACCCCAAGGAGAGGAACTTCTCCTTCTACAGAAATGTGGACGTCATCACCCCCAATACGAAAGAACTGAGCTTCGGTGCAGGCATCAAGATAGAATCATACGATGACATTCTCACGGCGGCCCGCAGAATCAAGACGACCCTTCCCTGCGATATGGTCCTTGTCACCCGGGGAGAGCACGGGATGAGCCTGTTCGACAGGTTTGACGAGGTGATCGATATCCCTGCCATGGCAAGGGCCGTCTATGATGTGACCGGGGCCGGAGATACGGTGATCGCATGCTTCACCCTGGCGCTCGTATCGGGAGCCACTCCCAGGGAAGCCGCCGTCATTGCAAACACGGCCGCCGGTCTCGTCGTCGCAGAAGTCGGTGCTGCAAGCGTACCGTGGGACAAGCTGTACCGGATATGCAGGGAGGAAGCCGGTGGGTATACCAGCACTGCCCTGTGAGGTCATGCTCTTTTCCAGCGTCCTGTTCGGCGATTCCGCCATGGCGGATAAAGCGATCGCCGCCCTCAAGGAAACCTATGGCAGGGCCGGTTACCAATCAGAGCCGATCCCTTTCAGCTTCACCTCGTATTACAGAGAAGAAATGGGCTCTCCTCTCTACCGGGTCCTGTTGGCCTTCGATATCCTCGCGCAGAGGGATTGCCTTCCCGAGGCGAAAACCAGGTCAAATGAAATCGAGGACATGCTGAAGGCCGGCGGCAAGAGAACCGTAAACCTCGATCCCGGGATACTGAGCATGGAAAATATCTGTCTTGCTACGACGAAACCATACAGCCACCGTATCTATCTGAGAAAGGGCATCTGGGCCGAGATCACCCTCATATACAAAAAAGACTCGTATCAAGCGCTCCCGTGGACCTATCCGGATTACGCCTCACCCGAACTGATCAGCATCTTTAACGAATTGAGAAACCTCTATAAGGAGAAATTGAGATGCCCCGGAGCATGACAGGATTCGGCCAGGCCGATGAAAACGGATATCATATCGAGGTAAAGGGGGTCAATCACCGCTACCGGGACATCCGGGTGAGGCTCCCGAAGGATTTGTCCGCCCTCGAGATACCTGTCCGGGATCTCGTGAATGAGCAGATAGCCAGGGGAAAGGTCGAGCTGAGCGTGTCGAGAATCGTTTCCTCGGACGTTCAGGAAAGGCTGTCCATCAACTGGGACCTGGCGCGGACCTATTTCAATGATCTGGTCCAGATGGTCCAGCATTTCGGCGGTGAAGTGAATTTCCGTGACATCCTCATGCTCCCCGGAGTCATGTCTGAAAGCATTCGAGATGCCGAAGAACAGTGGACCTTGGTCAGGAAAGGTATTAAGGTTGCCCTGGATTCTTTCATACGCATGAAAACCGATGAAGGCAGACGCCTCAAGGATGACATTTGCGCACGGACCGAGTACCTGGATTCCCTTCGTGAAAAGATGAAAGCCAGCTCACAGGACATGGTGCAGCTCTACCGGGACCGCCTCGTGATGCGTCTGAATGAACTCCTCGAATCAAAGGCCGACATGGTGGACAAGACCCGCCTCGAGCAGGAGGTAGCCCTGATCGCAGACAGAACCGACATAACGGAAGAGCTCGTGAGGCTCCACAGCCACATCGTCTCCTTCAGGGAGGCCGTTGCCTCCCCGGAGCCCTCGATCGGCAGACGTCTCGATTTCATCCTTCAGGAAATAAACCGTGAGCTCAACACCATCGGCTCGAAAAGCCAGGACGCCGCTTTGAGCCATGATGTCATAGATGCAAAGGCAGAGGTCGAGAAAATCCGCGAACAGGTTCAGAACATCGAATAGGCTTGATATCTTCTAATAGAGAAAGGAGCGTTTTTATGGGCAAGCATGATACGAAACTTTTGAACATCGGATTCAATAACGGTGTCGTCTCTTCGAGGATCATCGCTATTGTAAATCCATCATCCTCCCCGATGAAAAGACTCCGAGAGGAAGCCAGGGAGAGAGGTCAGCTCATCGATGCAACGCAGGGGAGAAAGACGAGATCCATCATCATTACGGACAGCTCCCATGTCATCCTGAGCGCCATTCAGGCAGAAACCATATCCAACAGGCTCTCCGACGGAGGAGCAGTCAAAGAGGTTCCCAAGGAGAAGGAGTGAGAATATTCATCTCCGGCCCTTCAGGGGTCGGCAAGTCCACCATCATCTCTGAAGTCCTGAAGCGCAATCCGGACATCGTCCTGTCGGTTTCGTACACGACAAGGAAGCCCCGGCCAGAGGAAATGCACGGGAGAGAGTACTATTTCATTTCACCGCAGGAGTTCGAGGAGATGGTCTCGAAGGGCGTATTCCTCGAATGGGCGCAGGTACACGATCATACATATGGAACCTCGCTTGACTGGGTCAGCCGCTACGAGAAGGAGGGCAAGCACATCCTCTTCGACATCGATGTCCAAGGCGTCAGACAGGCAAGAGAAAGAGGTTTCACCGGGTCTTATGTATTTATCATACCTCCCAGCATCGATGAGCTGGCAAAGCGGCTCAAACATCGGGGAACGGAAAATGAAAAGAGCTTCTCCCTGCGCCTGAAGAATGCCCGCGAGGAGCTCAGATGCTGGAAAATGTACGATTACATTGTCGTTAACGGCGTGATAGGGCAGGCTGTAAAGGATGTCCAGAGCATCATTGATGCAACCAGATGCTCACGCACGGAAATGGCTGGAAGGATACCATGGCTGCAAGAGATCGGATAATATTCCCCCTCGATGTAGGAGATATGGAAGCGGCGCGCATGTGGGTCGAGAAGCTGGGCCGGCATGTCGGATGGTTTAAGGTAGGGCTGGAGCTTTTCACTGCAGCGGGGCCTGAGGTGGTCGAGCTCATAACCTCATCAGGATTCAGGTGCTTTCTCGACCTCAAATTTCACGACATCCCGAATACCGTTGCCGGGGCCGTGAGATCCGCCGTCAGTCTGAAGGCCGAGATGATGACCGTCCATATATCCGGCGGTTCCGAGATGATCAGGGCTGCCCTCCGGGCAGCGGAAGAGGAGTCCCGGTCCCGCGGTTTACCCAGGCCCAAGATCATCGGCGTGAGCGTGCTGACCTCTCTCGGCCGGGACGACCTCCCCACCCTCGGGATCGACAGGTCTCTCCAGGATCAGGTGAGCGGTCTGGTCGACCTCGCAGTCGGCCAAGGCATAGACGGGATCGTATGCTCGCCTGCCGACCTCCCGTTCGTCCGGGCAAGGGTGCGGGAAGACACCGTGGTCATCACGCCCGGTGTCAGGCCACAGTGGTCCGAGGCAGGCGATCAGAAGAGGATTGCTACCCCGAGGGAGGCAATCGATGCCGGAGCAGACCTCATGGTCATCGGCAGGCCCATCAGCAAGTCGCCCGACCCTGTCGAGGCGGTGAAGAGGATCATCGCCGAGATCGAATCTCCCGCAGGCTAAAAAGGCTTTCTCGAGTTCGATACATATTGACCGGAACTGCAATGTTCCCTATCCTAATCCCTTATGTCTATCAGGATCTGCGCAGGCAGGTATGGCTCCAGACGGATCGAATGCCCGGCCAGAGGCGTCAGGCCCACGACCGACCGGGTAAAGCAGGCGATATTCTCGACCCTCCCTTTCGATCTCACCGGCACATGCGTCCTCGATCTGTTCGCCGGCAGCGGCAACCTCGGGATAGAGGCATTGAGCAGAGGATCCGAAGAGGTCACCTTCGTCGATTCATCCCGGGTGTGCATAGATACGATCCAAAGGAATCTCCTGGCTCTCAAGGCTAACGAGCAGGCGAAAGTCGTCAAATCCGACGTTCGTTCTTTCGTTGAGAAATGTGAAGACAAATTCGATGTAATCTTCATGGATCCGCCCTATAACAAAGGGCTTGCCTCTCAATTGGCACCTCGTGTATATAGGCTCCTTAAAACTGGAGGCGTGTTGGTAATCGAGCACTCACCCGATGAACCGATTCCGTTTCATCCGTGGAAAATCCGCACGTATGGAGACACCATGATCACGTATATCATGAGGGATGAATCATGAGCAGGAAGATAGCGGTTTGCCCCGGCTCTTTCGACCCGATTACGAACGGCCATCTGGATATCGTTTACCGTGGCCTGTGCGTCTTCGACAAGGTCGTCATAGCCATCGGCCGAAACCCTCTCAAGCAGGACCTCTTCACCACAGAGGAAAAATACGAGATGATCAGGGAATCCATCGGGGACGACCCGAGGATCGAGGTCGACATCTTCGAGGGACTGCTCGTTGACTATCTCCTCAGGAAAAAGGCATGCGCGATCCTCAGGGGACTCAGGGTAATATCCGACTTCGAGATGGAGCTCCAGCTTGCGCTCATGAACAGGCGTCTGTGCGACAAGATCGAGACCTTCTTCCTCATGACGGACTACAACCATCTCTTCGTGAGCTCCACCATCGTCAAGGCGACCGCCGCGGCCGGGGGATCTGTCGAAGGCCTCGTACCCCAGCCTGCACTTGAAAAGTTAAGGGAAAAATTCCCCCAGATGAAAGAGCGTGAAGCAAGCAAAAGGAGAACTTGAGAATGAAAATTTCGAAGCTCGTTTCCAACATCCCCGCATCCCCCACCCTGGCTATCACGGCGAAGGTAAACGAACTGAAGTCGCAGGGAAAGAACGTCATCGGCTTCGGAGCAGGAGAGCCCGACTTCGATACGCCCGAAGACATAAAGAATTCAGCGATCGAAGCCCTCAAGAAGGGCAAAACCAAATATACGCCCGTTGCAGGAACCCCGGAGCTCAAAGCTGCGATCTGCTCGAATGTGGAGTCTGACTACGGACTGAAGTATACCCCTGAAAACGTCATCGTCTCCTGCGGGGCCAAGCACAGCCTCTATAACCTCTTCTATACGCTCTTCGAAGGCGGTGATGAGGTCATCTGCCCGGCCCCCTACTGGGTTTCCTATCCTCCCATGGTGGAGATGACCGGGGCTAAGGCCGTCATCGTCGATACCCGGAAAAACGGGATGCACCTCACCGCAGACATAGTGAAAGAAGCCATAACGCCGAGGACGAGAGGGATCATCATCAATTCGCCGTCGAATCCCACCGGCATGATCCATGAGAAAAAAGAGCTCGAAAAGATAGCCTCCCTGTGCGTCGAAAACGACATGGTGATCATTTCCGATGATATCTACCGCAAAATCATCTTCGACGGCATCGAGTTCTTCTCCATGGCCATGATCTCCCCGGAGATTGCAAAGCGCACCTTCATCGTTGACGGCTCTTCGAAGACCTATGCCATGACCGGCTGGAGGATCGGCTACTGCATCGGGGACAAAGCCGTGATCAAGGCCATGACGAGCCTCCAGAGCCAGAGCACATCGAACCCCACGAGCTTTGCCCAGCAGGGAGCGATCGCGTCGCTGACCGGCGACCAGTCGATCGTCGAAGAAAGAAGGAAGATATTCCAGAAGCGCAGAGACCTCATCGTATCAAAGATAAAAGAGATTCCCGGCTTCGATGTCATTCCGCCTCAGGGCTCCTTCTACTCTTTTCCCTCCATCCACGGATATATCGACAGGTTCGGGAGCGGAAGCGGTCTCACGAAATACCTCCTGGAAAACGCACTCGTGGCAGTAGTCCCAGGAGATGAGTTCGGAGCACCTGACCACCTGAGGCTCTCCTTTGCAACCTCGGATGAAAATATCATCAACGGGCTGGACAGGATCAAGAACGCCCTCGCGGCGTTGTAGCCATAAGCTCCGATGCCGGATGGAGCCCCGTCCCTATAAGCTATGAATGCACGGAGGCCTGCGTGACCGTCCGAGGCAGGCCCCACCTTTGTGAAGTATCGGGGCTCATCCTCAAAGCCCGTCTTCTCCGATATACGGTCCCCCCAATAAAAATGGTCAAAGGATACGGGGAAGCTCCCTTCAAGAAAAAAATACGAATTCCGATAACATCCTTAGCAGTTTGGTGCGGGAGGATGAATGATGAGTTTTAATGCCATGGGTTATGAGACCTACAAGAAAACACAGATCCAGACGGCAGATCAGGGAAGCCTGATCCTGATCTGCTATGAGGGCGCCATAACCTTTTTGAAAAAAGCAAAGAAGGCCCAGCAGGACAATGACGAGGAAACGAGGACAGATGCTTTCACCAAAGCGCAAGGCCTCATCTGGGAGCTTGTCAACGGCCTGAACTACGATGCGGGGGAAATCGCTTACAATCTGGAAGCCCTGTATAATTACATGATACGCCGCATTATCGATGCTGATTACCACAGGAATCTCGATGCAGTGGACGAAGTCGTCGGCTATCTTCAGGAGCTGAGGGAGTCATGGGAGAAAATAATAAGGAAAACATCCTCAAACACCTGAAAGGATGGCATTCTCTGAGCCTTAAACAAGGTGAAGCACTCTCGCAGGGAAACCTTGAGGAATTCACAAGGCTCACGAAGGTATCCGTGCTGCTGCAGGCCCGTGTGGATGATCTGCTCTCGGGCCTGGGGTCCGCAGGAATCGATCAGGCAAGCCTCTCCCTGCTCAAGGAAATCCAGAAGATCCAGACCGGCCTCGTGTCCGATCTCAGGAAAGACGCATCCGAGCTTTCCGAGACAATCGGGGTGATCAGGAAGAACAAGAACTCCCTGAAGGGTTACCGTCGGACGCAGACGCCGGCTCCCCGTTTCAAGAGCGAACGTACCTGATTCCAAACGCCTTTCGTTGACAGATTCCCTTATTTTGCATAGTGTGTCTGTCCATGCAGATCATACTGGCATCAGGTTCTCCCAGGAGGAAGGAACTCTTTTCCCGGCTCGGAGTGGATTTCGAGACAAAGGTGCCTGAGGTCGACGAGTCAATCTTGGGCGGCGAAGAGCCTGGAGAATACTGCTCCCGGATCAGCAGGGACAAGGCGCATTCCATCCACCATTCAAACCGGCAGGCGCTCATCATCGCAGCCGACACCGTTGTCGTCATTCGCGGCAGAATCCTCGGAAAGCCTGCGGATGCCTCTGATGCACTCTCTCAGCTCAGGCTCTTGCAAGGGGCGATGCATGAGGTGTATACGGGGTATACGATCACTCATGAGACGAGATCCATAACGAGGGTAATCCGGACAAGGGTTTATTTCCGCCCCATGAGCGATGGAGAGATCACGTGGTACATCTCCACCGGAGAGCCCATGGACAAAGCCGGCTCGTATGGCCTCCAGGGGATCGGATCTCTTTTCATCGAGAGTATCGAGGGATCCTACACGAATGTGATCGGACTGCCCATGTCGGATCTCTACAATGACCTGAAGGGCTTCGGCGTAGCCTTACGAACTATTGGGGAGGTTTAATCCATGGACAAGTACATCATGGCCATCGATCAGGGAACGACCGGAACGAGGGTAATGCTCATCGATGCATCCGGCAAGGTCGCTGCGAAGGCATATTCCGAATTTCCCCAGATTTATCCCCAACCCGGATGGGTCGAGCATGATCCGGAAGTGATCTGGAACACGACGCTCTCGGTCATGAAGCAGGCCTTAAGCGAATCTTCTATTCAGCCTTCCGACATCATCGGAATCGGCATAACCAACCAGCGCGAGACAACGGTCCTCTGGGAAAAGGATACCATCAAGCCCGTGCACAACGCCATCGTCTGGCAGTGCAGACGGAGCGCTTCCATCTGTGACGAGCTGAAGGCAAGAGGCCACGGGCCCCTCTTCCAGGAAAAAACCGGGCTGATCATCGATGCATACTTTTCCGGAACAAAGGTGAAATGGCTCTTCGATAACGTTCCCGGGCTCAAAGACCGGGCACGAAAAGGCGAGATCGCATTCGGAACGATCGATACCTGGCTCATCGCCAAGCTCACCGGGGGAAGGATCCATGCCACCGACCATACGAACGCCTCGAGGACCCTCCTCTTCAACATCCATGAGAAGAAGTGGGACAGGGATATCCTCGCCCTTCTGGACATCCCTCCGGAGATCCTTCCCGAGGTCGTGAACTCTGCAGAGATCATCGGAAACACCGATCCTGAAATCCTCGGGGGTGCGATACCCATTTCCGGCATTGCCGGAGATCAGCAGGCAGCACTCTTCGGTCAGGGGTGCTTCCTCGAAGGTGAGGCCAAGAACACCTACGGCACCGGCTGCTTTCTCCTGCTCAATGTCGGCGATACGAAGGTCGTTCCGAAGAGCGGCCTCATCCTCACCCTCGCGTGCGATGAGAATGGGAAGCCCTGCTATGCGCTCGAAGGCTCCATCTTCATTGCCGGGGCAGTGATACAGTGGCTGAGGGACGGCCTGGGCCTGATCGAAAATGCGTCACAGACGGCCCGGATCGCCTCGAGCGTCGAGGACACCCACGGCGTATACATGGTCCCTGCGTTTGCAGGCCTCGGTGCCCCCTACTGGGATATGTATGCGAGGGGAGCGATCCTCGGGCTTACCAGAAGCACGACAAAAGCCCACATCGTCCGGGCAGCCCTCGAGGGCATCGCTTACCAGGTAAAGGATCTCGTCAGCGCTTTCGAGGAATCGACAGGCATGGCATTTTCCGACCTCAAGGTCGACGGCGGCGCGAGCCTGAACGATTTTCTCATGCAGTTCCAGGCCGATATCACAGGATTCCCGATCGACAGATCGCAGTATATCGAATCCACCGGCATGGGCGCCGCATTCCTTGCCGGGATCGCAACAGGGTTCTGGAAGCCGGGCCAGGACATCAAGCGTTTAAGGAAATCCGACAAACGGTTCCTCCCCCGGATAACCGACGAGTCAAGGCAGACTCTCTACAATGGATGGCTCGATGCAATCAGCAGGGTCAAGACACAGCAGCCGTAAAAAGATATGAAGCTTTTTGAATACATCGGGCAGTTCACCCTCAAGCTCCTCGACGAGGTTGGAAGTCTCGCCCTCTTCTCCTACCACATGTTCACGTGGATGCTCAGGCCTCCATTCTACTTCGGCCAGCTCTTCAAGCAGATGGAGTTCATCGGGGTGCGTTCAACCACGGTGGTATTGCTCACCGGAGTATTCACGGGCATGGTGGGCTCGCTCCAGACATACCACGGGTTCAGCATGTTCGGTGCAGAATCACTTGTTGGCTCCACGACCGCGCTCGGCCTTTTCAGAGAGCTGGGCCCTGTCCTTGCCGCCCTCATGGTGACGGCCCGGGCAGGATCAGCCATGACTGCAGAGATCGGTACCATGCGGGTGACGGAGCAGGTCGACGCCCTGACGGTCATGGGGGTGAACCCGTACCAGTATCTCGTCATTCCCCGCATTCTAGCTGCAATCGCCATGATGCCCATGCTCGCCCTGGCTTTCGATGCCATCGGGGTGGTGGGTTCTTATTTCGTCGGGGTCATCCTCCTCGGGATAGATCAAGGCGTGTTCATGTCCAAGATAGAACAATACGTATATTTTTCCGATCTCATGTCTGGCCTCACGAAGGCCACCTGCTTCGGACTGATCTTCTCCATCGTGGGGTGCTACAAAGGGTACACGACCTCGGGCGGTGCGGAAGGGGTCGGAAAATCGACGACCAATTCGGTCGTGATCTCATCCGTGAGCATACTTATCGCCGACTACTTCCTCACGGCAATCCTCTACTGATCCTGCCTCCTGCCGCGGAGAGACCCGACTGCGGGAGCGAAATGACGGAACGGCTCTGCCTTCGTATCGGACCGACTCTCAGACGACCTTCTTCTCCTCGACGAGGGATGCCCGAGCATCCTGCGCTTCAGGGGCCTTCATGGCAACGGCTTCCACAGGGCATTCCTCTGCGCAAAAACCACACCCGATGCAGGCCTTGCCGTTCTTGAGGTATGGATACCCATGGAGGTCCTTCCCGCCTTTGGGCCCGCCCAAGGCAAGGCAATGGACCGGGCAGGCGTCGATGCACATGTTGCACGACATGCACAGACCAATGTCGAATTCGGGCTTGCTCCACAGCGAGCGCTTCACCATTGCACAGAGCTTGCCTGCTCCGTCCAGTACTGCCCCCTTGGGGCACACCCGTCCGCACGCACCGCATTCTATGCACAGGGCCTCATCGATAGTGTGAGCCTCTTTTTTACCCCCGGAAACGGCATCGGCAGGGCAGATCTTGGCGCATGCCCCGCATCCGTTGCAGTCGCTGGTTATTCTATACGGCATCAGACCCCTCCACGCATTTCGTCTCGATTCCGAGCCTCGAGAGCGAAGCCTTCGTAGGTTTTCCCGTTGACGGATCCCATCCGAACTGACTCCAGTAGTCACCCATCATCTTCTCGATCGGGACAGACCTCCCCTTGTTCGCTCCCGCTGCCTGGGGAGGAGCTCCCAGAGCGCGACCGCTCAGCTTGTTCGCCTGGGGGTCAATCCCCTGCTTGATATTGAACGCCTGTTTCAAAGTCTGGATCCTTTCGCCTATGACCATGTATTCCTCGGGTTTCTTGTTCCATCCCGTCACCGCGTTCAGCCAGTCGAAGGTGGGCGTCCTCGTGACCCCGAGGAAGGTGCCGAACATGCATAGACCGGCGCCGTTGATTATGTTCATGTACTTGCTGCATGCAGCCGCTTCCTTGGCGTGCTCCTCTGAGGCGACGTACTTCCTGTTCTTGTGGTAGATCTGGAAAGGCCATTTTTTCGGGAGCCCGGGCACCTTTTTCCAGAGCTGGTACATCTCGTAGTAGAGCTGCGCACCTATGGTGTGCCTTCCCGGTGTGGGCTCGACGGAATAGTGCACGCCGAAGCCCGGGTCCTGCCTGCTGTCGTGCATGGCCGGCTCCTGGCCTCCGGCATGAACGGTGCACTGATGGGCGCCCCGTCCGATCCGCTCTGCAGCCAGCTTCGAGCCATCGGCCAGGATGTCGCCGATGCCCTCGCGGTTGATCATCTTGTGAACCAAGGAGATCATGGCCGATGAGTTTCCCCATCTCAGATCGAGGCCGTCGGCATCTTCCCTGGTGATGATTCCCTTCTCATAGCATTCCATGGCAAAGGCGACTGTGGCGCCGGCGGATATCGTATCCATTCCGCCCCTGTTGAGCATCTCGTTGAGAAGAAAGAGGCTGTCCGTATCCTCGTTCAGGCACAGTCCTCCGAGGGCCAGGACCGATTCGTACTCGGGCTTGTGCGTCTCCGTGTACTTGCCGGTCATCGAGCATTTTCCCCCGCACCCCAAAGGGCACGAGTAGCAGTGATACTTGATGAACTCGGACTTGTTGATCTTGTCCGGATCGGCCGATCTCGATTTCCTCAGAGGCCAGTCGGCACTGCTCCCCCTCCAGTTCTTGATGGGAGAATCCCCCCATTCCGGCGACATCTGGTTCAAACCCCCGGTGCCCCACTGACGGAGGATCATCTTGTAGATCAGACCGTCCTGGGCCATGGCAGTAGGAAGTATCCGCAGAAGGGTTCCGAGAAGTCCCACGACAATGCTCGGACCGAGAGGCAGCTGGAATCGAACCCACTTGTTGCACTTCCTGCTCAGCTTGTGCACGGCATCGCGATCATAGGGAAGAATCCTCCTGTTCCCGTCGAGGACCACGGCTTTCAATTTCTTCGATCCCATGACAGCGCCGAGGCCCGATCGAGCGGCAATCCTGCCCTTGTCGTTGCATATGCCCGAGATCAGGGAAAGGCGCTCGCCTGCCGGCCCTATGACGGCGGTCCTGGCGCTCGGGCCGTATTCCTCCTGGAGCATTTCCTCGGTCTCGATGGCGTCCTTGCCCCAGAGGGAGGAGGCGTCCTTGAGCTCGACCCTGCCTCTCTTCACGAGGAGATAGACCGGCTTGTCGCTTATTCCGGTGAAGAATATCCCGTCGTAGCCGCATCTCTTGATGGCGGGGGAGAAGGAGCCCCCGCAATTGGCATCGCCCCATGACCCGGTCAGGGGAGACTTTCCGACCACCATCCACCTTCCGGCAAAGAGGCTGCCGGTCCCGGTCAGCAGTCCGGATACGAAGCCGAGGATATTGTCGGGCCCGAGAGGGTCGGCGGCTTCAGGGATCCTGTCATACAGGAGATACGCTGCCAGCCCCAAGCCCGAGAGATACTTCTCGTAGACCTCGTCTGGAACCGTTTCCTCTTTGAATTGTCCTCTCGAGAGATCTACCATGAGAACCTTTCCCATATACCCTCGATTCATACGCCCTCCTTATGCCTCCAATACGGGATGATTTTTTGCCGGCTCTCCTTGACTTCATCGGACCTCATTGTTAATATAACACTGTTAACTTAACAGCGTTATCTTTCTAAAAGGTATCTATATGCCAAAGGTTGCACGGAGTCAAGAAGACAGGGAGCTCATCCGGGAAAAAATCCTCGAGGAGGCCCTCTCCCTTATCTCCGAGCGCGGGTTCGCTTCCTTCAGCATGAGAAAACTCGCATCCCGCCTGGGTATGAGCGCCACCACGATTTACCATTACTATTCAAACAAGGACGAGCTCTACCTCATGATCCTGACGAAGGGGTTCGATATGCTCTACCAGCGTCTGGCGAGCATCTTCGAAACAGCCGCCGACCCTGCCCGGAAGCTCGAGGAAATGATCAGGGCGTATATCGATTTCGGACTGAATCAATCTCACTACTACAACATCATGTTCACCTCGGATGCGCCGAAATACCGGGATTACGTGGGAACGGAGATCGAGCCGGTGGCGTATTTCGAAAAGCAGACAGCGCTGAAGCTCATCGACATCGCATCCCTGGGACTGAAGGAGATGGTGCGGGAAACGAGCTGCATGCCCCCGGATCAAATCAGGTACATCGTCATCAAAATCTGGAGCACCCTCCACGGAATCATATCCCTGTACAACAGCAGGGTTCTCCCCGAGGTTGACGATCAGCCCGAGGAGGTTGTTGAACGGATCGCCAGAGATATCCTCGATCCGATTCTCTCGAGTATGACCACCGCCGGCACGGCAAGGAAAGCCGCTCTCGGCAGAAGGGGTGCCCTGTGAACTGCGGCAGCCAGCTCAAGATGCCGCTTCCGGCCTGTCCGTGATTCGCGGACAGGCGTTGACCCTCGCACGATCAGACAGGGTTGAATCCGGACCGTGCCGTGTGGCTTTGAATTTATGAATAACCGAGGCCGGACGCATCAGGACCGGCGGACCTGAGATACAAAGGAGGTCGTTATGCACAAGAGGGACATGGCAAATACCCTTACCCGCATCGCCCTGCAGACAATGGCATTTCATTTCAACTTCTTTCCAAGCTTCAGAAAATACCTTAAGACCGATGACGGATGGCTCGACTTCACGATCGGTCTGCGCACGGAGAAAGGAAATGTAGAGCAGGCGATCTCTTTCCGGGACGGCAAGGCACGGGTATACGGGAGCATCCCCGAGAAGGTCGATACCGAGATGGTGTTCTGCGACAACGCTGTCTTGAAGGATATGACATCCCTTCCTCCCAACGAGATCCTCAACCTCATCCTCAAGAACAAGCTGATCGTAAAGGGAAACCTCGTGTATGCCCAGCTCTTCAATTTCTTCATCTCGCTCTTCGTGAAGGGAAAGCAGATCCAGATGATGAAGAAACAGGCAAAAGAGCGCCTTTCCGGGTCCTGCACGGGGCTCCCTGTCGGTGAGGCGCCCAAGCCCCTGTCAAAGGCGGGCAGGCAGCTCAAAGCCGTTTCAGGAGAACCTGGTGTTGTGTATATCAAAGAAGATCCGTACCTTTCGAAGTATTCCCTGAAGGACTTCCCCAGACTCCAGAGATTTCTCGACATCCATTTTACCGTCAAGCCGGTGATCTGCCATGAGCGGCCCCTGCTGCTCACCAAGTGGTTCAAGGAGAACGGGTTCGAATCGCAGAAAGACGGCCGGCCCTGGTTCCCGGAGCTGCGGCAGGGCCATGCCTTCAAGTACCTCATGGAGAACAAGCTGCCCGTCATCCGGAAAGACGACCTCATTGCGGGCACGACCACGACCAAGGAGATCGGCGTTGTGCTCTATCCCGACTCCCACGGGACCATGATCTGGGGCGAGCTCTTCTCTACCCCGTACCGGCAGCTCTTTCCCTATGACATCAGCGATGAGACCAGAACACTCCTCCACAACACGGTCTTCCCCTTCTGGATCAGGAGGAACTTCAAGGAATGGGTGAGGGACACATATGACAAGCCTCTGTGCCAGAGGCTCGATGATCGTTTCGCCGTATACTTCCTCTGGAAGACCGCTGCCCTTTCCCACACCATCCTCGATTATCCCAAGCTGCTTAAAGCTGGGGCGAAGGGGATCATTGCCGAAATCCGCGAGGAGCTCGAGAGGACAGCACCGGAGGACCAGCCGAAGAGAGATACGCTCCAATCGATGATCCTCTGCTATGAGGGGCTGACAGCGTATGCGAGGAACCTCTCGAAGCAGGCCGGACGAGAGGCTGCAGTCGAGAAGAACCCCGCCAGGAAGGCCGAGCTCGAGCGCCTGGCAGAAATCTGCGCAAAGGTCCCCGAGAATCCTTGTACGACGCTCGACGAGGCGGTGAACGCCATCTGGATCCATTGGGTCGGTGTGCACATGGAAAGCACGAATGCGGGTTTTTCACTGGGCAGGATGGACCAGTGGCTCCAGCCCTACTACGTTTCCGACATGGAGAAGCTGCATACAGAAGAGGAAAGGCAGGAATACATCCGGCACGCCATCGAGCTCATCGGATGCTTCTACATGCGGTGCACCGACCATCTCCCCCTCATCCCGGACATCGGGAATTACCTCTTCGGCGGAAGCTCATCCGATCAGGCGATTACCCTGGGCGGCATCACGCCTCAGGGTGAGGATGCAGTCAACGATATGACCTATATCTTCCTCAAGGTCACCGAACTGCTCAAGATACGCGATCCGAACGTCAATGCCAGGTACAACCGGGAGAAGAACAGCGAGACCTACCTGCGCCGCCTGTGCGAGGTCAACATCAACACGACGGCCACCCCTTCGATCCACAACGATGTTGTCGTGATGAAATCGCTCGAGGAGTTCGACTACCCGCCCGAGCACCTGAGGGACTGGGCGGCGACCGGGTGCGTGGAGCCGACCCTGTCCGGCAGGCACATCGGCCACACGAACTGCATGATGTTCAACATGGTCGCAGCCCTCGAGATGGCCATGTTCAACGGCCGGCATCCCTTGATGCGCTGGGATGTAGGCCCCAAGACCGGTGACATCGATCTCGGCGCCTTTGCCACGTTTGACGAATTCTTCGCCGCCTTCTGCTCACAGCTCGACTTTCTCATGGACAACTCCTGCGAGTACAACAGGCTCCTGGGTGAAGCCCACAGCGTCCTCAGGCCGACACCCTACATGTCTGTGCTCGTCGAAGGGTGCATCACCAAGGGAAAGGATGCGACGAAGGGAGGTGCGCTCTACAACAGCTCGGGCACCGCCTGCATCGGCCTGGCCGATATCACCGACTCGCTCATGGCCATCAAGAAGCTCGTCTACGACGAGAAAAAAGTGACGCTCCGCGACATCAAGAAGGCCATGGAAACGAACTTCGAAGGCAACAGCTACCTCCATTCCATGGTCACGAAAAAGGTGCCGCTCTTCGGTTCAGGCAGCAGTGAGGCGGTGGAGATGGCCAACAGGGTCACGAAATACGTCCACGACCGCTTCGGTGCCCATACGAACTTCCGCGGAGGGAAATATACCGCGGGGTTCTGGTCCATGTCCAACCATGTGGCCTTCGGCACGCTCACCGGCGCCCTGCCCTCAGGAAGGCTCGCGGGCAAACCGTTCACGCCGGGCCTCACCCCCGAAGCCCATGCGTCGAAGAGCCTGCTCGACAACATCCGCGACGTCACCAGGCTCGAACCGAAATGGATGAACAACAACATCGCCTTCAACGTCAAGGTCGTGCCCTCGGCACATGAGAGCCACGAGGAGGCCGTCGATCATGTCTACTCCTACGCCAAGACGTACTGCGACCTCGGCGGCATGCAAATGCAGTTCAACGTAGTCTCTTCGGCCACCTTGAAGGATGCCATGGCTCATCCGGAGAATTACCGGGATCTCATGGTCCGCATCTCGGGATACAATGCCTATTTCGTTACCCTGAACCGGGACATGCAGATGGAGCTCATCGAACGGGCAGAGTACGGCGTCTGAAAAAAACTCAAACGGGAATCCGTCGATACCGGTCGTCCTTACGCTGCCTTGCGCTTCCCGTACCTGCCGCCCGACGGGAGGAAAACATTATCGGGAAGGGTTACCTCCATGGAAATGGGAAGATGATCCGAGAGGGGGTAGTTGAGAACCTCCACGGAATTGATCCGGATCGTGGGCGAAACGAGGATGTGGTCGATATGCCTCTTCGGGTTCCAGCTCGGGTAGGTGGAGAGGTTCGAGTAGGGCATGCACAGATTCGTCTCTCCGAGGAGCGTGGAGATCTCCCTGCTCTCCGAGCTGCAGTTCATATCCCCCATGAGGATGACGTGGTTGTATCCCCGGATGATCTCGCTTACGAACTCCATCTGGAGAAGCCTCGAACTCCTGCCCAGGGAAAGATGGACGAGCACGAGGACGAGGGGGTCTTCCTGGTTGCCGTAGCAGATCTTGAGCGCGCTCCGGCCAGGCATCCTCGCGGGGAGGCTGTAGCGCGTCACTTCTATGGGTGCATACTTGCTGAGGAACCCCATGCTGTGGCGTGCGATGCTGCCCCATTTGCGGTTCACCTTGTCATACCAGTGGGGAAACCTCGCCTCCCTTGCCAGGTACTCGGCATG
Source organism: Deltaproteobacteria bacterium (assembly GCA_029547185.1). Taxonomy (GTDB): domain Bacteria; phylum Desulfobacterota; class Desulfomonilia; order UBA1062; family UBA1062; genus Phosphitivorax. Next base: position 83,068 of record JAKPPU010000001.1, on the reverse strand, counting down.
ATTTATGAAGCCGCTCCGAAGCGACCCGCCGTCAAGCTCGAGGAGGCCGACCATATCGAATTCCGCGATCATCCCCGCGATCCGATGAAGATTGATGATCCTTTCGCGATACGGGAGAACGTGCTTCCAGCCGTGGAAAATGTAATCCCGATATCCTGCGGCAGTGATCCCGACCTGGATATTGTAGCTTAAAAGCCGGAGCCTGGAGGTCTGTTGCGTTTCATCCGCCTGAGTCGTCGTATCCATGAGGCTTTGCCAGTCCGATTCTTTCTCCATGAGCGATAAAACGTCCGCTGCCCGTATTGCATCCCCGTCCGGCAACCGTAATCCTGCGATCGGTGCCCGAGCAGCACTGCACCCGTCTCCCGCCTTAAAAACAGGGTGCGAGCCCGGATGCGATATTAGGCACGTATGCCTGCCCGTGGCAAGGCAAAACTTATCTCCGCCGTCTCCGGCAGGACAGTGTTTCACAATACAGCCTGGATGTGCCTCTTGATTTCATCCTTGGGCAGGGCGCCTGCAACCGTATCGACCACCCTGCCGTTTCTGAAGAACAGCATGCTCGGTACGGAACGGACATGGTACTGCGAAGCGGTCCTTGGATTCTCGTCTACATTGAGCTTCGCAATCTTTATCCTGCCGGAATATTCGCCTGCCAGCTGATCGATGACCGGCGCCAGATTTTTGCAGTGGCCGCACCATGGCGCCCAGAAATCGACGAGCACCGGCCCCGGATATCCGACGACCTCCTGCTGGAAGCTCGCATCGGTTATATCGATCGGCCCGGCAGTGGAAGATCCGGGGGCAGATACCAAGGACTGGTGGCACCTTCCACACCGTGCCTTGCTACTCATCCTGTTCAGCGGAATCCGGTTCTTCGCCCCGCAGTGCGGGCAGAGAACGATGAAATTTTCCTGGTTCATATCGACCGACCTCTCATTCTTCAAATTCTCTTTCCGGCTTTAACCTCGTTGCTCTATTAGTAGGATCACCGACCGGCCGTGCCAAGGATGCTCACGAGATCGAATCGGGTTTCAAATACGTGGTAGAATCATTCCTGTCTTTCCTGACTTATGGATTGCAGGGCAAACCCGTTGCTCCGGCTTGCAAAGTGACATTCATATTGACTTACGAATCAAAGCATGTTATCAGTTTTATTAACTATTGTTATTGCTCATATACGGTTTGCTCTAGGATTGAACAGCTTTACAGCGAAGAAAAATAACAGCAGCTAAGGAGATATCATCAATGGAGCACTTCAGAGAGATCACCATGGGGCAGCTCTTGGATGAGGCAGCTTCCCTCTATCCGGACAATGAAGCTTTGGTATTCCGGGCAACTTCGCTCAGGCAGACGTATACCGAATTTCGCCGAACGTGCAGAGACGTTGCCAAGGGACTCATGTCCATCGGCGTGAAAAAGGGCGACCACGTATCCGTATGGACCACGAACGTGCCCGAATGGATTTATCTGCAATTCGGCCTCGGCATCGTGGGAGCTGTTCTGGTAACCGTGAACATCAATTACAAATCGAGCGAGCTCGAGTATATCCTCGGGCAATCCGACTCGACAACCCTCTTCCTCATCGAGGGATACCGGGATACGAATTTCTATGAGACGGCACGCACCGTCATTTCCGGGCTCGACAGCTCCAGGCCGGGAGCCACGGAATCTCCGAACCTGCCCTTCCTCAAGAACGTCGTCTACATCGGCAGCAGGAAAGAGACACCCGGTATGTACTCCTTCGATGATATCATCCGGATGGGAAAGGCCGTCACCGATGAAGAGCTGGATGAGCGGCAGAGATCAACCCATTTCGACGATGTCGTGAACATGCAGTACACTTCGGGCACCACAGGATTTCCCAAGGGGGTCATGCTCACCCACTTCAATGTCATCAACAACGGCCGCATGGTGGGAGACGTCATGGGCATGACGTCGGTCGACCGGCTCCTCATCCAGGTCCCGCTGTTCCACTGCTTCGGCTGTGTCATGAGCTCGATCAACTGCGTGGCGCACGGCTCCACCATGGTGGTAGTGGAATACTTCGATGCATTGAAGGCCCTCCAGTACATCGAGAGCGAGAAATGCACGGCCATCAACGGCGTGCCCACGATGTTCATTGCCATGCTGGGCCATGCGGACTTTGCGAAGTACAGCATGGAATCCTTGAGGACCGGCATCATGGCAGGTGCGCCCTGCCCCGTGGAAACCATGAACCAGGTGAGAGAGCAGATGCACTGCCCCGAGGTCGTGATCGCCTTCGGCCAGACCGAGAGCTCGCCCGTCATGACCATGACCCGGCGCGACGACCCGGTCGACATCCGGGTGTCCACGGTGGGCAGGCTGCTTCCCGGGATAGAGGGGAAGATCGTCGATCCGGCAACCGGCGAAGACCTTCCGGCGAACGTCCAGGGAGAGATCGTGACGAGGAGCCCATGCGTCATGAAGGGCTACTACAAGATGCCCGAAGACACGAAGAAGGCCATAGACAAAGACGGATGGCTCCATACCGGGGACCTCGGGACCATGGACGAGAACGGCAATTTCAAGGTCACGGGCCGGATCAAGGAGATGGTCATCCGGGGAGGCGAGAATATCTATCCCCGGGAGATCGAGGAATTCCTCCACAAGCATCCGAAGATAAGCGATGTCTATGTGGTGGGAGTGCCGGACAAGAAATACGGCGAGCAGCTCCTGTCGGTCGTGATTCTCAAGCCGGGTGAAAGCGCGACAGAGGAAGAGTTCGTCGAGTTCTGCACCGGCAGGATCGCGCGGCACAAGATCCCCAAGTACTGGGAGTTTGCGTCCCAGGTGCCCATGACGGCAAGCGGCAAGGTTCAGAAGTACAAGATCGTGGAGCAGTATTCGGCAAAGTACGCCTCTTAGAGAATCTTTAAAGGGGACAGACGACCGTCTGTCCCCGCCTTTTATTATCTGTTACGAAGCAAAGCTTTCTTCGGCAATCTCGAGGATGGACATGTCTTCGTTCTTGATCGCGGTAACGGCCGCATCCACCTCGGGCAGCACGTTCTTCGCGAAGAACCGTGCCGAGTAGACCTTGCCCGAATAGAAAGCCGCGTCCTTGTTTTCCTTGATGAGCCCGGCCAGCGCAGCCTTGTCATTGATATCCACGCCCCTGGCCTTGGCCAGCTCTTCGAGCTTCTGCTGTGCGATCCCTGCCTGCCACAGGAGGAACCAGGCAGAGACGACCTTGCCCATCATCATGAGGAACGGATAGGCATTGTTGATGGGGACGAGGAACTTGCCCTGCTTTCCGCAGGAGGCAAGGAACAGCCCCATCTCGGCGAGCTTGTTCACGGCGTTCTGTACGTCCTGTGCGACGTCTGCAAGGCCGTTCAAGTCTTTGTATTTCGCAACCGTGCCGTTCATCTCGCCGAGCAGATTCATGAAGTAGGCGCCTTTTTTCATGCCGAGCTTTCTGCCGATGAGGTCGAGCGCCTGGATGCCGTTTGCGCCCTCGTAGATGGAGGCGATCTTCTCATCGCGCATGAACTGCTCGACCGGATACTCGCGGCAGAAGCCGTATCCGCCGTAGCACTGCATGGCCGTCTCCGTGACCCTGAACCCGATGTCCGATCCGTAGGCCTTGACGATGGGGGTGAGGATCTCGGCGAACCCGAGCCACTTGTCCTTCTCTGCCTCGTCCTTGGCGACCTTTTCCATGTCGAAGCAGTACGCCGTGAAGTATGCGAGAGCGCGGAGGCTGTCCACGGATGATTTCATCCACAGGAGCATCCTCCTCACGTCCGGGTGTTGAATGATGGGGACCCGAGGCGCCTCCGGGTTCTTGAACTCCAGGAGGGACGAGCCCTGGAGACGGTCTTTCGTGTACTGGAGCGCGTGGAGATAGGCGATCGATGCGCTCGAGAGCCCCTGCATGCCGACAGCGAGACGGGCCTCGTTCATCATCTGGAACATGATCTTCATGCCCTGGCGCTCTTCGCCCAGGAGCTCTGCGTAGCAGTCACCGTTGTCCCCGAAGTTGATCAGACAGGTGGCGCTGCCGTGGATGCCCATCTTCTCTTCGATGTTGGCGATCTCGTAGTCGTTGCGTCTGCCCAGAGAGCCGTCCTCATTGACGAGATACTTGGGCACGAGGAAGATCGAGATGCCCTTCGTGCCGGCGGGGTCGCCCTCGATCCTGGCGAGCACGGGGTGAACGATGTTCTCCACCATGTCATGGTCGCCGCCCGTTATGAATATCTTCGTGCCCTGGATCTTGAATGTCCCGTCGGGCTGGCGGATGGCCTTGGTGCTCATGTTGCCCAGGTCGGATCCGGCATTGGGCTCGGTGAGCGCCATGGTCCCGCCCCAGATGCCCTGGACCATCTTGTCCATATACTTTCTCTTCTGCTGCTCCGTGCCGTAGGTGAGGATGAGGTGTGCGGCGCCCTCGGCGGCGAAGGGATAGGCGATGAAGGCGAAGTTGTGGTAGAACCAGTCGGTTGCGGCCGTTCTCACGCTTTCGGGAAGGCCCTGGCCACCCTGCTCCGGAGGGAATGTCATCCCGATCCAGCCGCCTTCGCGGAAGAGATTGAATACCCGGTGGAAGCATTTCGGAACCGAGACCTTCCCGTCCGCGAGCGTGGCGCCCTGCTCGTCACCCTCTTTCAGAGTCGGGAAGATCTCCTCCACAGCCATCTTCTGCGCCTCGGTAAGGATCATGTCGAACATGTCCTTGGAGAAATCCGCGAACTTCTCATACCCGCAGAGCTTCTCGACTTCGAGCATCTCATAAAGGATAAACTGTTGATCCCTTTCATCTAGAATCAAATTTGCCATTATACTGCTCCTTTATCTTTAATTAATTTTGGTCCGGGAATTTTCTGAGCTGCCAGGTCCCGTGGACGAGGCTGCATACCTCACCGTGTGTGTCCTTGAGCTCGAGGTCCATGATCCAGTCCTTCTTGCCCTCCCTCTCGGCGGCCTTCTCGATCTCCACCGCTTCTTCGGCGCTCAGCGAAACCTCGAGGGTCATGTCGCTGGCAGCCAGCCTGCGGTATCTGATCGAGGCCTCCTTGATGATGGGGTAGAACCTCGTATGATCGAAGGTGACATAGTAGATGACCCCGCCCGAGAATTCGGCCAGAATATAGAGAGAGCCCGCGTACATGGTGCCTATGTGGTTGATATTGGGTGCGAGGGGCATGACGATCTTTGCGTAGCGGTCCTTCAAGCCCACGATCTTCACCCCGGTCTTCTCGATCATGGGGACTGCCTTTTCCAGAAGGGAAGCGGCTTCCCTGTACTTCTCGTCTATCATGCGCAACCTCCTCTAGCCTTCAACACTCATGCAAGAAACGACAAGCATCTCTCCTGCTTTTCATACAAAGTATGCCCTTTTCTCCTTTAAGCAGGTTTCCCTGAAGATGCCCCGGCCGGCTCTTCATACATCGAAGCCGTCGGCCGGATGAGCCCGGATCTGCTTACCAGGCATAGAGAGATAAACGTCACCTGGTTTCTTTGCTTATGACAGTCCGGATGCACTCACTTCATGAACAGGATTCCCAATACCCAATCTGCCCTGCGTGAATACCTCGATAAGAGCTAGTTTATAAAAATTATACTTTTACAAAGTATGTTATTGGAAAACAAATGTCAAGAATATTCAATGTTTTCAGATAATAACTCCTGCTCCTTAAAGAAAACATCTTGACTCACGAGTTTCTTTGGAGGATGCATACACCAGAAAAAAGTTTCAGATGCGCCTTCCATGAAGCATGTGCCCCTTACAAAGCAGTGGTTCGGTACAATAAACCCGTTGATCGAGCCGTTCATCGTCTTCGCCTCGAGTGTAGCCATAAGCGCCCTTCTGCTCACACGTCTGCTTCCGAAGATCTTCAATCTCCGGGAAAGCCTGTTCAGCGGTTCCGATACCATCCTCATCACCCCCACGTCGGACCTCTGGATAGATATCCTCATAGCCTTGCCTGCCTTCCTCGTGGGATTTGCGGCTACCGCGTTGTGGATCCTGCAGCGCGGAAATTCACCGGCAAGGCATTGCTTCCCGATGTCCTGGCGGTCCGTTTCGGTCGCATCGGCTGTCGTGGGCGCCGTCTTCTGGGTCGGGATGCTCAGCTACTGCAGGATCGACACCTACGGAGTGTACCTGCGGGGAGCCGGCACGCTGCTTCAAGAGCACTATTATCCCTGGAACAGCGTTCGAGAGGTCAGGTTCCTGAGCGAGCCCTGCAGGAACTCCGATCCTCATGTTGAATGTGCGCTGGTCAGATATGTCCTCGATCTGGGAAGCGCCTCCGTAGACCTGCTCGAGGAGCGTGTCCGCGACAACTCGGACAAGATCCACATCATCCACACGATCGTCATGGATGAGATGGTCCCGTTCGTCAGGGATGTCGCATACCTCGACGATGACTCGATGGTCCTCGTCCACAGGATAGAGACAGGTTACGAATAGGGCTTGCCTGGGAAACGAATCCGGCACTTTACATTCCCTTCAAGTGGATTACAATTACTGAAATCATGTGCATTCCGTGTCGGTCAGCAGCGTGAGCCGACCGGATTTAAGCGGTCTTTGCAGCAAAAGGAGAAGGAGGGGGCAATGAAGACCATTCTCATCAGATCGGGCAGTATCATAGACGGTACCGGAAAAGGTGCGTACACCGGCCACGTCCTTATCGAGGGATCGTCGGTGCGGGAAGTGATCGAATCAGGGACGGAGCCGCCCGAAGCGGATGAGGTGATCGATGCCTCGGGCTGCGTGATTTCTCCCGGCTTCATCGACATGCACTCCCACTCCGACTGGGTGCTCCCGCTCGAGGATCACGATGCGATCCTCACATGTCTCGTCGAGCAGGGCATTACGACGGTGGTGGCGGGAAACTGCGGGTTCTCTCCCGCACCGTTCAACGCCCGTGCTGCCCACAGCATCGCCACCCTCGAACCCCTTCTGGAAAGGCCGCTGAATTTTACCTGGCAGTCGATGGGCCAGTTCCTCGACACCCTCGACGAAGCCGGGCTCGTGGTCAACTGTGCAGAGCTCGTCGGCCACAGCACGCTCAGGGTTGCCTGCGCGGACACCCGCAGGGGCGCCATGAGCTCGACTGAGCTCGCCGCCTGTCTCGACGGGGTGAGGAGATCGTTCGACGACGGGGCATGCGGCTTGAGCTTCGGACTCGGGTACGATCCGGCCATGTTCTCTCCCCTCGAAGAGATCGAGGTCTTCAGCAGGGTGGCATCACAATACGGCAGGCCCGTAACCGTTCACCTGAAGGCACTGAGCGTCCTCTCTCCGACTTATCCCCTGCTTACGCCCCGTGCCCACAACCTGAGAGCGCTCAAGGAGATGCTCGACATCGCAAAGAAAACCGATTTGAGGCTCCAGATCTCCCACTTCATCTTCGTGGGCCGCCGGAGCTGGGGCACATCCCGCAAGGCGCTGAGAATGGTCGAAGAGGCATCGCAGCAGGGCGTCGATGTCATGTTCGATGCGTTTCCCTACACCTGCGGCAACACGACCATCAATGCGGTCATTCCTTCCTGGTTCCTCGCCAAAACACCCGGCGCGTACCGGAGCAGAACCGACCGCGCGAGGCTCCGCCTTGAGCTCGAGGCGGGATTTTTCCTCGTAGGCTTCAACTACGACGATATCCAGATCATGGATCCGGCGATACCGGGCGCAGAGCATTTCGCCGGGCTCACGATCTCCCAGGCGGCAGAGAAGCTCGGCGTCCCGCCGTTCGATGCCTTTCTGCAGCTCAGCGAGAAGAGCGACGGAGGAACCCTCGTACTCATCCACACCTACAGCGGCGAGGCGGGAAGGCGCGAGGTGATCGATCGCGTGCTCTCGAACAGGCTCTGCCTGTTCGAGACCGATACCATCGTCAAAAGCACCGGATACCCGAATCCCGCCGGCATGGGAACGTTCCCCTTCATCCTCGGCCCCCTGGCAAGGGACAGGAGGCTCTTCTCCCTGGAGCAGGCAGTCCATCGCTCCACGCGAGCGAGCGCGGAGCGCTTCCATCTGCGCGACCGGGGTGAAATTGCCAAAGGCAAGGCCGCGGACATCGTCGTTTTCGACCCGAAGCTGATCTCCGATGCGCCTCCGGACGGACCCATTCCGGCGGGCAGACCCAGGGGCATCCGGCATGTGTTCATAAACGGCGTACATGTCGTGAGAGGCGGACGGTACACCGGAGGCGTCCGGGCAGGCCGGATCCTGAGAACATGAGGGGCTGCCTGCCGTGAGGGATTTGCTTCCCTGCATGCGGGCGGCAATTATAATATAATGGAGGTGAAACAAGCTTATGGCAAAAATCATGATCATCGCCGGTGACATCATGATCAGGGCCCAGCTCTACGATACCCCCACCGCACGGGCCATCGAGCAGATCCTGCCCGTTCAGGGAACCGTTTCGACCTGGGGAGACGAGATCTACTTCACCATCCCCCTCGAACAAATGCTCGAACCGGATGCACGCCAGGATGTAGAGGCAGGCGAGCTCGGCTACTGGCCCCAAGGGCCGGCGTTCTGCATCTTCTTCGGCCCCACTCCGGCGAGCACATCCGGAAATCCGAGGGCTTACAGCCCGGTCAATGTCTTCGGCCGCGTGCTCGAAGATCCGAAATCCCTGAAGGGCGTCCAGAACGACGAACTGATCAGGGTCGATATCTACTCCGGATGAGCCGGCCAAGTCGGCGGATGGAATGAGGGAGAACATCGTTGCAGAGGAATGAAAAGGCTCATTATTGGAGGTACATATGACCGGTCCGAACAGATATTGCATGGTGCTCACAACCTGCCCCAATCAGGAGGAGGCCCGGAAAATCGCTACCCTTCTCATCCGCGAGCGTCTTGCGGCCTGCGTGCAGATAACGGGCATAACGAGCCTCTACGAATGGAAGGGGACCGTGAACACCGAGAGCGAGCAGCTTCTCCTCATAAAGACACTGGCCGACCGCTATGGTGATATCGAGTCCTTCATCCTCAAGACCCACAGCTACGAAGTCCCCGAGATTGTCATGATACCTATCGAAAGAGGCTCCGCAAGCTACCTGGGCTGGATCGATGAGATGATCGGATAGGCGCAAATGCGACCCCTTTCATCGGGATCCTTCGACAGCTTATTCCTGCTCGTTATGCATTTGCCGGCCATGATTGTTATTTTCTCACTGCATGCAATTTTTTTACCTTTGGCCTTGCCATACCGCCTCTGATTCGATATGAGGGAGCAAACAAGCATGAAGAAAAACGCCCTTATTGCATTTATCATCCTTGCATTCCTCATGAATATGGGGTATGCCTCGTCGCTCCTTGCTGCGCAGACATACCTCGATCCGGGCAAGTACATAGAAAACCTCACTCCCTTGAACGTGCACAAAAACGCGGACAAGGAGATACTCAAGTATATCCGGCATGCCCACTACCTCAAGCCCTCGATCGACGACCGTCTCTCTTCGAAGATTCTCGATACCTATATCTCCGACCTCGATCCCCAGAAGAGCTTTTTTCTGGCCTCGGATATCAGGGATTTCGAGACATATCGGTACATGCTCGACGATACGCTGAAATCGGGTGATGTGAAGCCGGCATTCAAGATATACAACCGGTATCAGCAGCGTGTGGTCGAACGCATGGTTTACATGATAAATACGGTGGATGCCGGGATCAGCCGGATCAGGTTCGACCAGAACCTGAGCATCAAGATAGACAGGAAAAACGATCCATGGCCTAAGAGCAGGGCCGAACTGGAGCAGCTCTGGCGCAGAGAGCTCATGAATGACATTTTGAACCTCCTGCTGGACGACAAGCCCATAGCCGAGGTACAGGAAACGCTCTCGAAAAGGTACCGCAGCCAGCTCAAACGAATCTCTCAGACCAACAGCGAGGATGTATTCCAGACCTATATGAATGCCTTCGCCCATACATTCGACCCCCACACCGAATATTTCTCACCGCGCTCGTCCGAGAATTTCTCCATAAACATGAGCCTGTCTCTGGAAGGAATCGGTGCGATGCTCGGAATCGAGGAAGACTATGTCAAGGTCGTGCGGCTCATCCCTGCAGGACCTGCCGACAAATCGAGACAGATAAAGCCGGACGACCGCATCGTCGGTGTAGGCCAGGGGCCTGACGGCGAGATCGTGGATGTCGTCGGCTGGCGGCTCGATGATGTGGTGGACCTGATCCGAGGCCCCAAAGAGACGATCGTCAGGCTCAAGACCATTCCGGCCGATTCCCCGGGCAGCCACAAGACGAGGATCATCCCGATCATGCGCGACACCGTGAAGCTCGAGGAGCAGGCTGCCCACAAGGAGATCATCGAGATCGGAGACAAGAACCGGCCGTGGCGGATCGGCGTCATTGTCATCCCGACCTTTTATCTCGATTTCAACGCCCTGAACTCGGGAAAGAAAGATTTCAAGAGCACGACCCGGGATGTCATGAACCTGCTCAACCAGCTCAAGGATGCAAAGGTCGACGGAATCATCATCGACCTGCGGGACAACGGCGGCGGCTCCCTCCAGGAAGCCGACATGCTGACCGGGCTGTTCATCGACCAGGGGCCCATCGTCCAGATCAGGGATGCGGGCAACAAGATCGAAAAGATCTACGATAACGATCCTCAGATTTATTGGGACGGGCCTCTTGCTGTCGTGGTCAACCGGCTGAGCGCTTCGGCATCCGAGATCTTTGCCGGGGCCATCCAGGATTACGGCCGGGGAATCATCATAGGCGAGGACACCTTCGGCAAGGGCACGGTTCAAAGCCTCGTGAACCTCGATTACGGACAGCTGAAGCTCACCTCTGCCAAGTTCTACCGCATATCGGGTGCGAGCACCCAGCATCGCGGAATCGTACCCGACATCTCATACCCGAGCCTCTACGACAAGACGAAGATCGGAGAGAGATCCCTGGAGCAGGCACTGCCGTGGGATACGATACGGGGAGTGCCCCACAGAGACTTCAGTGACTTGAGACCCTACCTGCCCAAGCTCAGGGACATTCACCAGAAACGCATGGCCTCCGATCCCGATTACACCTACTTAAAGGAGATGCTCGAACTCACGGCGAAGATACGCTCGAAGACAGAGATCTCCCTCAATCTCAGCGTCCGCATGCAGGAGCAGCAGCAGGTCCGCAAGAAGCGTCTGGAGCTGGAGAACGCCTTGAGGAAGGCCAAGGGAAAACCTCTCCTGAAGAACGTCGAAGCGCTCACGGATGAAGACGAGGACAAGGAAAAGAACGACATCAAGATCAAGGCCCAGGACGATGGGGTGCTGGTCGAAAGCGCACGCATTCTCGTTGACTTCATCGGCATGCTACCCGGTACCGGAACCGTGAAGAAGGTCTCCTCCAAGTAGGAAGCACCTCCGGTTTTCCCGTTCCCGACGACCCCCGTCCAAGGTCCCGAGCATCTTTTCCCCGGCTGCTCGCTCGATTTGAAAAGTGCAAACATTACCCTACTCTTTGACTTGAGGGCTAAAATGTGTGAGAAGAAATAACCTCCTTGAAGGAGAAAACAGGGTCGTACGGTCAAAGGAAGAGCGCATGAATATACTGGTCACCGGAGGAGCAGGATATATAGGGAGCCACACCTGCGTGGAACTCCTCGACGCCGGATACGGGGTCGTCGTTGTGGACAACCTGTCCAACTCGAAGGAGGAGTCCCTCAGGAGGATCGAAAGGATCACGGGAAAGAGCCTGGCCTTCTACCGGACGGATCTGCTCGACAGGGCATCGCTGGAATCCGTTTTCACTGGGAATGCCATCGATTCGGTAATCCACTTCGCGGGCCTGAAGGCAGTCGGGGAATCGGTGGCGATACCGCTTCGCTACTACCACAACAACATCACGGGGACCCTCGTGCTGTGCGAGGTGATGAAGGAGCACGGCGTCAGGAACATCGTCTTCAGCTCGTCTGCGACCGTATACGGCGATCCCGAGAACGTGCCCATCAGGGAGGATTTTCCCTTAGGCGCCACCAATCCCTACGGACGGTCGAAGCTCATGATCGAGGAAATCCTCCGCGATCTTCATGCATCGGACTCCGGATGGAACATCGCTCTGCTCCGGTACTTCAACCCGGTAGGAGCGCACGGAAGCGGTCTCATCGGGGAGGATCCGAACGACATTCCCAACAACCTGATGCCCTTCATTTCCCAGGTCGCCATCGGCAAGCGCGCCGAGCTTTCGGTTTTCGGAAACGACTACCCGACTCGTGACGGAACCGGCGTGAGAGATTACATCCACGTGGTCGATCTGGCCGTCGGCCACATTCATGCCCTCAGGAAGCTTCAGCAGAAGCCCGGCGTCGTTACGTACAACCTGGGGACGGGCCGCGGGTACAGCGTCCTCGAGATGATCGAAGCCTTCGAGAAAGGATCGGGGAGGAAGGTCCCCTATAAGTTCACGGCCAGACGGCCCGGAGATATCGCCGCCTGCTATGCGGACCCTTCGAAAGCATACGAAGAGCTCGGGTGGAAGGCGACCCGCGGGATCGATGAGATGTGCTCGGATACATGGAGATGGCAGTCGAAAAACCCGAACGGCTATGAATGAGAAGCGTCTTTGAGAAACCTGCCGGACACCCCGGCACAGGGAACCGATGATATTTATGGATAGACAGAAGACATACTCCGAAAGCGCCATCCGGCTCGCCGACAGGATTCTCATCGGCTGCGACGCGAGGCCTGTGAACAGCCTCAATGAAGCGCTCCCGGTCATTCTCGCCACGATAGGGGAGCAGATCCTGGCCGGAGCGGACCAGGTCCCGGAACCGGGAGCCCTGTCGATCGAGGCATGCTCGGTGAGCGCCTGCTTCATGGCCGCCTGTTCGGTGCCCATGCTGTACAATCTCCGGGAGGATGACTCCCTGATCGATGCCGCCTCCCTCATGCACAGGACAGGCGACCGCGTTTTCAAGAGCTTCGGAGATGACGACAGGGCGTCGATCATAAGCTCGGGAATCCGGCTCTTCAGGGAGATAATCTCCACGGCAAAGGATAATCAGAGGCTGGAGGAATGGATGAGCAGCATCCACAACGTGACGGACAAGTACATCCTCACCGAGGGCAAAACCGACTGCGCCATGCTTTTTGCGCCTCTGTACATGGTTCTCCTCATGGCGACAAAGCAGCTCAAGACTTGAGGGAAAAGGCAGCTTAAGGAATCCAGCCGATGGGCATCATCAAGGACCTCGCAAGACAGGGCAAGGACAGGGCCGTTTCGAAGACCCTCACGGCCTTGGGCGATCAATACTTAAGCAGATACGGAAAGATCATCGACATCAGGCTCGACTCGCACGACCGGAGGATCGAGATCGAGATGCTTCTCAAGGGTGAGCCGGAGCCGGTCAGCGTCCGCCTCGAAGACTACGGGATCATCTCCGAAGGGCAGCGCCGCTACATCACATGCCGGGAAATCCACGTCTCGAAGGAATGGATGAAGGCCCTCGCAAACGACCTCATCCGGGACAGGAAATTCGAGATCCCCTCAAAATACGCGCGGCTCCTCGACCTCATCATCCAGCCCCTCGCCTCATAAACGAACCTCTTGCAATTGAAACCGAATTCAATTAGCTATCTAAGATTCAGGCATGGGAGACGCATGCCTGTGTCGAGGCAGACATGCTGGTACGGGACATTTTCAAGGAGAAGAGAGCTACCTTCAGCTTTGAGTTCTTCCCCCCGAAAACCTCGGGGGGGTGGGAGAAGCTCTTTCTCACCATTGCCGATCTTACCCGGCTCAAACCCTCCTGGGTGAGCGTGACCTACGGAGCCGGCGGATCGACGCGGGAGAACACCCATAATCTCGTCGTCCGGATCAAGAAGGAGACCGACCTCACCGTGGTTTCCCACCTCACGTGCGTGGAGACGGGCAGGGAAGAGACGCTGGCCAACCTTAAGCGGTACGACAGTGAGGGCATCCACAACATCCTGGCCCTTCGGGGAGACCCGCCCCTGGGTATGGGGAGCCTGCAGGGCGGCTCACGCGATTTCCCCCATGCGGCAGACCTCGTCGGCTTCATCAAGGACAAATTCCCGCACATGTGCGTCGGCGTCGCCGGCTTCCCGGAAGGCCACCCCCAGACGCCGAACCGGCTCCTCGAGATCGATTACCTCAAACAGAAGGTGGATGCAGGAGCAGACTACATCATCACCCAGCTCTTCTTCGACAACCGCGACTTCTATGATTTCCGCGACCGCTGCGAGCTTGCGGGGATACACGTTCCCATCATCGCCGGGATCATGCCCATCATCTCCAGGGGCGGCATGCTCCGCATGTCCGAGCTCGCTGCCGGGGCGAGATTCCCTGCCGCGCTCATCAGGGCTGTCCAGCGGGCAGGCAGCGACGAATCCGTCGAGAGGGTCGGCGTCCATTGGGCCACGGAGCAGGTGCGCGATCTCATAGAGAATCATGTCCGGGGCATCCATTTCTATACCCTCAACAATGCAAAGGCCACACTGAAGATCTACGAGACCCTCGGTGTCGATGATTCGTCCCAGCTCGAATGATGCGGCTTCCTGCTATGCGGGCTGCCGTGTGACGAGGGCCGGACGTATGGGAATATAAGAGATTGATCGTTATAGATATACTGCGAAGGAGCATCGTATGAGTTTATGTCCGTGCGGTTCCAAGCTCGAGTATTCGGAGTGCTGCGAACCTCTGATCAAAGGCGGGAAGCCTGCCCAGACGGCAGAGCAGTTGATGCGGTCGCGCTACAGCGCATATGTGAAGGTAGAGCTCGATTACCTCCTCGAATCCACGCATCCGAACCAGAGGGGCGACTACGATCTGAAAGGAACGAAACGCTGGGCCGAGAAGTCCGAGTGGGACGGAATCGAGATCCTGTCCACGGAAAAGGGCGGTCCCGAAGAAAGCGAAGGCACGGTCGAATTCATCGTCAACTACCGCTACAAGGGCACACGGACCGTTCACCACGAGATGGCGGAATTTGTCAGGGAGGACGGGAGATGGTATTTCAACCAGGGAAAGATCGTCCCCCAGAAGCAGGTGGTCCGTGCCGAAGAGAAAATCGGAAGGAACGAGCCCTGCCCCTGCGGCAGCGGCATGAAATACAAGAAGTGCTGCGGGAGATAACCGTCAAATTTCTTTTTATTCCTTTTTCCCGAAAACCATGCTAGAGGATTGTCATTGTCCACATGGTTTGTACGTAACTTTTAGAACAAGCGCTTAGTTCATAAGCGACAATAATTTCAGATATGAGGAGGTAATCATGCTAAAAAAGTGTTTAGGGATTCTTCTGGTTTCACTGTTTCTGGCTACTTCTCTGTATGCCGTTGAAATTGGCGGGGTGAACGTGCCCGAGTCCATCAGCGCGGCAGGCAAAACTCTGGTCTTGAACGGTGCCGGAGCACGATCGAAGTACATGATGAAAGTTTATGTGGTGGGACTGTTCCTTCCACAGAAGAACAACAATGCCCAGGCCATCCTCAATGCCGATGAGCCCCAGGCCGTAAGGCTCATCATCACCTCCGGGCTCATCACCAGCGCCAAGATGGAGGAGAGCGTCAGGGAAGGTTTCCAGAAATCCACGAATGGAAACATTGCCCCCATCAAGAGCCAGATAGAAAACTTCATAAATGTTTTCAAGGAGCCCATAAAAAAGGGCGACGTATATGAGCTTGCGTATGTTCCCGGCAAGGGAGTGGAAGTCATGAAGAACGGTGTCGCCAAGTCCACGGTTCCCGGCATAGAATTCAAGAAAGCCCTCTTTGGTATTTGGATCGGCGATAAGCCCGCTCAAGACAGTCTCAAAAAGGAAATGCTCGGCGGCAAATAAGATCGATTCCTCCGGGGTTCGAAGGATGATCAGTCCTTCGAACCCCTGTCTTCAAACCCTGCCCTTTCTCCCGTATTCTGCCTGTTATATTGGGAAACTTCCTTTGTCAGACCTGGAAAATTCAACTTAGGGATTGACCTGGTCGATATTCTTTCCAGTTGCCAGAAAAATAATTTCAGATAGTATGGGGCATCATGAAAAAGTTGATCCAAAGCTGGTTTAAAAAGTATTTTTCCGATCCTCAGGTGATAATCCTCGTATTCCTCCTCATTTTAGGGCTTTTCGCAATACTGATGTTCGGACACATGCTGATCCCGGTGTTCGTGGCGATGATCATCGCCTATCTCCTCGACGGATTCGTGAACTGGCTTCAGCTCTTCCGCATACCCCGGAATGCAGGCGTCGTCATCGTGTTCGTTTCCTTCGTCGCTCTGGTAGCCACGCTCGTCATAGGCCTGTTCCCTCTGATCTCGTACCAGATCTCCCAGTTTATCCAGGAGTTTCCCAACATGATGGCAAAGGGACAGCAGCATCTCATGCTCCTTCCGGAGAAATACCCCCAGATCATCTCCCACGAACGCATGAACCAGCTCATCGTCCGCATGGATTCCCATATCGCCGACCTCGGGCAGTATATCCTCTCTCTATCGATCTCCTCTGTCCGGGGCATCATAGAAATACTCGTCTACCTCGTCCTCGTCCCCTTCCTCGTGTTCTTCTTCCTCAAGGACAAGGAGCTGATCTTCGAATGGCTGAGCACCCTCCTCCCCGAGCATCGCACCCTTACGGCACGGGTATGGGCCGAGGTGAACCAGCAGATCTCCAACTACATCAGGGGAAAGATCTGGGAGATCATCCTCGTCTGGGCAGCAACGTACATCACGTTCTTCTTCATAGGCCTGAGGTTCTCCATGGTCCTGTCCCTTCTTGTGGGCCTTGCCGTGCTGATTCCCTATATCGGTGCCGCCGTAATGGTCGTCCCCATCACCCTCATTGCGTTTTTTCAGTGGGGCATGGACCTGCATCTCTTCTATGTCCTCGCAGCCTATGCCATCATTCACGCCCTCGACGGGAACCTGATCGCGCCTCTGCTCCTCTCCGAGGTGGTAAATCTCCATCCGGTCGCCATCATCGTGGCAATACTCGTATTCGGCGGCCTGTGGGGGTTCTGGGGCCTCGTCTTCGCGATCCCGCTCGCCACCCTCGTTCATTCCGTCTACAAGGCATGGACCAGCAGCCTCAAAAGACCCATTCCCGTGGGTGTACCGGACAAGTATGAGACGCTGACCGAAAGCTGCGCCAGCGATAAGGAAAACTGACACCTTCCCTTTATAAGATGTACTTTTCATTAAATTATTTCCTGAAGCGGGACGATGAGGATGTGAGAGCCTGACAACGAACTCGGGCCGTTGAGGACTGACTCACAGGGATGATGAACTCGTTGCACCTTCTCAAAGATTTGCGGGTACTCATTGTGGATGATTCTGCAGTGGTGAGAAGCGTCCTTTCAAAAGAGCTCTTGAGGTCCGGAGTCAATGCGGTACAGGCAGAGAACGGCCGGCAGGCGTTCAATATGGCTCTCGCCAGGGAGTTCGATCTGATCATTACGGATATCGAGATGCCCTTCATGGACGGGATCGAGCTCTGCAGGAGGCTCAAGTCGAACCCCAAGACCCGGCAGATTCCCATCGTCATCCTGAGCTCCCTTGACAGTGAGAAGGACATCCAGAGAGGATACAAGGCAGGTGCCTCAACGTACATCAGCAAGTCGCAGGCAAAGGACTCTCTCATCGAGACCATCGAGACCGTACTGCAGAAGACCACGTTCCAGCGGGGACGCCTCATCCTCGTGGTGGACGATTCCCTGACCGTAAGGACCCTGGTCGAAAGAGGGCTCAAAGAAGTCGGATTTGAGGTGGTGAAGGCAGAGAACGGACAGGCCGGCCTCAACCTCCTCAAGAACGGGGTGAGGCCCGACCTCATCCTGAGCGATATCGACATGCCGGTGATGAACGGCGAGGAATTCTGCAGAAACGTACACTCGGACCCTGTTCTTGCATCCATTCCCTTCGTGGTCTTGAGCGCCAACAACGACCGTCCCATCATGCGGCGGATGCTTCAGCTCGGAGCCGATGCCTACCTGGTCAAGCCTTTCAACGTGGATCAGCTTGTGATCACTGTCGAGAAGCTCCTGTCGGACAAGCTCCTCCTCCTGCACAAGGAGAAGGAACGCCTCGAGGCCGAACAGAAGCTCATCCTCGCCAGCATCACGTCCCTGTGCTGCGCCCTCGAGGCCCGTGATTCATACACGAGAGGACACTCGGAGGCAGTGTCGTACATCGCCACCAGGATGGCCGCGGAAATGGGAATGAGCCGGGAAGAGATCGAGCTCGTCAAACTCGGCGGGAAGCTCCATGACCTGGGCAAGATCGGGGTGGTCGACAGCGTACTGCTCAAGCCGGGAAAGCTCAGCGATGAAGAGTTCGCCATCATCAAACGCCACCCGGTCATCGGGGCCGATATCCTGCGGCCCGTTCCCAGTATGGCCGGGATTCTCCCCATCGTATACCACCACCACGAGCGCATGGACGGCAGAGGATACCCGGAGGGGCTCAAGGGAGACAGCATACCGCTCTGGGCGAGGATAACCGCAGTCGGCGATACCTATCACGCCCTCACGAGCGACCGGCCCTACCGCAAGGGCATGGAAATGGGCAAGGCGCTCCAGATCATCAGGGAAGCGAGCGGCAGCCAGCTTTGCCCCGATTGCGTGAGCGTCTTCCTCAAGCTGGCGCCCTGGGATGAGGCTTCAACGGCGGAAAAGGGCGATCTCGTAACAGGATCGTCTTCGGACAATCCCGCAATCGAAGCCCCCAAAAGCCTCGTGATCCCGGTTATCAAGTAAGATCAATGCGCATGCCCGACCGATATCCGATGAATACATTTAAGCGAGAAAGAATTTGCATTCGCCGGGCAATTTGACTATTAATCACTACAATCGCTGCTTACGATTTGGGGATCATGATGAAGGCGATCTATTCGGGAGTGAGTGACATGAGGAGAGACATCGTTCACGAGGGCTCGGAACAGCTTACCTATGAGATCCGGGAGATCGTCGCCGTAGCTGATGCCTTGAAAAAGCTCGGTGTAGAGATCACCTGGGAGAACATCGGCGACCCCATCCAGAAGGGAGAGAAGCTCCCCCAATGGATCAAGGATATCGTCGTCCGATTGGTATCCGATGACAGGTCATACGCATATGTGGCCACCCAGGGCGTGCCTGCGACCCGTGAATTCCTCGCCCAGGAGGTGAACAAGCGGGGCGGCTACCAGATCACGAAGGACGACATCGTCTTCTTCAACGGCCTGGGCGATGCCGTGGCCAAGGTCTTCAACTTCATGAAGAGAGAGGCGCGGGTCATCGGCCCCTCGCCCGCTTATTCGACGCACTCATCCGCCGAAGCCGCCCACTCGGGATACGACCACCTCACCTATGAGCTCGATCCCAAGAACAACTGGATGCCCGATCTCGACGACCTCGAGAGCAAGATCAGGTACAACGACTCGATCGCCGGCATCCTCCTCATCAATCCGGACAACCCGACAGGCGCGGTCTATCCCCGGGAAGTGCTCGAAGAGATGGTCGATATCGCGCGCCGCTACAAGGTATTCATGATCTGCGACGAAATCTACGGAAACCTCGTCTATGACACCCATAAGACAGCATCGTTGAGCGAGGTCATCGAAGAGATCCCCGGGATTGCCTTGCGGGGCATCTCGAAGGAGGTCCCCTGGCCGGGCTCCCGCTGCGGCTGGATCGAGGTCTTCAACCAGGACAAGCTCAACTTCAAGCGGTACATGAAGAGCCTCATCAATGCCAAGATGCTCGAGGTGTGCTCCACGAGCCTCCCCCAGTTCGCCATCCCCCACATCCTGGGCGACCCGCGCTATCAGGAAAATCTCCAGAGGCGGCGGGCCATGTACGCTGCCCGCGCCGAGGAGGCGTGGAAGTTCTTCTCGAACATCGACGGCGTCATCGTGAACAAGCCCCAGGGCGCCTTCTATATGACCGTGCTTTTCGAAGACCACGTGCTCAACGACCGGCAGACCCTTCCCATACCCGACCCGAAGGTGCGGAAGTTCATTGAAGACAAGGTAAAGGGCGTCGAGGTCGACAAGCGCTTCGTCTACTATCTCCTGGGGGCCACGGGCATCTGCGTCGTGCCTCTGACCGGGTTCTGCTGCAGCAAGAAGGGCTTCCGCCTGACCCTGCTCGAGATGGACGATGCGAAACGCACGTGGACGTGGCAGACCATCGTCGACAGCATAAGGACGTACATAAACTCGACTGCCAAGGTCGCAGCCTCGTCACGCTCTGTCTGATCCGAGCGCGAGGAAAGGCCCTCCGGCGGTTTTATTGCTTCTCTGACATCGAGGAAACACCTGCAGCCTTCCGCCGGTCAACGTGTTATATACGGTAACATTGCGGTTAATGGTATGAGGACAGTGAGAGAGAGCTTGTCATTCACCTCCCTGGGGGAAAAGATAGCCTCCGTACTCTTTCTTCCCGATGCACACGGAGACTGCCCAGCCCTCATCATGTGCCACGGGGCCATGGATTTCAAAGAAAACCTTTTCGAGTTCTGCGAATTCCTCGCAGGCAAGGGCATAGCCGCGCTCGCCATGGATATGCACGGCTTCGGCGAGAGCGGAGGAGACCGTTATCATGTCGTCATCGAGGACTGGGTGGCGGACATCCGCGCCGCCCTCGCCGCCCTGCAGGCGCACCGCCGGATCGATGCAAAGAGGATCGGCGCCTTCGGGTTCTCCTCAGGGGGGACGGCCGTGCTCGAATGCTCCCTCGTCGAGCCGGGCATTCAGGCCCTCATCACCCTGGATGCTACGGTAAGACCCGTCTCGAACATCCCCGACAGGATCGGCATCGAGGTCCTGAGCGCTCTCGGGCGGATAAAGCGCCTTTTCACCGGCACGGGCCTGCAGGTCTCGCTCGTCGGCTCGTGCGCAAAGATGGAGGTGGCAAGCGATCCCGAGATCAATGCCGCCTGGGGCAGGAACCCCAGGGTCATAGAGATGTGGTCTGCCTTTCCCTTCCCCGGCACCAAGGAATCGACCGTTGTGGATACCATCAGGAGAGTGCATGATATCAAGGTCCCCACCCTCGTGCTTCACGGGGCCGAGGACAAGATCGACAAACCGGAGTCCGCACGCCTCCTCTACGGTACCCTCACATGCACGAAGGGGCTCCACATCATAGAAGGAAACGGCCACCTGGGGCATATGGACAGGAACAAGCGCACCGTTATGGAGCTGACGGCCGGATGGGCACTCAAACATCTCCGATGAACTGTCCACCGCCCCTCTTCTCTTTAAAAAACAGACAAGGAGAAATGAAAGCCATGATAAAGAAATCACTCGCACCCCTCATCGTCACTCTGTCCTTTGTTGCCTGCACCCTGGCCGGCTGCAGCGGAAGCGATGCGGACAAGGCAGCCAGGGAAACATCCGCCGAGATCACGGGAAAGAACATGGTCGAAAAAGGAGAAAAGATAAAGCAACAGATCAACAGGATCAGCGAGAGCGAGATAGAGAAGATTCAGCAGGATATCAGGAGGGGAACCTACGGGGAGGAGCAGGAAGGCGGGAACAAGTAATCCGTCTTCACAAAGCACCCGCTTTTTTCAGGAGATATGCGGATACCTTGTCATGCAGCTCCGCCTTGAGTCACGCACCCCCATTAATGTTCGATACTATTGATATCAGTATTATCTCCCCTCAATACTATTGATATGGCGTATTGCACATGTGATATCGCAATGGAGGACAGGGTCCGGTATGCCTAAAAGCAGCGAGAGCAAAAAGATGAACCGGGAGGATATGAAATGAAAAGAAGACCGATCAATTACTCGGAGTTCCTCATCGAACCGCATACGATCCTGGCGCGGCAGTGGCTGGTCCTCACCTGTGGAGATTTCGAGGCCGGGAAGTTCAATGCCATGACCATAGGGTGGGGAAGCTTCGGGGTCATGTGGAATATGCCTTTTGCCCAGGTCGTGGTCCGGCCCGGGAGGTACACCTTCGAGTTCATGAACAAGTACGACAGCTTCACCATCTGTGCGTTCGGAAAGAAATACCGGGATGCCCTGCAGATCCTGGGAAGCCGCTCGGGCAGGAACGTCGACAAGATTGCCGAAGCCGGCCTCACGCCCATACCTTCCACCAAGGTAGCGGCGCCGGGCTTCAGCGAGGCGCAGCTCATCATCGAGCTCAGGAAGATCTATTGGAGCGACCTCAACCCCGAGCATTTCCTCGATCCCTCCATCGAGGAGAATTATCCGAACAAGGATTACCACAGGATGTTCTTTGGTGAGATCGTGGCCATCTTCGGGACAGGGGAATATTCACTGATCTGACGAGGTACCCCATATGGTAGAGGTGCGCTGGCTCGGCGCTGCCGGACTCGAACTCTCCGTAGACGATTCCGTTGTCCTCATCGATCCGTATCTCTCGAGGCCGGGCAAACTCAATGTCCTGCTGGGAAGCCTCACTCCATCATCCGAAAAGGTCAGGGCCTACATCTCGAAGCTCGACAGAAAGGTCTCGGCTGTCGTATGCAGCCACACCCATTTCGACCATGCCCTCGATATTCCCTGCATCGCAAAGGAGCTCCGCTGCAGGGTGGTGGGGAGCTCGAGTCTGAAAACGCTCATGGAGATCTCGGGAGCGCCCCCGGGGATGAGCGTCTGCAGGGGGGGCGAGGTCCTCGAGCTCGACGGCGGCATAAGGCTCCACATGATACTCTCCCGGCACGGGCTCGTATTCCTCGGGAGGGTGCCCTACCCCGGAGAGATCGATCCTGACTGCGAGCCCCCGCTCAAAGCCCTCGAATACCGCCACGGCACCGTGTTCATGCCCAGGATAGAGGTGGGGGGTGTCAGCATCGTCCATGCAGGCAGCGCGAATTTCATCGAATCCGAGATGGAGGACCAGAGGTGCGACATCCTCTTCATGTGCGTCCCTGGATGGAAGAAGGTCCCGAACTATGTTTCACGGCTGACCGGGATGCTCAAGCCGGAGGTGGTGGTTCCCTTCCACTTCGATGACTTCACCTCTCGGATACCGGCATCGGGCAACATCCGGGCCATGCCTCTGGCCGATCTCGGCGGGTTCGTCGGACGGGTCCGCGAGCATGCGCCGGGCACGGTCGTCCTGATTCCCAACCCGAACGAGGTCATGAGGTTCTAAAGGGAATGACAAGAGAGAAGATGGGAATGACGAAATATCATCCCGCCATGGCTCAAGCTGTTCAAATCAGTGCCCATCTCTCTTACGTTAACGCCCATGCGTTTTCACGGGGATGACAGAGGGAAGGAATGGGGATGATACGTGAGAAAGCGGGGTGGGCTTTTTCATTTGTTTCGATACCCTTATGCCGCACGATCCGACTCTAGATCTCCTGTTTCACGGTCTTGTCCGGTCTGTCCTGACTCAGAAATACCCCCGTGAAGACTATGATGGAGGCCACGTACTGAAGCGGGGTGAATCTCTCCCCCAGGATCAGCCATCCCAGAAAAACCGTGAAGGCCGGGATCAGGTTGACGAAAGCAGAAGCCTGGCTTGCCGGCATCCGGCTTACGCTGAAGTTGTAGAGCCCGTAGGCCCCGATAGAGACGAAGATGCCGAGATACACGATGCTAAGGGCCGGAACGAGCAGGAACTCGGTAGGCAGAGAGGTTCCTGGAAGCAGAAGGAAGGGGAAAAAGAATACGCTCCCGACGAATGCCTGAAGCGCCGTTAGGACCAGCGGACTGTAGCGCGCAGTGAGCTTCTTGAGGGTGATGGTGTATCCGATGGCGCAGACCATGGCAAGCACCTCGAGAAAATTTCCCAGGGCAGGATGGGGCGCACTCTCGGACGGAACGCTCGAGGCACTCAAGAGAATGACCCCTGCAATGGCGATGACGAAGCCTGCCAGGGTCCTCTTCGAAACGCGCTCATGGAGAAACACGCTCGCTGCAACGGCCACCATGAGCGGAAGCACGGCCGTGATCATGCCTGCCTGGGACGCGGTAGTGTTCCGCACGGCATGGGTTTCGAAAAGAAAGTAGAGGCACGGCTCGCAGAAAACCATGAAGGCGACGAGCTTCAGGTCGGACCTTCTCCAGGCAATCCCCCTGAACCTCCCTGCAAAGAACAGAAAGCACATGCCTGCCACGGCCATACGTCCGAAGATCACCACCATGGGATCGTATGCCTCGAAGGCGAGCTTCAGGGCAATGAACGAGCTGGCCCAGAGCACCATGGCCAGGACAAGGCATATCAAGGGAAGTAGGGATGTTCTCTGCTGCATTCTCCTGCCCGAAACAATTGATCGACGGCACGAAGCCCGTCAACGATATGACCACATAGCACTAATAGGGCACGCGGGAAACAGAAATCCAGTGGATATATGGGGTTGGCCATGACTTTTTGGGGATCGTTATCTTTTTCAAGGAAATTATTTGATAAAAGGGGCCAATTCTATAATATAGGAGAAAGGCGGAGAACTCGCCGGCGATGAAAGGAAGGGTGTATGGATTTCTGTCCTAAATGCGGCAGCAGGCTCGTCGCAAAGGAGATCGACTCGAGGACGAGGAAGGCGTGCCCGGCAGATGCGTGCGGTTATGTGTTCTGGGACAACCCGGTGCCGATCGTCGCAGCGATCGTCGAGCACGAGGGCAAAGTCATCCTCGTGCGCAATCAGGGATGGCCGGAAAAGATGTTCGGTCTGGTGAGCGGTTTCCTCGAGAAGGGGGAAACCCCGGACCATGCGGCCCTGAGAGAGGTGAAAGAAGAGCTCGACCTCGACGGAAGGATCGAGGGCTTCATCGGCTATTACTCATTCATCGAGATGAACCAGCTCATCCTCGCCTTCCACATCGTCGCCCAAGGCGAAATCAGGATGAGTGAAGAGCTTCAGGAGTTCAAGTGCGTAGACCCTGCGGAGATCAGGCCATGGCCGTTCGGGACCGGCCAGGCGGTCAAGGACTGGCTCGAGACGAGGGCGTCCTCCAGCCGGTGATCTTCTCTTGAAGGAAGAGCCTTCGTTTTCCCTTGTGGACCGGGCGCTCATGTGAGAGATTAACCCGCATTCAGCATTCTCTTCACAGGAGGTAATATTTTGAGACATTTCGCTCCTATCGCGTCTATCCTGCTCTCCGGCCTCGTCCCCTCCGCGCTGGCAGCAGGCGATCATCCGAGGGTGCACTTCGAGACAGACAAGGGAGAGATCGTCATCGAGCTCGACAAAGCCCTTGCCCCGAAAACCGTCGAGAACTTCCTCTCCTACGTCGATTCCGGCTTTTATGAGGGAACCATCTTCCACCGCGTGATCAAGGGATTCATGATCCAGGGCGGCGGCCTCACCGGGAACATGCAGCAGAAGAAGACAAATGCGCCGGTGGTCAACGAGGCGGACAACGGCCTGAAAAACCTTCGGGGGACCATTGCCATGGCACGCACGCAGGAGCCCAACTCCGCGACGTCCCAGTTCTTCATCAATACGGTGGACAACCAATTTCTCGACTTCAAATCAAAGACGCCTGGCGGCTGGGGATACTGCGTGTTCGGCAAGGTGGTCGAGGGCATGGAAACGGTCGATGCCATCGAAAACCTTCCCACGACTTCGAAAGGCATGTACAGCGACGTTCCGGCCACACCCGTGGCCATCAGGCGCGCATTTGTCGAGACAGGAGATTCAGGGAAAAAATAGCTTCTGCATTCCTATGGTGCGGTGAGATGAAGGGCATGAAGGATCCGGGACGCAGAGCCGTTTTTTCCTGGGCGCTCTACGACTGGGCGAACTCCGCCTTTGCCACCACGGTCATGGCGGGGTTCTTTCCCATCTTCTTCAAGCAGTACTGGTGTGCGGGCATGGACTCCACCGTGAGCACGGCGCGGCTGGGCATGGGGAACTCCCTCTCGGGCATCGTCATCGCCCTGGCGTCGCCGGTACTCGGGGCCATTGCCGACAAAGGCACGGCAAAGAAGCGGTTCCTCGTCTTCTTCGCCCTCACGGGCATCATCATGACGTCGTCCATGGTGCTCATACCCAAGGGCGCGTGGATGCTTGCCCTAGGCGTCTATACCCTTGCCATTATAGGCTTCCTGGGCGGCAATGTGTTCTACGACTCCCTGCTCCCGGGCGTGGCGTCGGGCACCAGGATGCACTTCGTCTCCAGCCTCGGCTTTTCCCTCGGCTACCTCGGAGGCGGGCTCCTCTTCGCCTTCAACGTATGGATGACCTTGAAGCCCTCGCTCTTCGGCCTCTCGAACGCATCCCAGGCCGTGCGGCTCTCCTTCCTGAGCGTGGGCATCTGGTGGCTGGTCTTCTCAACTCCGCTCGTGCTGTTCGTAAGAGAGCGGCGGTCTCCCGGCGAGGCCCTCGGCATCGACATGATAAAGGCCGGGTTCCGGCAGCTGGGGCAGACCTTCCGCACGATCAGGCGCATGAAGACGATCTTCCTCTTTCTCGCGGCATACTGGTTCTATATCGACGGGGTGAACACGATCGTCCTCATGGCCGTAGACTACGGGCTCTCGATCGGCTTCAGGGCGAACGACCTTATCCCGGCGCTCCTCATCACCCAGTTCGTCGGCTTCCCCTGCGCGCTCCTGTTCGGCCGGCTCGGACAGAGGATCGGGGCCAAGCGGTCGATCCTCATCGCCATCGGCGTATACCTTATCATCTCGGTCTTCGGTTCATTCATTACCTTCAAGTATGAATTCTACATCCTGGCCGTCATGATCGGATTCGTCCAGGGAGGCATTCAGTCGCTGTCGCGCTCCTTCTATGCCCGCATCATCCCGGAAGGCAGGTCGGCCGAGTACTTCGGGTTCTACAACATGCTCGGCAAATTCGCCGTGATCATCGGCCCCATCCTCATCGGAACCACAGGGCTGCTCCTGAGGAATTTCGGCATCGTAAGCACTCTGGCATCGAGAATCGGCATCGTCTCCATTTCGCTCCTCTTCCTGACCGGCGGCATCCTCTTTTCCTTCGTCGATGAACAGAAAGGCATCCGGGAGGCAGCCTATTTGAAAAACGATCAGGCTTATATCTGAGGCTACTCCGAGGCTATTAGACCAAAAAAATTTGTTGCCCTTGAAATCGTACAAATTGAGACCCGACCTTACAGCTTAAAAGAAAACAACATCGCTTATAAGGAGCTATGCCTTAAATTCCTCTTTCATCTGCAGTGATCTTCTTATATACATTCAAAGCAGATAAGCCATTGATAATCTCACGAAATCGAAACTTCCCGAATGAATTTGCAAGAAGTCATTCAGGAAGGTATTTGAAAAACCAGACTGGGCAGACAAAGATATCGATTTCTTTAGGTATTGACGACAGTCCAACCTGAGACTTAAAAACAAATCTAAAAACTAAGATGACCATCCTGGTGCATCTGGCCATATTCAATGCACATTCATGCCGTCAGACTCCTGATCGCGGCAAAGTTTACTAATATTCTTTTCCGCTATAGGGGCACATGTGGATAACATGAATTTGGATGTGGCTCCTGTCATCTGGGTCAATCCCTTTTGGAAAATATCTCCTTTGCAATCATAATGGCAGTCATTGCATTGGGCCAACCCGAATAAAAAGCAAGATGGGTGATTGCCTCGAACAATTCCTCCTTCGTAAGGCCATTATCCAGTGCCTTTTCAAGATGAAACCGAAGTTGTTCAGGTCGATATAAGGCAATCAGTGCAGACACGGTTATCAAGCTCCGGTCACGTTTCGATAACTCTTTACGTTCCCAGATATCACCGAAAAGAACATGATCAGTAAGTTCAGCCAGTTTGGGAGCGAAAACACCTATTATCTTTTCAGCTGTAATAGACTCTCTACTCATTCTCCTACTCCTTTCCTTCTTATTTAATATTTAACTATTCAATTATGATTTAGCATTGTTACATGAAGTGGTATAATTCACTAATTGAGTAACATTGTCACAGCATCTCAGTGGGTTTTACTTATCAACAAGCTGGTCATGATTTATATACATAAACACTTGGAAGTTGCGGCCGCATCGCGGAGGCTTCGATGCGACCGCCCGGTGATCAAGCCTTTATCGCTACATATCGAACCTATACTGGATCCCAAGGGCTATATTATTTACGTGTCTCTTGTACTCGATCTCGAATGGTGTTCCTTCATTGACACTGTCTGTGACATACCACGTATGTTCTGCCGCAAGAGTTACATCAAGATTAGGTGTGAAGGTATACGTGAAACCAACAGCTGCACCGCGTGAGTTAAGGTTCGGATTTTCATTTACATATGGGGTATCGTCAGTCTCACCAGATATCGTATACAGGAAGCCTGCACCTATCTTAAGTGGAGGGATAACTCTGTAAGTTGCCCCGAGGCTTATTTCCCACCCATTATGATAGTCTCTTCCATCAACCCGTGCGTCTTCCCATACAGCGTTCTCTATAAAATAATAGTTGAAGCTCGATAAGAGATCGAAGCCTGGGATTACAGTTAGGTCCATTCCGATGCCAAGTACTGCTGGAAGGTCACGACGGAGTTTTTTGCCGTCCTTGTCAAGGGCTGCCAATTGACTTTCGAGAAGTGGGTTGGATACGCCGTTTACGGTGGCAGAACGTCTCTTCATGTCGTATTCAAAATCCAGTTTGGTTACTGTCTCGTACCGGATACCAAACAGCAAATTATCGAGAGGCTTGATATCGAGACCTATGACAGCACCAATGCCGTTGGCCTTATATTCGAATTTGTCATCGATAATAACTCTTGTCTCGTTACCTTCGTAAACAGGACCTACCGCATCCAATACGGCATCCACGTTAAAGTCTGCAAAGGCTGCCGCACTCCGCTCTGAGATAATGTATCGAACTGCAAGGGATGCTGAAACATTATCGTTAATCTTATAAGCGACACCCGGCATCAAGCCCACATAACTACTGTCACCCTCGATCCACTGATCGTTGATCGATGTTGTGCCGCTACCACCAAATCCGGGATTTAAGAGTTCAAATCCTCCTGCTATTGCACCCCCTATTTGCGATATTAGGGGTGCAGTTGTGGCGCTTCCATCCGTCCACTTGGCCTTGCCCCCACCAGCCGTTACACTGAATGCAAAGAATGCAGCGAGCCTGTCCTTCTTGTAAACAGTGTACAAGTTGGGCACATATGAGGGCTCGTTTTGCTCATATCTTACATTCATGAATGTTTCGCTCATAGGCTTGTCGATATATTGCAAGCTCGCATTGAGGTATAGGCCATCCCTTGGAAGAAACGCAAGGCCAGCAGGATTATATACTGCAGCGTCTGCAGAATCTGTTGCTGCGTTCCTACTGAAATTCATAACATACTCTGCACTCTGATTTGAGAGATAATCAATGCTTCCGGCAAACGCTTCGACGCTAAGAAGAATTATCCCAAATATGAATAGAAATGATGCGGCTTTTCTCATGTGAAATCCTCCGATAATTTGTTTGCAACTGACTAGATGCATTGGCATTCCATATTTTCTTAAGAATGAGATTTAGGTCTCCCTTGTATGTAAGAAGACATCAAAAACCGGTTAGGGGTGATCCACGGCAGCACGGCGGAAGACAGGCAGACACCATGAATCCTAAGCGATACTCATTATTCCCCATACACCGCTTACAATTTATTTCTGAGGGACAACCGCTTTCACACTCCAAGGGAGATAATCCTGGAACGAATATCTTTCCTGTACTAAGACCGATGACAATTAAGGTATGGGTTAGTGAGACAAGTACATTTGCGAAGAAAGAATATTTATTAACAGTTTTTCTAGCATTACTGAGCGAACTGGTGCTCCTCCGGAGGAGCAGGCTCATGGACATGCCGCCCCTACTAAAAATCTTCATCCAGTATTCAAGAGCTGGATAAGCCTGTGACAAAGACGACAAAGATAAACGAGGTTCTGCTACTCCCTCAAAGACTTTACTGATAAGCCCCATCGCTTCCTCTCTGCAATTAAACATTTCAAATACCTATCAGTCCATCACGTGGAACCATTTAGTCCTTTAATGGTACTTATTGGTCCTTATTTGTATCTAATTAAGCCTCCATTTCTTCCTTGTCAAGCTATTTCATCATTCATTTATTTTATCATATAGTTACAGGCAGTGTTTCTATATTCGAGCTATACTTAGCTCATGGATTAATGTAGGTTGGACTATAGTTATCATAAACAGCATTGAGGCTCTTTAGAAACTGTTACGAGGAAAAGTCAGAAAGCACAGCATCAACAGCAAGTGTATGATAACGAAAAGCATGTCTTCATAGAAGCAAACGCCATATTGACCGGAATATTTCAGACTAAGATATTTAAATGAGAGTGATATGCAATTGCATATTTGGCGATCTTGATTTAAGAATACTACTAATGAATAAATAAGTTAAAAAAATAAGTTATTAAATTAACTGAGGCACAGTATGATCGAATCAAAATCCCATCTTGGAATTGCCGACCTTTCCACTCGTTCAGGAATTCCCGTTTCAACAATTAAATTCTACCTTCGAGAAGGCCTTTTACCAAAGCCCATAAAGACTAGCAAAACAAGGGCATATTACACCGCAATACACGTTAAGAGACTCAAGCTGATTAAAAAACTTCGGGATGAGGAAAATATCTCCCTCAAAAATATCAAGGAAATCATTAACCTGGTAGAGCTAGAGAACAAAGATTATGCAAGTAAAATGCTAACAAATACAGAGAAAGATAAAATTATCAATAATGCTGTTAGCCTTTTTATTGAGAAGGGATATGAGAGAACTACAATTGCTGATATCGTCAGCTCGTCTGGCATTGGCAGGAGCACCTTCTATAAAAATTATAAAAACAAGAAAGAGCTCTTCACCGATTGTTTCAAAAAAATATTTTGGGACATAACTACAGAGGGGGATAGATTGGCATCAGAAGGAGCTGATGCACTAACGATATTGAAGAAAAGGACCCTTACCTATTTTAAAGCATACCCGGAATGGGCTAGCATGATGAGTCTGCTAAAGGCTGCAGCGATATCTGACCCGGATGAATTTTCCGAACAGTTAAAAGAGACACTTCTCCTATTTGTGGACGAGTGCAACAAATTACTGCAGGCAGGTATTAAGCAGGGGATATTTAGAGAAATTGACTCTGTTCCATTGTCAGTTGTTCTTATGGGTGGAGTTGAATTGTTCTGCTATTATTACTCCTCAATTGAAAATGATGCGGATAGAGAAAAACTCATAGATAACGCTTGGGAAATAATCCTCAAAGGATTATCAAAATAAACCGCCTTCTTATAGTGACCTATCTCTTTCTTATTACTGCTCATCTCTGGTGCAGTCTATGAGGGGGGTTACTATAGAATTTCAGAAAGGCTAACCATGACTGCCATTTCCTGGCAATCACTTACTGTCCGATCAGATCATGATCTTACACATTAGTGATCAAGATCAACTTTCAATTCCATGCCTTGCCTCTACACCACGCACATAGTAATGCCTAACCTCTTGCATCTCGGTGACTAAATCTGCCCGCTCGATTACCCTTTGGTCAGCCTTCCTGCCTGTAATCACCAACTCTACATCATCTGGCCTCGAATCGATAAGGGCCAGTAGTTTACCCACGGAAAAAAGACTAAAATATGTAGCAATATTTGCTTCGTCGAGAATGACTACCTTGTAATTCCCAGAGTGAATCACCTCCCTAACCTCATCCAAACCATTCTCTGCTGCGATAATGTCGGCCACTTCCGGCCTGTTGTAGATATAGCAGCCACTACCGTATTGTTTTACCGTAATCAAATCCTCGAATCGTCTTAAGGCTACTATTTCGCTGTACTCCATGCCTTTAACAAACTGTCCGATAAAAACCCTCAGACCTGCTCCAGCAGCCCGCACAGCTAGCCCCAAGGCTGCTGTAGTTTTGCCTTTACCGTTTCCAGTGTAGACTTGCACATAGCCTTTTTGCCAGATATTATTTTTCACTCTTGTTTTTCCCTCGTTCATAATTACGAAAAACTACTCCGCAACAAGCTACGAGGTGTCAAGACATACCAAGTGTAAGGAATTTTACGCAGCTAGTTGCGGAAATTTAACTCCTTGAGATGATTAAATTATTATCTTGAGCTACTTAGACAACCTTCTCAAGAATGTGTATGCTCATTGTAGCCTCTTCAACGCCAAGATTGCCACCGCCGTTTTCCGTCAAGGCAATGCGAACCCCATCTGCCTGGCGCTTTCCAGCTTCTCCCCTCAACTGAGTAACAACCTCGTGTATTTGGGCCAAACCCGATGCACCGATGGGGTGGCCTCTGCATTCGAGGCCGCCACTAGTATTGATAGGCAATTTGCCACCGAGGGTAGAGGCGCCCGACTCAGCAAATATCCCTCCTTCTCCTGGCCTGCAGAAACCCATTACCTCTGTCTGATGCAATTCACCATACGAGGTAGCATCATGAAGCTCTGCAATATCAATATCATGAGGTCCAAGTCCTGCCATGTCATAAGCTTGCTTGGAGAGCCGCTCTCCGATGTCCGGACCATCAAGGTCTCGAATCATGCCTGAGCCAAGAACAGATGCCCTTATGCGGACAGGCCTCTTGTTCTTGAGTTTCTTAAGGTAGGACTCTGAACAAATTATAGCTGCAGCAGCACCATCTCCCACCGGTGCACACATTGCGCGAGTCAGTGGGTACGATACAGCCCTATCTGCCAAGACGTCCTCGACCGTCATTGTTGTCTGGTATTGAGCAAGTGGGTTGATCGAACCGTGGAAGTGGTTTTTGGAACATATCACAGCAAGCTGCTTTTGGGTGGAACCGTATTTCGACATATGCCACCGTGCTCCCATCGAATAAGCATCCATAAAAACACTCCTGCCTTCACCAGGCGGACTCTGTCCCTCTGGGATTTTCACGGTTAGCTGCTTGCTTATGTCTTCAAACATCTTGAGCTGCTCCTCAAAATGCTCTACATCCATACAGGATGCATAGGCACCCAATGACATAGCCTTGTTCTCATGAGTAATCTTCTCTGAACCGAGTGCCATTACGACATCGAACATGCCTGCCTTAACAGCAGTATAGCCCAGGTATAAGGCTGTGGACGCACCAGCACAGGCATTCTCACAATTTACGATCGGTATCCGGTCTATGCCCATATCTCTCAGCATGATTTCACCACGGATCGAATGCTGATTGGCAAACATACCCCAAAAGGTATTCGATACATAGGCAGCCTGAATAACCTTTTTCTCGATACCGGCATCTTTGAGCACAAGATCGACGGCCTCGCGAGCCATAGATCTTACTGTTTTTTCGGGATATTTATTAAAACGAATCATTCCCACACCAATGATATAGATGTCTCCCATCTTCGGGCTCCTATCAAATCTGAATTAGTTGTTCTGACAAAAAATCCTGTTAATCCAATTTAAATCTCTTACGCTTAATTCCTCTTATCTTGCTGCGGAGGAATAGAGCAAAAAACCATCTTCTCATTTCTTCCAACAATTCATAGCATATCAAGTTGGTATTTGACCGTATAACGACCAAGTATCTTTTTGATTTTATCTGTTATGACCTCCACTGAATCTGAAGCTGCTGGCTTTACGCTGATTATGGCTAGAGATCCATAGACTTTGTCTTCCAAGACCTTAACTTCAATAGATTTTACCATATCCCCAAGAGATGCCAGATCTTTCTCGAAAACCCGTTTTATAATGTCCCTGCGAAGAGTCGGCTTAAAAATTTTCCCAACAGGCGTCAGAGGCATTTCATCAATAATAAAAACCTCTTTGGGAATTGCGGCCTTCTCGCCGACCTTTTCTCTTAGGAAATCGATTATCTGATCACTTCTCAGCATTGCTCCTTCTTTGAGCTGTACATATACGACAGGGATCTCACCCGCATGGGGATCTGGGCGTCCAACTGCAGCCGCAAACTTCACTTCTGAAAGGCTGTAGAGCGGATCTTCAATTATGGCAGGATCTATGTTATGGCCGCCTCGTATGATCAGATCTTTCTTGCGACCTGTAAGCCACAGGTATCCATCAGCGTCTTTCCTGCCAAGATCACCCGTATTGAACCACCCTCCATCCAGCCATACCCCTTGATTGTGTTCATTCTCGAAATAACCGGGAAAAACATTGGGGCCCTTGATGCATACCGAACCTATCTCATCGATTTCTGCCTCTCTCAATGTGTCCATATCCTCAACAAAAACCTTCATATCCTGATATGGTACACGCATGCCGACAGACCCGACTTTTCTTTCTCCATGAAGAGGATTTATGGAAGAGCAGAGAGTGCCCTCTGTTAGCCCGTACCCTTCAATAATTTTCATGCCGCTTTGGTCTTCAAACCGCTTGAATATGTCTACAGAGAGTGGTGCTGCTCCGCATATGCCAAACCGAAGGGACGAAATATCTGCGTCTTGCTTTGGGATATCCAACAGCACTGAAAGTATAGTTGGCACACATGAGAAAAACACACTCTTGTAGTGTTCAACAATCTTGTAAAAATTTTTCATTATGCTTGGATCACGATATCCCATCGGGGAGAGAAGTACTACATGTCCT
Source organism: Deltaproteobacteria bacterium (assembly GCA_029547185.1). Taxonomy (GTDB): domain Bacteria; phylum Desulfobacterota; class Desulfomonilia; order UBA1062; family UBA1062; genus Phosphitivorax. The sequence continues at coordinate 48,651 of JAKPPU010000001.1, read as the reverse complement.
CCTATTGAAAACGGGAAGAGACCGGTTGCCATGGTGGCGTTTGCGTGAAAGAGCGGAAGACCGCAGAGAACGGAATCGCCGATCTGAACCTCGTCTCCAAAAATAAGCTTCACTATGGCTATCATAGCTGCTTCATTGTAATGCGTACGGGCAGCAAGCTTTGGTCTTCCTGTAGTCCCGGCGGTACCATAGATAGACGCAATATCCTGCGGGTCGATCAGGCGTTTTGAGTCAAGTTTGTCATCATTATACCGTGTAATAACCTCATCATAACCAAAGATTCCTTCTTTTTCTTCACTCGGACCCATTACACGAATCACGGCCTTGAGGTCAGGGAGGTCCTTTTTGATAGAAATTACCTTTTCCCATATGTCCGATCCTGGAAACTCTCCCAAAGCGACAAGCACTTTTGTTTTGGAAGCCAGACATATTTCCTTTATCGTTTGGGGCTCCAAGAGAGGATTAATAGGATTAGTAATACCTGCAACTTCACTACCCCATATGACATAATGCGTGTAATGAAGATTGGGCAAGAGAAAGGAAACTACATCATGAGACCGGACCCCGATATCATGAAGGAGGTTCGCAGTCTGATGAACTTTTGCCAAAAATTCTTTATGCTTAATTTGTAATGGATTAGCATACTGATCCCCGGAAAGGATAAGGCTTATTGCCGGGGCGTCGGGATTGATTGAACTCCCCTGTCTTATGAGTTCATATGTGTTAAGTGCTTTTATTCTTTCTTCAAATGGAACCTTTTCTATTACTTCGATATCAGCTAACGTTGAGATCTTCCTGTAATGTTCCATAACCCGCACCTCTTAATTTTTTGTGATAACCTCACATCTTGAAATCTTAACTATTAAATGCTCTAGTTGCTTGATATCCATTGAGCCACCCATGTGCGTGTTGCATTGACTTGCCCAGTACCAATGCCATTGAGGATACAGGTGTTTTTGGACTCTTTGCCTTTTCAATCCATAGCCCCTTACCATTTATCCCACAGAGGCATTAGAGTGCCTTAACAATGGCTACTTATAAGATTCCGGGCTTTTCTTAAGGGAGTTGTTCCAGAAATCGATATCGTGGTTGGGCAACACTTGCCCGCCAAGTAATTCCCCTAATGTTTTTAATTTCTTTATCGAATGCAAGGCCAGAACAGGGTTCCAGACGATCCCCGGTATTACCTCTTCAGTAAGATTCTGGGAGGTATAGCAGCAATCACTGCATATGATGAACACCCCTGTCTCCGGGAGGTCTATGACCAAGGCTTGAGTTCCTGGCGTATGTCCATTTGCCAGCACGACACTCAATCCCGGCATGATAACCTTATCTCCATCTATGATATTCCAATTGAAGGAAGGGTGGTTGAAGTCTGCTAAATTGTATGCCAGCGCACCAAAGCTGTGTGGACGGAAAGCATAGCTGTATTCATCTTTCTGAACTATGATTTCGGCATTGGGGAAAAAAGCTAATCCCCCTGCGTGGTCGACGTGAAGATGGGAGATAATTACTTTTTTGATGTCCTTTGCACTGACGCCAACTTTTTCAAGACACTTAGGCAATACTTGATCTTCGGATATCTGGGGATTATACCCTAAGGCCCCTAACAGGGGTACCAAATCGGGGGACCACCCAGTATCGTATAGTATATAACCTTCTTCTGTTTTAATGAGATATATAGGAATCGGAACGCGGATCCTTACACCCTGGTTGTGACCAAAAGTTAAACTGCTTTTATCCAGCTCGATTGAACCTCCGTCTAACACAAATAATTCCTGCACCTTTGTTTTTGACACTCCTCGCTCTTTCATAACCATATCATCTCCTTATATTTACTATTTTTGTGGAAAATAAAGGTGACTACAGCTCAAGAATTCTTCATTAGGCTGATACTCCGCCATCAACAGTTAAATTTGTTGCTGTCACAAGGGAAGACTCATCTGATGCCAGATAAATTGCTGCATATGCAATATCACTGGGGGTTGAACCTCTTTTAAGCGGGATTCCCTGCAGTACCGACTCCTTCATAATATTTAAGTCATCAATTTTGTATATTGCACTGGCCTGTTTTATTAAACCCATGCCCATAGGTGTCTCGCCAATTACCGGACTGATGCAGTTACACCGTATTTTATGAGGAGCAAGCTCTATTGCCATCTGCTTTGTGAGCATTATCACTCCGCCTTTCGAAGCAGAATACGCAGCAACAAGCGGACGTGCCTTTACCCCTGCCAATGAAGCGATATTAACGATCGAACCACCCCCACCCTTCACCATGTGGGGAATGACATGTTTGGAAATCAGCCACGTTCCCTTAAGATTTATGTTCAGGTGCTTGTCCCATTCCTCTTCGGTAAGGTCAGTAACCGGGCACATTCTGCTGATGCCAGCATTATTAATCAAGATGTCAATCCTGCCATACTTGTCTATTGTGGTTTCAGCAATTTTTGCTGCATCTTCAGCCTTTGAGACATCGGCTTTTACTGCTACTGCCTCATGGCCGTTCTTTTTAATGCCTGCAGCAGTCTCGTTTCCAGCGTCAAGGTTTACATCGGCAATAACGATCTTAGCTCCCTCCTGGGCGAACATGGTTGCGATGCCTCTCCCATAGCCGCTCCCTGCTCCGGTGATGATAGCCACCTTGTCTTTAAGTCTCATATCTATCCCCCTTCTTAGATTTGATTTAAACTTGAATTCCTTGGTGAACCTGAGTGAATTTTCAATCAGGCAGTTTTTTGATGAACTCTATCGCGCCGTTAACATCAGCACCAGTAGGGAAAATTTCTGCCACCCCTATTTCCTTTAACTTTTGAACGTCCTCAGGTGGGATGGTTCCTCCTGCAATAATAGGAATGTTGAGATTATATTTTTTTAGAATCTCTACGGTGCGAGGAATAGTATGCATATGCGCCCCTGACAGGGTGCTGATTCCAATTACATTGACATCTTCGTCGATAGCGGCGGCTATGACCTGCTCGGGACTCTGGCGCTGACCCGTATATATGACCTCAAACCCGGCGTTTCTAAACATCTGACATAATATCTTTACTCCAAAGTCGTGACCATCCAGGCCAAGTTTTGCCATCAATATCTTCTTTTTCTTCTCTCCCATCTGAGCCTCCTCCCAGGCTAATAATTTTTAGAGAATTCAAACGACCCAAATACATCTCTCCATACATCGCAGATCTCACCTAACGTGGCATAGGCTCTTACAGCATCGAGTACTGATGGAACGATATTCTCGTTTGTTGCTGCTACCTTTCTGATATTCTCCAGGCACTGTTTAACCTTGTCGTTATCTCTTTCTCTCTTTAATGCCTTGATATCTTCAATTCTCTTTCGAGCAACTTCAACATCTTGCCTAAACATTGGTATTGGGGCGCTTTCATTGATCTTGAACTTATTTACCCCGATGTGTGGTTTTTCTCCTGTGCTGATCGCTATTGTCTTAATCAATCCTTGTTCAACTTGCTTCCTCTGGAAATAACCTCTCTCGATGGCTTCGATCGCCCCGCCCATTTCTTCTATCTCACTCAAATAATGCAAAACTTCCTTTTCGAGCTTTGCTGTAAGGCTTTCGACAAAATATGATCCTGCAAAGGGGTCAATGACAAACGGGATTTCTGACTCCCATGCGAGGATTTGTTGCGTTCTCAAGGAGAGCATTGCTGCATCTTCTGTTGGTATTGCCAGACCTTCGTCATAGGAAGCGTTGTAAATGTAGTCTACTCCAGCGAGAGCGTACGTTTGTGTCCCAAAAGCAATTCTTACAATATTGTTTAAGGGCTGCTGAGCAGTTGATTCAGCAACGGTATAAGCTGTCAGCTTTATGGCCATAGACCTCGGGTCTTTTGCCCCGTACCTTTCTTTCATCAATCTGGCCCATATCCTTCTTGCTGCCCTTATTACTGCTACACCGGTAAACGTCGGTTCTCCTCCTGTGAACAAGTTAAATAGATGTGCAAACTCATCAATGTGTAAGCCCTTTTCAATGAGATAATCTATGTAGGTAATTGCTGACGCAAACGCGAAGGCATGGGCAGCTGCACAGCCTGCAACTTGGTAATGGGCAGCGCACGCGTTTATAGCGTTCCAGTCGAGTCTCTTTTCAGCACAGTATTGAACAACATCAGTTGCAAGCCGTACGGAGTCTCTTATGGGTATAAATTGTGTGTTTCTGGCACCATACTCTTTTAAGGAATCATTCTGAATATGAACGACATATTCATTGGGTGAAAGACCCTGTTTCTCACCCAACGCAATAAAGAATGCCAAGGCTATTGGACCTATAGTGTTGCCAAGTATGCCTACACGCCTCATTGAGTTTAATGGGATCCCTTTAAAAAGGATCTCCATATCCTTCAATGATGCGAGGGACACTCCTACATTCCCGACCTCACCAGCCGACATGGGATGGTCCGGGTCATACCCGATTTGAGTGGGCAAATCCGCAGCAACGACGATTTCTTCCGCACCCTGTTCAAGCAGGAACTTATATCGTTTATTAGACTCTTCAGGAGTCCCGAACCCTGCATAAATCCTGATAAGCCACGGCTTGCTGGGATCTTTTGTCGGTTCGGATCCCCTGACAAAAGGGTACTCCCCTGGGAAACCAACATCTCTTAGATAATCAAAACCGATTTCTTCTAGGTCGAGTGGTGTGTAAATCTCTTTTACTGGATGCTCTAAGTGTCCAATCCCGATAACCTTCTGTTCTCTTTTTGGACCGATCTTCTGGAGGGCCGGGGCGAGTATGGTCTGTTCCCATTTCTCCTTCTTTTCTTTGAGCTCTTTGAGCCATCTGCTATTTTTAGGCATGTTTAACCCCCTCTTTTTTAAATTCCCCCCTCATCTTCATGAGCAAGTTTTGGAACAAGTCATTACTGCCCAGTGCTTCAATCGCAGCTGAATAAGGATCAAGCTCTCCCGCCTTCACTTTCTCTGTAATCTTTTTCAAATACGTGTCTTCTTTTTTGCACTCCTTGAAAAAATCTTTTATTTTTTGTTCAATGATTTCCATAAATTCTGTTACTCTTTGCTCTTGCCTTCTGGTTTGGAGGTGGCCTGTTTCTCCAAGCACTCGTCTGTGTTCTTCAATTTTTTCGAACAGTTCTTTGACTCCAATGTCTTTGGTTGCTTGAGTTGCCAGAACTGGTATCTGCCACCAACTGTGTCTTTGATTCTCCTGGAGCATTACTTGGAGGTCGGCGATCAGACGATCAGACCCTTTTATGTCTGCCTTGTTTACGACTATTATATCAGCGATTTCCAATATACCGGCTTTTATTGCCTGGACGCTATCCCCTGCCTCCGGCATGAGAACTACTATGGTCGTATCTGCTGAATCCACTATATCTATCTCGATCTGGCCAACTCCTACAGTCTCAATGATGCAGTAGTCTTTCCCAGACGCATTAAGAATTCTGGCTGAATTCTTCGCAGCACGGGAAAGACCTCCAAGACTTCCCCTCGTTGCCAAGCTGCGAATAAATACACCAGAATCTAGCGCATGATTTTGCATTCTGATTCTGTCACCCAGAATAGCACCACCTGAGAAAGGGCTGGAAGGATCAACAGCGATGACACCGGCTTTCAGGCCGAGGCTTCGTATCTGCAGAATTATCTTGTCAACCAGCGTACTTTTTCCGCTGCCTGGAGAACCCGTTACTCCTATGTAGTATCCATTGGTCTGGTTCTGTTGAACCATGTGCATAATATGAGAAGATTCAGGTTTTTCATTCTCGATGATAGTGAGCAATTGTGCCAGGGCCCTTCTGTCTCCGGCAAGCATCTTATTGACAAGACCCACTGCTTCTCTCCCACAATCGAACATAATCCAATACCCCTTAGTCCATTTAATAAGACCTATTGGTCCTATTGAAGTACTTTTTGGTCCTGTTATGTATCTAATTAGACTTCTTTTTAAATTATGTCAAGCTATTTATTTGTCTTATTATTTCTATCCATTAATTATTTTGATTAAGTGTTTGTTCTATATTGGTTTCTTGATACATGAGATGGTAGATAGTAGATAGAAAGTGATAAAAGATTCTTTAGAAACTGTCAGAAAGTGATTTCACACCATAGGGAAAGCCTACATAACCTTAACACTGTTTAGTGACGTTCATCCTGCAATTTTCTCTTGCCAGGAAAGCTGAAAATATTGTCTAGGATATACGTTAACACGTCCAATAGATAATCAGTGGATTGAGAAATACGCACCGTACCCACCGGTAGTTTATTGAGGATGCAGAATGGGAAACCGGAATGAGAGCGCAGGCATTCTTGCTATGGCAGCCACGGCATTCCTCTGGAGCATTGCGGGTCTGTTCATAAAAGTCATAGACTGGAATCCCATTGCCATTGCAGGCATGCGGAGTCTCATTGCATCGGCCGTTATTTTCCTCTATCTGAAGCATCCTGATATACACTTTTCATTTCCGCAGATCGCTGCAGCCGTGGCCAATGCCGTGACCATGCTTCTCTTTGTCTGTGCCAACAAAACGACAACTGCCGCCAATGCCATCCTGCTTCAATATTGCGCGCCGGTGCTGACCGTATTCATTGGTGCCATTCTCCTCAAAGAGAAGACCCATGTGGAAAATTTGATAGCGCTTCCTCTCCTGGCGGCAGGTATGGTCATCATGTTCTTTGACAGACTCGGCGGGGGGAGATTGCTTGGCAATGTCCTCGGACTCATGTCTGCTGTAACCTTCAGCTTCTATTTTGTATTCATGCGGATGCAAAAGGATGGCTCGCCGCTTGAATCCAATCTGCTGTCCCATTGGCTGGCAGCCGGGATCTGCATCGTCGCATCACTATTTCTTCCTCTCCCGCATATGACAATTCAATCGCTCGGCGCGATTGCTGTTCTGGGAGTTGTACAGATCGGTATCTCGTCGATCCTGTTTTCAGTCGCGATCAAGCGTATCTCTGCAGTTCAAGCGAACCTGATAGCGGTCATCGAACCGGTGTTCAATCCTGTGTGGGTGTTCTTTATCATAGGGGAGGCCCCGGGTGTGCACACGCTTATCGGCGGGGGAATCATCGTTTCAGCAGTTACGATTGCTTCAATCATTACCGCACGCAGAAGTGCATAACAGGGAAGCTGTAGAAAATTTATGGTTTCCAATAGATACATCCATTATCCATTAAATGCCATATCATGACTCATGGCGCGCAAATGCCGCCCAATGCCCTATTTCATTGATCCGGCAGATGCGATATATTGGCCGATGGGAGGCCTAACCTGAAATGGGGCTGAAGGTGCTGCTCATCGATGCCTTGAACCTGATCCGCAGGGTGGATGCCGCCCGTCGGGACGCTTCGGGCCGGTATACGGGGCCCTCTGTCGTCGACTCCTGCACCCAGTCCCTCAGGCGGGCACTGAAGGAGTGCGAGCCGACCCATGCGGTATGCGTTTTCGAAGGCAAGGGCAAGGGCTTCAGGACCGAAATTTATGAAAATTACAAGGCCGGCCGGCCCCCCATGCCACGCGATCTCGAGGAGAGCCTTCCCGCCATCAAGAAGGCCTTCCTCGAAGCAGGCGTGAAGTCCATAGAGATCGACTCGCTCGAGGCGGACGATGTCATCGCCACGCTCGCCTGCAAGACGGAATCGAGGAAAGGCAGGGTGATCATCCTCTCGACCGACAAGATCTTCCTGCAGCTTCTCTCCGGGCATGTCTCCGTCAGAGACCACTTCAAGAAGTGCTTCCTCGATGAAGGATATGTCCTCGAGAAGTTTCACGTCCGTCCCTATCAGCTTGCAGATTTGCTGGCTCTCGCCGGAGACCCCACGAACGCGATCCCGGGCATACCCGGCGTCGGAATGAAGACGGCCTGCAAGCTCCTTTCGGAGTACCAGACGCTCGAGAACATCCTCGCCCAGGCCCCTGCCATGGGCACGAAGCTGGGCCAGACCATCGGGAGATGCGAGCAGGACGCTCTCATGTTCCAGGGGCTGCTGCGACTGAAGCGGGACATCGAGCTGGGGCTCAACCTCCAGGACTTCCGGTATCACGTCTGAAGGGACTGCTTCCCTGTTCCTGCCTTAAAAAAACAAAGGGCCCTCCCCGTTCGGATGCTTCACAAGGAGGAGGGCTTTTTTGCGATTTACAGGATCGTGCGCTTTCCGTTGTACCGCTCGGGATCGTAGTACTTGTCGATATCCACGGTCCGTATCTTGTTTATGATGTCCTTCATGGGCACCGAGGTTATCTCGCCGTGGAGATAGCTCACCATCCTGCCGAAGTCCTCGCACAGGATCATGTCCACTGCCGCAATGCCGAACCACCGGGCCATGAGCCTGTCTCTCGCCGAAGGCACGCCGCCCCTCTGGAGGTGGCTCAGAACCACATACCGCGATTCGAAACCGGTGGTTTTCTGGATCTGGTCCGAGATGTACGAGGCGATTCCGCCGAGGGATTTATGCCCGAAGTCGTCGACCTTCTCGTCCTTGTAGAATTCGCCGCCCTCGATCGGGATTGCACCTTCGGATACCACGACGATGCTGTACTGGATCTCGCGGCCCTTGCGCCCCATGAGGAGGCTGCACACCTTCTCCATGCTGAAGGGCTGCTCGGGGATGAGGATGATGTACGCGCCGCTGCATTCCCCGCCCTGGAGGGCGAGCCATCCCGCATGCCTGCCCATGGTCTCGACCACGAATATCCTGTTGTGAGAGCCGGCCGTGGTGCGGAGCCTGTCGATCTCTTCCATGATGACGTTGAGGGCCGAATCGAACCCGAGCGAGTAGTCCGTTCCAACGAGATCGCCGTCAATGGTCTTGGGTATGCCCACGGTCTTTATGCCCCGCTTGTAGAGCTTGTAGGCGACTCCGAGGGTGTCCTCTCCGCCCACAGCCACGACCACGTCGATGCCGAGCTTCCTGATGTTCTCGATGACCTTGTCGGACCGGTCGTTTTTGGGGTTGAACGGGTTGGTGCGCGACGTCCCCAGGTTGGTCCCGCCGTAGCGGTCCCAGGCCCTGACCTTCTCCTCGTCGAGGGGCTCGAGGTGGAGCGACCTGCTCTTCTCGTCATCAGGATCGACCTCGACCAACCCCTTCCAGCCTTCACGAACGCCGATTACCTCGAATTTTACAGACCGCTTCTCTGCAAGGAGCGGATCGAGCGCTGTCTTGACGACCCACTTCACGGCACCGTTTAAGCCCGGGCAATCGCCCCCGCCTGTGAGGATCGCTATCTTCGTTGTCATGTATTCTCCCTTCTTTCTTTTCGATGAATAGATGATGAAATCACATTATCAGTAATTATATTATTTGATCATCTCGGTAACTAGATGGTAAATATTTAATCACTGACAAGGAGGAATGCAATGAAGGTCGTATTCCATGAGGACTTCTACCGGGTCTACACCTCTGATCCTGCAGCCGAGAGCGGAAGGATGGAGGCCGTGGTCGACGTCATCGGCCCCCATGTGCAGTTCGTAGCGGCAGAGCCTGCCTCCGAAGACGACATCAGGGCGGCCCACACGGAAGGCCACATACGGCGCGTCAAGGACCGGGGCCTCCACGAGATCGCCTCCCTCGCAGCAGGAGGCGCAATCCAGGCAGCGGTCACAGGCCTCGTCGAGCCGTGCTTCGGCCTCATCAGGCCTCCCGGTCATCATGCATCTTCCGATTCATCATGGGGATTCTGCTACTACAACAACATGGCTATTGCAATAGAGCACCTCAAGCGCCTGGGCAGGATAAACACCGCCTGCATCCTCGACTTCGACCTCCATTTCGGGGACGGCACGGTCAACATCCTCGGGAGGAAAGATTACGTGACCATTTTCAATCCTGACAGGGGAGACCGCAACGCCTACCTGAAGCAGGTTTTCAATGAGATGGAACGCTGCAGTGCGGACATGATCGGGATCTCGGCCGGGTTCGACAACCACGAGCAGGACTGGGGCGGCCTCCTCGCCACCGATGACTACCGCGAGATGGGCAGGGCCGTGAGGCAGGCCTCCCTGAGAAACGGTGGCGGATGCTTCGCCATCCTCGAAGGCGGGTACAACCACCGGGTCCTCGGCCACAATGTCCTAGCCCTGATTGAAGGCCTCTCAGAGGGATAGACGCACTCCAGGGCAGGCTTGCGGCCATGAGGAAGAACAGATAGGAGATTCTTTACATAACGATATACGAGTTCCAGGAAAGGAGGAATCGCATGGCGAAGCTCATGAATGCGAAGGAATATGAGGAGAGTCTGAGGAAGCTCAAGCTCAACGTATACATGTTCGGCAGGAAGGTCGAAAACGTGGTGGACGACCCCATCATCCGGCCTTCGATGAATGCGGTCGCCGCAACCTATGAATTCGCCCACAGGCCCGAGTACGAGGATATCCTGACCGCGAAGTCCCACCTCACGGGCAACAGGATCAACCGCTTCACCCACATCCACCAGAGCAGGGACGACCTCGTCAAGAAGAGCAAGATGGGGCGTCTCATGGGCTCGCTCACCGCCTGCTGCTTCCAGAGGTGCGTGGGCATGGATGCCATGAATGCCCTCTCCATCACCACCCATGCCATCGACGCGAAGTACGGCACGCCGTACTATGGGAGGTTCCTGAAGTTTCTCGAATACGTCCAGGAGAACGATCTGACCTGCGACGGAGCCATGACCGACCCCAAGGGCGACCGGTCGCTCTCCCCGAACAAGCAGGCCGACCCGGACATGTTCCTCCACGTCGTCGAGGAGAACAGGGACGGGATAATCGTGAGCGGGGCAAAGGCGCACCAGACCGGGGCCGTGAACTCCCACGAGATCATCGTCATGCCCACGATCACCATGCGCGAGGAAGACAGGGACTATGCGGTCGCCTTCGCGCTTCCCAGCGACGCAGAGGGCATCACCTACATCATGGGCCGGCAGTCGTGCGACACGAGGAAGCTCGAGGGATCGACCTTCGATCGGGGCAACATCTACTACGGAGGCCACGAGGCCCTCGTGGTGTTCGACAAGGTCTTCGTGCCCTGGGAGAGGGTGTTCATGTACAGGGAGTACGACTTCACCACCCAGCTCGTGGAGAACTTCGCTGCCTACCACCGCCAGAGCTATGCCTGCAAGGTTGGCGTGGGAGACGTCCTCATCGGGGCTGCCCAGACCATCGCCGAGTACAACGGCGCAGAGAAGGCCTCGCACGTGAAGGACAAGATCATCGAGATGAACCACCTCAACGAGACGCTCTTCTGCGGCTGCATCGCCTGCGCATCCGAAGGCCACCGGGAGCCGAGCGGAACCTATCTCGTGGACGTGCTCCTCGCGAACGTCCACAAGCAGAACATCACCCGCTTCCCCTATGAGATAGCCAGGCTCGCCCAGGACATTGCCGGCGGGCTCGTGGTCACCTGTCCGTCCGCCCAGGACCTCGCGTCCCCCGAGGTGGGCAAGTGGGTCGAGAAGTACTTCAAGGCCAGGGCCGACGTCCCGACCGAGCACCGGATGAGGATCTTGAGGCTCATCGAGAACATCACCATGGGCACGGCAGCGGTGGGCTACCTGACCGAGTCCATGCACGGCGCAGGCTCGCCCCAGGCCCAGCGGATCATGATCTCACGGCTCGTGAACATGAAGCAGAAGCAGAAGATAGCCAGATACCTCTGCGGGATAGACAGGGAAGGCTAGTACGGCGGAGGCCCAGTTAGCTCGAGATCTGCTGGATTCCTGCCTTCGAGGGAATGACAGAGGAGAGAGCGGAAATGACGGGAATATAGTCAACAATCAATGCTGACAAGGCACGGGAGGGCGATGAGAACTCTTGCCCTTTGTGTTGAGTATCGGGGCAGCTTATGACGGTTCGGTCGCATCCGAAGAAGGTGGGCCTGAAATACTGCGGCGGGTGCCGGGCACGGTACGACCGCGTCGGGGCCGTAGACTCCATGCGCAGGCGTCTGGAGGGAATTGCAGAGTTTATCCATCAGGACAGTGAGGATGCGGAGCTCATCCTCATCGTGACCGGGTGTCCCTCGGCCTGTGCGAGCCGGGACATCAAAGACGGCCGCATGGTCCGGTATGTCACGAGCCCTGAAGATGCCGAGGAATGGATTCATGAGATGCTCGCCCAGGAGCCCTGAATGCGTTTCAGAAGGGATTGCCATATTCCGATAGAACCTCTATGATAATGCAAATGCTTACAGGGCTGTATACGATCGTGGACAGGACATGGGCCTCGCTGGGATTGAGATCGGAAGATGCGGCATCAGGCCGTTCGAGGATAGAAAATGCAGAATGCGTGGCTGATGGATGAGGCGACCCTCTTCCTCAGGTTCGGGATCGCCCTCCTCGTAGGCATTCTCGTCGGCATCCAGCGTGAATATTCCTTCAAGGACCCAGAGACCGAACACCCGGGCATCCGCACGTTTGCGCTCATGGGCCTCGTCGGCTGCGCCAGCGCGCTTTCATCGGATCTCGTCCACTCGCCCTGGCCCTTCGTCTCCGTTATCGTGGTGGTCGGCGCCTTCTTCACCGTCACCTATTACATCGGCTCGCTGAAGGCGCAGAGCGGGCTCACGACGCCGATCTCCGCACTCATCACCGTATTGAGCGGGGCGCTCATCTTCTGGGGCAAGATCAAGCTCGGAATCGCCCTGGGGGTTGTGACGACCGTCATGCTCTCGCTCAAGTTCGAAACGCGCCAGTTCGTCAGGCAGCTCACGCGGGAAGACCTCTTTGCAACGCTCAAGTTCGCCGTCATAACGGCGATCATCCTGCCCATCCTGCCCAACAGCCAGCTGGGGCCTCCGCCTTTCGACGTGTTCAATCCCTTCGTCATCTGGCTCCTCGTGGTGTTCATCTCCGGGATCAGCTTCATCGGCTATATCCTGATCAAAACGCTGGGAACGCAGAAGGGCATGGGTCTGACCGGAATCCTGGGAGGCATCGCCTCGAGCACGGCCGTCACCCTGAGCCTCACCCAGCGGAGCAGGCACGAGGATGCCCTCTCCAGACCGTTCGCCCTCGCCATATTCATCGCATGGACCATCATGTTCGCCAGGCTCTTCGTGATCGTTCTCGTGTTGAACGTGAAGCTCGCTGCGATGCTCTGGCGGCCCATGCTCGTCCCGATTGCCGTGGGGCTCGCATACGCCCTCTTCCTCTTCATCCTTCACCGCAGCGAAGAGAAGGCGGAGATGCGCGTCACGAACCCGTTCGAACTCTGGCCTGCGATCACCTTCGGCGTCATATTCACCCTGATCCTCTTCATTGCAAAGGCAGCACAGATCTACCTCGGGGAGAGCGGCATCTATTTAACCAGCTTCCTCTCTGGCCTCGCCGATGTCGACGCCATCACGCTGTCCCTGACGCAGCTCAGCGACGGGAAGAACGGGATCCAGCCCGCTACGGCGGCCAAGGCCATTGTCTTTGCAACTGCGGCAAATACATTCCTGAAAGGCGTCCTCGTTCTGGGCATCGGGTCTGCTCCCTTGAGAAAAATCGTCCTGCCCGGGTTCCTCTTACTCGTCTGCGGGGCTTTCCTGGCGGTTTTCCTCACCTGAATTTTTCATGCTTTACAAGTGAATATACCTGGTGCAATATTTAAGCGGCTTTTTGTTTCATGAACCTTCTTTAAAGGAGGAGATCCCAATGAGAATTCAGGAAGTTCGTAACATAGCAAAGAAAATGAATATCGACGTGAGAGCTTCAAGGACGAAACAGGACCTCATCCGGGATATCCAGACGACAGAGGGAAACTCTCCCTGCTACAAGACCATCACCGATTGCGGTATCATGGACTGCCTCTGGAGGCCCGACTGCCTTTCGAAAAAGAAGTAGCACGCTCAGGCAGGGCATTCATCCCCGATCAGCCCGTGTGTGATCGGAGATGATCCATCGAAATCCACCGGCATGCCGGAGGGCCGATCCGTTTGAAAAAGTTTCTCTGATCGGACGTCCTATGGGTATTTTGCGAAAGGAGTGAGAAGACCATGAAGGTGAGCAGTGTAGACCGGATGCGGGCAATGGACAGATCTGCAACCGAAAGATACGGCATCTCCGAGATGCTTCTCATGGAAAATGCCGGCATGGCGGCCTGCACCGTGCTGGACAGGGAAGTGGGCATACCCGGCGGGACCTTCCTCGTCTTCTGCGGCGGAGGAAACAACGGCGGCGACGGCTTTGTCGCGGCGAGGAAGATCCACTCCTTGGGCGGCAGGGCACGGGTATTTCTCCTTGCCGATCAGGACAAGTACCGGGGATCGGCGAAGGAGAACCTGGATATCATTTCGAGGCTGCCCATAGAGGTCGCCAGGCTGAATTCCACCGGGTCGCTCGGTCATGATCTCGCCCACTGCGATGCCGTCGTCGACGCCATGCTCGGGACCGGCCTCGACCGGGAGGTGAGCGGGCTTTATGCAGAGGTGATCGAGGCAGTCAACGAGTGCCCTCAGCCGGTGCTGAGTCTCGATATCCCCTCAGGCGTGAACGGCGACACGGGCAAGGCTATGGGACGCGCAATAGCAGCCGATTATACCGTGACCTTCGGCCTGCCCAAGACCGGCAACCTCCTCATGCCCGGCTACGGACTCTGCGGAAAGCTCTACGTTACCCACATCTCTTTTCCGCCGGAGCTCTATGCATCCGATGAGATCATGGTCGAGATCAACGATCCCCCTGCCCTCCCCTTGCGGAACCCGGCGGGGTACAAGAACACCTTCGGGCAGGCCCTCTTTGTCGCCGGTGCATCCGGCTATTTCGGTGCGCCATACTTTTCTGCCATGTCCTTCCTCAAGGCAGGAGGAGGATACTCGAGGCTCGCATGTCCCGAAGGCATCATGCCCTTCATCGGTGCAAAAGGCAGCGAGATCGTGTTCCTTCCCCAGAAGTCCACCAGGTCGGGGAGCATCTCATACGAGAACAAGGAATCCCTCCTCGAGCTCTCGGAGAAGATGGACATCGTGGTCATCGGGCCCGGGCTGTCCCTGAACGAAGAGACCGCCCAGCTCGTCCGCGAGCTGGTTTCGGCGATCGAAAAACCCGTGGTCGTCGATGCCGACGGCATTACGGCGATAAGCAAGGACCCGGGCATCCTGAAAAAGAGAAAAGCGCCGACGGTGCTCACGCCCCATCTGGGAGAGATGTCGCGGCTCACCCGGATTCCTGCCGAACGGATCGAGTCGGATAAGGTGAGCATCCTGACAAAGACAGCCGATGAGCTCGATGCCATCATCGTCATGAAGGGCGCCAACTCGCTCATCGGATACCCGGACGGCAGGGTTTTCATCAATGTGAGCGGCAATTCCGGAATGGCGACTGCAGGTTCGGGCGATGTGCTTACCGGCACAATTGCCGCCATGCTGGGGCTCGGACTCGGAATCGATCAGGCAGTGAGCAAGGGCGTATTCATCCATGGCGTGTCGGGCGATCTTGCCGCAGCGGATATCGGAGAGGACGGGATGACTGCCCGGGATATCCTCGATTTCCTCCCCCGCGCAGTCCGGATGGACCGTGAGGGCTTGCTCGAAGACCTGTACCGCGGTCTCGAAGTTGTCTGAGCCGCTCGCCGTCTGCTCACGGCAGCATTCGTGGAAGCACCTTCCACGAAGCCGGAAACATTGATTCGAAGGCACAGCTCCCCCATTATTCTGTCGCGAGAAAAAATTCCTTCATGTTTTCTTTTTTCCCGGCCGATAGCGCATACACAACGAAAAAATACTCTCTTCATAACTGCCAGGCAGCACGTTTGCTACTTGGCTTTTTTTTTGCCCTCGTCATGAGCCGGAAAGCTGCTTCGGATCCTTTCTGCCCTGCCGGAGAGACCTTTCCCGGCAGATCCGTATCCGGGAGGACAGACCATACGCGCCCCGGATCTTTTCCTGGATCGGGCAATAAAATTTGGGAAATTCCCGTTGCACCGCATTACCAATACTCATGAGCTCAAAAGCATATGCCGGGGTATGGCCATGTTCAAAAAGATCTTGTATCCTACGGATTTCTCCGATGTCGCCCAGGAGGCGATCAAATACATCGATCAGCTGAGAGATGGAGCCCGCCAGTGGGTCTTCATCCTCCATGCAATCGATTCGAGGGTTCTCGACCTGCTTATCTACAACCCGATAATCTCCATGGAGATAGAAAAGAACCTCAGGGAAGATGCGCAAAGCTCCATGGACTCTCTCAGGGTCCACTTTGAAGAGACCGGCTTCGAGGTCGAGACGAGCATCGAGGTGGGAATACCGGCAAGCGTCATTCTCCGGACCGAAGAAGCCGAGGATGTGTCCATCATCGCCATGGGCTCCCATGGGAAGAGCAATGTGAGAGAGATGATCCTGGGCTCTGTCTCCGAAGAGGTGATACACTCCTCGAGGAAGCCGGTTCTCATCGTGAAGCGGCCGTCCCGTTAGAGCGCTTCAGGAGTGCACCCCATGGTTTCAAGGCATGACCGTGCAGTCCCGCACCATGAATGTGAAAGATCACTCCTTAAAAGCCCTCCGTGTAGAGCGCTGTCGAGCTTCCGATCGCGCTTTCCCTGCTGATGACGGGATTGCCGGTTACGATTTGATTCACGAGGTTGGCCCAGGTAAAGGACGCTGATCTGCTGCACGAGAGCCGGGAATACCGATCGATCTCACCTAAGGACGCCTGCGTACCGGACGGCAGGTATATGGCGACCCCCATGCTGTCATTGATCTTGTCATCGGCATTCAAGCTGAATACCTTGCTGCTCACGACAACCTGCGAGAGTGACTCCGCAACCTGTCCGATTATCGTTTTCAGCTCCGTGGAGCCGGTATACCCATCGAGCTTTTCCAGGAAATCACCCAGGTCGTGGTTTTCGGGGTACTGGTATGCAACCGATTCCGCCCTGGCCGATTCGATATTGGGCCCCTCGACGCTCATGTGATCGCTCAGGTACTCGGCCAGGGTACATATCCCTGCGTGGAACTCATCGATTTGTGCCGTACCGACGGCTGACTTCGTCACGGATATGCTGCGGGTCCGGTAGTACTCCATGCATTTTTCAACGATGGTCTGTGCAAGCAGAGCCCCGTCCATGCCCGGGTTTTCCGTGAGCTCTTTGAGGATGGTGTCGTATGAGTCTCCGCTTACAGGATAGACGTCTTCGGAAAATACGAGGTAGGAAGCAAGATCCTTGAATTCGTAAGCTACTTCATACATCCCCATGAGGCAGGAATCGAAATCGATCACATCGAAGAAGACGCTGCTGTTTCCGACTGCATCCGCGATGTCCTGCAGGGACATGCGATAGGAGCTGCCTTCGGAATCCGTGTCCACGATCATGCCCTTATCGAGAATCGGAGAGCCCGTCTCTCCATCCTTCCATCCCGAGCCGTGGCTCCAGAGCACCAGGGCGTAGTGATCTGCCGGATACTCCCGGGCAGCCCACGTGATGAATTCCGTGAGGGTTGCCGGATCGGCCATGTTCCTGTCCCCTATTTCACTGTACCACGAGCCGATAGTTGTCCGATCATTGTCCCGCACGATTCTGCCCCGTACGGTCGATGCCGGAAGGCCTTCGGATACAGCCGGCATGAACTCGGCCTGTACGGCCACACTCACGTCTGCGGTCGAACCGACCCTTTCCATTTCATTGATATCTGCCTCGGCCGCATCCGAGAGATTGTTGTCTGCTGCCATATAGATCATGTAGGTCCAGGAGTATCCTGTTGCAGCTTCCGATGATGCCGCGCCGTTTCTGTCAGCGGAGCTTCCGCTTCCGCATGACGTGAGGCAGGTGAGCACCCAGAGCAGGAGAACAGCTGATGAAGCCTGCACAGGGAAATGCCGCACAGCAGGATTTCCTCCTCATCTCTCTTTTCACCTATGCATCACTCCATCAGGGGATTTGCACTGCATCTCTGTGATCATCGAGGAGCTGCCCTCGTAATTTATATAGTAAACCCGAAGGCAGCCATTTCCAGAACTCATACCAGGGAAAGATCCAGCGCATTGCCCGGCAGCTGCAGGCATTCAGGGAAGAGATTGCATTGGCTCCGTTATCGAGATTCTTCTCGAGGCCCGGGAAAACCGGATCCCCACCCTTGCATTTTCCTTGAAATTAATTATTAATTGCTGGTATATAAATGCAATAATTTATCCCGGCTCCGGGCAAGCTATCCGATGCAGGGGATATTCCCATCGATCACGTGAAAAGGAGAACAGACAGGGATGAAGAAAACGATTCTGATCATTGCCTGCTTGCTCCTGCCATTGTCTCTCATGGCGATGAAGTCGATCAGTGAAAGCGAGCTTTCAAACATAACCTGCCAGTCCGGGGTAAGCATCATGATCGATGTGACCATGGATATCCACTTCGACATAATTGCCTGGGGCGACCCGGACGGATACGGCAACACGCAGAGCAGCCCGCAGGTGGGAAACGCTGCAGGCAGCTTTACGGGCGCTTCCGAATCCATGGTCAGCGACCTTCTCGGCACGCCTCACGTCGTCAGGGTGGAGCCGGGCACCATGACCCTCAAGCCCGGCGGATCAAAGGTCTATCTCTACAACGACCTCTTCAGGCGGGCTGTCCTCTCACAGCCGCAGATGTAGACACCACGTTCGTGACTGCCCCGGAATAGAAGCGGCAGGCTCCCGGACGACCTCTCCCTTTGTCTCTCCCAGCCCGGGAGATTGCGCAAGCCCATCCCCGGTTTGACCTCTTTTGTCTCGGAGCGCTCATCCCATCATCGGCGCAAAGATTGAAAAAGGTGCCGCGACTGATGATAATGAGTGCAAGAGGTGTCAGGAGATGTACAAGATCGTTCAGGGAACGCGCGAAAGGGGCTTCGCCCTCGGGTACGGCAGGGATGAAAGCGGGGTGCACGCAGAGGTTTCCGTCCCCATCGTCAACGGCAGACCGGTCGACAGCAACGACGTTCCTCTCCAGTCGGACAACAGGTTCATTTCCCTCGGCGATACGAGGTGCGAATCCTTCCTCGACGGCGATCTGTTTGTCGCGCTCGAAAAGTAGAGTGGTGCGATCAGCCGATTACCGAGGGCGACCGCACCTCGGACTCCGTGGAGATTGCATGCGGCTCCCTTGTCCCAGGGCCTGATCCGTCATGAGAAGAGGAGGGGGCCGCCCTGATGAAGGCCATGACAGCCGCAGCGAGAACGAGGATGAGGACGACGATCGTTGTAACGTGTTTCAGCTCTTCCTTGCGCATGGGTTGCCCCCTAATC
This sequence comes from Deltaproteobacteria bacterium, assembly GCA_029547185.1. Classification (GTDB taxonomy): domain Bacteria; phylum Desulfobacterota; class Desulfomonilia; order UBA1062; family UBA1062; genus Phosphitivorax. Next base: position 29,495 of record JAKPPU010000001.1, on the reverse strand, counting down.
CAGAAACGAAAAGATTTCTGTTCTTATCTGCCGGTCCGCCACTCCCATACCCTTTAAGGCAGATGCGACCGCCTCCAGCATCCCGGCAGGCCCGCACAGGTAGAATGCCTTGCCTTGAAGGTTGTCTCCGCAATGCTTCCTGATCTTCTCCCGATCCACATACCCTGTTTCACCGGTCCATTCCTTCTCCGGAGAGCTGATTACGTGGACGACCTTCAAGCTCGGGTATCCCTCCGACTCAATGTTCGAGAGCTCATCGCGGAACACGATCTGGTCCTCCTTCTGATTGCCGTAGAAGAGGACGACATTCCGGGCATCCCTGACGTCGTGCATATACCGGATCATGCTCATCAGGGGCGTGATCCCGATGCCTCCTGCGACGAACACGAGGTCCCTTTCTTCAGGATGGAACAGATAGGAGAAGCGCCCGAAGGCACCGTGGACCGCGGCAACGTCACCTGTTTTCGTCTCACCCATCGTGGAGGTGAAATCACCGAGCGCCTTGATAGTGGAGCTTACGTATTCCCCCTGTGACGGCGGGGAGGAGATTGTCCAGTGATGCTCCTCAACGGGCAGGCTCCTGTCCCGGTAAAAGGTGATGAAGTGAAACTGCCCGGGCAGGTATTCTTCGATCTTTCTCCCTTCGGGAGGGGCCAGCTTGATCGTCCATACGTCCGACGCCTCCGGCCGGACCTCTATGACCCGATAGGGATGGCTTTTCAGGATCATCGGCCTCACGATCCGGTGATAGACGAACAGGACGACGGCAGCGAGCAGGGCTGCTGCCCAGACACCCTGCAGGAATGGGTTCCTGAGGTCCTGTCCGGCAGTGAAGCTGTGGACGAAGGCAAAAACCAGGATCAAGGGGCTCAGGATATCGTGCACAGCCCGCCATTTTTCAAACCTGAACTTCAAAGACGTCTGGTAGGTGCTCAAGAGGACGTTGGCGAGCAGGAGGACGAGGGTGAGCCTTCCGAGCCATATGTACCAGGGAACTTTTATCCCGATAAGGAGGCCGGCGCTGCCCAGCCCGGCTGAAAGCAGGAGGGGATGGGCAAGAAGGAGCAGCAGTGCAAAGATCCCCATGTTCCGATGAAAGCGAAGCACGATATCCAGACCGAAGGGACGTTCGATCCATTTGAGGCGTGAGGCCGGGAAGACCTGGAGAATGAGCACCATGAACCCGATGAGGGCGAAATTCCTTCCCAGCTCGTAGACTGCATTTTCATGCGTCACGGCTAAGAAGGATGCGACAATCATGGGAACGGCTGCAATGAGGATGTACAGGAGAATGAGCACCGCGCCTCCCATGGGACTTGTCCCGGTATGAGCTGATACACCCATGAGTCCACCTCCGAAAGATGGGGTGATCTGTCTTGCGCGTGAGACAGTCTGTTCTGAGGAAAACTCCGCTGCCCCTACCTGGCCTGTCCGGGCCGAGTGTACAGGAAGTCATATTTCGATGCGCTGTGGCACTGGATACAGGACTGAACCCTTCCGCCTGCCCTGACCCTTCCCTCGGGGCTGTATTCGGCCCAGAACCAGTTGCCGGCGCGCGGGCTGTAATCCCTTACCTTGTACATGGGAGTGATCGACAACAGCGTTGTTTTATCTCTCGCATAGTTTTCTCTCACCAGGACCGAGCCCGAAGGCATCACGCTTCTGCCTGCCCTGGCCGCTTCGATCGCCGTATCGTTGGCATAGAGTTCGAACCATGCCCCATGAGGACTCAGCCCGGGTTGTTTGTCCTCATACCCTGGCCAGTGCTGCCACTGGGTGTACGGATTTGTCCTGGTGATATACGTCCAGAGCTCTTTGGGGTCGGGAGACGGCATTGACGGGAGCTCTGCCGTGGAGGTGCAGCGGAGCAGAAGGAGAGCCAGAAAGCCTATCTGAACGATATCGAAAAATCGCGGCTCTCTCACGGCTTCTTCCTTTTGATCCAAGTATTATTCCAACCCTTAAGCCATGCTTCAAGAAATATACCACGTGCTCTTACGGATCGTTTGTCTTGGCTTTTCCGTCGGTTAGCCTGCGGCTTGCCACGGGGGTAGGAGCATGCCCTGTCCTGCAAAATGAAATTCATTCCTGCAGAAGAGGACACCATCGGGTGAGGCAGGGCGTTTCCGGGAGAGAGTGAAGGTTATTTGTCCCGAGACGCAAAATAATTTCCCTGCCGTGCCTACACATCCTGTCAGGAAGCCCTTCTCGTCCTTGATTGTCACCGGTCGGCCGCTATTGATTCTATTGTAGGGTAATACATTCTGATCCGGAGGTTTTCCATGAAAGTCCCTTCGTCGTCTCTATCCGTCATCCTCTTCCTCCTCATACCCGTCATTTCCCTTGCGGGCGTCATCAGCTTCGAAGATCTCGCACCTCGTGACTCCCTGGGAAACGCCACCGATGGATGGGGTGATGTCCCGACAGGCTATCAGGGATTCAACTGGTCGAAAGACAGAACTGGCGATCCCCTTGCAGGCACCCCCCAATGGGCCTCTCTTGAAGGCTATATGATGATGGGGGGTGTAGGCGGGAACACCTATGTCCATACCCGGGAGTTCTCCATGGCGAATGACGCACACACCTTCGATATAGCAAGCCTCACCCTGGGGTCCTATTATTATCGCGGACAAGATGTGTATGCGCAGGCCTGGGAAAAAGGATCCCTGAAATACTCTGCCGTTCTGACTATCGACACGACATTCCATGCCGTACCCGTCACCCTCAACTACCGTGACATCGACCGCTTTGCCCTCTGGGCAGGAGATGGGGGTGCCCTTGCCGGACCGATATGGTCTGATCACGAGCTGTGCATCGACGATATCTCCTACAGCTCGCATGACAGGTCTTCTCCCATTCCCGAGCCTTCAACATTGTTCATCGTCGGTGCAGGGCTTTCCGGATTGGCATGGATGTACCGAAGGAGCCGGAACGAAAGCCTGAATCATTAAGTGCTCCATACCTTTCGAGCTTTTCACGTCCATGAGGGTCCGGAACGCTCATCTCTCCGCAAAGCAGCTCCCTGCATTGTACAGCGCCCTGCAATGAGATTGGCAAATCCATACGGCATGTGATAATCTCCCTTTTTAAAGCCGCCGGCTTCCCTTTTTCGTCTGCCGGGAGACCTTAAAAGCACGCAGGCGGATCGGAACGGAGCGGCCATCCGGCGATGCTGCCCGGCGGCAGCGGTGCAAAGGGGCTTTGATCCCTTGAGGATCGGTTGAAAGGCAGCGGTGAGCATAGTTGTGGACCAAGACATTCTGACGGGCAAGAGCTACCCGCTCGGGGCTACCGCCTATCCCGACGGGGTGAACTTCAGCATCTTCTCGAAAAGCTGCGCTTCCGTCGAGCTGCTCTTCTTCGACGACCCCGATGACGGGAAGCCTGCACGCGTTATCCGCCTCGATCCGGCCCGGAACAGGACCTTCCACTATTGGCACGTTTTCGTCCGCAATATCAAGCCGGGCCAGCTCTACGGCTACCGGGTCCATGGACCGCACGATCCCGCAAAAGGGCTCTTCTTCGATGGAGACAAGCTCCTGATCGACCCCTATTCAAAGGCCGTAGCCATCGGAAAGAACTATGACCGGCCGAAGGCGTGCATTCCGGGAGACAACTGCGCCTGGGCGCCCAAATCCGTGGTCGTAGATCCCTCGTGCTACGACTGGGAGGATGATAAACCGCTCAACATCCCGTTTTCGTCGAGCATCATCTACGAGGTCCATGTAGGGGGGTTCACCCGGAACCCCAATTCCCTGCTGCCCGAAGGGAAGCGCGGGACATATGCCGGGCTCGTGGAGAAGATCGATTACCTCAAGCGCCTGGGCATTACGGCAGTCGAGCTCATGCCGATCCAGCAGTTCGACGAGCAGGATGCCAGGCCTCCCTTGAGAAACTACTGGGGATACAGTCCCATGGCCTTCTTTGCTCCCCACGGCGGATACAGCTCCGACAAGGACCCCATGGGCGCCGTCAACGAGTTCAGGGATATGGTCAAGGCCCTCCATCGAAACGGCATCGAGGTCATCATGGACGTGGTCTTCAACCATACGGCCGAGGCAGGGCACGACGGCCCCACCTTCTCGTTTCGGGGGCTCGAGAATACGGCATACTATATCTACAACCTCGAAAACCAGCGCTTCGAGAATTACACCGGATGCGGGAACACCATGAACACCAATTTTTCCGTGGTCCGGAAAATGATCCTCGACTGCCTGTGCTACTGGGTGGAAGAGATGCATGTTGACGGATTCCGGTTCGACCTCGCTTCGATCATGTCACGGGGCGAGTTCGGCGAGCTTCTCGAAAGGCCTCCTATCCTCTGGTCCATAGAATCCAACCCGGTCCTTGCCGGCACGAAGATGATCGCCGAGGCCTGGGATGCAGCCGGGCTCTATCAGGTGGGCTCGTTCGTCGGAGACAGGTTTGCCGAGTGGAACAGCCATTTCCGGGACGACGTGCGCTCATTCATCAAGGGAGACCCGGACACGGCCCTCAAGCTCTCGAACAGGGTCCTCGGAAGCCCGGATATCTTCCCGCAGCCGGACCGCGACATAAACCGGAGCATCAACTTCATCACCTGCCACGACGGGTTCACGCTCAACGACGTCGTCTCCTATAACCGGAAGCACAATGAAGCCAATCTCGAAGACAACCGTGACGGATACGATTACAACCACAGTTGGAACTGCGGAGTAGAAGGTCCGGCCGACGACCCTGACATCGAGAACCTGCGTCTCAGACAGATCAAGAACTTCCTGACCATCCTCCTCACGTCCCAGGGAACACCCATGATCCTCATGGGAGACGAGGTCAGGCGGTCGCAGAACGGCAACAACAATGCCTACTGCCAGGACAGCGAGCTGAGCTGGTTCGACTGGAATCTGACGGAGAAGAACCGAGACCTCCTGAGCTTCGTGCAGAGACTCATCCAATTCACCCGCTCGTATTCGGTGTTCCACCTGAAGCATATTCCCCTGAATTCTCCCGGCAGATCGCATACGGTCATGTCCTGGCACGGGGTGAATCTCGGCGAGCCAGACTTCGGCGAGCACTCCCACAGCATCGCACTGGAAATGAAGGCGCCTGACCGCGGAGAGCATGTCTTCCTCATGATCAACGCCTTCTGGGAGCCCCTGTCCTTCGAGCTTCCCCGTCCGGATCACGGATGCTCGTGGCACCGCCTCATCGACTCTTCTCTCTCCCCCGGGGAGGACTGCCTCACTTTGGAGGAAGCCCCCGGGATACGAACGAAAAGGTATCGGCTCACCGAGCGCTCCGTCGCGATGCTGGTCTCCCTGAGAGAAGATTTTTCTCGAAAGAGCTAATTCATCCAATTGAAAAGAATGAGCAAATAGAAGCGTTGCTTAATGAACTCATTTTATCCCGCCTTCGGGGTATTGACGAGTTATCTTGGGACAATATTAATAAACAATAGTTGTTTCTTTATAAGGCCTCTCCGGCAGACAATTTCGAGGGAAGGGGATTTAGGAGGGTACAATGAGTATCAAAAAGCAGTATCTCAAAAACAAGCCCGTGTGCAAGGTGACGTTTGTTCTTCCAAAAGATATGATAGACTCAGCGGATAACGTATCGCTCGTCGGCGACTTCAACGATTGGAATCCCGAGGCGAACCCCATGAAGCATCGCAAAGACGGGTCGTTCGAAACCACACTCAACCTCGAGCAAGGGCACGAATACCAGTTCCGTTACCTCCTCGACAACAGCAAGTGGGAGAATGACAACAGCGCGGACAAGTATGTCCGCTCACCCTACGAGAATGTCGAGAATTCCGTAGTTGCTGTCTGATGAATGGTTCCGGATGACCGGAATCTCCCTGCCGGGCCGCCGGGAGCACATGCAGCGGCCTGTTTCCTCATAAGCAGGATATTCGTCTCACGGGACAGGAATCTTGTTGTCCGCAGGAAGCGGGTTCATTCGTCTTCTTAAGAGCAGAGCGTGAGGAAGAAGCTTCAGGCCCTGTCGAGATACCCCATACAGCTCAAGTGGATCAGGACGATGACGGCCGCAATTACGGCGACAGCGATCCCCATTCCGGTAAGGATTTTACCCATGGCACGCGCCTGCAAACGGAATTTTTTTCTTGATATCTCTATATCACACTATCTTGAGGGATGTCAGCATCCTGATCCGTAAAGACGGCATCGCCGGAGCCGCCCCGGCTCCCGAGCAGTCCGGCAAGGCCCGATATCCTCTCTGTCCGGCGGGCTGCCGACTGCAAAAAGACCTCCGGCTTCATCCAGAGCTCGAGGTGCTTCATGGCCCGTGTCATCCCGGTATAGATCAGCTCCCTGCAGAGAACGGGCGAATCCTGCGGAGGAAGCAGGAGCACGACCTTCGAGAACTCGGAGCCCTGGCTCTTGTGTACGGTCATGGCAAAGGCCGTCTCGTGCTCTGGCAGCCTCAGGCACGAGATCTTCCTCACGGATGAGCCTGCACCCGGGAAAAAGCACTTCAGCTCCCCGTCCTCTTCATCTTCGAGGATGATCCCGATGTCCCCGTTGAAGAGCCTCAACGCATAATCGTTCGAGGTGATGAGGACGGGCCTGCCGTGGTAGTGCTGTCTGCCGGTCCGGATGAGCCCCTCTTCCGCGAGCACAGTCTCGATCAGGCCGTTCACGGCATTGACCCCGTAGGGCCCCTCTCTCAGGGCGCACAGGACCCTGAACCCTCTCAAGCGAGTGAAGCGCTCTCCGATGTCGGCAGCCCGGAGGAAAGGCGCATATCCCTCGAGCACGACAGGCCGCAAGGCCTGCCTGAGAGACTCGGGCCTTTCCATCTCGCGGACGGTGACATCACTGAACGTCTCATGCCGGATCATCTCCATGCAATCCCGGATGTCCCCGCTGCGTATCGCCTCTCCGAGTCTCCTGATGCCGCTCTCTTCCGTGAACCGGTAGGTGCGCCTGAGCTCTACGATGCAGTCCTGCACACCCGAGGGGATTCCCGGAGCAAGCGTGTAGCCTGCAGTCTCGCGGATGAGCCTGCAGGTATGTTCCGAATAGCAGGGCCCCGTATCGCAGATATCCCCGAGAACGTGCCCCGGCTCAACGGAGGCGAGCTGGTTCCTGTCGCCCACGAGAATGAGGCGTGCATCCGGTTTCAGCGCCCGTACGAGCCGCGCCGCGAGGCTCAAGGGAGCCATGGAGGCCTCGTCCACCACGACGACATCATACGGCAGGGGATTTTCGTCCGAGTACCGGATTCGAGACCTCCCGGGGACCATGCCGAGCAGCCGGTGGATCGTGGAGGCCCGCAAAGCCGTGCCCGCGGGCATCGTACCGCTTCCCGCGATGGTCCCCATGGCTTTGCCCACAGCCTCTTCGAGCCTTTGAGCCGCCTTTCCCGTAGGTGCTGCCAGGGCGATGCGCAGCTTCGGGTTCTGCAGAGAAAGGAGCGCCAGGATGCGCGAGACCACGGTCGTCTTCCCTGTTCCCGGCCCGCCTGTCAGGATGCACAGGCGGCTTTTGAGGGCGATGATGACGGCCACCTTCTGCCAGTCGATCTCATCGCCGTCTTCGGGGGGAAAATAGAGGGACAGCTGCTCTCTCACGGATGCGGAATCGAAGGGGGCTTCCCTCCTGCTCAAATCGAGGAGGGCCTTCGAGAGGACCTCTTCATAGTTCCGGTAGCGCCAGAGATAGAGCCTCGATCCCGGATCGAGGATCATGGGCTTGTACTCGCCTGGCATGCCCACGACCGGCGACGAGATAAGAGACCTTCTCCACTTCTCGAGGGACGGGCACTCGAGCACTGTCCCCGATCCTTCTTTCTCGAAGAGAGTCCGGCCTGCATGGGAAGCGAGATCGATGCAGATGTGCCCCTGCCGGGTGTACATGCTCACCAGCACGGAGGCAATGAAGAGTTCAGGATTCTCCGACCCGGAGAGCTTCTCCATGAGGCGGGCGAAATGGAGGTCTATGTCGGAAAAAGACCCGGGCAGGGGTTCAGGAGCGGGCGCCTCCCCTGCCCTTGCGTCTGCCCTGTCGTCACTCTCGTTCAAGATCATGCCCGTCACCTGTCAATCGAGTCCGGAATACACGAGCTTATCGCTCAAATCCCTGATGAGGCCTTCGGATGGGACCCTCCGGTAAATACCATAATTCCGGCCCTGCACCGGGTCAACCCCCCTGATGAACACATAGATGACCCCTCCGAAGTTCCGGGAATAGGAATAGCCTCGAACGCGTCTCTGCAGGTAGCGATGGAGCGCCAGGCTGTAGAGGTGGTACTGCAGGATGTAATAGCTCTTTTCCATGGCTGCATCCAGCGACGTCTGCCCATAGTCTTCGATACGCGCTCCGAGATGGTTCGATTTCCAGTCGAGGAGGTAATATTTCTCCCCCCGGGCGAACACCAGGTCGATGAACCCTCTCAAGTATCCGGTGGCCTCGTCGAACCTCAATTCCTCTACCATGCGCGGAAACTCCGGAGGAACGATCCCTTCCCCATGATCTCTGAAGGCCTTTGCGAGGGCATCCTTCGATATACGGGCTACGGGCAGGTAGAACTCGAGCTCACGCAGTGTCTCTGAATTCCCGATCGACGAAAGGCTGAAATCCCCTATCCTGACATCGAGCACCCTCCTCACCGTATCGGCGAGCGCCTCCTCCCACAGACGCTCGAACCCGTGGGCATCGAGCGCCTCCCTGACAAGCTCCCTGATCTCGCAGTCGTCTGCCTGGAAATCGAGGAGCTCGAATATCTCATGGATCATGATGCCTGCCCTGGCGCCTTTCGGAAAGCTGAGAATGTCGTATTTCCCTGTCCGCTCTGCGTCTTCCCTGTCTTGAGAGCCGGGGAGAAGGGCGTCGCGGTCTGCATCGGAGAAGGCATGGCCGAGGCCCGAGACCATGGACGAGAAGCTCGTCACCCTCCACGACCGGTCGATCTTCCCGGCGAAATGCCTGCAGGCGATCCTCGCCCCGTCCCGGATACGGTGCTCGTAGTGCAGGGGGACCTTCAGGGGAAGGTCCTGGACGAGGATACGGGCCTCCCGGGAGGCGCACCGTTCCATGAGCTCGCGCTTTAAGGTGTCGTCGTCGGGCTTTGCGGGCGGCAGCGCCTCCCGGCCGTCATTCATTCTCTCCTCGTCCCGCCTGCGGAAGAGGTACGACAGGGCCGACGATTCGCCCTTGTTGAACCTTCCCCATACGAGGTAGCAGCGGTTCCTCGCCCGGGTCAGCGCCACGTAGACGAGCCGCATGTTCTCGGCGAGGAGCTCCTTTTCGGCAAGGAGCCGATGGTCATCCAGGCTGTCCGATCCGACATCGAGAAAGGCGCGATAATCGTCCTCGCCGTCGTGAAAGGCGATGTCCACGGCATCGCGGAGGGCTGAAGAGCCCCAGAGGAACGGACAGAATACAATGGGAAACTCGAGGCCCTTGCTCTTGTGCACCGTGATGATCTTCACGGCGTCGTCATCGCTCTCGAGCCTGAGCTGGTGCTCGTCCGACCTCGGCATGGCAGGGTCCCGCCTCTGGTTGAGCCATTTCAGGAGCCCCCGCATCCCGAGCTTCTCATGGACGGACGCCTCGTTGAGGATCTCGGAGAGGTGGAGAAAGTTCGTGAGCATGCGCTCGCCCCTCGGCCCGGCAAGGAGGCGGGCCCTCACGTTCTCTTCGGTCGCGAGGCTCCTGAACATCCTCATGAAGCCGAACGTCGCCCAGAGGTCGTGGTAGCTCCTGAACCGCTCGATCCATTTCTCCAGCTTCCCCTCGTCCCTCGAGAGGGAATCGATCTCCTCCGCATCCAGCCCGAACAGGGGACCTGCGAGTGCAGCTCGAACCAGGGGCTCTGAATAGGGCTGCGCGACTGCCTTCAGGAGAAACTCCATCTCGCGTGCCTCTTCGGTGTCGAAGATGTTCTCTTCGCTGGAGATCACGCAGGGAATGCCGCAGAAGGCAAGCACGTCCTTGAGCAGCCTTCCCTGGCTGTTCTCCCTGACGATGAGCGCGATGTCTCTGGGCATGACCTGCCTCGAACCCAGGCGCACCTTGCCCTCTCCTCCCTGGTTGAGAAGACGCGACACCTCCCATGCCACGGCCATCGAGATCCTCTTTTCCGCATCGTGCCTGCTGAGAGGAGAGGACGGGTTGCCCGGAACGTACCAGATGGTGAGAGGGGCACCGTCCCTGTCCTCGAGGACCTCCCTCGCCGGCACCTCTGCAGGAGAGACAGGCTCGAAAGAGATCTCGTCGAACACGAACGGGAGCTCTCTGCTGAACACGTGGTTGAGGGCCTCGAGGAGCCCGGGCTCGCTCCTCCAGTTCCTGTCGAGGGTATGCCGCGAGTCCTGTGCTACATGCCGGGAGGCATTGAGGTAGGTGAAGATATCGGCCCCCCGGAAGCTGTAGATGGCCTGCTTCGGGTCCCCGATGAGAAAGAGGGTCGATTTCGAGAAAAAGGCCTTGAAGATCTCGTACTGGATCGAGTCGGTATCCTGGAACTCGTCGATGAGCGCAGCCCGGTACCTCTCCGACAGGGTCTCCCTCAAGGCTGTGCCCGAAGCGGATGAAAGGGAACGATAGACCTTGAGCAGAAGGTCGTCGAAGTGCACGAGGCCAAGCTGCTCTTTCTTTTCCGGGAGACGCTCTCTGACGTACCGGAAGAACTCGGTCTTGAGCCAGACGAGGGCCTGGTCCATCCGCTCGCAGAGGGCATCGGCCTCCGCTTTCAGGTTATCGCAGAGAATGAAGAGCTCGTGGTCCGGTGCAGAAAAGCCCTTTTTCATCGACCCTTCAATAGTCGATGAGGTGAATCTGGTGAAACCACTGAAGAGAGGAAGGCTGAAGCCTTCGGAGGAAATATACGCATCCATTTCTTCGAGCAGGCCGGGGATGCTGTCCTGCCTGTACAGTTTGCGCTTGAGGCCGGGGTCGTTCATGAGAATGTATGCAACCTCATCCCGCGTATGCAGCCAGGAGCGCCGCAGCATCTCGAAGCGCCTCCTGTAGGAAGCGAGGAGAGGTTCTAACCCGGGCTTTTCGATCTCGGGGATGACCGTCACATCGAGGCTCGCCTTCCTGAAGAGCGTCAGGAAAAAGCCGAAGGTGTACTTGGCGTTTGCAGCATAGTGAACGAGCTCGGGCGGCATTCCGTCATAGAAGTGCAGGCGGTAGAAGTCGCCCACGACGGCTTTGAGCAGGTCGGCCTGATCGGTTATGAGCTCGTGCTCGAACAGGCTCCTGCTCTCGAACGCCATTTCGCTCAAAACACGCCGGCAGAACCCGTGGATCGTGAAGATGGCTGCCTCGTCGAACCGTCTCAGAGCGAATTCGAGGGCCTGGATCGCATGGTCGTGCCTGCTGTGGCGCGACAGGAGCTCTGCAAGGAAAGGATCGTCGCTCCTGCCGGATTCGAATGCGCCGAGGGCTGCGCGGATCTTCTCCCTGATCCGCGTTTTGAGCTCATCCGTGGCTGGAACCGTATAGGTGACCACGAGGATCTCTCGGACATGGAGCGACTTCTCGAGGAGGAGCCTGATGTAGAGCGAGGCTATCGTATACGTCTTGCCCGTGCCCGCGCTGGCCTCGATGAGGTGGGTGCCTTCGAGGGGAATGCCGAAGAGCTCGAGGGGCTTCATGGTCATCCCGACCTCCTGTGGTCGAGCAGGGGGGTAAGGAGATCCATGGCGACTTCCTCGAACTCCTCATCGAGCGGGTTCTTTCCCTGAAAGCAGATCCGGCAGGAGAGGTCCTCGGAATCGCCCCTGCTGCTCCGGTTTCCCTCCCAGGCGGCAGCAGCCCTTTTGAGCCTTTCTTCGCGGGAGTCTCCCCCTCTCTTTCCCGTGCCTGCGTACTTGAGCGAGGTCTCGGGGAAGAACGGCAGAGGGTGCGTCAACCCCTGCCAGTAATACTTCAGTATCACGGCGAGAATATCGCGGCAGCTTTCGGCCGGGCGGAACTCGATCGTCCCGTCGCGGGCGATGCAGCAGGTTTCGGCGTCCGGTCTCGCAGACACGGAGCACAGGACCAGGTGGTGAATCCAGGCGGAAAAGAGGTCCGAAGCCCTCATCCGTGCCGGGCGGTAGCGTACGATCCTGGCCGTTCCGTAGGTATTGAGTGAACCGGTCAGGGTAAAGGGCCCGAGGGTGAGCTCGAAAGCCTGAGATGCACTCTGCAGGCCCGATATCCGGCCGGTGACCGTCCGGACGAAGGACTCGGATTCAGATCTGATCTTCGAAAAGAGGACATCCCCGGGGAGCCCGTGGGGAAGAAGCCCGCTCATCCTCATCATGCGGTACGAGCGCTCGTGATCGAGGCCCCCGAGGAGATGGGCGACGTGCTCCTGCCTGAGACGGTAGATATTGAGCTCGCTCAAGTCGACAGGCTCGAAATCGTCAAGGGAAGAGGAGTAGTCCGATATCCCCATGAGAAGCCTCCTCGTGAGGAGGAATTTCGACGGGTTCCTGTAAAACTCGCACAGAAGGCCGATATCGAGGGTCTTCCACTCGTCCCCGGGCTCGGGCAGCCTCCCGACCATGAATATCCTGTCCTGCCTGCCGCCTTCGATGAGCTGTGAGGCGGCAGCGGCGTTTTCCCGGGAATAGCTGAACAATGGCCCGTCCCCGGAGAAATACCGCGGGCTGAATGCCTGGAGGGGATGGCGCCTCGAAACAGCTTCGCCTGCGGGCCTCCCGTCTTCCGTTCGAAATCCGGCGTCGAGGTAATCCATGAGGGTGCTCACCGGGGTGCACGGAGGGATGGGGGCATTGTCCTGTATGCTCTGGCCGATGTAGCTCACGTACAGCACCATGCGGGCCGACAGCAGGGCCTCGAGGAACATGTAGAGGTCCTTGCTCCGCCTGTTGCAGTCGCCCCTGCGGGGCATGTGCGCGATGAGGTCGAACCCTTTCGGGCGCTGCTGCCTCGGGAAGTCGGCATGGTTCATCCCGAGCATGCATACCACCTTGAAGGGAATGCTCCTCATGGGTATCATCGCACAGAACGTGACCCCCCCGGAGAGGAAATTCCTCCCCTCTTCCACTCTCCCCACTGATTCCCCGAAATACGTTCTCACGACCTCGAGGCTTAAGTTCCCGTCGAGCCCGATATCGTCCTGAACATCCTTAAGCCGTTTGAAGATCGATCGGATCATGTTCGCCTCGGGCACGAGCTCATCGTCGATCACGAAGAGTCTCTCGAACAGGCTCACGAGCAGCTCCGACCACTCCTTCGGAGAATGCATCTCTTTAAGCGTTCGGATGCACGCAAAGAGCGTCGTGAGATAGGTGACGAACGATCCCAGGACCTCCGAGGAGTCTCCCTCGATATCGTCATAGGGGAGGATCGAGCCGAAGCCCTCTCCGGCCTTCGACGGCATGGCGTAGCCGAGGAGCAGCCTTTCGATGCCGAAGCTCCAGGTGTTCTCGTTCACTTCGGGCAAGCCCGACTCGCGCTTCCAGGAGGCATCGAGACCCCACCTGATTCCTGTCTCCTGCACCCAGCGGTGTATGGTCTCGAGGTCCTCTTCCCTGAGGCCGAATCTTTTCCTCAGCGGCCCGGTCTCGAGGAGCGAGACCACCTTCGGGGCTTCGAACCTGCCGAGGCTCAGGTCGAAGACGGCGAGCAGGGTATCGGCGAGGGTGCCAGATGTCTTCAAGGACCGGTCCACGATGGTGAAGGGAATGTAGGCCGGGCTCTGGCGCGGCACATCGAACACGGCCTGGACGTAGGGGATGTACGTTTCGATATCGGGAGACATGACCACGATATCCTCCGGCTTCAAACCCGGGTCCTCGTCGAAGAGGGAAAGGAGATTGTCCTTGAGCACCTCAATCTCCCTCATGGCGCTGTGGCAGGAATGGATCTGAACGGAGCGGTCTCTCTTCGAAACGATCCGAACGTCTTCAGGCTGAGGATTCCTGAGGTCGAGGATGTCGGCCTGCACCCATTCGAGCAGGCTCTCCCCCTCGACATCCCTGAAGAGGTCGACCTCTTCGGGCTCGTAATCCTGGAGGAGATCGAAGAGGTCCCTTCCCACCCCTCCGAGAGCGGCAAGGAGGCTGTTTCCCTCCTCGAGGTAGAGGTCATCCGCCGCCTCCCGGTAGAGGATGGTCATCCTCGCTATCTCGCTTTTTGGCCGTATGTCGCCCCAGTACTGGCGGCAGGGATTCAGGAGATAGAAGTGGACCGGAATGAAAAAGGAAAGGGCATGGAACACCTCGAGGTAAAACCGGGGGAGGTACGAGATCCCGAACAGGGAGATCCTTTCCGGGAGATCCCCGATGCAGGAAGGACCCAGCGATTTGAGGAACCTGTCCCGCAAGGCCGCCGGGTGCTCCTGCTCGTGGTTTGAGGATACGGCCTTCCAGAGGAGAGCCTGCCAGCGCTCCAGCCTGCCGAGCTCATCGGGCATCGAGAAGCGGCCTTCCTGCCAGCCGAGCACCATTTCGGGACGGAAGATGGCGTAGCTGTCATACACTTCAGCCAGGCACGAGCTGAGCTGATAGAGCTTCACGCCTTTCGCGTCGTCTTCGAGGTATGAGGTGATGCTCTCAAACCCCTCACGGTCGATGAAATTCGGGAGGAGGTCCACGATCTTCCACGACAGGGTGTCGATGTCGAAGATCGACGATTCCGGCACGTCCGGAAGCACGCTCTTAAAGAGCCGGCTCATCATGGTATTGGGAAAGGGGAAGAAGCAGTTCGAGCAGATTCCGTGCTTTTTTGCGAGCTGCATCGAGAGCCAGTGCTCCATGCCCCTGCTCTGCACGACGATGACTTCCTCCTTGAACGGCGAGGAAAGCGGCTCGTTCAGGACCTCTGCAAGCTTGTGCGCCAGGACTTCGAGCCTGTTGCCGGCAAAGAGTCTTAAGCCCTGCATGACATCACCATGACCCTCCCCTTCGGAACTGCCTACAAACCTGTCTATAGCACTAAAAATACCCGAGAAAAAGCCCCTCCTGTGAATTCGCTGCTATCCCACTGGTTTCAGAATATGTTTCAGATTCGATTGAGGCAAGGGATTATCGAGGTGCACCCTTATGGGGTCAAAAAATGATGAGGATTCTCTTGAACAAAACCTCATATCCCATTATCCTTATCGGGATATGAAAGAGCTGTTTCTCGATCATGCCTCGACTACCCCTCTCCACCCCGATGCCCTCGGGGTCATGCTGCCGTTTTTCGGGAATTACTTCGGGATGCCCTCTTCCCTTTCGGATCTCGGCCTCAGGTCGAGGCAGGCCCTCGATGAGGCACGGTCCCGGGTTGCACGGCTCATCAATGCGAAGCCCCATGAGATCATCTTTACGAGCGGGGGAACGGAATCGAACAACCTCGCACTGCTCGGCGCAGCGCGCGCGAAGGGGTCCAAGGGAAGGCATGTCGTCACCTCCCAGGTGGAGCATCCGTCGGTGCTGGGTGTCTGCAGACACCTCGAGAGGGAGGGCTTCAGGGTGACCTACGTACCGGTCGACGACCAGGGAAGGGTCGACCCGGCATCGATAAAAAACGCCGTATCGGATGAAACCCTCATGATTAGCATCATGCACGCCAACCATGTGACCGGAACGATTCAGCCCATAAGGGAGATAGGGGCCATTGCCGGAGAAAGAGGCATAATCTTCCATACCGATGCGGTCCAGAGCGTGGGGAAAGTCCCCATCGACATGGAGGAGCTCCCCGTCGACCTCATGAGCATATCCTCGCACAAGCTCTACGGACCCAAGGGCGTAGGCGCCCTCTACATAAGGGAGACTGCCGAGATAGCGCCCGTAATTTTCGGATCGGAGCAGGAGCGGGGCATCAGGCCAGGCGCTCCCAACATCCCCGGGATCGTCGGCTTCGGAACGGCCTGCAGCATGGCGTTGCGGGACCTCGGAAGCAACGGCATGCTCGTGGCGTCCTTGAGGGAATCCCTCGAGCAGCAGGCATCGAACCGGATCCAGGGAATCGAGGTGCTCGGATCAGGGGCATCCCGGCTGCCGCATATCGCACATCTCCTCATCGAAGGCGTGGCAGGGAACTCCCTTGCTGCGCACCTCGAAACCATGGGGATCATCGTATCTTCAGGGGCTTCGCTCCATTCCGGCGAAGACCACGCCCGCGTTCTCGATGCCATGCACGTAGGCTCTGCACGAATCGGCAACACCATCCGGCTGAGCCTCGGATGGGAAAACAAGGAAGAGGAGATCAGGCGTACGGTCGACTGTCTGGAGAAGGCTGTCGCGCGCATCAGGAGCTTCTCGAAGGCATCCGACGGCAGGGAGCTCTGCATCTTCACCTTCCCGGATAACGGCAGCGCAGCCTCTGCGGGCGATGTCCTCGAGTCCGGCTCGATACCCTTTTCCTTCATCGAGAAGCCCCGGGATATCATGCATGCGTCCTGCTCCTCCATCGCCCTTGCCTGCCTGTCCGATGACGAGGAGAGAGCCGGCAGCGTCCTGGGCGAGCACGGCATCGAGATCAGCGCCAGGCACCGGATGAAGCCGTACTCCAGGGTCATGGAGAGAAAGGAAAAAGAATTCTGGAAAAAGGTCGAGCTCATCAAGAAAGCAAAGAGATGAGCGTGCATGAAGACAGGTTCTATGTAAAAATATTCTCTCTATGAGAAATTGTTTGCCACTTTGTTGACATAATATATCATACCGCTTCTTTAAGCCCTTATAACTGCTGCCCTTTATAATCACCATGCCTGGCCCGCACATTGCAAATAATCTGACACCAGACAAAAACGAGGTGCAGCTATGAAGGTAAAATGGCTTGCAGCAATAGCAGGCGCAGTCGCAGTTGTTTTTACATCCGGAATTATCCATGCTGTTCCCTATTCCTTCGAGAGCATAACCAACAACAGTGCTGCAAACGCGGCAATCGGTGCAGCCCAGCTATGGGTGGATGTCACCGGATCGGGTTCAACGGCGACATTCACATTCCATAACGACGGTCCAGCGCAGTGCACCATTTCGGAGATCTTCTTCGACGACGGTCATATCCTCGGGTCTACCATGAGCATAGTAAGCCCGACCGGGGTGTCTTTCGTTCAGGGACCGAATAACGGGGTGCTCCCCGGCGGGAATACCATCGGGTTCGAAACGTCCGAATACTTCAACGGTACGGGTTATTATGATGCTCAGGCCACCAATCCGGCACCGAAATCGGGCGTCAATCCCGGCGAGACAGTTGCCATCACTTTCTCCCTCATCAATGGGAACACCTTTGAGCAGGTAATTTCAGACCTTGACAGCCCCGATGATCTCTTGAGGGTCGGCCTCCATGTCATTAATTTCGCAAACGGGGGCAGCGAGGCTTTCGTGAATAATGGGGCGCCTGTTCCTGAACCAGGCACCATGATCCTCCTCGGCACCGGACTGATCGGTCTCGCCGGATTGCGGAAGAAACTTGCGAAACAGGATTAAGTCTCATACCCTGTTTAATATGTTTTAAACAGGCCGGGGCGCTGCTGTCCCGGCTTTTGCTTTTCAAATCCGCCGTTCCCCTTGAGCCTCTCTCCGCAGCGTATGCGCGTAACCTCCCACATCAAGCGTACGCTGAGATGTATCGGTATATCACCCAGAAATGAGAGAGGCTCCCCAGCATGACAAAGACGTGGAAGATCTCGTGAAAGCCAAGGATGTGCGGTATAGGATCAGGCCTCTTGCACGCGTAGATGACGGCACCGATGCTGTAGAGGACGCCTCCGGAGACGAGCCAGAACAGCGCCCGCGGCTCGAGGACCTGAAAGACCGTGCCGATTCCAGCGACGCCAATCCAGCCCATCAGGACGTATACCAGTGTCGAAATCCATCTCGGCGCATGGATCCAGAAGAGCTTGAACGCCGTTCCCAGAACCGCAATACCCCAGACGCAGGCGAACATGATCCACCCGAACTTTCCCCGGAAAGGGACGAGACAGAAGGGGGTATAGGTGGAGGCGATGAGAACGAAGATCATGATGTGGTCGAGCTTGCGCATCCGCATCGTGCCGCTTTCTGACAGGGGAAGCCAGTGATACAGGGTGCTGACGGTATAGAGCAGAATCAGGCCCATGCCGAAGACGATGCACGTGGAGAAATTCCAGGGGTTGAAGGGGTGCGAGGTCTTCCACATGAGAAGGAAAAGCCCTGTGAGCGACAGCAGGGCCCCGATGAAATGGGTGAGCCCGGATACCGGGTCCCTCAAAGAGGAAACCATTTTTCTCATACCATTGTAAATGTCCATGACCCCCCTTTTTACCACAGAGAGGCGCGGCGGACTGTCAAACATGGTTCAAGAAATTGTTAAAGCTGTGCAAACAGAGCTCAAAAGAATGCGCCCTAAACCCGGATCCAGTCGATGAGATACTCTTCGAGCTCCTCCTCGGGAATGCCCTCTTCGCTCACGACCTTGCCTCTGACCGAGATACCCGCCCTGTGTACCGAGTCCTTGTCGCCGGAAACGAGCGGGTGCCACTTGGGAAGGTCTTTCCCTTCAAAGATCAGGCGGTAGGCACACGTGTCGGGGAGCATGACGCAGCAGTGAGAGAGATTCTCAGGTGAAAGAATGAGGCACTCTCTGCTCTTCACATTCCGCTCGGCATAGGACATGCACCTGCAGGCACGAGGATCGAGAAGCCTGCATACGACCCTCGTGTAGATGATCTCGCCGATATCCTCGAAGAGGATCTTGCGCAGGCAGCACCTGCCGCATCCATCGCACAGAGACTCCCATTGAGAGCGCTCCATCTCCTCGAGGGGCGTTCTCTTCCAGAACCTGTCTCCATCGTGAATACGCCTCGAGACGCGGCTCGCTCTTCTTTTTACCGGAGGGGGTTTTCGCTTCAGCTCTGCACTTCCTTTTTCGTTTTCGAGACGATGTACCGCGAGGCTATCTCCCTGATGGAATGGAGGCCGATGTCTTCGAGGCGGATGTTCTCCGGTGAGACGAAGAGGTGCTCGCCTGCATCGTCGCCGGTCCTTATCCGGCTTAAGTCCTTGACCGTGCAGGCAAAGGTGAGGTCAATGGTATGGTAGACGATCCCGCCATAGGGATAGGTGTTCGGGAAAGAGCAGAAGTAGGAGAAGCTCTCGATGTCCAGGTTGAGCTCCTCCCGTATCTCCCGGCGTAGCGCCTCCTCGATGGTCTCTCCGGGGTCGACGAACCCGCCCGGAAGGTCGAGCGTTCCCTTCATGGGCTCCCGTGCCCTCCTGACAAGGAGCAGCCTGCCCTGATCGTCTTCGATCAGGGCTACCACGGCGGCAGCGGCGTTTATATAGAGCTCGAATCCGCATTCCCTGCATGAAAAGGATTTGCCGGCCCTGGACCCGAAACCTTCGGAACCGCATCGCGGGCAGAACCTGAGTACGCGCTCGGGCTTGCAGCTTTCCATGAGATCTCTTTGTGTCTCCTTCATCGGTGTCCAGTCTTTGAGCTTTGAAGGGATGGCCCCGAGCCTCCGGCTGTGCTCACGGCCATGAGTCCGGTACGCTCCTCCGGATCAGCCCTTCTTCTTCAACCCTGCCTTCTCGTAATACACATCCTTTTTCACCATCTCCTTGAGCCCTTTGAGGGTATCGAACGGCTGGTCCTTTGCGAGCCTGTTCGTGAGCCAGGCAGGGATGTATCCGGCGGGATCGGAGTCGACTACGTAGACGACATGCGTGGTGCTGTCATTTACTTTCGTAAGGGTGTACTTCCCGACCAGGTGCGTCATCCTCACGTACTTGCTCTGGACAGGAACGATCGGGTCCTTGAGTGCGTTCATGAGGATGAAGGTTTTCCCCGGCTCTTTATTTACCTCGAAAACCGTGTCTACGACCATGTCCCTGTCCTGCACCGGCATCGGCATGTCTGCAATGAAGTAGATGATCTTGTGGTCCCTGGTGAAGTCCTTGAGGAGGCGGATCTCATTGCACATGGCGTACCACTCGGGAAACGATTTGTAATCCCTGAAGACCTGCTCCACCACCTCCATCGGTGCCTCCACGTCCGTGACACCCATGAAGGCCACAAACTTCGAGCCCTGGACCGGCCGGGTATAGACGGTTATCCCTTTACCCTGTTTTGCCTGTGTCCATCCCTCCTCGAGCGGTCCGGCAAAGGAGGATGCCGGCAGAATGAAGAACCCTGCAAAGACCAGAAAAAGAAATCTCCTCATAACGACTCTCCTTTCACCTCCGATAGCATACCCTTTATTTACCCTGAAACTCGATCCTATAAAACATTAAATATATCACTTCCTGCCGGTCTAAAGCAGGCATGGTTTCCCATTGATATTCCATCATGGTACAGCTATTCATATATCGACACTCATGAGAGAGATTTCTCCAGGGAAAAGCATATGTGCGGACGATTCATTCAGGTATCGAATCCCGATAAGATAAAGGTTCAGATCTCCGACCTCGAGGTGCCAAACGAGGTGAGGGAAGGCTTCCGGCCGCGCTACAATATCGCCCCGACCCAGAATATCCTCACGGTCCTCAACACGGAGGTGCCCCAGATGGTCTTTACGAGATGGGGGCTCATCCCGTCGTGGGCAAAGGACCCGTCCATCGGACAGAGGATGATCAATGCACGCGGCGAGACGCTCCTCGAGAAGAGCTCCTTCAGAAAGCCTTTCCGCAGGCAGCGGTGCATCATCTTTTCCGACGGCTTCTATGAATGGAGGTCATCGGGCCGGAGCAGGACCCCGTTCGTCATACGGATGAAAGACGGAGAGCCCTTCGCCATGGCAGGCCTCTGGGACCGGTGGGCCGACCCGGAAGCAGGGATGACGCTCACTACGAGCACGATCATCACCATGAGTCCCAACGATCTCGTCGCGACGATCCACAACCGGATGCCGGTGATCCTCGAGAAGCGTGACTACGGCACATGGCTTTCTTCCCGGGAGATAAGCGACGATGTGCTTATGAGCTGCATCAGGCCCTATCCATCCGAAGGCATGGAAGCGTACGAGGTTTCCCGGCTCGTCAACAACCCTGCGTACGATTCGAGGGACTGCGCGAGCCCGCTGTGGTGATCACGAGGGTCTTCTCGGCGGCTTTATCTCGAGCAGCTCGATCTCATAGATGACGGCCTTGCCCGCAAGCGGTGCATTGGTGTCTACGAGGACGGCATCGGGCGAGACCTCGATGATGGTTCCGGAGACCTCACGGCCTTCATCGTCGACCATATCGAAATCCATTCCCACCTGCGGGATGAATCCCTCGGGGAGCTCTTCCTTGCCGACCTCGAACACCAGGTCTTCGTCATACAGGCCGAAGCCTTCTTCGGGCTGGACGGTAACGGTCTTCTTCTCTCCGGGGTGCATGCCGAGAACGGCATCCTCGAAACCCTGGACCACCTCATCGTATCCGATAGTGAACTCGAGGGGGGCAAGGCCTACGGACGATTCAAAGACCGTCCCATCCTCGGATCTCCCTGTATAGTTGACCCTGACCGTATCTCCTTTTTTTGCCGTCATCACGTGAAGGGAAACACTCCTTTCAAAAGAGAATAGAGATATAGATAATTACGATCCAAGAGTCAAAATAATTTTCAGCACTCAGCAATCAATGGCGCTCTTTTTACAAACCATACGGCCAGGGGTGTCCGTGGGTCGGGTCCGACCTCTTGTTGATATGTCTCTTGTGCCCTGGCTTCCGGTATATTACAAAGACATATCAGGTTGACATTTCATTGGAGGTTAAAACCCGTATGGATTTCAGAGAGCTCATGACGGTACGGCGGGCGGTGAGGGATTATCAGGACAGAGAGGTCCCCATGGCCCTGATCAGGGAGATCATAAAGGACGGCTGCGAGGCGCCCAGCGGCGGCAATATGCAGCCATGGTCCTTCATCGTGGTCACGAACAGGGATGCCATCAAGAGGCTTTCGGACGAGAGCAAGAAGAACATCCTCATGGCCATCGAGAAAAACCCGGAGTTTTCCTTCACGAAGTACAAGCCCATCCTCGAGATGCCCGAATTCAACGTCTTCTACAATGCACCCTGCGTCGTCTATATCACGGGACACAAGGATATCCGGTCCCTCGCCTCTGACTGCGCGCTTGCCGCCTCCTACTTCATGCTCTCGGCTGCAGACCGCAGCCTGGGGACCTGCTGGATAGACCTCGGCTCGGTGATCCGGGACAAGGAGGTGCGGGCCGAGATCGGGCTGTCCGACGACCATGTGATCGGAGCGACCCTTGCGCTGGGATATCCTACGGCAGTCCCTGCTAGGCCGCCGCGGAACGAACCCGTCATCCTCAAGGTCGTCTCCTGACAGGCTGTCAACTGAAGGGAATGGCTCCCTCATGTGTCATCCCCGTGGGAGCGCATTGGCGTCAACTTAAGGAATAGACTAATGATGATCAAGACTTATAAAGAGTATTACTCTCCACCGCGTCATCCCCGTGAAAACGGGGATCCAGGATTTTCTTTTACGCTTCCTGGATTCCCGCCTTCGCGGGAATGACAGGGAAACCATCCCATCTTGCCTTAAGCTGTCAAAATCAGCATTATTTTCTTATGTTAGCACACAAGCGCTTTGACCCGAATGGTAGCCCTTGTTCAGTCTTTTGCCGGCAACCGTGCCCGGAGGTTAAAAAAAGCTGCCCCGTGCTGACGGCAGCAGGACCGGGGCAGCCTTCAGTTCGTTATCATTTTCTGAGCAGCCTAGCTCAACACCCTCTTCCTGAAGCCAAGCAGGCCGAGCAGCCCTGAACCGAACAACCAGAGAGCTGCCGGGATGGGTACAGCATTCACTTGAATCGTTCCCAATGTCTGGCCGTATAACAGATTTCCGAAGTCAGTCATATTTACATCATTGAGAATCCAGTTTCCTCCGCCATCTGGCCAATCTTTGAACTTAAGGTCCGTTACTCCAATAGCATTCTCTGCCTTGAGTGAAAATGTTGCAAGGAGAATGTTGTCCCCATCTTTGTATGTAGGTGGAGTGGTCGGCTTTGACAACGCCTGGATCTGGAAAAAGCCCGATCCTATTTCTCCATTGCCAAACGCTATTTGAAACGGATCCACCGGAACCTGATCCTTTGTCGCTGGCCCGTTCCAAGATAAGAGAGTGTTCTCCCAACTCACGTTAAAACCATACCCTCCAAGGCCTTCACCTACAGGGATACCAGATACATAGAAATCGATCCATACCACTTCATCTGTTTCCAGACGGATAGTCTGACCGGTGTCATATACTCCTTTGACGTAGTTGTAGACTGGATTGGTAGTTGAATAGAAATCCAGATCGAACGTCGGGGCAGCAAACGCGCTGCCTGCCCCAAGCAGCATCATTATCAGAAGAAAAGCTAATTTCCTCTTCATGTTTTAACCTCCTGTTTTGAAATCATTTTTGCATCAGTTCCTTTCACTTCCGTGTGTTCTCTGGGACAACCTCCATGGTGCGGATCTCAGCTCCATCGGCGTCTGAAGCCAAGAATCCCGACCAGTCCGGAGCCGAGCAGCAATATCGGTGCTGGAAGCGGGGTTGGAAGAGGATCAGCTTCCAGATGGATTGCAGCTTTATCGAAAACATAGTGGCAATCTGCAACTAGATTCAAAAATGACTGCCCGTCAAAAAGTGCTTCGAATGTCGATTCGTCGAGGGTCAGCAGATCGAACTGTGCAGTTCCGGCATGATATGGGTTTGAATAGGGCACTCTGCCCAAGAGGATGTTGAAGCTCGATGCATCATTGAGATCCGATGCGGGATCGGATGCAAAAATGTTTATGTCAAGGCCACACTGATCCAGATAAGTAAGATCCAACGTTGCCTTAACATAATCCCCCTTATCAAGGTCCCAGCTCGGCAGTCCAAGACGGAAATAATAAGGGTGGGCACTGTCAACGATGATATTCGGAGGATTCCAGCAGTCATCATAATATGAATAGCTTGCCCTTGCATCACTAAAACCCAACAAGAAACACACAGCAAAACCCAAAACAGTAATAAACCTCAAACCTTTCACCTGTCTCACCTCCTTTCATATAAATTATGTTTAAGGGATACTGCCTCGAGAGGCATGCTCCCCTTATTGCTGAGAATGGTAGGTTTCAAAGGAGGCGTACTTCTCTGGATGATAAACTATCATTCCAAACAAATCTTATTTCGCTGCTGAACTTACAACAAAACGACTGCACGGCTGAAATCTTCTTGGCTGAAAAACCCTTGTATTCAGAGAATCCCTTTTAACAATATATTTTATTTTTTAGTTATAGTATTTTTTTATATTATAAATATCTATCTGTTCAAGTCAATACCCTATTGATTGAAAAAAAGGCCAGAAGTAGTATAATGTTTGCATTGATTCATTGGCATGTGAATGAGGAGGATGTAATGCCTTTCTTTACATCGACTGCATACGCAGCCACAGCCCAGTTCAGAGGCGAAATCGGTGCCATGGTCGTGGATTCCGATCCCATCGTGAAGCTCGTGCTGTTCCTGCTCTTCACCTTCTCGATCTTTTCCTGGGGGATCATCATTCAGAAATGGATGATGCTCTCGCGCTCGCGCAAGAGGGGTCAGCTCATCCTCGACACCCTCTCGGACAGCTGGAGCATGGTGTATCTCAAAGAAAACATCGCCAAGGCCGGAGAATGCCCCTTGTCGAATCTCTTCCACGGGGCACAGGACGAACTCAAGAAGGTCTCCGGCAAGGCCGGCTCTTTTCCCTCTTCGCTGCTCGGCAATATCGAGAACAGGATCAAAAGCGAGACGGCCCAGCAGACGACCGAGCTCACCCACGGCCTGGGGTTTCTGGCCAGTATCAGCAATGCGAGCCCGTTCATCGGGCTGTTCGGGACGGTCTGGGGGATCATGGACTCCTTCCGGGAGATCGGCTTGAAGGGTTCGGCCAATCTGGCGACGGTTGCACCGGGCATCTCGGAGGCCCTCATTGCCACGGCAGCGGGTCTGTTCGTGGCCATTCCCGCGGTTCTCTTCTACAATTATCTGACCAGCCAGGTGGGGCACGCCACGACTCAGATGGAGAGGTTCCAGATCGATTTCATGAACTGGATACGGAGGAGCTTGAGCCGTAGTGGGCATAGAGAGGACGATTCGATTCAACGGCTATACATGGACAGGACAGCCGAAACGGCCATTGTCAAAAAAGTATGAATATAGACCTCCGCAGGCACAGGTATACAGGGATTTCGTTTATCCTCCACCTTGCGGTGCTGTTGGGATTCATCGCATACGCAGGGCTTTGCCCGAAAGGTGCTCCGGATGCGAATGTCTTCTACATCGATATCGTGGACGGCTCTCTTTTCCCTAACGGGACCTTTGCCAACGGCACCGGGGCAGGCGGCGAAGCCCAGCAGGGTGCCGAATGCGAAAAGCCGGTTTCCTTCAGCGAGGTCGAAAAGGAGCAACCCCCCAATGATATCAATCCCGATCTTCCGCTATCCGAGACAGAGCCGCCTGACGATCCCGGTGAGAATTACGGACCTGAAGACAAGCAGGTATTGGCCTCTTCGCAGAATCAGACCTCGGGCGGCCACCCCGGAGGAATGAATTTCGGTTTGGGATCGGGATACTCGTCCTACATTCTCGATCTATGGAGATCTCGGGCTACCTCGACATCGAGAAACAATCCCTGGTCAAACCAATCTTCATACCTTGTCGTTCTGTGGAGAACTCAGCTGATGTCCATGGTTCAAAAAACCTGGAAGGAGTACTCAAATAAAACTTTTGCTAACAACAACCTCAGGGCCACCTATCGCCTTCTTATATCCGGAAGCGGCGACCTGCTGGAAATAAGCCTGCTGACATCGTCCGGGGACGACAAGTACGACCTCTCAGTTTATCTCGCACTGAACAACATCAGGAGCATGCCCCAGCCACCCAGCTCTTTGGTGAACGGACGAGACAGCGTTGAGGTCACCATGTCTTTTCCTCTTTCGAGTTTAAAGTTTCGCTGATAGCAAAAACAAGACCTGACCCCTCACTTTCATCAAACATCCTACTCATTCAATTCATTTACTCTTTTACGAATTTTTTCGCATAAACTCTTTGTAGCACTTGAACACTTATTTGTTGCTAGGTAAGCAATTTCTTGCAGTCGTTCTTGTGGAACTGTTTCATCAATGTGTTTCAACACAAAAAGCTTAAACTTATTATCTTTTACTACTATCTTATTCAACTTATCGATCTGTTCCCAAGAATGAGACAACAATATACTAACGGATTCACTAAATCCTTCTGCAATAGCTCCATCATCACATTGATGATAGCGCTTATATAATCTGTATAAATCATCCCAACTTTTTGCAGTATCAGCCAATTCCTCAGCTTTTTGGGCATCTTTTTTTGAACAACTTTCTACGGTATCAGCAGAAAATAATGTGCTGCTCAAAAGGCTGACAAATGCCATTACAAAAAATATCTGAATGTATTTTAACATCTTATCTCCTTAGTAGTCCTTCACCTTTATAGTCTGTAGTGGATCAGTAGAATTGAGATTTTTCAAAAATCCAGTTGCTTCATCAGTAGTGCGAATGCATCCTAACGTTGGGGATTCCGGTCCTCTTCTTCCGGAATGAACGCCCATTCCATATCTTCCTGGAACATCGAAAACAAAAATACCATTTGATCCATAAGGTCCTGTAGGACCACTTTCAGGATGACTATTGTAGTGAGAAAAATCATACATACCATTTGGCCATGGACCGTTACTACTTCGAGTTGTATTATTTGCAGCAGGAAACTGACCAACTTGATTACTTTGACTATCATATACTGTCAACGTGCCATTAGCTCTGTTAAATACCAAATCTGATAATCCTGTTGGATCAATTCCTATGATCGGATTATTCCCCACATAGGCAAACAAATTCACATCCCCGCCGTCGAAGCCTATGGGATCTTCCGAGATGAAGCGGCCAACATTGGGGTCATAATACCGTGCCCGCATGTAGTACAACCCGTTAGGCTCGGCCATGACCCCGTACTGCCCCACGAACTTAAACGGCTGGTAGATGTTCTCGATAGAGTTGCCGCTGAGAGTCCCGAACGGCGTGTAAGCATACTTGTTCACCACTGCCCCGGCACCGTTCGTCAGAGCGACCGTGTTGCCCGTCGCATCGAAGTGATAGCAGTAGAGATCGTTCGAGGCCGTCACCATGGCGAGCAGCCCTGCGCCATAGATATAATACTTCTGGATCACGTTGTTCGCATCCGCCTCCGCGATCAGGTTGCCCGAGGCATCGTAGATGTATCTCGTCTCCACACCGTTCCTCACGACCCGTATGCGGTCGCCTACTCCGTTATAAGTGAACCCGTACGAAGAGCCGATCGCGGTCAGGCGGTGCGCGTCGTCAAAGGTGTAGCTCGTCCCGTACCCGCTTGTGAGCTGCCCCTCGTCGTCGTAGCCGAAGCTTACAGCCCCCGCACTCACCAGCCGGTTGCGGTTCGTGTTGTACCCATAGCTTGTGCTCGATGCCTCGATGCCCAGTGGCAGCGAGCCCTGCTGGGTCACATCTGTGCGGTTGCCGTTGTCGTCCAGAGTGAACGAGTACGATGCGATGACGCTGCCGCCGGTCGAGACCCTGTTCGAGAGCCCGGTCAGCCTGTTCGCTCCGTCATAGGTATATCCCACGACCGTGCCGTTGAGCTGGGTGATACCGGTGAGCCTTCCTGCATTGTCATAGTTGTATGTCGCTGTTCTGTTCAGCCAGTCCATCCTCACCGTCCTCAGCCGGTTCAGCTCGTCATAGGTGTAGCTCACCGTCCGTCCGCCCGGATAAGTGAGTACGGAGAGGTTGCCCGCCTCGTCGTAGGCGTAGCCGATGCCGAACCCGTTCGCGTCAATCATCCCGGTCAGCCTGTTCACCGCGTCGTACGAGGTATAGGAGGTGGTGCCGGAGCTGTCCTGCATCTGTACTAGGTTGTCCCGGGAGTCGTACAAGAACGATACAGCACCGCTCGGGTAGGTAACGGTCTCCGGCTTGCCGGTCGGGGTGTAGGTAAACGTCGTGGTGCGGCCCTTGCGGTCAATGCTCGTATGGGCAAAAGGCATGGATGACCCCTCTTCACGTCTAAATGAAATTATTTAAGAACGTCCCCTTAGATTTCCCCTTAGATTTCCTTAGATTTCCTTAGATTTCTTAGCTTACCCTCGATTTCGTCCCCCCTATTTGATATTTAATATCCGTTTACTCGGATTCCATAAGCTTATATAGAAAAAACCTATAACAATAATCAGCAATAGAATGTTCGTAATTTGAACCAGCAGATCGTCTTTGAAATCAAATGAGAATAAAGAATAAACAACAAGAAATAAGATAAAAATAGCCGTCAGCGGCCCAATCCTAATGTGCAATAACCATTTAGAATTAATGGCTTTTATTTGGCCTACGAAGAGATAAGGACCAATTGTCAAGGGGGGATATCTATATCTTAGATAGGCTTCATTTCTATTTGAATTTACTTTAATACCCAATTTGGGTGCTGTCTTCCTTTCTGACGCCAGATTATTGATATCAAACTTGGGCAAAACCACAGTTTTCACTCTAATGCCATATCGATATGGATATGATCCTGATATCCAATAAAAAATCTGCTCAATCAGAAAACAAGCGCCTAGTCCAATTAGTATACAATCTAGCGAGCTTAGCATGTTAAGTCTACCTGGTGCATTTTGTTACGGTACTGGTTGTGGTTGTATTTATGTAATATCCAAGTCCGATACCTTTGCCACCTGTTGAAACACTGAGACCCCACCCTGAATCATTATTACTGTACGTTACGCCAATTCCAAATACTTCAACCGTTACATTTCTTGTAGCCCCTTGAAATCCGCTTAATGGTCCTGTAAAAAAGCCCATGACAGGACCAACACCTGCTCCTGCACCTACTGTAGTTTGGACGGAGTCAACCTTCGCTTTTTCAGCTCCATAAGTAAAGTAATTTCCTCCAAACCAACCTGCCTCATTGGAATAACCGATGGAACCTGCTCCTGCTGTGGCATTTCCCTTGTTTCCATAATATGCTGCTGCACTCCCCCCATAATACCATGTGAAAAGACCATCAGGATCAACTCCCATAATCGGGTTATTCTTTACATAGGCGTAGAGATTAGTATCGCCACTGTCGAATCCGATGGGATCTTCCGAGATGAAGCGCCCCACGTTCGGGTCATAATACCGTGCCCGCATGTAGTACAACCCGTTAGGCTCGGTCATGACCCCGTACTGCCCCACGAACTTAAACGGCTGGTAGATGTTCTCGATAGAGTTGCCGCTGAGAGTCCCGAACGGCGTGTAGGCGTACTTGTTCACGATTGCCCCGGCACTGTTCGTCAAAGCGACCGTGTTGCCTGTCGCATCGAGGTGATAGCAGTAGAGGTCGTTCGAGGCCGTCACCATGGCGAGCAGTCCGGCACCGTAGATGTAATACTTCTGAATCACGTTGTTCGCATCCGCCTCCGCAATCAGGTTGCCCGAGGCATCGTAGACGTATCTCGTTTCCGTGCCGTTTCTCACGACCCGTATGCGGTCGCCTGCGCCGTTGTAAGTGAACCCGTACGAAGTGCCGATCGCGGTCAGGCGGTGCGCATCGTCG
>JAKPPU010000003.1 GCA_029547185.1 Deltaproteobacteria bacterium | reverse complement strand
CCTGCTGGCTCGTCGTGATGAAGACGACGGACTCCCTGGACCTCTCGAAGAGCTCGATCGTGGCCTTCTCGTCGGCGGCCAGGTCCCCCCGCGCCGCCACGGTGCGCGGGGCGGCCGCCTTTTCGGACTGGAAGAGCCGGCCGACCCAAGGCACCTCGCGCCACAGGTAAAAGACCGCCGCCGCGATGAGGGCAAGCCAGATCAGACGGGTGAGAATGGCAGAACGCTTCATGCTCACAAACCTCCGGGTCAGGCCTGATTATTGACATTCCGAGGCACTCGGGGGTCGGTCTTGCTTTTTTTATCTCCGCTTAATCCTTCTTTGTTACCTTCACCATAATGCTCTTGCAGCACTCCGCATTCTTGATCAGGAACGCGTCGGGCTTTTCCTGGATCTGGTACTGGCCGTTGGCCTCGATGACGAGGTCGTCCTTGGTGAGGCCGTCGGTCTTGTTGACGATCATGAAACGCCCGATGGGGATGCCGCCTTCTTTCAGAACTGCCATGGTCTTTCTCCTTTCAATATCGTTTATTTCGTTCTTTTCGTTTGTCTCTTGTATTCCGACCGGGAGAGTGTCTGAAAAATATATAACGGTGCCACGCTCTGAGCCTGTCGAAGAGCTCCTAAGAAACAGCCCGAATCGGTCGAACTAAATCCCCCTCGTTCCCCCTTTTTCAAAGGGGGAAGATTTTAGACTCCTTCCTTTGAAAAAGGAGGGCTGGGGAGGATTTTGCGGAGGCTGTTTCTTCCATCGATAACCCCGAACGAAATCGGGGTCTGTTGCTCGCAATGACTCTCTTCTCCTGTCACCTGCTACCTGTCACCTGCCGCCTGATCCTGCTAGAGCAGGATCAATCCCGTCCACACGACCTTGTCCTGCACGGGAAATCGCAGCAGGGGCAGGCCGACGTTTTCCAGCGTTCCGATGACGTCGATGCCCATGGCCTCCATGGAGGGCCTGGCCCGGAAGGGGTGGCGGCAGTGGCCCTCGGGCTCCATGACGATGCAGACTTCGCACAGCCTGCAGCATCCCCCGATGAGGCCCGTGGCGAAGCGGTAGCCTGCCTCGAAGCAGAGGCGCTCGCCAAGGTTGATGAGCTCGTGCAGCACCCTCGCGGGGTCGAAGACGGCCTTGGTCCTGCCCTTTGCTTTCCTGTGGAGGGGCACGCTCAGCTGCACGAGCAGAGCCCTGTCATAGCGGGCGAGGGCATCCCGGAAGTCCATCACGGACGGCAGGTAGGGAGGGCACATGAGGTTCTTGCCGTAGGAGTCGCAGATGGGGACCTGGCACTTGAGGCGCACGCGCTCGTCGACGATGACGTCGGCGGCCTTGATGACCCGGACCTCCGAGGCACCCTTCTTCTTGAGGGTGTCGATGACCTTCCCGAGGCTCGGCGCCGGTTTTCTCACGGGCTGGTTCGCTGGTTTCTTTGATGGCTGCTTCAAATGGCGTCCTTTCAAATATGGACCCTGAATCCTATATTTTCACTCCGTAGCCGCTCTTCGTCAGTTTCTCACCGCCGTTCTCGGTAACCAGGAAGACGTCCTCCACCCCCACGACACCTTCGCCGGGGAAGGTGAACTTCGGCTCCAGGGCGATGACATTGCCGGGCATGAGGACCGACTTGCTGTTCGGCGAGATGACCGGCGGCTCGTCCAACTCCAGGCCGAGGCCGTGGCCGCAGAAGCCGGCCTTGTCGTTTCCGAAACCCATGAAGTGCGGCAGCAGTTTTTTCTTGTCCGCAAGCCTCTCCGCCTTCAGGTAGAGCTCGCTCACGGCGACACCGGGGTGGATGTCCCCGGCCAGGGCCTGGAGGATCTCCAGGGACTCGCGGTAGGCGCTCTCCAGCTTCTCGGGAAGCCGGCCCAGCGAGAAGGTG
>JAKPPU010000195.1 GCA_029547185.1 Deltaproteobacteria bacterium | reverse complement strand
CTTCCTTCCTGGGCTTGCCGGATACAGGGATGCCTTCGCCTTCGTCGTCCTGATTCTGATCCTCCTGGTCCGGCCGACAGGCCTACTTGGCGATAAGCACAGGGTGAAAGTATGATGGCGCAGAAGAAAGTAGTTCACCCGGCACTGAAGATAGCGGCCGTCTGCGGAGCTCTCGTCCTCTTCTTCCTGATCCTTTGGTGGGGTCAGGAGCATTGGGACGCATACACAGTCCGCATCCTGAACCTCTGCGGGATATACATCGGCATAACCCTCGGCCTCAATCTCTGCAACGGGTTCACGGGTCAGTTCTCCCTGGGGATCGCCGGTTTCATGGCTGTTGGAGCTTACACGGCTGCGCTCCTCACGATGTCCCCAGCGATAAAGCAGGCAGTCTTCTTCATTCAGCCCTTGATATACCCGCTCAACTCGATTCAATGGAGCTTCTTGCCCGCTCTTCTCATGGCAGCAGTCGTATCGGGAATCGTGGGCTTCCTCGTGGGCGCCCCGGCCATACGCTTCCGCGGTGACTACCTGGCAATCACTACACTGGGATTTGCCGAGATCATCCGCGTGGTGTTCACGAACATCGTGCCCATAACCAACGGAGCGCTGGGCCTCAAGGGCATCCCGCCCCACACGAACCTGATGTGGAGCTAGGGTTTTGCCTTAACATGCATCGCAGTCATGGTGAGGCTCATGCGCACTACCTACGGGCGAGCACTGAAAGCCATCCGCGAGGATGAGGTGGCGGCGGAGGCTATGGGCGTCAATCTCTTCTTCCACAAGAACCTGGCCTTCGTCATATCGGCCATGATGGCCGGTGTAGGCGGAGGGCTCCTCGGAAACCTCATAACCACCATCGACCCAAATATGTTCAGGTTCCCGCTCACCTTCACAGTCCTTATGATGGCGGTGCTCGGAGGCCTCGGCAGCATCACAGGCACAGTCATCTCCGCAGCTGCCGTGACCGTCGCCCTGGAGGCATTCCGCGCGATCGAAGAGCCCAGGGTTATTCTGGGTTTGTCCATCCCGGGAGTCCCGGGGATGAGAATG
>JAKPPU010000215.1 GCA_029547185.1 Deltaproteobacteria bacterium | reverse complement strand
GTCACACATTGAACGGCAGCGGTCTTGCTGTGGGAAGAACGCTGGCGGCAATACTTGAGAACTACCAGCGGGAGGACGGGACCGTTGTCGTTCCCGAGGTCTTGCGGCCGTACATGAAGCTTGACCTCATTACCCCGATCGGTTAAGAAAAATAGACGTACCGGAGGGATGGCCGAGTGGTTGAAGGCGGCGGTCTTGAAAACCGTTGTGCCGCAAGGTACCGCGGGTTCGAATCCTGCTCCCTCCGCCAGGGCCGGAGAGTTGGCCGAGTGGACGAAGGCGTTCGCCTGCTAAGCGAATGTAGGGTCAAAAGCTCTACCGAGGGTTCGAATCCCTCACTCTCCGCCACATCTTTTCTCTTCCAGGCCTCATAGGAACCCATCCGCATTCTTTGCTTTTCCCTCAATCTTCCCTTTCCATGAGCCCCAACCTCACCCCTCTCGGGCATGCCCCCGTTTCAAGACGGCTGATCCGACTGCCGATAGAGGTTGCAGGCGGATCATGGAGAGATCCTCAAAGGCAAAGATCAGGGAAGATAGAGAAGGAGGTCATGGATGACAAAAAAAGAGATCATCAAGGCCCTCATATTGAGCCCATGTTACCTGAAGCTCTCGCTTCGCGAGCGGGCGAGGCTCATCAGGAGGCTCATCCTCCAGCACCAATAAAAGACATATCAGAGCATCGAATACGGATCGACGTCGATCTTCACCCGGACACCCGACGGGGTCTGCATACCTTCAAGCCGGTCGAGAGCGGCATGGAGCTTCCCGCGATCTTTGGACGTTAGGATGATATGCCACCGGTACGTGTTCCGAAGAAGCGAGATGGGCGCCGGTGCCGGCCCCATGAGCCTTATCTCCCTGGAATTCAACCTGAGAGCCGCCTCATTGATCGTCTTCATCGCCAGCTCATTGCTGGTGGAAGAAAAGATACACCTCGCCATATGGGTAAAGGGCGGGAATCCAGTGGCCTCCCGCACCTCTCTTTCCGAAGAAATCATCCCCTCGTAGTCGTATTCCGAGATCGACCGGATGAGCGGATGATCGGGGATGAGGGTCTGGATGAGGACCTTCGTGTCTGCTGCGCGGCGGCCGGCCCTTCCGGCCACCTGCACGACCTGCTGGAAGGTATGCTCGCCGGCTCTGAAATCGGGCATGAAAAGGAGCTGCTCCGCATGCATGACCCCGACGAGGGTAAGGTGGGGGAAGTCGTGGCCCTTTGCGATCATCTGAGTGCCTACGAGAATATCGATCTCCCGGTTTCTTATGGCATCGAGGGCTTGAGTCAGCTTCTTTGATGTGGTTATCTCATCCGAATCCATCCTGAGTATCCGCGCCCCGGGGAAAAGCTCTCCAACCATATGGAGGATTTTTTCGGTTCCCATGCCGATCTGCCTCATATCGAGGCATCCGCACTTCGGGCACACCTCGGGCATCGGGGTCGAGAACCCGCAGTAGTGGCACAGTCCCATACCTTTTGACCGGTGGTAGGTGAGGCTCTTGTCGCACCGGATGCACTTGATCGTGCTGCCGCAGCCCGGGCAGACCAGCGCTGCGGAAAATCCCCGTCTGTTGATGAAGAGCAGCGCCTGCTCATTTCCGGACAGCGTTTCACGTATGGCTTCGAAGAGCTGGTCGGAGATGGGGTTTACCACTCCCCTCATATCCACGATCTCTATTTCCGGCAGGCTTGCGCTTCCGGTCCTCGACGACATGGTGAGGAGGCTCGTAGCCTTCTTCGTTGACTTCACATAGGTATCCATGCTCGGAGTAGCAGAGCCCAGGATCACGACGGCCTGGTTGTTCTTTGCACGGAGGATGCTCAAGTCTCGTGCGTTGTAGGGTATTCCCTCCTCCTGCTTGTAGCTGTGATCGTGCTCTTCATCGACGACGATCAGGCCGAGGTTCTTCAAGGGGGAAAAGATGGCCGATCTGGTGCCCAGGACAAAGCTTACCCTCGACCGGGAGGCTTTCAGGAACTCCCTCGCCCTGGCTGCCTCAGGGAGCCCGGAATGGATCACGGCCATCTCGCAGGGAATACGCTTCTGGATCATGGATATGGTCTGGGGAGTGAGTGCGATCTCCGGGACGAGGTAGAGGACGGAAAGGCCCATATCGAGGGCCTTCATGGCGCAGGCAAGATAGACCTCGGTTTTGCCCGAGCCCGTAATGCCGTGGAGGAGAAAGGTGTTGAACCGGCGTCTGCACAGAGCACCCGATATCTCTTCAATAGCTGCTTTCTGCTCCTGGGTATAGGAAACCTCTGACGTTGCAAGAGCGCTTCTCTGGACCGGGAAGAACGGTCGTCTCTCGAGGAAGCCTCTTTTGATGAGGGCATTGAGGGAAGGCGTACCCCCCGGGAACATCTCTCTGAATCTTTCCGGGGACAATCCCTGTTCCGTTACTGATTCCAGGATATCCTGCTGCTTTCTTCCTATCACGCCTTTGCCGGTCCCGGTTCTGAATATCCTGACCTCATCCGGGAACAGCGGTGTCCTGGCCTGGCGGAGGTATGGAGGAAAGGCCAGCGATATGGCGGCCCCGGGCATCGCATGGTAGTAGCGGGAGGTCCACAGGAGGAGATCGAGGAGCTCCCGGGGGATGAGAGGCTGCTCATCAAGGACCCTGAGGATCGGTTTGAGGCCGGGAATCTCATCTCCTTCTTCCTTCACCGACACCACCACCCCGACCTTCTCGGACTGCCTCAAGGGGACCACGACGCGGGACCCGCTCTCGATCGACATTCCTTCAGGTATCTGATAGGTGAGCATCTTGGGAATGCTCGCCATGACTGCAATCTCAGCCGTCCGAGTCCTGCTCATGGGTGGAAGCTAGCATTATTGGCAGAAAGGGGAAACAGTTTTTTAGATGCTCTTGACTCGTGCTCCTTTTACCCTTTATACTGCTATTCAAAGCGAATGGAGGGTTTCTTGAAACGGGCAGGCTTGGACCAGATTTTGGTTGATCTGAAAGACAGCGACCCTGAAATCAAGAAATTGGCGGCAAAGGCGCTCCTGGCTGACCCTTCCTGTTCCGATCAGCTCATCACATCCATCCTGAGTGATGCAGACAAGCCCACTTCCGATATAATCTATGATGTCCTCTTCGATAATGAACACGATTTCCCTGCTGTTTTCCATGCTGCAACGAACGATCCCGATCCCGAACTGAGGCGTAAGGCAGTCCGCTATCTCTTCAGGAGGGGCATGTTTACGACCGAGCAGGGCATCAAGTGGCTGGGCGACAGTGACCCCTATGTACGCAGGAGGGTTATCAGCTATCTCTTCTGGATAAACGACAAGTCAGCGCTCGAGTCCGTGATCCGCCTTGCCCTCAAGGATCCGGACCCGCTGGTAAGAAAGGATGCACTCCGGCTGGCAGGGATATGGGGAAGCATGAAGGATGTCCAGTTCGTGATCAAGGCCCTGGAAGACCCTTCCGTTCAGGTCAGGATGCAGGCCATATGGGCCCTGAAACGTCTTACCGGTGAGGATTTCGGAGAGCCGGTCAGTGCTTCCGGGGATGAATTCGAATGGATCATCGCGAAGTGGCAGGGATGGTGGGAACTTATGAAAGAGAGGATCTGAGATGGAGACCCCGCTCTACACGGCCAAGGAATTTGCCTCCCTCCTTGGTATTTCAAAGGCGGCGCTGCTCAAGATGGAGGCCGACGGCATCCTCCCCGTTCCCCAGAAGAATGACGGGATGAGGGAGTATCTGCCCCACGACATCCCCACCTATCTGAAGCTTCTCGGGAAGCCTCCCCTCCTGAGCACGAAGCGCAGACAGATCTTTCTGAATTTCAAAGGGGGAACCGGGAAGACGAGCATCTCTGCCTTCTATGCGTTCAGGCTCGCCCAGCTCGGCATGAATATCCTCATGATAGATCTCGATCCTCAGGGGCATCTCACCCAGTGCCTCGGCATCGATCACAGCTCTTTCGAGGCTACGCTCTACAACGTTCTCATCGAGCGGATGGAGATAGAGGACGTGATCATCGACACCAAGATGAAGAACCTCAAGCTCATACCGGCAAACCTCGATCTCTCGCCGGTGGAGCTTTCGCTGACCTCCATGAATGCCCGCGAGCTGCGCCTGAAGAAGGCCCTCGCTCCCATACAGGATAACTATGACATCATCATCATGGATGCCTCTCCCTCGATAGGCCTCCTCAACCTAAACGGCATTCTCGCGAGCAACGAGCTCTTTGTCCCGGTGCTGGCCGACTTCCTTTCCTATCACGGGCTGAAGATCCTCTTCGAGACACTGACCACCATAGAAGAGGATTTCGACTTCCTCCTGGATAATATCTACATCTTTCTGAACCACTTCAATGCCTCCCACAACATCTGTCTGAGGGCAAAAGAGGCGCTCGAGAAGCACTACAGCAACTACCTCATGAAGACCATTATCCGGCAGGATACGAAGATTGCGGAGGCAGCGAGCATGGGCATGCCCATTCATCAGTATGCACCCAATAACCGCGGATCATCGGATATAAACTCGTTCATCAAGGAAATCTTTCCCAACCTGCCGATTGCCTTTTGAGGAGATTTATGATTATCCTGTTGTCATACAAGGTGCACAATGACCGTTGCAGTTCGGCTAGAATGACCTGAGGAGAAAGCGTATGAAAGATGGTTTTGACAGAAGCGTGGCTGAGAAAATGCCGAAAATCCAGAAGAAGAGGCCGAACAGGCCATGGAATGTCGATCCTGTCCTGATGAAAGTCCATGAAGAGGAGAATGCGCAGGCCCGGGAGGCTAAGCCCGTTCCGGAAGAGCAGCCCGTCAGCCAGCTGATGGTCGAGGAGAAGCTTGAGCGTGCGGTCCCGGTCGAGACATCGCCGGCTCCTCGGCTGGTCGTTCCCGAGAACGGCAATGTAGCCAAGGCCGTGGAAACCATCAAGGATCTGAGCTCTGATTTCACCCAGATGATCTTCGACCGGAAGGCGATCCAGCAGGAGCTCGACAAGACCATGTCTGTTGCAGAGCATATGGAGCGCGAAAATATCAGGTTGAAGGAAGCCATATCCGAGCTTGAGAAGAGCACGCTCGATAACTCCGTGCTCGAGAGGGAAATCACCTTCCTGAACGAGCAGCTTGAAGATGCCGATCTCTATATCCAGAATATGGTGAACATGCTTGAAGAAAAAGCCGGGTCGTTCGAGCAGGAGGCGCGCAGGCGCAAAGAGCTGGAAGGACGCCTGGAAAACATCAGCAAAGAGATCCATGAAAAGGCAAAGATGGATGTCAAGATTTCCATTCTCGAGAGAGACCTGTCCATCAGCAACACGCGGGTCCTTGAACTGGAATCCAGGCTGGAAGAAGAATACCAGAAAAGGGAGCCCCTCGAGCAGGAGATCGTGGAGTTGAAGAATGCCCTCGATCGGGTTTACTCTTCCCTCGCCCAAATCCGCCTGAAGGCGAAACGAGAGGTGTATGGATCCTGAAACCTCGAAAAAAGTGAGCGAGCTTCTGAGCCTCATGGAAGACATCTCATCCGATGTCGATGCAAAATCGGGCCTGGTTTCGCTGACTGAAAGGGTCAAGGCCCTGGAGCTGGAAATCGAAGAGCTCACGAGAAGGTTTGATCAATTCGAAAAGACGTACCAGGAGAAGCACCGGCAGATAAAATCCTTGAAGGAAGATCTGCTGGGGCTTATCCCGAGTGCTCGTCCGAAAGCGGGCGTCCGTTACTGAAGGCTCAAGACACCCGGGAAAACAGCCCTTTCTTGCGTCTCTTGAGAAAGAGCCCCTGCCTCCCGGTCCCGGCTCGATAATAAATTACTTTTGAACCTGGATATCGTGTTTCTTGATGAGATCGTGCAGCGTCGGCCTGCTGATATCCAGATCGTGTGCTGCCCGCGTGATATTGTAATTGTGGCGTGCAAGAGCCGCATTGATTGCCATTGCTTCCGCCTTGTCTCTCATTTCCCTGAGGGTCTTTGCTTCCTGATCCTCCCCTTTGAGGTCGATGTCCTTTGGCTCGATATATCTGCCTTCGGCCATGACGACGCCGCGCCGTATCCTGTTTTGCATCTCGCGCACGTTTCCGGGCCAGTCGTAGCCTGTGATGGCATCCATGGCTGCAGCGCTGAAGCCCTTGAATCTCGGTCCGATCTCTTTTGAATACGTCTCGAGAAAGTACTTTGCAAGAACCGGGATATCATCCGGCCGCTCTTTGAGGGACGGGACCAGGAGCGGGACGACATTGAGCCGATAGTAGAGATCTTCCCGGAAAAGGTTGTCCGCGACAGCCTGATCCAGGTTTACATTCGTGATGGCAATAACCCGTGCATCGACATGGATAAGCTCCTTGCCGCCGATGCGCTCGAGCGTGCCCTCCTGGAGAAACCTCAGGAGCTTCACCTGGAGCTGGAGGGGAAGCTCTCCTATCTCATCAAGGACGAGGGTTCCGCCCTGGGCCCGCTCGAGCTTGCCGATCTGACGTGCATGCGCACCGGTGAAGGAGCCCTTCTCGTGCCCGAAGAGCTCGCTCTCGAGGAGATTTTCCGGAATCGCTCCACAGTCGACAATGATAAAGGGGCGATCGGCCCTCTCGCTCAGCTGATGAATGGCGCGGGCGAGCCGCTCTTTTCCCGTACCGCTCTGGCCTTGGATAAGGATAGGGTAATCGGTGCGGGCAACCCGTTTTGCCTTATCGAAAAGCTCCATCATGGGTTTTGAAATCGCGATCATTCCATCGAAATGAATTTTTTCGCTCATGGCCGTGCGGAGCTCGGAGACATGCTGCTCGAGCTCTGAGAGATAGGAGGCCCGCTTCAGAACGATCTTGAGCTCCTCGATATTCACGGGCTTCTGGTGGTAGTCGTACGCACCGAGACGTATTGTCTGTGCCGCTACATCCTTGTGAGTGTTCCCCGTAATGACGATGATCTTGATGTTATGGGGCATACGGACAATCTGCTTGATGAGGTTGATTCCCTCTGTCGCGCCGTCCTGATCCGGGGGCAGGCCCAGATCCAGCAGGACGGCGGTTGGCGGGCTCTTCCGGATAAGATCGAGGGCCTCGGGGGCGTTCGTCGCCACGGACAAATCATAGGTGTCTGCAAGCCCCCACTTGAGCTGCTTTGCCATGCTCGATTCGTCTTCGACAATTAATATCTGCTTTTTGCTCATTTCGTGCTCCCCTTGTCTCGGATGTTTTTAAGATAACTCTACAACGTATGATCAGGCATCAGAGGATGAGGGCAGGTGAACGGTGAAGCATGTTCCCTGGATGAGGGAGCTCTCGACATCAATCGACCCTCCCAGCTGATCCATGATATTTTTCACCTGCCAGAGCCCAAGCCCTGTCCCGCTTTTCTTGGTGGTCTGGAAGGGCTTGAACAGCCTGTCCCGGATGAACTCCTCTGTCATGCCCGCCCCGTTGTCCCTGATCGATATATATGCCCTCTGACCATTCCTCCCGGCACGGATCGCAACGTTCCCGCCAAGGGGAACGGATTCAGTGGCATTTATGACGATGTTTTCCAGCACTCTCTCCAGCATTTCACGGTCTGTTTCGATTACGAGAGATGGGTCGACCGACTTGGAGACCGAGATATCCCGAAGACGCGGAGAGAGCTTGGTGAGCAGGAGATCGATGAGTTCTTCGAGGTGGATCTGCTCTTTTGTGATCTCCCCCTGTGTGCGAACCGCGCCGAGCCTGAACATGACCTTGTCGATGCGTTCCAGGGTCTGCGAGATGGTTTCCAGCATGTCGGCCCGGAACTCCTCGTTGTCCATATGCGCCGGTGCATTCTGCAGAACCAGGGACAGGTTGCCGGCAGCATTCTTCAGGTCATGGAGGACATAGGACGACATGCGGTTGAAGGCGTCCAGTTCCTTGTGTGCTGCGAGCTCCTGGGCAAAACGTGCGCTCATCAATGCCGCACTCGATTGAGAGGCAATTGCCGTAAGGAGATCGATGTCGTCGTGACCGTACGGCGTCCCTGGATTTTCCTTCCCGATGGCGATAAACCCGATGAGCTTGTTCTCGGTCGTCATGGGGATGGCGAGCTCTATCTTGTGCTCGCTCAAGAAGTCGTCGCACTCTTTGACGATTCTCTCCCAGAGATGATTGTCGGGGACGGGCGGAGTTTTTCTGAGGAAGTAGGGGTGCTTCTCCAGATACTCTATCAGAGCGGCATCCTTGGGTATATGCGGATTTTTGAATTGTGCGGGAAACGCGTAACTGCAGGTGAATCCTCTATCATCTTTAAGCCACACGGCAAGCTCGCTGATATACATGCTGTCGAGGATGACCTGTGAGGTTACATGGATGATCTGTTTCTCATTGAACGCGATGGAGAGGTTGCCGCTCAGCTCACCCCATTCCTTGCGGTAATCGTATTTGTTTGCAAAGAAATGGGTATTGATGAAGAATTTCAGGCGCGCCTTGGCCTCCCGCGAGATAAGCAGGAAGGCAAGGGCGAACAGGACGAGAAATACGAAGAATCCCATGATGACGAAGGGAAGCCTGATCCCGAGCCGCTGTATCCCGATGATGACGAGCCCCATCCCGAGGAGATACGCACCGATGATCAGAAAGGTGGCTGAGTGATAAACGACATACCGGGATACGAAGATATCCATCTCGAAGAGCCTGAACCTGATGGAGAAGAAGATGATGAAAACGATGCCTGCCAGAGAGATCAGGGAAAAGAGCTCAAGCACTTCTCTGCTTGCCGTCATCGTGCTGAGACGGTGGACGGACATGAGCACGAAGGCAACGCCCAAGGCAATGATCCCCAGGGCAGGGTACTTGAGGATGCGCCGCTGGTCCTCTGTGCTGGAGCGCATGATATTCTCCATGATCCACATGAAGACGACGGCGCTGATGAGGACGAAGATTGCCTGCGCCTTCGCGGCCCAGCCGATATGCAGTCCGCCGTCTCCTCCTGACGAGAAGGTGTGCACAGGCAGAGAGAGAACGGTGAGCCCGTAGAGAATGCAGAAAATGGAAAGAAGGTACCGTTCCCCTTTGATGAACGACTTCTTCCTGGCCAGACCTTTCTCCATGGAGGTAACAGAAACGAGGAAAGCGGCCGCGCCCGATGCCTCAAAAAACGAGGCTGCCCGTAAAAAGGACAGGTTCCCTCCAAGGGAAAAAAACGCGTAGAGGGTTTCGGTGAACGAGAGGAAAAGAAGGCCGATGGCGACAGTCCGACCGTATCTTGCCCCGCTCCTGGCAAGAATGACCATGCCCCCGGAAAGGCTTACCAATGCAGTTACCGAAAAAATCAGTAAATCCATAAAAAGACCATTTATTTATAATATACCATCTCATCGGCTTTGCTGTCGAGATATTTTACAGTTCGAATGGTCACTCCTTCATCGGAGGCTGATCTTGGAAGGAATTCTCTAAGGAATAATCAGCTCCGGAGCCTCGTTCGGTAACATGCAGAAATATCCCCGCATGTCTTCATAAGAAATTGCTTTTATCAGGGCTTGGAAAGAAGAGGACACTGTGTTTTGAAGTTCTATGTGATTGTAAAGACTACCATTAAATGAAGCAGAAAGCGGCCCTATAATCTTACATTAAAAAATGTATTTGCTCTCCTTGTGGTGATTAAAGATAGTGTACGCTCATTTTGGTGTCGGTGGATTTTACAGAAGGAGCCAGTCATTAAAGGAGGTTCTTTGCGTAAGTTTATAATAAAACAGTGAAAGTATAACATGGCCCTTTGTTTGCATACTTATATGGAGTTAATAAAAATTTGGAGGTTAGTATGAAAAGGGTGTTTTCAATTTTAATAGTAACAATGGTTCTTTCTGTGGCAGCATGGGCAGCCCCGATGACATGGACG
The DNA here is from genome assembly GCA_029547185.1 of Deltaproteobacteria bacterium. Classification (GTDB taxonomy): domain Bacteria; phylum Desulfobacterota; class Desulfomonilia; order UBA1062; family UBA1062; genus Phosphitivorax. The sequence goes on along the minus strand of JAKPPU010000215.1, from coordinate 110,083 downwards.
GATGTTGTCAATCCGGTTCCGGATATTTATATTGGACCAACCTACTCCTTCACACACGATATAACGGATAGTGGATTCAACCCGAATGCAGACTCGATTGACAGCTTCTCTCTCTACATAGACCTCTATGATGATGCTAGCGACAGTGGCTTGCTCAAGGGTGAATTGGTATCTATTACTCTTGACAATTGGCTGTGGCAAGGTTTGTACGATGGCGCAAACGATGTCAGTTTGGGCTACGGCATAGTAGGTTCATTCCTCTTGGTAGAGGATGGAAAGCTTAATGTGACTCTCTGTTCCACCTTTGGCGACTTCATGTTCGATAAGTCAACCTTTACTGCTAATGGCGACAGCGCCCCTGTGCCCGAACCAGCTACGCTACTTCTCCTCGGAAGCGGTCTCCTCGGTGCTGCAGGACTGCGTCGCAGGAACCGCAAATAAGAAAAGCTCTTTTTTCAATAAACTACGATCTGTAAAGAAAGCCGACAGTTCAAATTGTCGGCTTTCTTTTTGTTCTATCCCGATTGAAAACACCCTTTTCCTCAGAAAGGCAAAGACCCTTACCCATTGAAAATGTTTCAGTCTGCCTTATGGGCACTTTTGTTTAACATATGGCACTCTTGCCATGAGGTCTTATACACGGCCAGCTTTTTACAGCGGTTTCCCGACCTGAAGGATTACCACGGGCCCCTTCTCATCAAGTTCATCCGGCTGGTCAATGGGCCAGGCAACCCCGAGCTTGAATGCGGACAGGTTCCCCCAGGCGATCTCCATCGAGGTGATGAGCTCGAAGCCGGCCCCGATCAGGAGCTGATCCTTCGTCATCCTCTCCGAGCATACACCGGCATCGGCGAAGGTCCCTAAAGAGAGCCTGTGGAAGAAGAGGGGCAGGGTCCTGTGCCCCATCTGGAGATTGGCGAGAGGAAGGTACACTTCAGCACCGGATGTGACTGCCTTGTCCGCCTCGAGGATATTCGGAGAGAAGCCCCTTAAAGGGAAAAGCCGGGAGGGCCGCCTGGTGAAATAGCCTTCTCCGATATCGCCGCCGACCCGAAACGTCCCATGGCCCGGCGACGTTTCCCCCCAGCTTTTTCCTCCCTGGAGGTGGAGTGCGAACATCACTTCAGAACCATAGACGAAGCGCAGCGTGCCGAACAGCGACTTCCTGCCGCCGGAGTATGTCTCCAACGTTACGCTTGGGGTGAGCGAATTGAGCTGCGTGCTCAGGGATAGATCAGCCCACAGCTCGTCATCTGTGTTCCCCGCTTCTTCGAGAGGTTCGTAGGTGAGCCTGTTGAGGGAGAACGTTGCCCATCCGAGCCCGGACGGGCTGTAGGAGAGGCCGATCTCGTTCCTCGACTCTTCAGTGGATGGGGCGTTTTCCGGATTGTAGGAGAGGGGGTATCGGGCATAGGATACGCCGATGTCCTTGATTTTGGCCCCTGCCTGGAGCGAGAGGTAGTCGAGGCTGAAGGAATACCTGAAGCCGGTTCTCATCGAGTAGTCTCCGCTGACATCCTTTCCCCAGGTGACGAACCCGGCCTGCACATCTGAAGGGCCTATATAGAGATCCGGGGCTATGAAATCAGGAAGAATGCTCGGCCATGGCGAATAAGGCCTTGAATCCAGGTCTGCCTGAGCAGGTTCAGCCATGGCCGAAGATGCTTCGGGCATAACTGTGAGAGCCAGCCCTGCCTCATAGCGTTCGACAGACCACCCTGTGCTCTTCAGATTCAGGTATGAGCCGTTTCCTTTGGGCATTATTGCACCCAGTCCGGCGCGCGTCACCTGCGACATGTCCGCCTGATGGATCTGAAAGGTGCCTGACATATTGGAGGAAAATACGAGGGCTTCCCCCTCCCACCAGGGATCGAGCTCAATGCTTTCACGTGAGGTGATCCTCTTCCAGCCGGCATCGTATACCCATATATCCCAGTTGCCGCCGGTATTGGCAGAAACGGCGATCTTTCCCTCCGGGCTCATGACCGGTCCGGAGAGCTGAATTGCACCCGGAGGGCCAGGTATCAGGCGGCTGGTCGCCATTTTCGCATTGAGAGGCCTTTCTTCCAGGGAGAAACAGACAATTGAAGGCTTCGAGCCATTCCGGGTCACGACAATTCCGCCGGGAGCCGGGTCCCAGGTGTGTCCCCCATCGGGCCTGACGACCGTCCCTTTCCGGTAGCCCACCACCCCGGATGCACCGTTACCGGAGTACTCTGATATCCATAGTGTTCCATCCGGACCGATATATCCATATCTGCCGCGAAGCCGGGTGCTCTTCCTGCCGGGGTAGATGCCCGAGGCGTTCCAGTACGTCAATGGATCGGGCCAGTATCCGTCTACGATCATGGATTCGCTGCCGCTTCGGTCGCTTTTCAGGGCAGTCTCCTGGACGAATTCAGACCAGAGCTCCTGCCAGGATTTTCCGAAGACCTTTTCTGCCTTGAAATCTATCTCGATGGGGAGGATGCCCTGCCCGTGGACGGAGAGAAATTCCCGGATCCTGTCCCAGCCGTAGCGGTTCCGGAGCCATGAGATGAATGGGATGCCGTATATTCTGTACGTATAGTATCCGGGCCATTCATCCGGATGATTGCTCGCGCGGGAGATGTCTTCGGGTATGGCTGTTTTGAGCACCGCTCTGCTGAAGGGATCGAGAACGGGAGTACCGGTGTATGAGCAGTAGAGAGTCCGGCAGACCCCCTCGGTCAGCCATGGCGGGAGGATCATGTTGGGCGATGCGATCTCGCCAAAGACGCGGTGGGCATGGGAGGGTATCCCGGAACGCAGGGAAAAGATCCCCTGCAGGCAGAGCCCTTTGAAGAAGAAGTACGACCACGGATCATCCTCGAGATATCCCTCCTCGAGCACCCCGGGGGCGCGAAGCGGGATGCGGATTTCCCGATGGGGAAACATTTGCGTATACACCTCGGGCTCGTCGAGCTCTTTATCCAGGATCACGTGGAGAGGGAGGGTTACCGGCAATCCCTGTCGTCTCAGGAACGACAGATACCCTTCCGTCTTCTGCTGCAGCCTCTGGACGATGTTCTCCTCTCCCTTCGGGTAATAGAAGAAAACCCCGTTAGAAACCACATATTCCAAGGAGGCTGCTTCATGAAAAGGAACAAAGAGAAGGGATGCAGCGAAAAGAACGGCCTTCACGAGAAGCGGATATCGTATGGTCATCCTCCTCTATTCGGAAAATTCATTTATCTTCGCTAGAGCGATATAGCCCGTAAGATGCCTGGTGAGAAGCGGACACCGCAATACCCCCTGTGGGGTTTCCGGTAAAAATATCATCTCATGAGCCTGTGCCAGACGGCCACCTTTCACAGTGCCGCTTACCTGCTGCCCTGAAGACCTTCTATGCGCTCCGGGTGAGAGTAAACGCAGAAACTGCCGGGTTTGACCCGGCCCACGAGCGTTATCCCGGCCTTTTTCGCCTGCTCGATCCCTCTGCTCGTCGTTGCCGCCTTGCTTACCACGATAGGGATTCCTGCATTGGCAGCCTTCGTGATCATGCCCAGGGGCTGTCTGCCGGTGCATCCGAGGATGCACTTCGAGAGGTCCACGCTGCCAAGCGCTGCAAAGCCTATCACCTTGTCAACGGTGTTGTGCCTGCCGATGTCGCTGCTCTTGGCGACGAGACGGCCTTCGGAAAACAGAACAGAGCAGTGGGCGCCGCCGGTCTTTTCCCAGAGGCTGGATACGATATGGGATATCACCGTGAATACGAGACCCTTATCGATGACCAGCGAACTCTTCACAGGGGATACGAGCATGTTGCCCATAGCTCCTCCGCAGGATTCGATAATTGAGTGTACGGCCTCACTTCGTTCGGGGGCTCTCACATGTATGGTCAGTCCTTCCACCCGGACTTCCTCGATGCGTGTTGCCAGACCCTGGCTGATGACGAATCCCGCACCGAGCTCTTCGAGCTGTGCAGCCGTTGCCACCTGGGTGACGATCGGCCTGCCGTTCAGCGTGATCACCACGATGTCCTCGGTACAGACTTCCTGCCTGTCCTCACGGAAGCCTTCACCAGAGAAGGCGATGCATTCCACGGTCTCGAAAGCCCTGTCGAGTGTTTCTTCTCCATTCATGGCATACCTCACCATATCCGATTCTCAAAGGGTCTATGAAGAAGCCGATCTCCTGACGACGAGCTCGTAGAGCCCGATGGCTGCGCTCTGCGAGACATTGAGGGAGTTGAAGGATCCCTTCATGGGAATGTGTGCCATGAGGTCCGCCTCTTTCATGAGGCCGGAGCGGACGCCGATATCTTCTCCCCCCAAAAGCAGTGCAATCTTGTCGTAGGAAGGCACTTCGGTGATGGACATCGAAGCCTCTGCCTCGAGGCCTATTATCCAGAAGCCCGCCTTTTTGAGCTCCTTGCACGACATCCTCAAGTTTTTCACCCGCACGACGGATGCGTGCTCTGCAGCACCTGCCGAGGCCTTGACAACGGCAGGGGTGATATGAGCCGCCCTGTCTTCGGGGATGATGATGCCCGCCTCTGCCAGGGCGTATGCGGTGCGTATGATGGATCCCGTATTCTGGGGATCCTCGATGGAATCGAGAAGGACCGCGACCTTCTTCTCGAGTATGTCTGCCAGCGGGGCGTAAGGGTAGGGAGATACCTTGGCAATGATACCCTGATGGAAAGTGGTTTTTGCCATGGCATCGAGCTCCTTCTTCGAAAGGGTCTGGATGGGAGTTTTCCGGGCTGCACCCGCTATCTCGTCGTAGTTCTGCCGTGCGACGAGTATCTCATAAACGGTTCTCCTGCCTGCAGACAGAGCTTCGAACACCGGATTCTTTCCATAGATAATTTCCACTCTTTTCCTCCTCTCTTATGCTGCAACCCAGCTTATCCGATATTCGACGTTTCGAGGCAGGCATATCCCATGCGAGGCATCCATTCTCTGCCAGGACCCGGCAAGACCCGAGGCACGGGCTGCGGACTCGAAATGGAACATGGCGATTCCCATATCGATGCGCTGAAGGTCAGCTTCGGGGAAAATCTTTCTGTATGCTGTTGAACGGGCAAGGAAAAAGTGGAAGCTGTCCCCTGCAGCCACGATCCTCCAGGGCTGCTTGTTCGCGGCTGAAGGGGCAAGCCTCACCATCTCGAGAGCCTGCGCATACTCACCGGCCTGCGGCTCGCTCATGGGAGTTGAAAAGTCCCGGGAGAAGAACAGCTCGGGAAACGGTTTCCGGCTCTTCGATCCGGCACTTAAGACGAAGAGGGAGTCAAGAAGGGAGCGTGAGGAAGCAGGCTCGCCGACCGGGCTCACGGCAGGGATGGTTTCTCCGTCTTTGAGACCGATCAAGAGGCCGAAAAGGGTGCGGTTGAAGGTGCCGCCCATCCAGCATGTTCCCAGGCCCAGCTCTGTACAGAAAAGGATGATCGACTCAAAGGAATATCCGAAGTCCTCGAAATCCATGGGAGAAGATGTCATGGCCCCTACAAGGATGTGCCGTGCTCCCTTGATGATGCCGTATGTGCCGGGCATCCTTTTTTTCTCAGGCAGGTGCGCATCGACGAGCCCGAAACGGAGGTTTGTTCCGAACGGCGGGGGATCCATGGACTCGATGAACCTGTTTATCTGCCCGATCTGCCCGGGCGAAAGAGGTCTTTCCAGGTAACTTCTCCACGATCTTCTCCGCCGGATGAGATCAGTCACCTGCTCATGATAAGGCACCATATTCACCCCCCTTTACACTCTATATATCAAGGAGTGAGCCCTTGTCCATCTGATGAGGGATATCCCGGATCAGGAATATCCGTTTTGCGGGTCCGGCTGCTTGACTCGGCCCCGGGGAGGAGGAAAGGGCTCTGCCCTGCAGGTGCCTGCTCCCCCCCAGCTGAAAGGCTGGTTAGTAAGTGGTGTTTGTAGGCTGCACATGGACTTGCGGAAATGGATGCCCACGATGAGGAGGCGTACGGCCTCACCGAAGGTCTTCGGATTGATGAGGAGGCTTCGTATGAGGAGCTTCCAGAAGCATCTCCTGAACCCTTCTTCGTTCTTGATGCCCATATGCCAGAGACCCTTGAAGAAGGCTCCGATCCCCGATAGCTGGATCTTCGAGGCCGTCTTCTGGCGGTATCCTTTCAAGAAGGTGAGGCATCTCCGGTAATAGAACTCGGGGGAATAGATGGTTTCCACGACCTGCCGGTATCCACGAGCGAGTTTGTCGATACCCATCTTGGGAATGAAGTTGATCGAAGAAGCGGTGTTGTTTCCGCTCCCTTCCCCCATGAGCCGTCCCTCTTTCCCCAGGCGTTTCCAGAGCTTTGTTCCGGGCAGCGCGTTGAGTATTCCCACCATGGCCACGGATATACCGCTCGACTGAATGAAGCCGATCTGCCTCTCGAAGATGTTCTCTGGGTCGTTATCGAAGCCCACGATGAATCCTCCCATGACCTCCATGCCGTTTCGCTGAATGGTCTTTACGGCCTCGAGGAGATCCTTCTTTGTATTCTGATGCTTGTTGGTCTCTTTGAGGCTTTCGATGTTCGGGGTTTCGATGCCGACAAATACCTTGTTGAATCCCGCATACGCCATGAGCGACATGAGCTCCTCATCTTCGGCGAGGTTGATGGATGTCTCGGTAAAGAAGTGGAAGGGTCTTCCGTTTCTATCCATCCATTTTCCCAGTGAACGCAGCATCTCCTTGACCTTTGATTTCGATCCGATGAAGTTGTCGTCCACGATGAACACTGATCCCTTCCAGTTCATCCGGTAGAGAGAGTCGATCTCCCTGATGAACTGTTCAGGGGATTTTGTCCTCTGCTTCCTGCCGTTTAAGACCACGATATCGCAGAACTCGCAGTCAAAGGGACAACCTCGGGAGAACTGGAGGAGCATCGAATCGTAATCCCGGAAGTTGATGAGGTCCCACTGAGGGATGGGTGCCAATGAGAGATCAGGGTGGTCGGCAGAGGAGTAGGAAGGCTTCGGCATCCCACTGCTGATATCGTTGAAGAGCTCAGGCAGGATTGTCTCGGCCTCTCCCAGGACCCTATGATCTACATCTGCAAAGTCATCGGCAGAGGTCGTGAAATACGGACCGCCGGCGATTACCTTTACCCCGAGACGCCTGCATCGTGCAATGACCTCTGCAGCCGATTCTCTCTGGACGTGCATGGCGCTGATCCATACATAATCCGCCCAGGCAAGATCGGAGTCATGGAGCCTCCGCACATTCATGTCGAGGAGACGCTTCTCCCAATCATGAGGCATCATTGCGGCAATGGTGAGGAGACCCAGCGGCGGGAATGCCGCTTTTTTCGAAATGAACCTGAGCGCATGCCTGAAGCTCCAGAAGGTGTCGGGGATCTCCGGATAAAGAAGCAGCATTTTCATGCCGGCCTCCTCACTGATTGATTATAAGTAAACAATATCCCTGTCCTATATTCACTCAATTCGCGTAAAGACTCCATCGAAGCTAAGGGCATGCCACAATTATCCAAAAGAGAATGTCAAACAACCTTAAAGTGAATGCAAAATATCCGTAAAGGCATTGAGAGGATGAAACATATGGGAAAAAAGTCATTTATTGCCTTAATAACAGCATAGGGAACTGGCGTGTTTCCTTTCCTTGTTCCCTTATTCCCGAGAAGGCAGGTTTATTTCGGCAGGCATTTCCGGCACAGGAAATCGGCCCGTGTCCATATTATCCAATATATTCAGTGGCATCATCCTTTTTTCTGTTGACATCGGCAAGGGCGGGATGTATTCATTTACGGAAAAAGGTTGCCGATAACCCAAATATCCCGAGGGGTGCATATGTTTACCTATGATGAAATTGAGAGAAAGAGCATGGTCATACTGAGGATCCTCAATCAGGCAGGGCAGCCTCTCGGTGCACGGATAATCGCCCGTAAGATGAGAGACCACGGCATCTCCCTGAGTGAACGCGCCGTACGCTATCACCTCCAGTTCATGGACCAGCGGGGATTGACAGACCTGGTGGGAAGGCGCGACGGCAGGATCATCACCGACAAAGGGATAGAAGAGCTGCGCAATGCGCGGGTGCAGGACAAGGTGGGTTACGCCATTTCCCGCATCGAGATTCTCTCCTACAAGACGACCTTCGATGTAAACACGGGTAAAGGCCTGGTTCCGGTTAACATAACCCTGTTTCCCGAGAAGGTGTTTCCGCAGGCCCTCTCCGAGATGAAAGAAGCCTTCCATGCAGGCATGTGTGTCAGCGACCTGGTCCATATCGCGAAGGCCGGGTGCTTTTTGGGGGACATGCATGTACCTGCAGGATATGTCGGTTTTGCAACCGTATGCAGCATTGTGTTCAACGGCGTTCTCCTGAAACAGGGAATTCCGATGGACTCGAAGTTCGGGGGAATTCTCCAGGTACAGGACAAGAGGCCGACTCGATTCGTCGAGCTCATTCATTACTCCGGCACCTCCCTCGATCCATCAGAGGCCTTCATCAGCGCAAAGATGACCTCAGTCCGCGAGGCGGTCACTACGGGCGAAGGAAAGATACTTGCAAACTTCCGGGAAGTGACCGGCATCTGCAGGGAGAGCGTCATAGAAATAGTGGACAAGCTGGCAAAGGTAGGGTTGCGCGGCATGCTGGCCATCGGGAAGATGGGCGAAACCGTGTGTCAGGTGCCGGTGGACGTCAACAAGGTGGGCATGATCTTGGTCGGGGGGCTTAACCCTGTGGCTTCTGCCAAGGAATTGGGCATCGGCGGTGAGAATTTCGCCATGTCGACCGTCATGGACTTCAGTTTGCTCAAGCCCTTTGCCCAGGCCTGTCGAGACATGAGCAAAGAGAAAACAAACCATAACTGGTAATCTTTGAGGAGAAAGGAGTGTTCCATGCCGTTTGTAAATCAAGCTTTAGAGAGGGTGAGAGAGAAGAATCCGGGCGAGCCTGCGTTTCTGCAGTCTGTAACCGAAGTCCTCGAATCTTTGAGGCCGGTACTTGAGCGCAACAAGAAGTATCGGGATGCAAATCTTCTCGAACGGATCACGGAGCCTGAGAGAGTCATCATATTCAGGGTCCCCTGGCAGGATGACAAGGGCAACGTCCATGTCAACAGAGGCTTCCGCATCGAGTTCAACAGCGCCATCGGACCCTACAAGGGCGGGATTCGCTTCCACCCGAGCGTCAACCTCGACATCCTGAAGTTCCTCGGCTTCGAGCAGATTTTCAAGAACTCGCTCACCACACTGCCCATGGGCGGCGCAAAAGGCGGTTCGGATTTCGATCCCAAGGGGAAATCGGACAACGAGGTCATGCGGTTCTGCCAGTCTTTCATGACCGAGCTCTTCCGCCATATCGGCCACAACACCGACGTTCCCGCCGGCGATATCGGTGTCGGGAGCAGAGAAATCGGCTTCATGTTCGGACAGTACAAAAGGCTCAGGAACGAATTCACCTCAGTCCTGACCGGGAAAGCTCTGTGCTACGGCGGGTCTTTGATCAGGCCCGAGGCAACGGGATACGGGTCCGTCTACTTTGCCCAGGAAATGCTGAAGACCCGGAATGAAGACCTCGAGGGTAAGATCTGCACGGTGTCCGGTTCCGGGAACGTCGCCCAGTACACCGTCGAAAAGCTCAACCAGCTCGGCGCCAAGGTCGTCACCCTGTCGGATTCCCACGGAACGATCTATGACAAGGACGGCATAAACGATGAGAAGCTCGCATGGGTCCTCGAGCTCAAGAATGTCCATCGCGGCCGCATCAAGGAGTATGCCGAGAAGTTCGGCGTGGAGTATTTCGAGGGCAAGAGACCGTGGCATATTCCGTGCGACTGTGCCTTCCCATCGGCAACTCAGAACGAAATTTCCGGTAAGGATGCCGAGACCCTCCTCAACAACGGCTGCTACGTAGTGTCAGAAGGAGCGAACATGCCCACGGTTCCCGAAGGCGTCGATCGCTTCATTGAGAAGGGAATCCTCTACGGTCCCGGCAAGGCAGCCAATGCAGGCGGCGTGGCCTGCTCGGGTCTCGAGATGAGCCAGAACTCCATGCGGCTGAACTGGCCCCGCGAAGAGGTGGACAGCCGTCTCCACGAGATCATGCAGAGCATCCACAGGAACTGCTTCGAGACAGCGAAAGAGTACGGCCATCCGGGCAACTACGTCGTCGGAGCCAATATCGCCGGCTTCGTCAAGGTCGCCGATGCCATGCTCCATCAGGGCTTAGTATAAGACAATAACGTACCTGCCTACATACCTCAAGATCCGGGCACCCGGCCCAAGGGTGCCCGGATCGCTTCAAGTCTTATGGGATCCTTCCCAGGGTCGGTCAGGCAGGAGCCGACCCGTTCTCAGGCCAGCTCGATGCGGGTCCTGCTGATGATCTCGTCCTTGACCGAGAGAGGCAGATCGTCGAAGTAGGCGCAGTACCCGGCGACCCTGACAACGATGCCGGGATACTTGCCGGGGTGCTCCCTCGCATCGATGAGCATCTCCGGATCGATGACATTGATCTGTACCTCCATGCCACCTTGCCCGAAGAACCCTTCCGCGAGGGCCTTCAAGGTTCCAAGCCCTTTCTCGCCTTTGAGCGTCGGCACGTCGAATCGCATGTTGAGCGCATACCCGTTCGGTGAAAGGGCGGGATCGACCTTGGCGACGGAATTGAGCAGGGCGGTCGGACCCTGGCTGTCGTATCCGTTGCAGCAGCCGAGGCTCGCTGCAAAGGGAGCACCCTTTTTCCTTCCACTCGGAAGGGCCTCGGTCCTGTTGCCGAATCCGACGTGGCAGGTTGATGAATAGAAGCCTGAAACGTAGGGCCCTCCTCTGGAATTGGTATGACGTACGAGTGCGTCGTGGAACATGCGCGTTACGAGCTTTGCATACCCATCAGGAAGATCATGGTCGTTTCCGAACTTCGGGGCGGAAGAAAGCCTGGCCTGAAGGGCGGGATCACGGGAGAAATCGTCCTTGAGGGCTTCGATCACCTGGATAAGGGTGTAGAGCCTCCTGGTAAAGACCACATCCTCGAGCGCAGCAAGGGAATCCGCCGTGTCTGCGACACCGACTCCCTGTATGCCGCTGGAGTTGAAGAGCGCCCCGCCTGCCGTGACGTCCTTGCCTGTTTCGATGCATCCGTCTACGAGCATGGAAGAAAAAGGAGTAGGGTGAAAATCACGGTTGCCCTTTTCGATCAGCCGGATGTCGGTAATCAGCCGCTCGACCATGAATTCCACTTGCACCCTGAAGGCGTCGATCACCTCTTCCATGGATGTAAAGCTCAAGGGATCAGGCGTGGGAGCGCCGAGTCTGATTTTCGATCCGAAGCGTCTGCCCCGGTTGAGCGCCAGGATCAGGCATAGAGGCAGGTTGAAAAGGGCCGCATCGGTGGAGCAGAAGCTTTTCCCGGGAATTGTCGGTTCGACGCAGCCCACGATGCCGTAGCTCCTCGCGTCGCTTTCGCTGTAGCCGTGGGCCGTAAGGGAAGAGATGACGGCCTCGTCATTGAACAGACCCGGAACCGCATTGCCCTGCCTCGCCACATCGACCGCCCTTCTCACATACTCGGGAGGAGAATTCTTGTGGATCCTCGCCATGTAGTTCGGATCCCGCAGCCCTGCCTTCTCCATCACGTCGAGGAACAGGTAGGTGAGGTCATTGACCGTATCGCTGCCCTTCGCATCCATCCCGCCGACGGTTGCCGCCTGGGCCACCAGATATCCGCCGTGGTATTCGCTCGCCCGGCTGCTGGTCAGGAACATATGCTCGGTTGTCTTGGCCGAGAAGCAGAGCAGGAGCTCGAGGGCCTTTTCTCTCGTGATCAGGCCTTTGGTGATGTCATTCTCGTAATAGGGATAGAGGTACTGGTCGATCCTTCCGAAAGACACGGCAGAGTTGAGCCCTTCGAAGCAAACGGCCATATGGGTGAGCCAGATCGACTGAAGCGCCTCGTGCAGGGTCTCCGCAGGCTCCATGGGAACCTTCCTGCATATCCTCGCAATCTCATGCAGCTCGTCCGCCCTCGCAGGGTTCTTCTCTCTGAGGGCAAGGGCCTTCGCCTGGTCGGAGAGCATCGTTGCATAGTCTGCAAGCGCCAGGCACGCGATGCTGGCTGCCCTCGAGAGATCGCTGTCTTTCCCCTGCATCTCTTCCAGAAAGCCTCTGATGCCCAGGCGGAGCATCTTCTCATAGTTGGGAAGAAAGTGGCCTATGCCGCCCGACTCGTTGATGATATACGCTGTGGCAGTGAGCTGCTCCTTCAAAAAGCGCGTCATATGGAGTCTGCGCCCCTTGAAGGCGAGAAAGTTCATATTCCGGAAAAGCCAGTAGGGGATCACGGAAATGAGGAGCTCGGCGCGGTTAGGCCAGGAGATGGAAAGGGGCGTCGTCTTTCTTCTCTCCATCCACAAAAGCTCTTCGCACATGAATACGCCGGCGAGCTCGGGCTGAATGAGAACGGATTTTCTCCACTTCCCGGGATTGCCCACGATGAGCTCGTCATCAAAGATTCGGACCGATTTATTCCTGAGCAGGTATCTCAAGGCCTTTGCCTTGCGGATCACCAAGGGGTCGGACCTGTCGTCGTGTTTCTTGAAGTACTCGGTAATCAGTACGGCGCGCTCCGTACAGAGCCGTGTCGGAGACGACAATAATCTTTCCCTGATGCGGATGAATCTCTCGGGGGTCTCTCCTTCAACGATATGTTGAGCTTGTGCTCGCATAGGAAACCCTCCTTATTCCAGGGCAAAAGCCTGGCTAGAAATTGATAACCGGTGAGAGCTCCACCTCCGGATAGATCTGGCCGGGCTTCGGCGGCATGGAATTGTATACCCAGTCGATGTCCACCACGCCGAGCGAAGCGTTCCGGTATCTCTCGAATCCGGTGAACACCCCGCGGACAAGCACGTCTTCCATATCGAGCGTCAGGCCGAACACCGCGACATTCGTGCCCTTTTGCAGGCTCTTCACCTCTCTCGAGTATGCCAGCGGCGAGAAGGCGAGCTTGGTGCTGTCCGCTGCCTGGCACTGGATGAGGGGGACGATGACCGGGAACCCGTCGGAATCGATGAAGGAGAGAAATTTCAGGCTGTCGAGCCGGTTGAAAAGCCCCTCGGCCCATACCTTCATTATCCGCTCGGGCTTGCCTTTCCTCGCCCGGGATTTTGCCATCTTCGTAAGCAGGGAGGCTATGATGATCCTCGCCATGGGCAGGCTCTCCCTGCCGTACGTTTCCACGAGATCCATGTAGTGCACGGTATGAATCCCGAAGTAAGCATTATAGCGGAACATGGGCTTGTTGTTGAACATCGTGTAATCTTCGCCGGTTGTCTCCTGATGAGTCCAGAGGGCCTTTCCGCGCCACAGGCTTCGTGACAGGGTCATGATGAGGAAGCCGGTCTTGGGGTTCGACTTTACATTCTGCTTGCTCTGGCCTTCGGAAAACTGGCCCCAGATAAGCCCCTCGGGCGTCTTTGCCTGCAGGGCCGTAATGAGGGTTATATGGGGGAGGCCGTCCCTGTTCACCGTGGAAATGAGCCCTACCTTGGCCTCCGGCTCGAACTCCTTGAGGTCGCTTTCATCGAAACGGGTCAGAATCTTTTTTTTGGTTTTCATCTCACTGCCTCCCGGATTTGGCGTCTCTTCCCCCGGAGATCACGCTCAATCTGTGCCGCTCACCCTCGGAATCCTCTTTGCTCATGGGCCCGCTCGTAAAGACGATACCCGGCCTTTCGATCACCTTGCGTGCAACCGACGCGAGCTTCTCCATCTCCTCTTCAGAGACGGGATCGAGGTTCTTGCACGGCCAGTCGATCCCGAGCCCTTCATACTTGGGGATACACAATCTGTTGAAGGCGCAGAGCTCCCATCTGGAAATCGTATTGCTCAGCTTTTCCCTGATAAACGTAGCGATGGCACGGATGTTCACCGGGTTTGCCGTATGGTCGGGAATGACCGGGGTGCGGATCCAGAGCTCCTGCGGCATCCCGGACTTCTCCATGAAGGCCGCGAGATCGAGGAGGTTCTGGAGAATCATCGTGCTCGTGACGCCGGTATATTCCCTGTGAGGCTCCGGAGCGATCAGCTTCATGTCGTAGAGCACGAGATCTGCATAGGGCAGGAGTGACTCCAGGGTATCCCATTGGCACTGGCCGCACGTATCTAGCGCCGTATGGATGCCCTGCTCTTTCAGTGAGCGGAGCACGGCCTTCGTGAATACGGGCTGGAGCGTGGGCTCTCCGCCCGAGAGGGTGACCCCGCCCCCTGATTTTTCAAAGTAGGCCCTGTCCTTCACGGCATCATTCACCACCTCGTCCACCGTGCAGAGCCTTCCGTATGCCTCCATTGCCGTAGAGGGGCATGCATCGGTACAGGAGAGGCATCCCGTGCACTTCGATCTGTCGATGATTATCCGGCCTTCCTCGGCAGACAGGGCATGCTGAGGGCAGGCAGTGAGGCATGCGAGGCATCCGATGCATCGTGCTCCCACCCAGTGCACCTGGATCCTGCCGGAGATGCTCTCGGGGTTGTGGCACCACACGCACCGCAAAGAGCAGCCTTTGAGGAAAATCGTGCTCCTGATGCCGGGCCCGTCTTCCGTCGACATCCTCTGGATCTTAAGAACGGTCCCTTTCGGGTATGAAGAAGCGCTCTCCCTGTTCATCTTACCGCTCTCCTAGAGTGACTCATGGCTGATCCTCGCGATCACCTCTTCCTGGAGCTCATGGCCGATGCTCGTGAAGTAGGCGTTGTAACCGGTTATCCTGACGAGGAGAGACCGGTATTCCTCCGGCCTCGCCTGCGCATCCCGGAGCATGGCTGAATCGATCATGTTGACCTGCAGCGATGTGCCGCCGTTTTCTATGCAGCCTTTGAGGAACCCCTTGAACTTTTCCCTGTGCTCGGGGTCTTTGATCATCGAGGGGCTGATGGATATGGTGTGGCTCGCACCGTTCGGAAGGCAGTTCATGTAATCCTCCCAGTCGCCCGCTCCTCTTTTGGCCTTGCCGCCAAGGGCCTTGCCCACGGAGTTCATGTTCGCGGTGGGGCCGTTGATGTCCGCACCGCTCACCGGGCAGATGGCGTTCGACAGGAACCTTCCCTTGGGCCTTCCGTCCGGGCTTGCCGGCAGGATGAATCCGTCGCCCACCCAGTAATTCCAGCTGAGCATGCCCGGCCTGAACTGTCTCCTTGTTGATTTCGTCCTGTGCTTCCAGGTCTCCTCGCACCAGAGATCCATGACCTTGGCTGCCATCTCGTCGGCCTCGTCGTCATCACGGCCGTACTTCGGAACCTTGTACGTTGCCTTTGCGCGCAGGACCTCGAAGCCCTGCCAGTTCGCACGGAGAGCCTTGATGAGCTCTTCCATGGTGCATTCACTTCTTTCGAAGACCAGGTGCTTGATGACGAGCAGGCTGTCGACCGTTGTGGCAAAGGTCACGCCCTCGATGGTTGTGAAGGAGAGTTCCGCACCTCCCTGGGTAATGTCGAGCGCCTTGTCCGCACAGCCCTTTACCAGGCAGGAGACATACGGCGTGGGAACGAACTTCGCCCGGATGGATTCAGACTTCTCATATAAATCGACGCATCGCTCTATGATGTATCGTGTCTGCCTGGCATACGCTTCCCAGAACTCGTCCCATGTCCTGAATTTGGTTGCGTCGCCGGTTTTCGGCCCTTCCTGCTTCACCTTTTCGCGCTTGCCCGTGATGGGATCGATGAAATCGAAGAAGTCGCGCCCGTCGTTCAGCGCGAGCTCTACGGCCTTCAGGAGGTTGATGTTGTTGTCCACCGTGCCGGAGCGGTCGTTGCCCACCATAGTGTTTTCGAGGCATCCCACCGGCGCGTAGTCGAAGACATTGTCCTTGTTGATGAGATGCTCCACACCGGCCTTTCTCCCTTCGAGCATCATGCCGGCCATGGATCTCTCATCAAAATTGATGAGGAAGGGCGATCCCTGGCTTGTGGAGATCATGTCCACGACCTTGTCGAGCAGCTCTTCCGGGCTCCCTTTATGGAGCCTGACGTTGGGCTTCGGCTCTAGGATGGGCGAGAGATCGTCGATCACCTCGAGCATGGCGTAGGTGAGGTCATTCGTCATGTCCTTTCCTCCCGGACCCATACCCGAAAGCGTGATGAGCTGACCGTATCCCGAGGTGATGCCCTGGTTGCCGCCGACGCGGATCATGGCATCATAGACGGTGTTGGCATGAATCCAGAAACACTTCAGGATCTCCTTGCCGAACTCCCTGTCCATGCCTTCTGATAGAGACTGCTGCCAGTAGGGGAGGAGGTACTGGTCGATACGGCCGAAGGACACGCCGGGACCGGGATAGTTTTCATCGCTCATAATGAGCATATGGGTGATCCACAGCGACTGCACTGCTTCCCAGAAGGTTCCGGCTGGCTCCCATGGCACCCTCTTCAGATTCTGGGCCATCTGCACGAGCTCTTTTTCCCGGCGCTTGTCGAGCTCTTCCTCGGCGAGCCGTTCGCAGAGTCTCGAATATCTCCATGCGAGGTCTCTGGCCAGGGTGGAGGCCGTCATCATGGCCCTGATCTGTGCACCCTTGGGGCCTTTCTTTTCCCTGCCCGACATCCGCTCGTAGCGGTCCCGGATATCCTCGTAGATTCCCTTCCAGCCGATTTTCAGCACCTGCTCGTACCAGGGGATGAGGTGGCCGGACGTGGCCCCCGAGTTTCCATAGCCGTGGTCGTGGAACCATTTCATGGAAGCCCGCGCGCCGTTCTTGCCGTAGATGAGCTTGTCCCGCTGTCTGGCCTCCTTTTTCGTCCAGCATTTGGACGACTGGATATTGAAGCGGCCTCCGGCGATCAGGTCTCCCGGCAGGATTTCCTGGGGCACGTAGTTCAGCATGACCTCTTTGACGAACCAGGCCTTCCGCTCCGGAAGGCTCCACTTCCAGAAGTCGGCGTGGAGCTGAACGGTTCTGGCGGCCTGCTGCATGGAAGACCTGAACGTCTGGAGGAAGGCATACGTTTCCGGAACGATGTAAAAGGTCATTTCATCGAACTGGATATCCCAGGGGGTGCCCGTCGACCACGCAGTGAACTCATTGTTCCAGGCTCTCTCAATCCCCTTGAAGTAGTAATCCCTGAGCCATTTTATCCGAGGTGAAAGGTTCTTCGGCTGTTTGAGCGAACGCTTTTCCTGTAAGGTATCGGCAGTGTTTATCATGGTCTACCTCCTCTCCATTCTGGCGACCATCTTTAGCAGGTGCTCCTCGCCATGAGCAAGTATTTCGGACATGGTGCTGATTGCCTTCCCGGTATCTCCGGCCTCGATTGCCTCGGTCAGACGTCTGTGGAACGAGGCGGTGACAGGTACGACCTCCGGATCGGAGAAGAAGATCGAGGTGAGGAAGGTGTATACCGGCTTGAAGGAATTGATGAGCAGCGGGTAGATGAGGTTTCCGGAAGACAGGGTGACCAGGTGGTGGAAGTCGAAATCGAGGCGTGTCACCTCATCGATATCATGGGGGTCGGCGGCTTCTTCTGCGGCCACGATTTCATGGAAGGCCTTCACATGCTCGTCCGTGCGGTTCAGCGCGGCGAGCTTCGTGGTCTCCTTCTCGATGGGGATTCTCATTTCAAGAAGGCTCCGGAGGAGCTGCGGGTCGAGGCTGCCCCGCCGGAAATTGAAGAGGGATTCCAGAATGGCAAGAGACCCCTCTTTCCGGTAATCGTTCACCGCAGTGCCGACTCTGGGCTTCATGGTCACGAGCCCCTTGACGGAGAGCTCCAGGAGCCCCTCGTGCACCACGGGCCTGCTTACCCCGAGCTGAAGCGCCAGTTCGCGCTCGGGAGGCAGCTTCTGCCCAATGGCGAGCTTGCCCGAGAGGATGAGATCTTCGAATCGCGAGATGAACACTTCCTTGAGGCTTTCCGCCTTGAGCGGCGCAAGAACGCTTTTCATGATCACCCCCCTGGAGTGTATGAGCCCGGATCGGGTTTATGGATTGGCATTCAACCCGGGCGCCCTGTTCTTCGAGATCCGCCTTTCCTGCATAATACAGCCGGATATTCCAGGCAGGTGGTAATACCACCTGCCATAATAATACGCCTTTCCTCTGTCCATGGCAAGCAAAAGTCTCATAATAAATAATAGCGGCAGGAGGGAATTGCTCACCTGGCTCCGCAGAAGGCCTTCAGGGAGGCGATATCTTCCGATGCGAGCTCAAGCGTGTCGGATTGATTCATCCGGTACATGAGGGCCCTGGGGTTATTATTGTGCCCAATGCCCATGGCATGCCCGAGCTCATGGGCCAGCACGCGCACGAGCCTGGTGCGGTTGGTGAAGTGGAAGATGGTTATGCTCTGCCGGCCGTTCTTCTTCTCATAGAGCCCTTCGCTGAACTCATCTCTGAGCCTCTCGCCGGCCCTGTTGTATTTCGTCACATTGAGATTCAGGTCCGCAGCCATCTCGTTTATGATAACGACCATGCTGTTGAGGGTGTCCGCCATATCATTGAGCTCTTTCTGTCTCGTTTGGAGATTCTCATACTCGGAATCGAGGGCTTCCTTTTCCTGCCTGAGCTCACGATAGACGCCTTCAGGAACGCCGCCCTTTCGGGAGGCAGCGGCCTCGCTTTTGGCATTGAAGTCGCTCATGCGCTCATTGTAGGCATCAATGTCGGTTGAAAGGGCGGCCTGCTTCTGTTTGTACTCGGCTTCCAGATTTTTGAAACGCGCATTGAGGGCATCATAGGAGCTCTTCGTTGTGCCGATCTCGCCGCTTATGCCCTTGAGTTTGTCCGCCGCCTCCTGACGGTAGTCATAGATGAAGTTGACCACGATATCGCCCTTTCGTTCCTCCCGGAAGAGATCACGGCCCGATGCCCTGTTCCAAACGGCCGCAGCCTCGCGTATTGCCTCGGAAACATCTTTGCTGCTCAATCCGAACCTCGGGTCCACCGAACCGATGCGGTATGTCAGGGGCTGCCGGCAGGGGCTTTGCTGCCGTGAATAGACCACGGCCATGAGCGTAAGGAAAGATAGGATCAGGAGCGTCCACGTGACTGTCCGCCACAGGCCCGGAATGCCGGTTCTCCTCGATAGTGCCCTCATGGGAAGAATGTTCGGGAATTCGGCGGCAGTACTTGACGGATCGCTGCTCATACAGCGTGAAGCCTATCAGATAACCTGCAGGCTGAGAAGTGAAAATGAGTCCATGCACCTCCCTCGGGATGATTATGTGCTCTATTTGCCGGGATGCCGAGGCAGGGCTGCCGATAGCCTCTTGGACTGTTTTTTCTTTGTCCTATTGTAATTATGGGAGGTATATGGATTTCAACATTCCCACGAAAGAAAATGCCAAGCTGAGGATGCTGATCGACCGGGTCACGGCCAACGCGGAGCTTGTCCAGCTGTGGAAATGCGCCAATATAAACGCAATCGACCGCAGCGGCATCAACGACCACGGCGAGGTTCATATCCGGATCGTCTCCAATGCCGCGCTCCGGATACTGCGGCTTCTCGTGAGAGGCGGGGTCGTTCCGAGCGTTGTGAAAGACTATGGTCTTACGGCCGACGATGCCGAGGTGGTTGTCGTGCTGGCTTCATGCCTTCACGATGTCGGAATCGCTGTCCATCGGGACGATCATGAGCAGTACAGCCTCATCTTCGCCTACCCGAAGTCCCGGGAGCTCCTTTCCGGCATCTATGAAGAGCCCGACCTGACCACGCTGACCTGCGAGGTCATGAACGCGATCATCTCTCATGATGTGGACGAGGTCTGCCTGACGATAGAGGCAGGTGTCGTGAAGGTGGCCGATGCCCTCGACATGGCCGAAGGCAGGTCGCGCATCCCGTTCGATCTCGGCAAAATGGATATCCATTCGGTCTCCGCCATGGCCGTAGAATCCGTTGATATCGAGGAAGGCACCGAGAGGCCGGTCAGAATAGATGTGAAGCTCGCCAACTCGGCGGGCATATTCCAGGTCGACGAGCTTCTCCGACGCAAGCTCCAGAACTCATCGATCAAAAACTATGTCGAGATCAGTGCCAGGATCGAAGGCAAGACAGAGCGCAGGCTCATCGGGACCTACAGGCTCTGACGCAAGCGGATGCCGCAATCAGGAGCAAGGGGCTCCGGTGCAGAGATCGAGAGAGAATGATCCCCCGAAAGCTTCTGTCATCCGGATACAGGCTGTCTCCGCCCTTGCCGGTCAACTCCCTGCCATGTTCACTCCGCCAGGAATGGATACCATAGCGGCGAGGCGCTTTCTCAGATCCTCCGGCAGGGCGTCGTTCGCCGGCTTGATGACCACATCGGGAACACCGCCGAAGACCTCATAGGCGCGGCTGAGAATCCGGCAGTCCCAGATCGTATTCAGCTCGTCCTTGACCATGGTTTCCGAGACGAGGGACTGTCCGATGCCCCCGAGCATGCTCACGACGTAGCGGTTGCCCATTCTCACGATGAACTGGCTCGTATCCATGAAGCCGTCCTTTTCGGAGTCCGGCATGCTCTTCCTGTTTTCCAGCAGCCAGGCAAGCGAAACCATATCGTGCGCCACGACCGATTTCGAGGCGATGATCAGCCCGCTTTCGGGCTGGGAAACATATCCCACATCCGGGCCGAAGGTGGTGAGCACCTTGTCCGCTGCCGTAACCACGAGACGCTGCTTGTTGCGCAGTGTTTCGACCGTGTTGCCCTCTGCCGTCTTTTCCTGGAGCGTGGAGGCCTCCTTGTGATATTCGAGGCGCGTGTCGGTACGCCAGTAGCCGACGACCGCCTTGAGGCCGAGAGTGCTTCCTGCGAGAACATGGCGCCCGCACCGGGGCATGAGGATGATATGGTCCGTCTCCTTGAGGATGGCAGGCATCATGACACCCTGCTTCCAGTGGGAGCCGGGAACCGGGATCTCTTCATGGAAGGCATCCCATCCGGCCTCTTCGAAAAAATGGAGCTCGCCGCCCGATTCCAGGACGGCTTTTGCCATGCCGGAAGACTCCATCAGACGGCGGGAGCTTCCGGAAAGGCCTTTGGAAGAGAGCTTCACGTGCTCGACACCGGACATGTCGCCCACGATCACCCGGCCGGCGCCTCTCTCCTTGAGGATCTTGATCCTCGCACCGATGGCCGCAGGGCTCGTGGTGGAAGGGTAGGGGTAGCCGGAATTCAGAACAGGTTTGATGAATACCGTATCACCCTTTGAAAGCCAGGAGAAGTCTGTCGCTGCCTCAGCGGCTTCACGGACCGCAGACCTCACTTTTTCTTCGGAAGAGTCGCGGCTCACCCCGGCCAGGAACACCCCTTCGGGCCTGCCCGATGCCGAAAGTCTGCTTGCGTCGGGTGTGCGTTTCGTATTCAGGCTGCCGCCTGCACACGAGGATGCAGCCATTGCTGCCGACCCTGCGGCGACAAGCTTCAGGAAATCTCTTCTTTCCATGGATTTTTCCCTCCCCCTAAACCATAAATAATATGAAACACCGATCAGCATTCGTGATGCTGTCGTGAGATCAGATCCGGACCTTATTCTATACTATATGCCTTCGAAACTTGGAATCATGTTTTGTAGAGTTTTTTCTTAAGCGAGGGGGGTAACGATAAAGGCTTAGAAGCGCCGAGCGATGAAAGACTCGAACACCTACGTGAACAGAGAGCTTGGGTTTTCAATAGAAAAACCCGAGGAATGGATCTTCCTTCCCGGCCAGTGGGCACTGAACCTCCTTATAAACAGGCCCGATCCCTCCGGGGAGGTGAATGACGAACTCATCAAGCATGCGCAGGAACCCCTCGTTTACTTCCATTATGACCATGGCTTCGATGATATCGTGCTTCCTACCGTATGCGCCATGCATCGTGCCATGGGGGGGCTGCCTTCTATTGACCGGATATCGTTCCTCAATCTGCAGATCATTCAGCTGCAGCATGTCTTTCAAGATTTCTGCCTTATCGAGGCCACTTCCGACGGTCTCATATCGAAGAAACCAGCAAATATCATCAAGTCTACGTTCACCTCGTACAATCTGGAAGGTGAAGGCCTCGAATGCCTTTCCCGCTGCTACGTGATCTTTGCCGATGGCTGCCTGTTTGCCGTCGAGATGTCGGGGCCGCTTGAGGGCAGATTCCGCTCCGAAGAGCAGTTCAAGGCTATTCTCATGTCCATCAGGATCGATTGATGACAGGGGGTCAGGATTCGATCCCCATGCACAATGACGGACTCTTTTCCCTGATATGCAGTTACATATCGTTGTTGACAAGGCAGGCATCGGCAGCTACCACAGCGTGAGGGTCTCACGTGAAAGGAGCAGGTGGTGTATGAAAACCTTGAAGGGATTTCAGCGGAAATATCTGCGGGGTGCGGCGCACAGCCTGCGGCCTGTCGTTCAGGTGGGGAAGAACGGCGTAACTCCCGATCTGATAAAGGCGGTGAACGAAGCGCTTGAAGCCCACGAGCTCATCAAGGTCAAGTTCGTCGATTTCAAGGAGGACAGGAAGGCCCTCTCAGAGGAGATCGGGGAAAAAACCTCCAGCGAACCGGTCGGGCTGATCGGCAATGTCGCCATCTTCTACCGGGAGCAGCCCGACAAGGACAGACGGAAGATACTTCTCCCTTCGAGGGGCGAGTAAGGAAAGACCGAAGCGTTAAAGGAAAGCACTCCTTTCCTTCCGTGCACGGAACCCTTGCAGCTTCTTGCGTCTCAATGCATCTTACTGCCTGTAGCGGATCGCGACTGCGACAATGACCCTTCCGTATTCAGGGACTATCTGTCCTCCCCACCAGGGTCCGGTCACATAACCACCCATGAGTCTCGTCTTATCCGCCACGATGACTGCCGCATCGGCGCCCATCTGCGCTGCTGCATCTTTGAGCTTCTGCTCCAGCTTCTGCACCGGAGGGTTTCCCGCCGGTTCGAGGTCGATTTCTCCGAGCCGGTCAAAGGGCCGTGTCGGCTCTGTACGGAGGATCTCGACTTTTGCCGGATCAGTGGGCTGATACGCAGGCACTCCGAGATAGGCCCTTTTCTGAACGGATACGGTGCTGCATCCGGCCAGAAGCATCACGGAGATAACTGCCGCTACGATTGCATGTCGTGTCATCCTGTACTCCTTAAAAGACTGGAGGCACACGAGCCTGCTCATGACTGGGCAACCAGAGGCTGAATGACCACCTCGGTATTGCCTGTAGCCTGGGGATTTCCGGAAGCTGTTATGAGGACCGGCTTCACGCCCAGATTGATCAGCTCGTTCCTGACCGCTTCGGCGCGCTGATTGGCAAGGGCTGCCTGATCGGGAGCTCCGCTCGGGGTATCCGGAGCGCCGATGACCGAAACAGTGGATTTGCCGTAGGTGTTCACCACATTCGCTACCTTCTGGAGGGTCGGAACGAAGGACGGATTGATCGTCGATGAGCCGGGAGGGAAGGCTGTCTTTTGTGTCATTGAAACCTGAACAGCGTTGTCGGGCAGCTTCTGGACCTGTGCCTGGCCTGCATTGATCTCGGGAGAAAGGGCTGTCTGAAGGTCGTTTTTCTGCCTGTCCATATAATATCCGACTGCACCTCCGGCGAGCGCACCGCCTGCCGCACCTATAAGAGCATTGCGCACCGGGTTCTTGTTGCCGATGACCGCGCCTAGGGCAGCGCCGCCTGCAGCTCCGTACAAGGCGCCCTTCGTTGTCTGATTTTTCGGGATATTTTGTGTTTCCGTGCTGGTGCAGCTCGTAAAGGATACCAGGATGAAGGCGGCAATGACGAGCAGGGTTATTATTTTTATGGGGATGGGTTTTACGTTCAGCGGTCTCATATGGTTACTCCCTTGTCGAGAAGGTAATGTAGCTCGCATTCACGGGTGCGAGCAGCTGAGCTTATTTGTTCATGATTTTGGAATTCTCCATGGGTGATTCATTCCGGATTTTATGGTGATAAAAATAAAGAATAATTGATCTTAGCCCTGTTTCAATGTACACGAAGGTCCAGTTGCAAGGGCAAAGAAATTGGAATATAATCATCAATCACTATGCAGCAGCGATTCCGACTTGCGGTTTTCTTCTCCTCTCTCCTGATAGCCGTCCTCTGCTCTTGCAAAACCCAGATCGGCGAGGGTGACAAGGCCTGGAACGGGGCTGTGGACCCTTTCAGAAAGACAGCCGACATGGGCGGATATAATCTGCACTACATCGACATGGGCTCGGGAGATCCGGTGGTCATGGTCCACGGTTTCGCCGATTCTTCCTACTGCTGGCATGAAAACGCGGCTGCGCTGAAAGACGCCGGGCACCGGCTGATCATCGTGGACCTGCCCGGGCTCGGACGTTCGGATATCCCCCCTGAGCCGTACGTTTATTCCCTTGAGAATCAGGCCAAGGCAGTCGTCTCCCTCACGGAAAAGCTCGGTTTGAAGGAGTTTTGTATCGTGGGCCACTCTATGGGCGGCGGTATTGCCCTGTATATCACCTTGAACCACCCCGAAAAGATCCGGAAGGCAGTGGTCATAGATCCGGTGTGCTACAAGGCCCCGGATATACAGATATTGAGACTGCCGGGAATGGAATATCTCACTGCCAAGTATGGGGGCCGCTGGGCTGTCAGGATGGGATTGGAAGACGCCTTTAACGACAGCGGCAAAGTCAGTGATGCCATGATCGATGAATATGCCCGGCCTATAACGAAGCCAGGATACTGGAAGGCCCTCATCACGCTGGAGAAGCAGTACTATTCCCCCGCCTTCGAGGAGATGTCGAAGAGCTACAGGCAGATCCACAAGCCGGTCCTGATCATCTGGGGAAAGAACGATACCTGGCTTCCTTTTGCCCAGGGAGTAAGGCTCAACCAGGAGATCAATAACTCAAGGCTCGAATTGATCGACCGGTGCGGCCACAATGCCAACCAGGAATGCAAGGAAGAGATCAACCCTCAATTAGTGAAATTCTTGAGGTTTTTTGGGCCGCGGGTGGATCCGCACTTGCTGCGTCCCGGGATAGGTGTGGGAAATATTACCTTGGGGATGCCCCGTGAAGACGTGTTTGAACTCGCAGGCAGACCGTTCTCGTCTACGAAAGGCGGGGACCAGTTCGAGGGATTCATTGTCCGGTATACGAACGACGAGGTAAGCGAGATCCTGGTTACTTCATCCGAGTACAAGACGGCTGAAGGGATCTCCACCCGCAGCTCCATGGACCGGTTCCTTTCCGCCTATCCCGATGCGAAGAGCCTCTGCTATGATACGAAAAATGCAGGTTATGTCGCACGGGGAAATCTCTATGATGCAGTTTCGAACGGCATCGCCTATGACCGGAGTGAATTTCAGGGACAGAGCAAGGAAGTGTTCGTCACGATCAACATCCACAAACCTGACGTGCCGGCGAACGTTTACGGAAAGCCCGCTCCCTGTGAGGGTGAGATAAAGAAGCCGTAGGCGTTTCTTTGGGGGGGACACGGGCTGCCCGGCTGGGGACCGATATCAGGGTGCCGTCATCAGGGATTCTTTTTCCGGCAGGCCTCGTCTTCTCCGGGAGAGGGGCATTCCTTTGCCGGGCGTTTCCCGCAGCAGGATTTCTGGTCGAGGCAGAGCGAGCACCTGTTGTCGCTGCACCACTGGCAGAAGTGACAGTCCTCGCAGGGATGCTTCTTCGCTCCCCCGTTTTCATTGGGGACATAGAGAAGCCCCTCGACGCCCTTCATCCGAATGAATCCCATGGAAAACCTCTAGTACATCCCGGGGAAAAGATAAAGCAGGTTGTTCGTGGGCAGGCACTGGGGAATGAGAAGCTTCCTTTCAATTTTCGCGGGGCTGTGTGATAATGCGTTTCAGGACACAGCTAAAGCAGCGGGGGAAAAGGCATGGAGCGAGGTTTTGCAGTAATCTGTGCGGTTGTATTGGCCTTTACGAGCCACGTTTGCCATGCCGGGAAGTGGCAGATCTCGCCTCTCGCCGGCTATACCTATGGAGGGGCCTTCGAGGAAGAGGACACGGGCACCGACCTGAACATCGAAGAGAGTCCGAGCCTGGCGCTCGCCATCGATGCGGAATACGAACCCGATTCCCAGATCGAATTCTATGTCAGCCGCCAGGCCACGGAGTTCAAGGCAGATCCCGACGATGACGACGAAACCGGCTTAGCCCTCTTTCCGGCCGGCGAGACCCTGTTCGATCTCGACGTGTACTACATCCATATAGGCGGGACCTACATGTGGCAGGAAAGGGTGAACGACTTCCAGCCGTATATCGTGGGAACGCTCGGCGTCACCCATTTCGTTCCCCGTAATTCCGACTATGATCCGGCGACTCGCCCCTCCATCAGTCTCGGCCTCGGAGCTCGGTATTGGATTACAAAGCACGTCGGCTTGCGAGCGGAGTCTCGCGGATTTGCCACCCTTTTCAACGGAAGCGGGTCGGTCTTCAGCAATTCCGAAGGGCTCTCCATCCGCGTGAGGTCAGATGCCATCGGCCAGATCGTGGCGAACGCAGGCGTTTTCTTCGAGTTCTGATCCAGATACCGGATCGCTCTTATGGTTTGGTTTTCTGCTTGCCGCCGTGATCTTTTGAGGTACAATCCCCTTACCTAATTTCTTGAAGAGGAGTCTTTACGATGAAGAGATCTGCGCTGTTGATCCTTGCGGCCGTGCTTTTTACAGCAGGAAGCGTTTCTGCCGAGGGCTTCAAGCGGGTGGTGCTGTACCAGGACATGGCGTACCTCACCACGGAAAAGACGGCAAAAGCGGGGAAGGTCACTATCGACGCCCCGGCCGAGCTCATAAGGGATTCCGTGAGCATCGTGCCCTCGAAGGGAGGCACGGTCAAGTCTCTGACCATAGAACCCAAGCGGTTCACGAGCGGCAAGGCGAAGGGGCTGATCGACCTCCTTGCCGAGAAAAAGGCAAACCTCGAGGCGAAGAAGCGCCTTCAGAAAACCTTCGAGCGGGAGATCGAGCTCATCTTTGAGGCAGCAGCAAAGGACAAGGAAGCCACCTTCTCCCGAACCCGCGTGAGCGATGCGCTCTCGTTCATCGATACGAGGGTGAACGCGCTCAACGCGAAGAGCATCGCGCTGGGAAACGAGATAGAGAAACTGGCCGTCGAGGTGAAAGACCTCGAGGAGCAGCTCGGTGAGATCTCGAAGAGACAGGGGTACGAGATCACCGGAGAGCTCGACTCGGACAGGCCGGTGCAGGTGTCGTATGCCGTGAGGGGCGGGTCGTGGAAGCCCGAATACACCGTCTATGCGAATACCGCAAAAGGTGAGATGTGGATCGAGACGAATGCCCTCATCCGCCAGACCACGGGGACAGACTGGGATGCGGAAGAGCTCTCCGTGGCAACGGGCAGGCCGAGCTTCGGTATCCAGGCGCCCGAGCTCTACCCCTGGTACATCGGCGCACCGAGGTACAAAGCCAGGGACATGCTCAAGTCCAAGGCCATGATGGAGGCGGCCCCTGCCCCAGCCGCAATGGCAGAAGAGATGGAGCGGGACTACGAGCCCGGGGTCAAGGCCACAGCCGCCTCATACATCATCGGTGCAGCCGGGTCGGCGAAGCTTCCCGGAGACGGCACCCAGAAATCCGTCACGATCCAGAAAAAGACGCTGCAAACAAAGATGGACCGCCTGACTGCCCCGCGGGCCGACAGCGCCGTATTCTTGAGGGGCGAAACTACATGGAACGGGAACGTCCCCATACTCGCGGGTACCTACAGCGCATTTCTGGACGGTGAGTTCATGGGCAAGGGCTCCTTCAAGAATGTCCAGCCCGGAGAAAAGATCACCGTCGACCTGGGCAGGGACGAGGGGGTCAAGGTGGAGCGCAAGGAAAAGGTCTTCCACGAGAACACGATCACCGGAAAGGACAGGACGACCTATTCATATGCCATAAGCATGAAGAATACCCGGACGATCCCGGTGCGCATCACGCTCAAGGACCAGATCCCCATATCACAGGACGAATCGGTGACCGTCAATCTCATCGATGCGAATCCTAAGGTTGCGCCGGATGAGAACGGCATCCTTTCGTGGGATCTCGAATTCAAACCGGGGGAAGAGAAGGTAGTAACGTTCTCGTATTCCATAAAGGGGATGCCCGCGTTTTAGTTCGGAGGTGGGTCAGGGGTGGCCCTTCCTTCACCGGGACCGCCTTTCATGGAGCCGAGACCTCAGTTCTTTGGCCGATCCCGTCTCCGGTCAGGCTCCATTCGCAAAAGGCGCTCGACGGTTCATTCAGGATCACCCTTGCCCATATCACACGCCAGTGCGGAGCACATCGCCATTACAGGCAAGCCCTTCAGTCCAGCGGACCGCACTGCGGCCGCTGATTTAATCGGATCGTTCTTGATGCGAATGCTTTTATTGATTCGCGGTATAATCCCGACCATCCGGTCTCCCCCGGCTCAATCTGTTCGACTCCCCTTGACTTGCTTTCCCCGAACCTCTTATCATGTATCTATTCTGCCAGTGATATGCATCTTGAAGGATCCCTTTTTTAAAGGAGGTGCTGCCGTGTACGGTTTTCTGCTCACGACTGAAGAGAGAGCTTTGAGAGATGAGGTGCGCAGGTTTGTCCGCGAGGAGATATCGAGCGAATTCCTGCGCAAGATGGACAGGGATGAGATCATGTATCCCCGGGACTTTGTCGAGAGGCTCGCGGAGTACAACCTGAGGGGCATCCGCTTCCCGAAGAAGTGGGGAGGAAGGGAGTTGAGCTGGGTCGCCGAGGTCGCGGCAAACGAGGAGATCGGGTGCCTCGGCATGGCGCTCGGGTGCGCCTTCGTCATGCCCTCCATCGTGGGGGAGGCGCTCAACTTCTTCGGGACCGAGGAGCAGAAGGAGAAATACCTGCGGCCCTACCTCGCGGGCAGGCTCGTGGCAGCAGAGGCGCTCACCGAGCCCCGAGGCGGATCGGATTTCTTCGGGGCCACAACGAAGGCCGAGCTTGTCGGCGACCACTTCATCTTAAACGGCCAGAAGCGCTTTGTAGTGGGGGCCGAAGGGTCGGATTTCTTCCTCGTGTACTGCAGGACGAACTTCGACGCGGATGCCCCCAAGTACGGCAGGATCAGCCTGATCATCGTCGAAAACGGCCCCGGTATCGAGACCGAGTACCACTACGGGCTTCTCGGCTGCCGGGGAGGAGGGACGGGCAGGCTCGTTTTCAGGAATGTGAAGGTGCCCAGAGAAAATCTCGTGGGAGAGCTCCACGGCGGCGCCTGGTGCTTCAACCAGATGATGATCCCCGAGAGGCTCACCTCGGCATCGGGGTGCCTCGGCGTCTGGGGCGCCCTCGACCTGGCGGTGCGCTACTCGAACAAGAGGGCCGCCTTCGGCAAGCTAATCAGGAAATACCAGGCCGTGAGCTTTATGGTGGCGGATTCCATCGCTACCCTCGATGCCGCCCGCGGCATCACCTACATGGCTGCCAGGGCTGTCGATGAGAACGCCCCGAACAGACGCAGGATCGTGAGCGAGGCCAAGAAGTTCGCCACGAAGGCGGCCTGGGACGTGGTGAACAATGCCATGCAGATCATGGGAGGCATCGGCTATACGGATGTGTACCCCATCGAGCGGGCGTTGCGGGATGTACGGCTTTCAATGATCTGGACCGGGACGAGTCAGATCATGGACCTCATGATCCAGCACGAGTATTATGACGAGGTGCTCAACCAGCCCTACGACCGCAGACACATGGAGAAGGATGCCATGCACCCGGATGAAAGCGAGCGGTGCTTCACCGACGAGGACATGTGGGAGGTTCGCAGCCGCCCGGTCTCCGAGACGGACGACCGGCAGACATTCGAATAGACCCCCTAGACGGCCTGGAAGGCGTCAGCCTTTTGCCCCTCGAGGTAGCTCCCGTACCAGGATAGGTGGCCGACGATGGTGACGGCCTCTTCGGGCGTGGAGACGCTCACCACCCTGCCGTGGGAGGTGTCCGCGAGGGTGAGCCCTCCTTCGGTGAGGGCCACCGCGATGATGGGCTTGTTCGTCTCCTTCTGGATTTTTGCGATGCCCGAGATGGTCTGGTCCTCTGCCCTGATCTGATCCTTGAGGATGGAGAGCTTGAGCTCCCTGCTGTAGAGCTTGCCGTCGATGCGCTCCTGGGCAGCAATGAAGTCCTCCACATATCCGGATCTTCCGATGATTCCCAGCGCAATGATGGAGTCGACCTCATCCCACCGTGCAAGAGCATCGATCACCTTGAGGTAAAGCGACGGATCTCCCTCTCCCACGACATCGACGGGATTGCGCCTGTTCCAGTAGGCAGGCAGAAGAGAGTCGAGCTCTTTGATGATCGACTCGGGAAGCCTGGGCAGGACGAGCCCGGAGTCCTCGCATTCGTCTGCAGCAATGATGCCCCAGCCTCCACCCATGGTCATGATCCCCACTCGGTTCGAGCGGGGTATGGGAAGGTGGGTGGCTGCAGTCGCCACGTTCAGGAGCTCGGAAGGCGTCCGCACCTGGATGATTCCTGACTGCCTGAACATGGCGGTATAGGTTGCATATGAGCCGGCCATGGAGCCCGTGTGCGACTGGGCAGCCTTCGAGCCGGCCTGGGACCGGCCGGTCTTGATGGCGACCACCGGCTTCTTCCTGGTAACTTCATGGGCGATCCCGGCAAATTTCCTGCCGTCATCGATGCCCTCGATGTACATGGCCACAGCCTTGACCTCGTCCCGCGAGCCGAGATATTCGAGGATGTCCCCTGCCTTGAGGACCGTCTCGTTTCCCGTGCCTGCATAGATTGCGAGCCCGATGTTCTTGTGGGCGATCCACTTGAGGATCTGCAGTCCGATGTTCCCGCTCTGGGATATGACGGCCAGGCCCCCGGGCTCCGGGCCGGTGGGCGTAGGCAGGGCCTCGAAGGCAATATGGGCCGATGCGATTCCCATTGTGTTTGGGCCGATGAAGAGGAGGCCGCTTTCATGCGCCGCCTCTGCGATCTCCTTCTCGAGCCGTGCACCTTCTCCGCCGATCTCCCTGAAGCCCGACGAGATCACGACAGCGGCCTTGATGCCTTTGGCGGCGCAGTCTCTGAAACCCTCGGGGATGAACTGCGCCGGGATGGCGAAGACGGCGAGATCCACATCTTCGGGGATATCTCTGAGGCTTGGATAAGACTTCAGCCCGAGGATCGTATCCTTTTTGGCATTTACGGGAAAGACCTTGCCCTCGTATCTCCAGCCGAGAATCGAGGTAAGAATGAGGTTTCCCCATTTGACCGGAATGTCCGAAGCCCCCACGACTGCCACTGATTTTGGGAAGAACATCTTGTCGAGCCTGGTGTCCATTGTGTACTCCTCTTCTGATTATATCCTGGGCGTCCTATAATATTGATATACTGGAAATTGTGTTCAGAGGCCAGGACATTTGCAGAAAAGACAATACTTTTGCAGGAGACTTACGCATTGCTGAGAGCCTTGGACCGGGGCTTACCGTTGTCGATTGCAGAACGGCCGGTCATGCCGCATTTTTTTTGGATAATCTCAGGGATGTCTGGGAAAGCAGGAGCGGTATCGGTCCCCCGCTCCTGCTTCGTTCTCTTTCGTTATCGGCCTTTGGTGGTCAGAACCCGTAAGGCTACTCATACTGGATGGGCATGAACTCGATCCTCCTGTTCTTTGCCCTGCCGGCCTTGGTCTTATTGGATGCAACCGGCTTGGTCACGCCGAAACCCTTTGTGGTAAGCCTCTCTGCAGCAATGCCCTTGGAAACGAGGTATTTCCTGACGGCATCGGCGCGCGCCTCGGAGAGCTTCAGATTGTATCCCTGCATGCCAATGATATCGGCATGGCCTTGGATCTCCATCCTCACCTCGGGATTCTTGTCCAGATACTCGATCACGTTTTGCAGCACAGGCCGGCTGTCAGGCTTGATCGCCGTCTTATTGAAGTCGAAATAAATATTCCCGAAGTAATAGGAGCCCTGCCTCGTCATCGTGGCCTTTACAGGCGGAGGACACCCATTGGCATCGACCTTTGTACCGAGTGGGGTATTGGGGCATTTGTCGAAATAATCCGGGACGCCATCGCCGTCACTGTCCTTGGGGCATCCGTCCTTGTCCACGGCAACACCTGCAGGGGTGCCAGGGCATTTGTCGACATCATCCGGAACGCCGTCTCGGTCGCTGTCAATAGGCGGCGCCGGGGCTGCCGGAGCGATCTCTTTTGCCGGTGGGGGTGCTTCAACCGGGACGGCCGCCATCTCCCGTTCTCTCTTCTCATAGGTAAGACCGAAGTAATAGAGCAGGACATTGTACGAGTCGTCGATCTGCTTGAAGCCGATGGCGTGCCTGACATCCGCCCTGAGAGCCAGGTCGTGAACGAAGAACCATTTGAGCCCGAGCCCGTAGTCGACCGCTATATCGGGGTCGGCCGAGCTTCCTTCACGGTCGCTCTTAAAGACGAACGTTCCGGTCCCGGCAGCGAGGAAGGGCACGATCGTGAGATCCGATTTGATCTTGGGGAGATGATAGAGCGCTTCTGCACGGATGATGCTTACAGAGGCGTTCACATCCCTGCCGGGGACCGTATTTTCCTCTGTACGCATATAGCTGTAGGAAAGCTCCGCCGAGAGTTTTCGGCTGAAATCATATCCGATTGCCCCTCCCCGGAAGTTCTCATCAAAATAATGAATATCGCTGTCGAACCTTGCCCGGCCGGCAAAGAGACTCCCCGTAAAGTTTCCCGGCAGGTTATCGGCAAAGGCCACAGGCGCATACATGAACATGACGAGACAGACTGCTACTGCGCTCAGAACAGCGGGTCGAATCTCCCCTCTCATAAGAGCCTCCTGGTTTCAATATTGAGAAGCAATACAACCACTGGAAAGAGTAAATAGTGAAGGAAGAACCTTTTTCAGTCAAGTCTGAAATGTCTAAATGGGAAGGATGACTGCTGTATAGGGAGATAAAAATGAGATTGTTATGAAAGAGATGAATGCGTAGCGCGGGACCGATTGCAGTGCCTGCCCGGCCTTTCGGGCAACCCAAACCGATGACGACACGAAGAGGGCAAAGGTCGCGGACTTCCGGTCAAAGAGGAAGAGCCCGGAGGCCATCCGGGAGAGTCTGTCGAGAGGATGAACGGTCATGTCTCCTTTCGCATCATTCCGCCTGTTCTCTTGCAGGATCGGTCGACCTCGAGGCAAGGCAAAGATCTTCCTTTCTCCATGATCTCCAAAGTGATTGCCTGCTCTTGAAGAGAGATCTCATCGTCTCCCTGATAGGGTATCCTTAAAGTATACTTATTGTTTATTTCATAAAATAACCCAGGGGCCTGGTGCCGTAACCCATTCAAGGAGGATTTTCCCTCTTATAACGTCCGCATCACCCAGCAGATCGGTCAAGATAGATAAGCTAATGATATAAATAGATAATTATCAGATTTATGGAAGACTTAATACGAGGATCATCTCGCGACCATCTTCTTTAAGTGTTTTGGGAAAACTGACAATAATCAAATAATAACATAAAGATAGATAAACATACACTAACAGTTTATCATTTAAATTAATCATAACATGAAAGAGCTGCTAAAATAATAAGTAAATATAATAGGAAATAGAAAATATAAACAATAATAAAAATTAACATTGACACACAAGTGCTTGTTAGTATACTAACAGTATACTATAGATGTTGTTACAGATAAGGATGCATTGTGAGGACAATGGTGAAGTCAATAAAGGGGCACTATTAGGTTCGACCCTTCCCGCAAGGCATGCTTCGACAAAAGGATCAGTCAAGGGAGAATCTTTCCCTCTTCTCTGGAAAGGATGGAAAGCATGGCACGAACAAGTCTTAAAGAAATGATCTCGAGAGGAGAATTCATTCAGGCGCCGGGAGTATATGATGCCCTGAGCGCAAGAATCGTAGAGCAAGGTGGTTTCTCTGCCGTATACATGACCGGTTATGGAACCACGGCAACCCATTTTTCATTCCCGGACATCGGCCTTATCACTATGACCGAGATGGTGGAAACCGCCCGCCGGATTACCTCCGCCGTCGAAATCCCGCTCATCGCCGACGCTGATACCGGTTATGGGAATCCCATCAACGTAGTCCGCACGGTGAGGGAGTATGAGAAGGCCGGAGTTGCAGCCATACATATCGAGGATCAGGTCTGGCCGAAGAAGTGCGGACATATGGATGGCAAGAAGATCATCGACTCATCCGAGATGATCGGGAAGATCAAGGCGGCCGTCGATGCAAGACAGAACGAGAACTTCCTCATCATAGCGAGGACGGATGCCCTGGCAGTAGAAGGGTTTGAAAAGGCCATCGAGCGGGGACATCGGTTCGCAGAGGCAGGAGCCGACCTTCTCTTCATTGAGGCGCCGGTCAGCCGTGAACAGGTAGCAGAAATCCCAAAGCTGATTCCCGAAAAACCGCTCATACTCAACATCGCACCAAGGACCCCGAACTTCTCGGTACAGGAAATGAAGGATATGGGATATGCCGTTGCGCTCTACCCCGGGCTCTGTCTCATCGGGGCTATCAACGGCTATACAGAAGAGGTCAAAAGCCTGAAGGAAACAGGCAAATGGAGAGATATCAAAGATATCCTGCAGCTCTTCATGGATCTCAATAATTTCCTGGGCCTTGAGCATTATGCGAAGCTCGAGAAACGATACAAGACCGATGACTGAGTAGATGCCTTTTTGAGGGAAAGAGTAGAGCATCAGGAGGGTACAATGAAGATCGCAGCTGGTTCGGCTTCCCATACATCATTGAAAGCTGCTCGGCAAAAAAGATGGTTTAACAAAATACCTTTGTTGGTATCGATATTTCTTCTCCTTGTTTTCACTGGCTTGCCGGCAGAGACAGCGGAAAAATCTCAAAACATAAGCGCAAAAGAGCTCAAGGATAATATCTTCGCCTTTGCTGTCTTGCCGAATGGCGATCTGGTCGGAGCAGGCGAGAACGGAAACATATTCCGGTCTGTCGACAGTGGGAAAACCTGGTCAAGAGCAAAGAGCAACACGACAGAGCGCCTGTTTTCCATGAGCTTCTCCGACAGTCAGAACGGATGGGTGTCAGGGAGGGTGGGGACCATTCTCTCTACGAAAGACGGCGGCAGGACATGGACGAAACAGAAGAGCGGAATAGATAAGCACCTTTTCGGCATAAGTTTCTCAGACCCTCTCCATGGATGTGCCGTCGGTGATTGGGGAGCGATCGTGGTCACCGAGGATGGCGGCCAGACATGGAAGGATGTCCGTCTCACGGAAGACATCGTTCTGTATGCCGTGCGGATGACGAAGAACGGCGGTGTCATCGTGGGGGAATACGGCTCCGTTTTCAAATCGAATGACTATGGGAATACGTGGAAAAAAATTGATCCGATCGTTCAGCAAAGCCTCTTCTGTGTGAGCGAAAGCAACGGGAAGATGGTTGCCGCCGGGCTGGAAGGAGTGCTCATCTACTCTGCCGACAATGGAGCAAGCTGGTCACAGGCCGCAAGTCCTCAAAAATCGGCTCTTTACGGAATAGATCTGTCCGGAGACATCGGCTATGCAGTCGGAGACCGCGGGACCGTCCTCTTCACAAAAGATGCCGGGAAGACCTGGGAGCAAATGATGGTACCCCTGCAGATCGAGCTGTTCTGGCTGTCGAACATACATCTGACTTCCGCTGTTTCCGGCTTTGGCGCCGGGTCCAGGGGGCTTACCTTCCAACTGAGTGATTCAGCAATTTCCTGGTGACGGAGTGATATTATGAGCGTTGAAACTGAGAACAACAGCAAGATGTCTCTATCGGCACGATATGTTGCATTCATACTGAAATACAGGGTGATTGTCCTGTCGATTATCTTCCTGGCAACCGCTGCCTTCGGGTATTACGCGTGGCATGTCAAGGTTGCTACGGACTTCATCTCCTTTTACCCGCCGCGGCATCCCTTCATCAAGCTCTATAATGAATACCGCAGCATGTTCGGAAGCGCGAATGTCATGACCATTGCGGTCGAGGTCACGGGCAAGGAAGATATCTACAACTGGGAGACGATCGATAAGATCGACCGGATCACGAAGGCCATGCTGGCGGTCGAGGGGTGCAATCCTTCTCAGCTCGCATCCATCACCCACCCCAAGCTGAAAAATGTCGAGGTGACCGGCTATGGAATCGTTCTGAAGCCGCTCATCCATCCCGGGATAGGTCGGGACAAGACCGGATTGCAGGAAGTGAAGAGGGCGATATACAGCAATGAGGGCATACGGGGGTTCTATGTATCTCCCGATGACAAGTCGGCAGCCATTTATGCAGGTTTCTGGGAAGAAGGCTGGAACCCGGCTAATGTCTACGGTCAGATCCAGAATATCATAAAGAAAGAAACCGACAAGAACCACAAGATACATGTGACGGGATATCCGGCGTTGTATGCGTACATCTACAGTCTTGCCCCCCAGATCATGTACATGCTCGGGGTCACCCTGCTCGTTCTCATTGCCCTGCTTTTCTATTATTTCCGAACATTCCAGGGGATACTCATCCCCTTCTTTTCCGCGGTGGTGAGCGCCATATGGGGGCTCGGATTCATTACGATCATGGGGTACTCCCTCGATCCTCTCATCCTCGTTGTCCCGCTCATCATATCTGCACGGCTCATGAGTCATTCGGTCCAGTGCATGTCCAGGTACTACGAAGAGTATCTGCGGCTCGGGGACAGGAAACAGGCACTCATAACCGGATATGGGGAGATGATGCCCCCGGCCGTGCTCTCCACATTCTGTGACGCCGTGGGTCTGCTGCTCATATCCGTTGCCACGATCCCAATCATGCGCAATCTCGGGTTCTTCTCATCATTCTGGGTCATGACGATTCTGATTACCGTCCCGACGTTGAACCCTCTCCTCCTTTCCTACATAAAACCGCCTCGTGAAGAGAAGATCACGAGGCAGACGCGCGGCAGGATCTACAGTAAAGTATCCCGGCTGCTCGTGGTCCCGTCGGAGGGCAAAGGGAGATGGGCCGTAGTGGCGATCGTCGCGCTCATACTTGTCGCAGGCGGTTATTACACTCACGGCCTCAAGATCGGCGATACGGAAGCCGGGTCTGCCATACTCTTCCCGGATCATCCCTATAACAAATCCTTCCGTTTCTTTAACGAAAAGTTCGTCGGAGCGACCCAGCTCATCATCATTGCCGAAGGGAAGGAAGAAGGCGCAATCAAGAACTACAGCACCTTAAAGTCAATGGAAGAATTTCAGAGCTACATGGAAACCAAGGGCGGTGCAGGTGGCACGCTCACGTTCAACAATCTCCTGAAACGGGTTTACCGCATGTTCCATGAGGGCCATCCGAAGTGGGAGATGATTCCCGAGTCACCAAAGGACCTCGCTCAGATAGGGTACATTATCAGGAACAACGCGGCTCCGGGCGAGATGGACACCTACGTGGACTACAACTGGACGAATGCTACGATCACCTGTTTCTACAAGTCGTATAACGCCCAGCTCATCAAGGACTGCATTGCACGAGCTGATGAATTCATACAGCACAACAAGCCCGAAAAAATTCGGTACCGTCTTGCCGGTGGCCTTCTCGGCATCCTGTATGCCGTGAACCAGGAGGTGGAGTATTCCTACTGGGTATCGCTCATCGTCGTGTTCCTCGCATGCTTCCTCCTGTGCGTCATTACCTTCAAATCCATCAAATGCGGGATCATCCTCATCATTCCGCTCGCAGTGTCTCAGATCATCACGGAAGTGTTCATGCGGTTATATGGGATAGACATAAACATCAATTCATTGCCGGTGGCAGCCATTGCAGTGGGTATCGGCATCAATTACGGGATTTATCTCCTGGCACGCATCACCGGTGAATTTGCCGCGTCGGGTGATTATACGTCAGCCAACAGAATCGCCATGGATACTACCGGGAAAACCATAGTCTTTACGGAGACGACGATGTTGGCAGGAGTTTGCTTCATGATCTTCGTAAACATGAAGTTCCAGTCCGAGATGGGACTGCTCCTCACGATCCTGATGCTGCTCAACATGATCAACGCTCTCATCCTGATTCCGGTTCTGGTGACCATATTGAAGCCAAAGGCGAGCAGCGGATCCATGCTGCAGCATTAACGAGATAAGGTTGCTTGTGGTCTGGGTAACGAGTTTGGGCATCAGCATCCTATGGCTGTTGCTGAAGGCGGTTGGGATGGAAAAACAATAAATGGGGGTAGTCTTATGAAAGCATCCAAGGTATGGTTATTCACGATCATTTTATTGGCGGGAGTAATACTGCAAGGAAGGGCCTATGCAATTGACATTGATGAAGAAGGGGACCTGGAAATAACCGGCAAGCTGCAGTCAAGGATCTCATTCCGTGCGACAGGCTCTGAAGGGTTCACCTTCCCGGAAACTCCCCAGGGAAACATGGTGCAGCAGAGAAATCTGGGTTTCCTGGAGCTGAATCATCTTTTGCTGAGACAGACTGAGGAAACACCCGAGCTCAAGTATCACATCAAGGCGCGGCTCCTCTATGAGGGGGTGTACGATTACGGCCCGGATGAATATCGTAAGGTCAGAGAAGCCAACCCGGACGTCATTGACGAATTCAAGCACGATGAGAGTATCTGGGAGGCATATCTTGACTATCAAAAGGGCCCATGGTTTTTCCGCGTAGGGAAACAGAATCTCTCCTGGGGTGAAACCGACATTTATCAGCTGCTTGACAGGATCAATCCGCTCGATAATACGTTCGGGGGACAATTCGAGGATCTGGATGACAGGAGAATTCCTATCTGGATGGCGAGGGGCGATTACAATTTCGGGAATATCGGCCCCATCTCCTCCCTTACCCTGGAAGCATTCCTGAATCCCGGCTGGGTAGATCAGGAGGTTGCTCCGCTGGCTCCATACGGTACTCCGTATGCGTTTCCTTCCCCGGCACCGGCTGTGCCCGTGAGAATACACAAACCAGAGGAGACGTTCCAGAACAGCCGTGCGGGCGTCAAGCTTACGGGTGTCATCAGCGACAACTATACGTTTTCCCTTGCGCATTACCAGACGATCATGGATACGCCTTCCGCTGTTCTGACAATCGACCCGAGCGTCCCGGGTATGGTGGCCCAGGATCTCTCTTACGAGACCGTTCAGGTTACCGGCGGATCAATGTGCTTTTATGAGCCCCATATCGATTCAATCATCCGGACGGAGGTTGCATGGTTCTGGGACGAGCCGGTTTTCATCCCCGAGATCAATCTGCCGGCCCTCTACGGCAACTTCGTAACAGGCGAAATTCCCAAGACGAATGTATTTCGATATATGTTGGGACTCGACAAGAAAATCTGGATAAGGCTCCTCAATAATAAATCCATGTTCAATTTCTATTTACAGTATTTCGGCGAGTACTACACCAACTACGATAAAAGGCAGAAGTTGCCCGTAAACAGATTTCCCAGCGGAGAATTCATCGATCAGGAGCGCTACGAGGACAAGTATACCCTGGTGTCCTCTACAACCTACATGAACGGGACACTGACTCCTCAGGTAGCTCTTGTGTATGATCCTGAGGGAGCGCTCATGTATATCCCGTCGATTGAAAAGTCTTTCTATCCGTGGATATTCAAGCTCACCTATTACGGGATCACCGGCCATGATGATGTAAGCGTAGGTATAATAAGGGATAGGCAACAGGTTTCTTTCCAGGCCACTCTCGTTTTCTGAGATTACCGGGATGAAACATACGAAAAATATCGGGAGAAAAAATATGAAGAGATATCAAGGTAACGTGATCATTTTTCTGACTATCGTCGTCATGCTCGGTATCACAAATACCGGCATGGCAGCCAATGAGCAGTACGTGGATAAATCAAACTGGCAGGTGCTCAAAGGTCTGATGCCGGAAAACGCGCTGAACTGGGTGAAAACAGGCGACATGATTTTGAAGTATGGGAATCTGACCTACGATCCGGCAAAGGTCATGCCGGCATGGGTTATCGAGTCAAAAAGGGAGAATGTCGGCAAGTACAAGCTGTCCGACAAGGGGGCGATCGTCGAAGCCGCGACCGGCAAGTTCCCGAAGTTCATCAAAGGCATACCGTTTCCGGATATCAGGCGGAATGACCCCGATGCTGCAGCCAAGGTCATGTGGAATACCATCTACATGAGGAATGCCCAGGGTGCGCTCCGCAACGAGCTGGAATTGAAGTTCTTTGGCAGGAAGACCGGGTATGAGAGATCGTACTGGGTGGACTGGTACAGCAAGCCCTTCGATGCCTATGAACCGGCGCAATCAGAGCCCAATCCGAACAATTTCGAATCGGTCAACCAGATTTTGATAAGGAGCCCCTACGACATGGCGGGCACGGCAATGATGACGTGGCGCTACAGAACAAACAAGGAAAACATGCAGTACGGGTACGTGCCGGCGATCAGGAGGGTGAGACAGCTCACTCCGTCAGGCCGTTCCGATGCGCTGTTCGGCTCCGACTACAGCCAGGATGATTCCGGATATGGGATTTATGATGGAGCCATCAATTACTTCAATTGGAAGATAATCGGTGAAGGTGAGTGCATCGGTGGCTTTGTCAGCGATAAGCCGATTCTCGTGGAAAGAAACAAGCGTGGTGAAATGGAATTTCAGTTGGGAAAAATGGTCCAGTTCAGCTATGAGAAAAAAGGTCCGAGAAATTCTGCTGCACCGTGGTTCATGGATAACGGAATCTGGGTGAAGCGGCCGGTGTGGATTATCGAGGGAATACCGAAAGACACCTACTACAACTTTGGAAAACAGATTTTCTATATCGATAAGGATATGAACTTTGCCCATTGGAAAGTGATCCATGACCGTACCGGAAAGTACTGGAGAATGTGCTGGCCTTATTGGGCAATCGGCCAGGTCGCAGACAAGTCCTCGAGCTGGATCGGCGTTTTGATTACGACAGTGCTCGATGAGCGGATACAGCATGCCTCGACACAGAATACGACAAAGTACCGGTGCGGCGCCAGCTTAAACACCAATCAGTTCTCTTTAGGCGGATTTACCGCACTGTGTAAGTAAGAAGGAGATTGGATCCAAGGGTTATATTTATTCTTCAACTTTAGCCTCCATCCGTAAGGTTCGGTGAGTGCGAACTCACCGAACCTTGTAAACGTGAATAAGAGTTAAGGGAACAATAACTGGGAAAAATTCTAATATGAGAGAGGAATGGCTGTATGGCAAAACAGAAGGGAA
Organism: Deltaproteobacteria bacterium; assembly: GCA_029547185.1. GTDB lineage: Bacteria > Desulfobacterota > Desulfomonilia > UBA1062 > UBA1062 > Phosphitivorax. The sequence goes on along the minus strand of JAKPPU010000215.1, from coordinate 69,000 downwards.
AACGCTTGTTCACCAAAGAAAAGCTCGAAGAGATGCAGAAACAGTTTTTGGATTTGATATTGGAGGCCTTGGAAGAAGGAGACATCGAGAAGGCTAAATACTGGGTCAAGAGGCAGAGGCCTCAACAGCACTGGTATTTCGATAGTTATCTGCATGGCTGTACTTCCCTGGCCACGTATATTTATAAACACATGGGCGAGGAAGCGGCCATTGAGGCAATGACAAAGGCATGCGAATATTTCGCCGAAAGCGCAGCCCAATGGAGAAAGACGGTAACCGAGATGGCCGGCGGAGGTGATGAGGGGGTAAAGGCATACGTTGAGAGCATCGCCGATTTATGGCGTGAGCATTTCGGAAAATGGAAGATAGAGGAAGACGACGAGAAGTTCATTTTCACCATGGACCCATGCGGCAGCGGAGGGAGGCTCATAGACATGGGCGCCTATGAAGGACCTTTCGGCTATGCCAAGACCAAGACTCCGGCTCCGATCACCTGGGGGGAGAAAGATGTTCCCTTCTACTGCGTCCATTGTGCGATATGCAATGAGATAATCCCGATCCTCCTGGGAGGAGACGGTGCGCAGATCTGGATTCATGAGACCCCCTGCGCAAGGAAACCCGGTGATAAGTGTGTTCTTTACATCTACAAGGATCCCAACAAGATCCCGGATAAATATTACGAGAGATTCGGTCTGAAGAAAAACAGAAAAAAGACAATGGACGTTTATTGATGAAACTGTGAGGTTAGATTGAAATCCATAACCGCGAAATTCATCAAGACAAAAAATATGGATACCTGCTCTGGTCCAATCGAAGCAACCATGGCCCGGCGGTTGTATAAACGCCGGGCATTTAATTTCCCGGTTTTTTAGTTCGTGCTCTTCAAGAGGCTCTGAGGCAACCCGGGACGGAATGATGGAAACAAACCGGCAGGTATTACTTCAGGAGTGTACTTATGAATGAGATCAAGAAAGTCAAATATCAAAAGTTCTTTCTTATAAGTGCAATCTACAACTTCATGGCAGCGTTCAACGGGATGATGTTTTTCAAAATGATGAGCAAAATGCTCTTCAAAACGGTTCCTGCCTATGGGGTCACGACCTTCATCTTGAGGACATTCTACACTCACGTGCTGGTGTTCGGTTTCGGCTATTACCTCGTGTCGAGGAATCCGGAGAAAAACCGCGGGATCGTATGGATGGGCATGTTGGCCAAGATCCCGTTTTTCTTTGCCGCGATACCCTATTACCTCAAAAAGAAGATCACCCTTCTCACCCTTATCCTGGCATTCGGAGATTTTGTATTCGGCGTGCTCTTTGGCCTCTTCCTTCTTGATACACGCAAGGATGTCAAGGCCGGGGACCCACAATAGAGAATATATGCAAGTAACAACAAAAACACTGTCGGTATACTTCGACCACCAAACATTATTAACAAAAATACATAGCAAAATAAATAACATATAAGACTAAAGAGGTTTTATAAAAAATACCAATTGACAAGGAGTTCTGTTAAGTATACTAATAGTATACTTAAATGTTCAGGGAACTTTGATGCCGTGGAATAGGGCGAATGGAAATATCTGCAATTGGCTCCAAAAGGTATTCGGCGATCTTCCCGCATGCAGGGATCTTCTCTTCGAATGGAATGCCTTATACCAAGTGGAGGAAAGGAAATATCAGGCTGATCGCTGCGAGGGGGATACTGCAGCGATCGAGTGAATAACGGGTTCGGGAAGGCAAGGCTTATAATCAATAATCATCACAGGAGGATATTGTATGGGTAACGAGACGATCAGTTTTGGAAAAATAAATAAGGCGGTTGCCGAGATCTATGCAGATTTCTGTACAGGAGTGAAGTTCGAAGACCTCCCCGCTGAAGTGGTCCGGATGACGAAAATCTATATGATCGATATGTTCGGGTGCGCGATACGATCAAAGGAAGAGCACCAGGTCAAGGCCGTGGTCGAGGTCATGAAGTCCCAGGGCGGGAATCCCCAGAGCACGGTCATTGCGCAGGGTTTCAAGACATCGACCATGCATGCGGCGTTCATCAACGGGACTCAGGGGCATATCTACGATTTCGACGACGACCACAGGGAAGGAACCATGCATCCTTCCGTGGCAGTCATGCCGGCTGTTTTCGCCCTCGGCGAAAAGATGAAAGTCAGCGGAAAGGACTATATACGCGCCCTGGTCTGCGGTCTGGAAGTCATGATCCGTGCGGGCGAGGCCTTTTTGGGCAAGAGTTATTACCAGGGATTCCATCCGACGGGAACCTGCGGCGTATTCGGATCGGCCATGGGATGCTCGCTGCTCCTCGGGCTTAACCCCCAGCAGATAGCGTGGGCCCTCGGCTTGGCCGGCAGCTTCTCCGCAGGCACACTCGAGTGGGGCGCCGAGGGTTCGATGCAGAAGCCGCTCCAGGCCGGCCAGCCGGCAATGTGCGGAGTCATAGCCGCCTCTCTGGCGCAGAAGAATTTCACCGGCGCACGGACAATCTTCGAAGGTTCCATGGGATTCATCAGGGCGCATTCATACAAAGATACCTACGACTATGCGAGATTGACGGACAACCTGGGAAGCAAATGGGAGATGAAAGACACGAGCATCAAGGTCCATGCATGCTGCCGCTTCAACGGTCCGATTGCCGACTGCGCCGTGGATCTTTACAAGCAGGGCGTTCGTGCTGATAACGTGGAAAAGATCGTGGTCAAGACATGCAACTTTACCGTCCAGGCGCTCACGCAGCCAAAGGACAAGAAGTACCAGCCACAGACCCACGTGGACGCCCAGTTCAGCCTCCCCTACACCACGGCCGTTGCCATCTGCAGGAACCGTACCGGCATAGACGAGTACAAGAAAGAGACCTTTACCGATCCCGAAATCTTGAGGGTTGCAAACCTGGTGACCGCAGAGGTCGATCCCGAGGCGGAAAAAGTATACCCCAAATACTACCCGGCCACCATGGAGGCAACGCTCAAGGACGGCCGCGTTCTCACGTCACACGTCGATTACCCCAAGGGAGACCCCGAGAACCCCGTGAATTTCGACGAGATAGAAGTGAAGTTCAACCAGCTCGCCGAGCGATACATTGATGCAGACAAGAGAAAGCAGTTCATTGAGACGGTCAAGAATCTCGAGCAGGTCAGCGACATTTCGGTCATCGCCGATTTCATAAGCTGATACGCTGAACGATGCGAAGGAGGTGAATGCAATGCAGGAGATGATACGCATTCCAACGGTCCTCTACAGGGGAGGTACGAGCAAGGCAGTTTTTCTCAAGGAGAACGACCTTCCCAAGGATACAGCACAACGCGACAAGATTATCTGCGCCATCTTTGGCAGTCCGGACAAACGCCAGATTGACGGACTCGGTGGAGCTGATCTCCTCACCTCCAAGCTGGCAATCATCGGTCCTCCGTCGCGACCGGACGCGGATATCGATTATACGTTCGGGCAGGTCGACATCAACTCTCCGACAATCTATTACGGGGCTGTCTGTGGAAACGTTTCTGCCGCAGTGGGACCCTACGCCATTGACGAGGGATTTGTCCGGCCGACGGAGCCGGTGACAACCGTTCGTATCCACTGTACGAACAATAAGCGCATCATAGTGGCCGAAGTGCCTGTAGCCGGAAACCGGGTAAAGGTCAGCGGAGATTTTGCCATTGACGGCGTCCCCGGTACCGGCGCGAAGATCGTTCTGAACTGGTCCGACATGGTCGGTGCGAACACGGGGGCTCTCCTCCCGACCGGTAATGCGAAAGATGTCCTCGATGTCGAAGGAGTCGGAAAGATCACGGCCTCCATCGTGGATGTCGGGAATCCCGGGGTCTTTGTCATGGCTTCAGATATGGGGCTTAAAGGTACCGAATCCCCTGACGAGATCGATGCCGATGAGGAACTTCTGAAAAAAAGCGATGCAATCGCCAGGGCTGCCATAGCTAAGATCAATAAATTTGCATTGCTGACCTATGTGGCACCATCTACGGAATACAAAAATTATGTGACCGGAGAAACAGTAAAATCTGATCAGTCGGATTTTCTCGTGAGAATGATCTTCCTGGGCAAGACACACAAGACCTTCGCCGCCTCAATGATCAACTGCTGCGGGACAGCCGCAATGATACCGGGGACGGTTGTAAACGATGCTGCCGTGCCCGATCTGGTGAAGAGAGACTGCGTCCGTATGGGTCACCCGTCGGGGATTGCTGACCTTGAAGGGATAGAGATCGTGAATACGCAATCTGGCATCGATGTGAAGAAGATACTGGTCTACCGTACAGCGAGGAGGCTGATGGAAGGATACGCATTCGTGAGAAGCGATGTGCTCTGAAAATCACCTTTGATTACAGGTATGATTGGGCATTCATGCATCGAGAATAGTGCCTTACATCTCGCATCTAAAGATTAGGCATCGTGATAGAGGGGATTGTAATGAAACAGACAATGGTAGAGAAGGTTTTCTCGCGCAAAGCCGGAAAGGATGTGCGGGCGGGTGAGTACGTGGTGTTGCCTGTGGACCGTGCAATGTGTCACGAGGGCTTTCTCCTTTCATGTGCCAAGCTCATAGCTTCGGGAATAACCAAGGTATGGGATCCTGATAAGGTTGTAGTCGTCCTGGATCATTATGTTCCTGCTCCGGATGTAAGGATGGCTGACGCACATGTAAAGATACGGAAAATGGCAAAGCAATGCGGGCTGAAACATTACTTTGGAGAAAGAGAAGGGATCTGCCACCAGGTCATGGTGGAAAAAGGTCTGGCCCGACCGGGAGACTTGATTGTAGGTACGGATTCGCATACGTGCACCTACGGCGGATTGGCAGCAGCGTCAACGGGTATCGGTACCTCCGAGATGGCATACGTACTGGCAACCGGTGATCTCTGGTTTCTTGTCCCCAATTCGATCCAGATAATGCTGAACGGCAAGCTGCCGGATCGGGTATATTCGAAGGATATCAGTCTCGCCCTTGCAGGCAGATTCGGTTCCGAGTTTGCACAGTATCGCTCAATCGAATTTACTGGTGACTTGGTAAAGAACCTTTCCATCGACTCGCGGCTCGTCCTGAGCAACATGTCCGTAGAGTTCGGAGCGAAGTTCGGGTTATTTCCCGTGGACGGCGTCACGCATGACTACATGAAGTCTGTCGGGCAGCAGGATATCGAGGAGCTCTATCCTGATAACGGTGCGCAGTATGAGTACACCTACAAGTTCGATGTCGGCAACCTTGAACCCATGATCGCACTGCCGCACACAGTGGATAATGTCAAACCGGTTCGAGAGGTGGCAGGTGAAAAGGTCGACCAGGTTCTCCTTGGATCGTGCACGAACGGCAGGCTCGAGGACTTAAGGATAGCCGCCGGGATCATGAAAGGGAAAGAGGTGGCCCCCTCTGTTCGGATGTATGTGTATCCCGCCTCCAGGCAGGTCATGCTGCAGGCCATGGACGAAGGGATCATGCAGACGCTCTCTGCGTCGGGTGCCATTATCTGCTCCGCTTCCTGCGGTCCTTGTTTTGGGAGTCAGGGTGGACTGCTCGGCTCCGGCGAGGTCTGCATATCGTCTACGAACAGAAACTTCAAGGGAAGAATGGGAAGTCCGGATGCAAAGGTATTCCTGGCCTCGCCGGCAACAATAGCGGCTTCAGCCTTGACCGGGAAGATCACAGATCCGCGGGAGGTTGCTTAAATGATTATTCAGGGCAAGGCATGGATTTTCGGAAACAACATCGATACCGATCTCATTGTTCCCGGGCAGTATCTCATGGCAACGCTGGAAGAGCAGGCGAAACACGTCTTCGAGGCCATCGAGCCTTCATTCGTCAGGAACGTGAAGGCCGGTGATATCATCGTGGCAGGCAAGAATTTCGGGTGTGGATCGAGTCGTGAGATGGCCCCGCAGGTACTCAAACACCTGGGGATCGGATGCATCCTGGCCGAAGACTTTGCACGCATTTTCTTCCGCAACGCTATCGCCGTCGGGTTACCATCCCTGACCGTGAAGGGCATTTCAGAGATAGACAGGGGCGTGGACCAGATCAGCGTTTCCCTCGACAGCGGCCGGGTAATTGTGAAATCGACCGGACAGGAGTTTTTTGCATCACCTCTGCCGGAAAAGATGCGGGAGATCATCAACGCAGGCGGCATTGACGGGATTCTGAAGGACCTGGCGAAGGGGTGAGGTATCCGGACATGCCTGCCGGGAAAGAGGACTGAATTCAAACAGACCTTAAATGGATGCTTCTCGTGCAAGAGAGAGCAGACAAGCAGTGAAAGGGGGTATACGATGTCGACGATCAGGATTCATCCGCTGCATCTGGGCACCATAACCAGGCATAAGGACAGTTTCATGTTCAAGATCGGGTATGGTGTTTCAATGGATCTTCCCATCCTCGCTTTCTATATCGAGGGAGCAGACAAGAAGATCCTGGTGGACACCGGCGGGTCCGATCCCAAAGATCCTCTGGAGGCAAAACTGCGGGGCCCTTATGTCCGCGAAAAGGACCAGGAGATCATCAATGCCCTAAAAAACAAGGTGGGAGTGAATCCGGAAGAGATCGACATCGTGATCAACAACCATCTCCACTGGGACCACTGTGCGGGCAACGATCTTTTTCCCAACGCTGAATTCATCGTGCAGAAGAAAGAGCTTGAGTCGGCCCTCAACCCTGTTCCCCCGTTCCTTTCCATTGCCTATATCAGAAAATGCCTGGAAGAGATCCGGTACACCACGATAGAGGGAGACAAGGAGATCGTGAAAGGCGTATCGGTCATCTTTGCCCCCGGTCATACCGAAGGCCTTCAGGGTGTCCTGGTTGAGGCGCAGGACAACCGCTACTTCCTGGCAGGTGACTGTGTTCCTCTCTATGAATCGCTCAACCACAATCCGCCCTGGCCGAACGGTCTCTTCGTGAATCTGCGCGAATACTACGAAACCCAGATAAAGGTCTCCAAGCTCGGGGCTGTGATTATTCCCGGCCATGACATGAAGGTCCTGGAGACCTCGGTCTATTACTAGGAAAGGAATGCCTGCAGCGTTTGGTTAAAAAGAACGAGATGGGGAGGGAGATTCTATGAAGATAACCATTTTAGGAGCATTTACAGACGGTCTCATTGAGAGTTTCGGGGCGGACAAAATTATCCTCGACGTTGCGAACAAAGCAAAGAATCCGGATACGGAGATAGAGTACAAGAACCTGGGGAAAGGATTGACCCATGTGGACGATGGAGACATTTACGCTTTCCACCTTTTCTGCGAAACAACCATGCTGATGGGGATGTACGAGGAGCAGAACAAGGGCGCCGATGCGCTGGTAATGGGATGCTTCTATGACCCGGCGTTATTGGCTGTGCGCGGCGTCGTGAATCTTCCGGTCATCGGCAGCGCGGAAGCGGCCATGCATCTTGCCTGCTCCATGGGCGAGAAGTTCGGTATCGTGACCCCGAACTATGAATGCCAGCACGTCATGCTGAGAAACTCCCTCACCTACGGCCTCAGGAACAGGATGATCGACAACCGCCCGATACGCTGCATCAAGAGGATGAACTGGGCCGAAGTGGATCCGAGCGAGATAATAAACAGCTTCAAGGACACCGTGAGGGGTCTCGCAGACGACGGGGCAGAAGTCGTCATCCTCGGGTGCTGGGCATGGATCCCGACGATTACCGCCCTCGGCATCCATGAGGTCGATGGTATACCCCTCATTGATCCCTGCATTGCTGCCATTAAATATGCCGAGCTCTTCGGTGGGCTCAAGAAGTCGGGCATCCCTTGGATCAGCCGGAAGAGCATGTACAGGACTCCTCCTAAAGATCATGCGGACAAGTATTTCTCCCAATGGAAATAAGCTCGATCAGGTAAAAGAAGTGCCTGGAAACATCGCTGTATGAAGGTATCGGGAGACGAATCCGCCATGGGTGGACGATTCAAGATACTAAGATAAAAAACAAAAGGGTAGTGAGAAAAGGAGGAATCAATGGAACACTTCAAGATGTTCATCAACGGTGAGCAAGTTGAGGCGATAAAAGGGGGCAAGGCTGAAGCCATCGACCCGGGGACCGGGAAGCCTTTCGCCACATTCGCCTACGGGGGTCCCGAAGATGCGGATGCTGCAGTCGATGCAGCACGCAAAGCTTTTGATTCAGGGGTGTGGAGCGATATGCCACCGGTGGAACGCTCAAGGATACTCATCGAGCTTTCTGACCTCCTGTATGAATACATGCCGATCATCGCCCAGTATGAGGCGCTCGATTCCGGTGGCCTGATCACGAGGACCATTTTCGATGTCGTCACCGTTATTGGCGGATTGAGAAACCTCTCTCGGTATGCTGCCTACGATTTCAAGTGGAAGGAAGATCTGCCCAAGTCCCGCAGCGGTTTCGTGGCACAGATGAATTACCAGAGAAGAGAGCCGTTGGGCGTCTGCGTGGGCATCGTGCCGTGGAATTTCCCCTTCCTGTCCGCCATGTACAAATGTATCCACGCGCTTGCCATGGGAAACACCGTGGTGGTCAAGCCCGCATCGGATACGAGCCTTACCATGCTGCTCATTGCCGAGGCGCTCAAGAGAACCCGGATTCCCAAAGGGGTCCTGAATGTCGTTACCGGCCCAGGATCGACTGTGGGGAGAGCCCTATGCATGAATCCGAAGATCGACAAGATCGCCTTCACCGGCTCCACCGAAGTGGGCATCGATATCATGAGCATGGCGGCCAAGAACATCAAGAAGGTCACCCTCGAGCTCGGCGGCAAATCACCGAACATCATCTGCGAGGATGCAGATATGGAATTTGCGGTGGACGGCGCAATGTGCGGCACGTTTCTCCATTCAGGGCAGATCTGCGAGTCCGGTACGAGGCTCCTCGTTCATGAGAAGATCTACGACAAATTCCTCGACAAGCTCGTCGCACGTACCAAGGGCTTGAGAATCGGATATCAGCTAGAGCCAACAACACAGTTCGGGCCCATTGTGAGTAAAAAACAGCTCGATACGATAATGGGATACATCGATATCGGAAAAAAGGAAGGCGCCAGGCTGGTTTACGGCGGCAACCTGGTGGATGATCCCAAGCTCAAGGGCGGATTCTACTGCGAACCAACCATATTCGCCGATGTGAAGAATTCCATGAGGATCGCCCAGGAGGAGATCTTCGGGCCCGTGCTCTGCGTCATTCCCTTCAAGGACTACGACGAGGCCGTCGAGATCGCGAACGATACCCCGTTCGGACTTGCCGGAGGCGTGTTCACAAAGGACATGAACAGGGCTGAAGACATCGCAGCCAGGATAAAGGCGGGAACCATCTGGATCAACGACTGGCACAACTACGGCGATATGAATCCCTTCGGCGGTTACAAACAGAGCGGTTTCGGCCGTGAGTGGGGTGCAGCGGGCCTGGAAGAGTACACGCAGATCAAGCGGATCGAGTCGAACCCGGAGGCAGAGCGTGAACGCTGCCTGTTGTTCAATGTCCTTCATCAGTATACGACTCCGGCGAAATCGTTCCACTTCAATCACCCGACCAAGGTCAGTGCCGGTCCGGGCTTCATATCGAGCCTCCAGTATGAGATGCACCTTATGAACGTCAAAAGAGCGGTCGTCATTACTGACAAGGGAATCAAGGCGGCCGGATTGGTGGACTCCGTAGTCAAGGCGATGGGGAGCTACTGTGTGGGTGTATTCGATAACGTAGTCGAAAATACGGGCTATGAGACAATTGACGAGGCCGTTGAATTCTGCAAGAAAGTCGGTGCCGAGTGCGTTGTAAGTCTCGGCGGCGGAAGCTCCATCGATACGGCCAAGGTTGCCGCCGTTACTCTGGCACGGGGCGGTAAGGCCATGGACAACATCACGATGTATGCACTCCATGACCCCATAACCCCGCATATCGCCATTCCCACCACGGCAGGAACCGGGAGTGAGATGACGAACATCGCGGTGGTCATGAACCGCGCCATCAACCGCAAGATAAATCTCTGCGAGTATCCGGCATCGCCCAATGTGGCCATTCTGGACCCGTTGCTCACGGTAGGTCTGCCTGCAAAGATAACCGCGGCCACCGGCATGGATGCCTTGAGCCACGCGATTGAAACCGTCTTGGGTGTAAGGCGAAATGTGATGAGCAAGCAATTCGCTCTGGAAGCCGTCCGGCAAATCTCCAAGTACTTCCGCAGGGCAGTGGAAAAGGGTGATGATGTGGATGCACGGTTCGGCATGCTCCTGGCTTCTTCCAATGCCGGCATCGCGATCAATATGAGCGCGACATGTCTGGGGCACGGTATAGCCCATGCAGTCGGAGCAAAGTTCCATGCACATCACGGAGCCCTGTGCGGAGTAGCTCTGCCGCATGTCATGAGGTTCTGTCTGGAACCCTGTGAGGACCTGCTCGTTGAGTTCGCAGAGGCCATGGGAATCAACACCTCGAAGATGTCGAGGAGGAAGGCTGCCGAGGCGTCGATCGAGTACGTGGTCAATCTCATGAAGGACATCAACCATCCGTTGACGCTGAGCGAGCTGGGAGTACCCGAGGACGCCATTTCCGATCTCGTAGTTACAACTCTTTCCGAATTCCCGACTCTGTTCACTCCGAAAGTGCCGAGCATGGAGCAGTGCGTCGAGATCTACCAAAAGATGATGTAGTAATCCCTCCTTTAGGATATGGCCACAGAGCGCATTACACCATGTGCTCTGTGGCTTTTTTCCATGAAAAAGTCTTACCGTTATGCAGGAGGAATCACCCATGGTGATAAGAGAGAGATTCACTGACAAGGTTGCAATCGTAACCGGGGCGGGCGGTGACATCGGGAGGGAGATAGCCCGGCGATTCGCCCGTGAAGGAGCCGTGGCCGTTATAGCCGACATCAATCTCAAGGCAGCAAGGGAAACGAAAAAGCTCATCGATGAGGAAGGGGGAAGGGCTCAGGTCGTTCAGGTGAATCTCCTCAAATCGGAAGAAATCAGGAACCTCGTACAGGCAGTCATCCGGGAGAACGGCAGAATAGATATCCTCGTCAACAATGCCGGGATCGGAGAGAGAACGACGCTGCTCGAGACCAGGGAAGAGATGTGGGATCTCATCATGGCAGTCGATCCCGGAAGCGTTTTCCGCTGCACGAAATACGCTGCCCCGGAAATGATAAAAAGAGGCGGGGGCAAGATCATCAACATCGCTTCGATGATGGGAATGATCGGAATGGGATCCCCTTCGTACTCGGCGGCAAAAGGGGCGATCATTGCCATGACACCTATTGTCGCAGCTGAACTGGGACCCCATAAGATCAACGTCAATACGGTCTGTCCGGGATTCATCCTGACCAAACTGAACAGGAGCATGCTCGAGACACGCATCGGAGACCAGGTCATCGAAAAGATTCCGATGCGCAGGATAGGGCGGACTGAAGACGTGGCCGCTCTCGTGACCTTCCTGGCATCGGATGATGCCGACTATATAAACGGGGCGATCATCCCGCTGGATGGCGGAATGGGAAGGTTCCTCGACCTGGGGGAAGACTATCGGACCTATGATCCGTTCAGGGAGATGAAGGAAAATTAGGGCCGAGAAGACAAATTATCCCGCTCTTTGCCCGGGTTTCATTGAAGCTCCCCTCCGGAGGGAGCTGCTGTTTCTTCCGCTTACAGGCAAGCCCCCGAGAATCTCCCGGACTGTATCCCAGGAACGGATCTCATATGAGCGCTGCTACATAGAAGTCCAGTTCGGGCACGCTCCTTCGGACCACAGAGAATTTCCTGCCGTAGAGCGTATGTTCGAAGCTCTCGCTGGTGCGGATTTTCCGTGACAGCTCTGCCAGCTCTTCCGGTTTTTCCCGCTCAAGATTACGCTCCACATCAACATAGTGCCGAACTTCCTGGGATGCCTGCCACGATGGTTTCTGCTTGACGAACGGCTCCATCCGGATGGCCTGCAGCGCATCCATGCTGGCGCCGACAAGCGTTCCCCCGCCGGAGACGATGATGATCCGGTTTTTGCTCTTGTCCACTGTGGCGGCATTGACCCACTCCAGGTTGTAGTGCACTCCCGCAAATCCGCTCATTTCCGGATCATCCACTCTTTTATAGATCGGGGCATGGACAGCCTGGATAAAGCAACTGAGCAGCTCGATGAAGGGACTCGGGGCCCAGCGCGGGATGCGCTCCGGATTCTGAGCTGCATCAACCCAGCCAAAATAGTCGTAGTAGGTGATCCCGCTCGCGCAGACCTTTGCCGCATCGAATCCGGGAGGTAGAGCGCCACTGAGACTCAGATAGGTCTGGCCGACCGCCAGGGATTTTTTGTCGATGTACCATGTCTCATCAACGTATGGATTTCTTGCATACGCCTCCCGGAGGAACGGCCGCATATATTCGTACAACCTCAGTTCTCTCTTGACGGCATCGTCTACAGGCACCGCTCCGGTTGCAGCGACCACGCCGTAGCCCGCCTCTCCCTCATCGGGGGTCCACATGTACGAGGTGTTTTCCGTCCACTGGTATCGCTGGTCCATGGTGTCGATGTTCGTGTCGAAGGAAGACGCGTTGCGAAACAGCGATTCCATCCTGGTCACGATCTCCCCCGAGATTTTCCGCGCGTCCACGGATGTGGACTGGATATCATCAGCAATCCTTTCGATTTCCTCGATGACGTTTCTCATATGCATCGCTCCTCCTCATTTGTAGTACTCCTAAAAAGTATACTAGTAGTATACTCCAAGGGAGGAAGAAAGTCCATATCTCAATGGGACCTTGCGGAAAATTTTATGGAGGACTGTGAAATTCTTATATCTCGAAACGGCCTATTGCCAGAACGGATTACCATGAGAGAAAGGGCCGGTTTGTCCTTCTCGGAGAGGCGCGAGAATGAAGAATCGAGGCAGCTTTGCCGATGCCAAACGCCTGCCTGCGCCATCAGCTTCAGCGTTTGACCATGCCATGCTCCATTGCATAGGCGATCATGGCCGAAGTACCGTTGAGGTCAAGCTTGCGCTTGATGTTCTCCCGGTGCTTTTCCACGGTCTTGATGCTCACACACAGCATATCGCCGATCTCGCGATTCTTGTACCCTTCGGCCACCAGCTTCAACACATCCTGCTCGCGCGGGGTAAGACTTTCTTTTCCTGAAGGGGCTTCCCTGTCCTTACTCCCTTTAAGGTACCCCACAACCACAGTACCCGAGATGTCCGGGCTGATGTATGCCTTGCCCATGAGTACACAACGGATGGCCATGATCAGCTCGCCGAAGTCTGCCGCCTTGAGAACGTATCCGTCGGCGCCTGCCTTGAGGCTCTCGTATACGTATTCCTCAGCGGTATGTACGGTCAGTACGATGATCTTCACCTCTGGATGCGCACTCTTGATGTCTTTTATGGCATGCATCCCGGTCATCCGGGGCATGGTGAGGTCGATAATGAGGACGTCCGGAGCAGTCTGCTGCACACACCGTATGGCCTCCAGACCGTCGGAGGCCTCGGCGACCACTTCAAATTCCTGGTTTTGTTCAAGGAGTGAGCGCAGGCCCTGTCTGAGTACAACATGATCTTCAGCCAAGACGACCTTGTACTTCTCAGGCATGGTCATACCTCCCCCCATTCGGGCTCCTCTCAGGGCATTCAACGTGCATGCCGTTTCACGGTAGCATCACGGCCAGCACTCCCATGGATGCTTCAATTCCTGCCACAGGGGAGAGAGCATGTAAACGAGCGGCCAATTCTCCTTCATCCCTCTTCCGGCCTCAAGGGCCTCTCCCGGTTCCGTGTACCTTTATTAAGGATACTAACAGTATACCTATGATATCCTTCTTTGTCAAATCCCGGCACGATATTTTTCTTGCTCGATGTTCATTTCGGTGATGCCGTAACGGGGAAAGATTTTAACATCACCCTGAACCAGTCATTGATTTTTGATGAGAATGGCCATCTCATGGAGCTCAAGAGCTACCACGATTCGCAGGAGATCTGGATGAACCATCTTCCCGGCTGATGGTCTCTCCCCTCCTCCGAATCGGTTGGGAGAGCGATAATCCGGATAAATGAGTGCGTAAGGAGAAGGATGAGGCATGCTCACTGAGCGGAATTACAATGCCTTATCCTAGAGAACCGGTTGATTACAGAGGAGCAGGATGGTTCCTCGCTGCAGGAACCCTCTGATTACCCGCGAGGAACCATCCCTCACGCCTCCGGCGGCGCCTATCCCGACAGTTTATCCCATCCCTCAGAGATCGAACTCGGGATGGTATGCTTTTGCTATTTCATAGAGATCAGGAGAGCACATCATTTCAATGGCCTTCCCGTTTTCATCAAAAAGCCAGGTATTTATCGTGTACACAATATACTTGTTGCCGTTCTTTATTACGCTCCAGTCTTCATAGAAGATTATTTCCACGCAGTTGCCTTCCACGAGGAAGTACCTGTCGATATCATTCATGGTTGCCGTCATGCCGAGATTGATCATGAACTCGTCCATTCCCGACATCCCATAATACTTGCCCGGGTAGGGGACAAGGGCATATTCCGTCTTAAGCCCGGGCCCTTTGTAGCTCACCTCAAAGTTCGGATGGCATGCCGCCTTGGCAGATTCGAGCCTCCCTTCATAGAAATCTTCATAGATCTGCCACACGAGTCTCGCCGGATCATAATCCACATTGAAGTTTATCTTGTGGTTTTTCGGGTTCGTCTTTACGTCGACGATGTGAGAGGGGCCCTCTTTCTTGAAGGGGAGGGTAAAGGTGAAGGTGTCATAGTATCTTCTGCAGAAGATGATCTTCGCTCTCTCATCGACCCTGAAATGATCGAAAAACTCCATATCGAATATCTTGTTCGTGGCGACGACCTTTGCCACCAGATTGAAGTGCACCACGACCTCAGACCCGTCGACGATCTCATACTCGTGATCGAACTTGATTATCTCAAGTGCCTTGAAATAGTCATCGAACAGTTTGGTGATCTGCTCTTTTCCCTGATACGTACCCGCAAAGGGCACCTTGTCGGTCCATCTGCTGTTCATTATCCAGACAGCGTAATCGGTAAAGATCTCATCGTAAGGCAGTGGTTCCTCTTTTTTGAAATGATCGTAGAACTTCCAGATATTCGTCAATTTCCTGGCCCGTAAATGATCCTTCCAGATCTTGTCGTCTCTGCTGACATTCGTAAGATCCATAGCTATCCTCCAGCGCGATTATTTTATGGTACCCGGGAACATAATATGAGGTGTACATCTCACACGGTGGCCACCTTTAAATACCTTCTGGCACAACATGCACCCTTTCCCAAAGTATACTGATAGTATACTCAAAACTCTTCAGGTAGTCAAATGAAATGATATACCGGCAGTTTATTTATTATCTCTCGAAGGTGAAACGGCAACCGGCTTTCATGAGAGGAGATTTCCCGCCGGGGGCCTGGGCTTGCGGGAACCGGCATGGCAAGTTCCGTATGGAGCGTTGTGGCCAGAAAGAGGAGCAGGACAATGTCAAGGG
Organism: Deltaproteobacteria bacterium; assembly: GCA_029547185.1. Classification (GTDB taxonomy): domain Bacteria; phylum Desulfobacterota; class Desulfomonilia; order UBA1062; family UBA1062; genus Phosphitivorax. The sequence continues at coordinate 53,531 of JAKPPU010000215.1, read as the reverse complement.
TACGTTGGGATGAGCGTCCATCCCGCAATGGCCAAACACACACGGTTCATCAGAGGGCGAGGTGCCAGGTGATCCGTATCACGGTACCTTTTCCCCTGGAAGATTCGATGCAGAACCTGCCCTGGGAAAAGGTCACCCGCTCGCGCATGCCAGCAATCCCGAGGCCGCACCGGCTTTTCTGAAGATCCGTCAGGTCGAAGCCTCTCCCGTTGTCCGCAACGGAGAATTCCAGCGCATCTCCTTCCTTGTGCATTGCAATTCGTACCAGGCTGGCTTTACTGTGAGCCGCTATGTTGTTCATGGACTCCTGGAGGACCCTGAACACCACGATCTTGATCTTCTGGGGGATCTCGGAGTCCTCCACCCGTATGTCCTTTTCAACCTTGATGTCCTTGTACACCTTTCCGTATTCCCGGAGGAACCAGTTGATCGTGGCTATGAGCCCCAGGTCGTCCAGGATGGACGGCCGCAAGTCCATGGACACCCTCGATACGTCGATGATCGCTTCCTTGAGCAGGGCGATATTCGATCGGAGCCTCTCTTCGAGCTTCTCACGGTCAAGCTTCGAGCTGCTGCTTGCAAGCAGGTTTTCAGTGCTTACTTTTATGGTGGAAAGGTACTGCCCGATTCCGTCGTGGAGCTCCTGAGAAATGCGCTTGCGTTCGTGTTCGAGAATATCGAGATGCTTTTCATAGAGGTTGCTCAGTTCCTGCTGGTAGCGGATCAGCTCATCCTCGGCCTTTTTCTGGTCGGTGATGTCATGGATGTGCGTGAGGACAAGGTCATTGGGCACGTATGCAAAGGTGACTGCCAGAAGCTTCTCTTCTCCGGAAAGCATCATCCGGAATTTCGTGTTGCGATGGACGATCGTCTTTTCCTCGAAACAGCGGCGCATGTCCCCGATAATCCCCGGATAGTCACGGAAGAGCTGAGAGCACCCGGCCCCCAACAGGTCTGATACCTTCTCGCCTGCAAGCTTTTGCAGAGCGTAATTGTACTCGATGAGGACAAAGTCGTTTTCGGAATGCCTCCACGTCATGACCGGTATCGGGCTTCCCAGGAAGAGTGCCTTGAATCGCTCTTCGCTTTCCTTGAGGGAAAGAAGTGCCTTTCGCTGCTCGGTGATGTCCTCGATGTATTGCACGACCATGTTCGGCGGGACGAAAAACGAAACCGTATCGACGTGGCGCTCGTTCCCTGTCACGAGGAAATCGCAGAAGGTCTCTATTCGGAGCATTCCCCTGTTCCGGTAGACCTCATAGATACTGTCCACCACGTCCATTCGTCCTCTTTGACCGTAAAACTCGTGGACGGTACGCCCTGTGTAGTCCCGTATTTTCCCGACAGTGTATTCTTCCAATGTCGGGTTGAACCCGATTAAATGCAGCTCTCCATTGATCTCCTGCCATGTCTGGATGCAGAAAGGATTGTCGAGAGTGAGCACCCGGGATATCTTGCTTTCGATGGAAGGGTTCCTCTCCGGCATTGATAAGGAGTCTGACTGCCGATAGCACATCAGGCAGAAATCCTGACCGTCCAAGGTGATCATCTTGCTGCTCTGCTCGCACTGGAACACTGTCCCGTCCTTTCTGCGTCTGCACACCCATATGAACTCGCCGTTCGTCGTGTTCTCCCGGGTAAAGGGCCCCTGGGTGATTTTGAGGAATATCCTGGGCAGCAGATCCGAATGCCGCAGCTCCGTCATTTCCCTGCGGCTGTACCCGAACAGCCGCAATGCCGTATCGTTGCAGTCGGAAACTGCACCGTCATCCCGGTACAGGACGACAGCCACAGGCAGCTCATTGAGCAGCAGGGGCATCATCTCTCTGGTGCATTTCCCAGGCTCTGTCTCCCTTTCAGGATGTGAGGCGGCATTCTTTTGTCCTGATCGCATTGAACGGTCCTCTTCTGCAGGTTGTCTGCTCCTTGAACTCTGTTTTTTGAGATCACGAGCTTGCCCCTTCTCTGCCCATTTTATGACGAGAAAGCGAGAGGTGTTGTCAAGAGAACTTTTATCCTCGAACAATCCCGTACCAGGGGCAGGGAGGGCCGAACGATCCTCCCTGCCCATCCGTAGAGGAGGCTGCTATGCGAAGTGGAATAATGTTCCTCTCCTGCCAAAAGCCTTACTTGAGCAGTTTGGTTTTCACAATGAGAATGGGCAGCTTCAAGATGAAGCCCACGACCTGACGGTTGAGCATGAGCTTCATCATGTCAAGGACGTCATCCACCGTGAAATAAATGGTGGAGTCCCATGCCCCGAACTTGCCCGTGGTTATCAGTCTGTCACTGTCAGCGCTGATTTTGCTGATGGTTATTTCCATATCTCCTGCGGGTGATTTCATCAGCGGCATGCACTAATCCTCCATGATCACTTTCTTGGCAGGCAGGACACCTGCTAAGGCACCCTGCCTGCCTATGGCTTGGAATATATCCATGAACGAGATTCAAGCCCCGGTCAGGTTCTCTATCCGTCGAAAGAGGAGAGCGGAGTGTTACCCGGTTGCGGTCGTTCATGGATGTATCCTCTGTCTATTCCTTTCCGTGCCAGACCTTCATATGGTTCCTGACATCATCACTGACCATTTCTTTCGGGTAGTACTTATCGTAGAAATCAAGGTCAGGGTGATGGGCAGCATATGCGACCGGCAGGAATATCGCGTCCACGAAGGCCGGGCATCTGCCGTAGGTGTTATAGACGTAATTCAGGAAAGACTTGGCCATCTCCTTGCTCTGCTCGTCCGGGAGGTTGATCTTCTTGTGCATCTCTTTGTCTTTCCAAGGGGTAAGGCCGTTGTAATCCTTGCCGAAGTGCCCGGTATTGCCGTATTTCATGTCATAGAACTTGTCAACCGCCTCATCCATGTTCTTGACATAGGGCGGACAGAGCGACTCGATGAATCCGTCCTTGCCGATCGGGGTGGGCATCTTGTCCTTTCCGGTGATGAACCTGAAGCCCAGCCCGTTGGTCAGCGGCGTTCCGCCCAGGAGAATCAGAGATACGTATCCTCCGTAATGCCAGCCTGCAAGACCCATGGCCGTGGCTGCCAGAGAGATGTTCATTACCATATAGTGTGCCGTGGACATGCATGCGTTGAAGGCGGCCATCTCGAACCAGCTCAAGGGAACTACCGGGCCGTTCAGATAACCGTTGTCCACCCATTTTTTCAAACCGCACATCTCGCCGGTCCGGTCATCGACGATCTGCCAGCGCTCGAATGCACATGAGCCCAGGATGAGATTCATATATTCATAGGTGACATCGACGACCGGCATGAATGCAGTGGTGCCTGGCTTGTTCGTGTTGAAGTAGTTGCTCTTCATCAGTGCGGCTTCGGGTACGTAGGGCCTGCCGTCCAGAATCTTTATCTTCGCATCCGCAAACGATGCGACGACCTTTTCCCTGTCCTCGGGCGTCTGGAACTCCACATTCTGAGTCGGGTCTTTGGGCCGGTAGAGATAAACGCCGGAGTCGTCGATGTACATCAGTTCCTGGTGCTGATCATTGCAGGGATTCGGATGGGTCCTGCCGATGAAAGAGTTCATGAAATGCGTAGTGTAGTCGAGGTCAGAGGAGATGGTTCCCGTGACGCCATGGCCGGCCCAGCACAGGATAGCGGTTTCGAACTCGTTTAACGGAACAGGCTCTTTTGCGGACATGTGACCGAAGGGAGCTTTCGTGATATTGCATCCCTGGGGGAGACGGAGTCCTCTCCTGTGGGCAAGGGCTTCAAAAAGGGGATAGTTCCAAAGCTTTTCGAGCAATTGCTTTTCAGAGTTGTTCATGCGTTGTCCTCCTGAGTATGGATTTAAGTCTAAGATACGGGAAGAGAAGATGCATGTAAATTCGTGGTAGTACTGATTTTATCTGCCTCCCGTCAGTAGAAACCCTACCCTTGTAAGCCGGCATAGCCAGAGGTATGCGCACTTCTTCGCATCGGCCATCGAAGGGCGAAAGAAGAAGCTGTCCGATAAGGAGGCTCATCGGTAAAGGGACGACCACCCGGCCTCTGGCTGCAGGCCGGCTATGCCTGTTTCCGTATTCCCTCCAAGCTTTTTACGGGCCTTTTAAAGAGCACGGAGCCGAGCATCCTGGTTACGATCATGTACAGCCTGTCAGTATCCACATTGGCAATATTGAACTTGTTTTCTTTATTCGTGTGGACGAATATTCCCTTGTTCATGGCCGAGAACAGGTGAATGATCAGCATGGTATCATACTCATCGTGGAGGAGGCCTTCTTTATGGGCCCTGTCCATGATCCTGATCATCTCTTCGTGTATGGCCTTGGTCCAGACCTTGATCCGATTCATCAGCTCTTCAGGGATGAGCCCGTCAAACTCGTCGGAATCGAGCGTCCAGTAGAGGCGCATGAACCTTTCGTTCTCCTTGGTGAACTTATACAGGATGTCGACGAGGGAGAGGATCAGTTCGTCGCTGGGCAGCTTCTTTTTCGCTCCCTTGGCGAGCTGCTTGTGGAGCTGCTGCAGGTACTCATCGAAAACATGGATGAAAAGGGCCAGCTTGGAGGGAAAATACGAGTACAGTGTTTTCTTCGTGATCTCTGCCCGGTGGGCGATCATATCCATCGTGATGGCGCTGTATTTCTTTTCCAGGAACAACTCTTTGGCTGCCTGGAGGATGGTGAGCCGCTTTACTTCCTGATTGAAAACCTTTTTACTTGTTAATGCCATGAGTATCGATCCTATCTAAACGTATTTTATAAAGAGAACCGCTTGCAAGCTGTACTCATGAAGTATACTTCTAGTATACATAGGGCATTGATTTTGTCAAGAAAGATCGGGAATAAAGATCTCTTCAGCATGCTGGGGGTTATGACTTGTCCTTATTCATTTATTCTGCCGGTCTACTATTACTTGTTGAATATAAACCGGAAATCGAATCTCCTGACTTAGATTAAGGTGAGGCCGTCCGAACGGCCAAACCAAAAACAAGGCATGATAATAATGGTTATAAATACTGATGGTATACAATTATAATAGTCGAAGATAAACATTATAAACAATAAATGATAAAAAAATCATTATGATAAGGAAATTGAAATAGCAAGTATAAATCGAGCTTGACTAATAGGGATAAATAAAATAAACTGTTGGTATACCTTAAATGATGGTTTCGGAATAGCGGATGTCCGTGGCCGGAAGTAATTCAACTTGAGGAGGATGCGTATGGCCCAGCGTGAAGATAAGTATCTCAAGATCGAGGGGATCACTACTCGTTACTGGTCGGTGGGCGAGCAGGGAGATGCATTGATTCTCATCCATGGATTCGGCACATCGATGGAGATCTGGCGGCACAATATCGATGAGCTCGCAAAGAAATTCAGGGTCTTTGCATTCGATGTTCCGGGTTTCGGATTCTCGGACAAAACGCCAATAAATGATTTCATATCCTTCATGCCGAAATTCATCAACGGCTTCATGGAAGCGTTGAACATCGAGAAGGCACATTTCATGGGCGTGTCTCTTGGCGGGGCGCTGAGCATCAAGGTCGCCCTCGAGTATCCTCAAAAAGTGGCCAAGCTCATTCCCGTGGACAGCGGAGGCTTCGGAACCTACACTCCCTTTACCAATCGTATCGCGACTCTGCCTGTCCTCGGCGAGCTTCTGACCCGTCCAAACAGAAACGGGACGCGCCAGTTTTTGGAATCTCTCGTTTATGACCCCAAGGTTCTGGGCGATGAAACCATCGACTTCTACTATAAGCTTTCCGCGATGCCCGGGGCGTCGCAGGCTTGCCTGAGATTGCTCCGCGCCTTATTCTGCCTTTCCGGCATAAGGAAAGAAGCGGTCTACCCGATGATGTCCAGACTCGGGGAGATCAAGTCCCCGACCCTGATCATCTGGGGGAGGCATGATAAGAGCTTTCCGGTAGACCATGCGTATTACGGGCATGAGAGAATAAAAAATTCCCTGGTCTACATTGTCGAGGAGAGCGGACACCTCCCCAACTTCGAAAAACCGGAGGAGTTCAACCGGATCGTACTGGATTTCCTTTACAAGGAATAGCTTCTGTCAAAAAGGAGAGTTGTTATGAATTACATGGAGAGGCCCTGGCTGTCTTCTTATCCTGAAGGTGTGCAGGCAAAGGTGAATTTCGAGGAGCTGTGCATCCCTGACTTTCTAGAGAGGTCGGCCCGCGATTTTCCCGACAACACGGCGGTGAACTTTCTCGGGTGCAAGCTTACTTTCAGACAATTGAAGGATACGGTGGATCGCTTTGCGGAATGCCTGCTGGATCTGGGAATCAGGAAGGGGGATAGTGTTGCGATCATCCTTCCCAATACGATCCAGTGTGTGGCTGCGTACTATGCCATCCTGAAGGTAGGGGGCATTGCGGTAATGAACAATCCCCTCTACTCGGATAAGGAGCTCCTTCATCAGTACAATGACTCCGGTGCAAAAGTCCTGGTAACCATTGATCTTCTGGCAAACAGGATGATAGATTTAAGGCCCAAGACGTCGATAGAGAACATCGTTGTTGCCTCCATTGCCGATTATCTCCCCATCCCCGGCCTTGCGGCAGATGTCAAGGAAGCCGACCGGGTCCACCGGTGGAAGAAGGTGATCGAACAGTATCCTCCGGTGAGCCGGGATATCCGGATCACAATGGATGATGTTGGACAATATCAATATACAGGCGGGACGACCGGCGTTTCAAAGGGAGTAGAGCTCACGCATGGGAACCTGAGCAAGAATGTTCAACAGCTTTCTTCGTGGTTTACATCCTTCCAAAGGGGGGGCGAGGTAATGCTTGGCGCCCTCCCATTTTTTCATGTATTCGGCCTGAACGTATCGATGAACTACGCCGTCTACATGGCATGGGAAAATGTTCTGGTGCCGAAACCCCAGCCCGATAAGCTCATCGAGGCCCTCGAGAAGTTCAAGCCCACATTCCTGCCTATGGTCCCGACCATGTATATCGGGATACTCAATCATCCCAAGGTCAAAGAGATAGATCTTTCCCATATCGCAGGGTGCTTCTGCGGAAGCGCCCCGCTTCCCGTCGATGTCATCAAACAGTTCGAAGAGAAGACAGGGGCCATTATCTGTGAGGGCTTCGGTATGACCGAGTCATCCCCTGCTACACACGTCAATCCGTCTGCAAAGGGAAAGACCAAGCCCGGAAGCATCGGGATACCGCTGCCCGATACCGAATGCCGGATCGTCGACATAAATGACCGGAAGACGGATGTGCCGGTGGGGAAGTCGGGAGAGTTGATCATACGGGGTCCCCAGGTGATGAGGAAATACAAAGGAATGCCCGCCGAGACCAAAGAGGTTCTCCGTGACGGCTGGCTCCATACCGGAGACATCGCCTATATGGATGAAGACGGGTACTTCTTCATCGTGGACAGGCTCAAGGACATGATCATCTCCGGCGGGTACAACATCTATCCCCGGGATATCGACGAGGTGCTCTATCAGCATCCCAAGGTGCAGGAGGCCTGTGCGATCGGCGTGCCGCACCCCAGCCGCGGAGAGTCCGTAAAGGTCTTCATCGTCCTCAAGGCCGGACAGAAAGCGACACAGGAAGAGATCATCGATTTCTGCAAGGACAAGCTCGCAAAATACAAGTGGCCTGAGGAAGTCGAGTTCAGGGAGGCCCTTCCCAAGAGCACCGTGGGCAAGATCCTGAGGAAAGACCTCAGGATGGAGGAGCTGGCAAAGAGAAAATAAGAACATCAGCCCATCATGAGCCCGATGGAGAAGGTATCAGCATCGACGGAAGTGAAGTGTTTACACCAGACAGGATCTTCGATTGCGAGCAGGACAATGAACGATCGCATATCCTCATCCAAGGAGAAGTCTTGCCATGATTAAAAGCCTGGCCGAGTTGGATCATGTGAAAAGGAATTATCCGATCACGTTTTCTCCATTCAAGATCAAAAACGTGGAGTTGCCGAACAGAGTCGTCTACCCGCCTTGGGTAGTGAATTTTGCCAAGGACGGGAAAGTAACTGAAGAGATTACCTTATTTTATCGGAAGATGGCAGAAGGTGGAACAGGGATGATCACCGTGGGAGCAGCGGGAATCGCATCCGAAGTTCCACCCGGATACGAAGGAGTTCTCAGGATCGATACGGAAGATTGCATTCCCGGAATGAAAGGCCTTTTCGACCTCTTAAAAGGGTACGGGTGCGCCGTGTCCCTCCAGCTCGCCCATAACGGCAGGCAGGCCTTGGCGCCGGCGCCCGGGGTCGATGGTCTTTTTGCCCCGAGCAACATACCGGACCCGATCCTGTCTCAGCTGAGCCCCAACTATAAGCTGCATGTCATGACAAAGGCTGATATCGACCGGGTGCGTGGCCAGTTCGTGAATTCTTCGTACAATGCTGCCAAGGCCGGTGCCCAGATCATCGAATTCCATGCAGCCCACGGCTACCTGCTGCACGGGTTCCTGTCCGGACGCACCAACAAAAGGACGGACGAGTACGGGGGGAGCATCGAGAACAGGACCCGCTTCTTACGGGAGATCGTTGAAGACAGCAGGAAGAGGATAGGGGATGACATCATCATCTGTGTGAGGATTAGCGCCAAGGATTTCCTGGAGGGCGGCCTCGAGCCAGAGGACTATGCGACGATCATGCCCATTCTTGATGAGGCAGGGGTCGATCTCTGGCATGTATCTGTAGGCACCCAGACCGAGTCGTTCGAAAGGTGCACGCCCATAAAAGAGCTTGGAGAGGCACCGCATATCGATATCGTCACACAAGTAAAGAGATATACAAGGCTTCCTGTAATCGCCGTGGGCGGGATAACCTCCCTCAAGACTGCAGAAGCGATACTTTCCGAGAAAAAGGCGGATCTCATCGCCATAGGGAGAAGCCAGGTCGCGGATCAGGATTTTGTCAGGAAATCGGCGGAGGGGAAGGAAGACAGCATAAGAAAATGTCTCCGGTGCAACAGGTGCTGCTTCTGGCTGCACGGTGAAAACAGGATGCACTGCGTGGTGAATCCGGACTACAGAAAAAAGAAGACAAAAAAGACACAATAGCAATCTCTCCTCGGTGTTTTACCAGATGGAAGCGAAGGCCTTTGGCCTTTGCTTCCATTGTTATCCTCAAACCTCTCTCGTGAATGTCATGATGGATTCAAGACACTGCCAGCAAGATCCTTCATGAGGACCGATCACGGCACGCGAGGAGTGACCCAAATCATTTATTCTTGACTTTCTGAATATTTACATTATTATTATAACTCATTGAGCAAATTTTTTATGAAATCAGGACCACATTGTCGATAAATATACCACTTAACCTACCAAGGAGAATCAATGTATTTTACCGAACTGCAACTTGACGAGCGCATTCAGCTCGGCATCCGTGATGCGGGTTTTTCCGAATGTACCCCTGTCCAGGAGGCGACGTTCAAACACAGCCTCGTGGGCAAGGACGTATGTGCTCAATCCCAGACAGGGACAGGAAAGACAGCAGCTTTCCTCATTACCATCTTCCAGAACCTTCGAAAGCAAAAAGGCAAGAAGGCTCTCATCATCGTCCCAACCCGGGAGCTCGCCGTCCAGGTGGAAAAAGATGCGCTCCTCCTAGGAGCTCACCTTGACTATAAGGTCGCATGCATTTACGGCGGGGTGGGATACAACCTCCAGGAGCGTCAGCTTGAGGCAGGGGCGGAGATCATCGTGGGGACCCCAGGAAGGCTCCTCGACTTCAACAAGTCGCATAAGCTGAACTTCAGGGATATCGGCATCCTCGTCATCGACGAGGCCGACAGACTCTTCGATATGGGGTTCATGCCCGATCTGAAGAGGATGCTCAGGGCCATGCCTCCTGCCCATAAACGGCAGACCATGCTCTTCAGCGCAACCCTGAGCTTCCTCGTCAAGGAGCTCGCCTGGAGTTTCATGAACGATCCGGTCGAGATCGAGATCGCTCCGGAACATCTGACCGTCGACACCGTGACCCAGGAGCTCTACCATGTGGGCAACGACGAGAAGATGAGCCTCCTCCTCGGGATTCTTGCCCGCGAGAAACCGAAGAACTGCCTGGTGTTCACCAACATGAAGTCGACCGCCGTCACCCTCGCCAAGCGTCTCGGGATGAACGGCATCAGGTGCGAGTTCATCACCGGCGACCTCCAGCAGAAGGAGAGGACCAGGATCATCGAGGGCATCAAGAGCGGCAGGATCCCCCTGCTCGTGGCCACGAACGTGGCATCGCGCGGGCTCCATGTCGACAATCTCGACCTCGTGATCAACTATGATCTTCCGGAAGACTGCGAGGACTACGTGCACCGCATCGGCCGCACCGCAAGGGCAGGCAAAGAAGGCAAGGCCATCTCGCTCGCCTGCGAGGACTACATCTACGCCCTCGAGTCCATCGAGAAATATCTCGGCATGAAGATCCCCGTGGTATGGCCGGAAGAGAGCCTGTTCGTGGAGGATAAAAGCCAGCGGAAGAGGGTCTCCAACAGGAGCCATCGGAGCAGGCGCGGTCCGAGACACAAGAAGGCTGCCTCCGCAGGGTACTGATCCAGCCGCCCTCCCCGGGAGGGCTCATATATCCGGCGGAAAAACTCATCGAGGAGCTCTCCGCCCGGACGAACCCGATGAAGAGGGGTACGGCGGAGCACGAGCAGAACGGGGTCACGATGCCCGGCATCCGTCGACAACGAGGCCGGGGTGGACATGATGTATTTCACGATCTCCTTCATGTCGGTTACATATTCGAAGTCTGCGTCGATACCCAGCTCTTTTGCTGCCTGCTTCACGGTCTCGAGGAGCTTCTTGCAGTTCGCGCATCCCGGACCGGGCATTGATGTTCATGATCGGATTCTCTTTTTTAGATCATTCACTGATGGAAGTATCTCTTCCTGAAGTGGAGCGAGAGGTTGACCAGGCTGATGAGCACCGGCACCTCCACGAGCGGGCCGATGACGGCTGCGAACGCTGCGCCGCTGCCTATGCCGAAGGTCGCGATGGCGACCGCAATCGCCAGTTCGAAGTTGTTCGAGGCTGCGGTGAAGCTCAAGGTCGCTGACTGCCCGTAGGTTGCCCCTACCTTTCTGCTCATGAAGAACGAGACATTGAACATGAGCACGAAGTAGACGAGCAGGGGGATGGCGATCCTCACCACGTCGAGGGGAAGCTGCACGATATACTCGCCCTTGAGCGAGAACATGACCACGATGGTGAAGATAAGCGCAATGAGCGTGATGGGGCCGATCTTCGGGATAAACGTATCCTGGTACCACTGCTTGCCTTTGGCCTTGAGGAGCGTGAAGCGGGTGATCATGCCCGCAATGAACGGGATGCCCAGATAGATGAAGACGCTCTGGGCGATCTGTCCGATCGAGACGTGGACCGCCATGCCTTTCAGGCCGAACCAGGTCGGAAGGATCGTAATGAAAAACCAGGCATAGACGGAAAAGAGCAGGACCTGGAAGACCGAATTGAAAGCGACGAGGCCTGCGCAGTACTCGGTATCGCCTTGGGCAAGCTCGTTCCAGACGATGACCATGGCGATGCAGCGCGCCAGGCCGATCATGATGAGCCCCACCATGTACTCGGGCCTGTCATAGAGAAAGATAACGGCGAGGGCAAACATGAGGACAGGTCCCACGATCCAGTTCTGGACCAGGGAAAGCCCCAGAACTCGAGCGTCTTTGAATGCCTCGCCCATTTCCTCGTATCTCACCTTGGCAAGCGGCGGGTACATCATGAGGATGAGGCCTATAGCAATGGGGATGTTTGTCGTACCCACGCTGAACGTATTCCAGAAGACTGCCGTCCCCGGGATGAAATACCCCAGCAGCACCCCGAAGACCATGGCGAGAAAGATCCACAGCGTGAGGTAGCGGTCGAGGAACGACAAATTCTTCATGAGAAAGCTATTACCTGATGCATGCAGCGACCTTCATGTGCTCGTCGGCTATCCTGCACAGAGCCTGGTTCACGCACGAGAGCATGGGGATGAGGCAGGGCATGTTGTTCGAGTAATAAACATTGAGGCCGTCCTTTCTCGTCGATACGAGCCCTGCCGCCCGGAGCACCGCCAAGTGCCGGGACGTGTTTGCATCCTTCTCGCCCGTTATCTGCACGAGGTCTCCGACCGTCTTCTCGCTCTTGGAGAGCGCCTCGAACAGCCGTATCCTGACGGGGTGGGCCAGGGCCTTCAAGATGGCTGCCTTGTGAACGGCAGCATCCATGTCCTTGTCTTGCGCCTTTGTCATACCAAAGGATCCCCCTATATGTTAACTAATTTACTAAATGGTAAAATAATGAGAATATGGCTGTGAGTCAAGAGTGAAATCCGGATGATCTCTTGTAAGAAAACATGAGCGCCTTTCTTTATGCTGAAGACTCCAGAAATCATCGGCCTGTCAAGAAGGCCTTGACTTGTTTTGAGCATATGCTTATAACTGGTTTCCGGAGACAGTCATGCCAAGACCGAAGTGCTGCCGAAATGTCGGCGTCATGCCTGAAATCACCCGCTTCAAGCCTGAAGGTGCACAGGCATCGTCAGAGGACGAAGTGGTCATGACCCTCGATGAGTTCGAGGCGGTCCGCCTTGCGTACTATGAAGGCATGTACCAGGAGCAGGCTGCCGCCATGATGAACGTGTCCCGCCCTACCTTCGGCAGGATCATCGATTCCGCACAGATGAAGATCGCCGACTTCCTCGTAAACGGGAAAGGCTTGCGAATAACCGGGGGAGAGATCTTTGTGATCAGATCGAACCAGAACCCGTGTGAAAGCTGCAAGAGGGCCTCCGAGAGATGCGATAGGGGAAAGGACGGCAGAAGATGTCATTTCTGCCGGAAAGGCAGCAGAAAGATAGAGAAGATTCGGCATGGAAGACCATACGGAGAAAACAATTCTTGATAAAAGGAGAACATATGAAGATTGCACTTCCTTCGAGACAGAACCGGGTGGATGAGCATTTCGGGCATTGCGAGTACTTCACCATATTCACCATCGACGAGAACAACGCTATCTCCTCTCAGGAGATTATCAGTTCGCCGGCAGGCTGCGGATGCCGGTCCAACATTGCCTCCACCTTAAGGGAAATGGGCGTGAAGCTCATGCTTGCCGGAAACATGGGACAGGGAGCAGTCAATGTCCTGGGCAGCGTAGGGATAAAGGTCCTGCGGGGATGTTCTGGTGACGTCAGGCAGGTGGCAGAGGCATGGCTTTCGGGCAGGCTCGAGGATTCAGGCGTCTCCTGTGAGCTCCATGAGCACGGCTGCCACGAATAATCTGAGATTCTCCGCGAGCGAAGAGGCTTTACAAGGATTACTGCCAGGATAAGGTGTTGCTATGAAAGCGTCGTATAAAGAATGAGGAGGATATCTATGCAGGTGAAGACCGCGGAAAAAATCGAGATACTCGTGCTTCAGGACAATTACATCGATCTTGTCGAGGCCCCGTCGAATGCGATGGTTGCACGCGCAAACCCGGTCAGGGACGGCTATATCAAGAATTCCGTCATTGCCGAACACGGCTTCTCCGCCCTGGTGAAAACGACGGACAGCGGAAACGAGCGTGTTCTGCTTTTCGATTTCGGCTACTCGCCGCTGGGTGTTGTTCACAACATGGATGCGCTGGGCGTCGACTCTTCAAAGATTGAAGAGCTGGCTCTTTCCCACGGGCACATGGACCACACCGGCGGGCTCGAAGCGGTGAGGAGCAAGATCGGAAAGCCGATAAAGATCTTCCTGCACCCGTTCGCCCTCGATAAGGACAGGTATCTGAAGTTCACCGAAGACTTCAAACTGAAATTTCCTGAACTGGAAAGCGCTGTGCTATCTGAAAACGGCCTGGAGATCGAGGCGTCCACGGCCCCCCGGGAAATGATCGGAGGATATGGCCTGTTTCTCGGCGAAATACCGAGATCGACCCCCTTCGAGACAGGCATGCCGCTTGCCCACTACGCGGATGCTTCAGGCGAGCACAAGGATGACATTCCCGATGACACATCCCTCGTGTTTGCTCTCAGGGACAAAGGGATCGTCGTGCTGAGCGGCTGCGCCCATTCCGGGATCATAAACACGATCAGGCATGCTCAGAAGGTTACGGGGATCGATAAGGTCCACGCAGTGATCGGAGGCTTCCACCTCGGCGGCTCGAACGTCGAGGCGGTGATCAACTCCACCATCGATGAGCTCAAGGCGATCGCCCCTGATTATATCGTTCCGTGCCACTGCACGGGCCGCACCGCCATGCTTGCGATGGAACGCGAGCTGCCGGGCTTCGTCCTCAGCATGGCAGGGACGAAATTCACGTTTGCCTGATATGAAGAAATGCCCTGGCGGATGTGTGAGGACCGGCTGCAGGGTTGAGGATGGCCGGCACGACCTGCATGCCTCCCGAAAGGAGAGACAATGACGGACACGATCGTCTGCCGTCCCGTCGGCACCATACGGAGCGAGCATCGCATACCGGAAGAGACTCCGGTCCAGCCGGAGTTCGCGAAGGGGTGCGCCGGCAGGGCAGAGGTCTTTCCCGAGTACGAAGAAGGTCTCAGGGACATCGAGACCTTCTCCCACCTCATCCTGCTCTACTCGTTCCACAAAGCCGGAGATCCGGAGCTCATCATAAAGCCTTTCCTTGACGATGTTCCCCGGGGCATCTTCGCCACCCGCCACCCATCGAGGCCGAACCGGATCGGGCTGAGCGTGGTGCGGCTGATCAGGCGGGAGGGTCCGGTCCTCATTCTGGAGGATGTGGACGTGCTCGACGGGACGCCCATCATCGATATCAAGCCCTATGTGCCCCGCTTCGATGCACCGGGAAACGCAACGGGGGGCTGGACGGATACCATCGACCCCCGGAAAGCCCGGCAAAGGGGCCGGAGGATGTACGGATCCCGAGAGATATTACAAAAGAAGAAGTGAGGTCATGGGCAGGGTATCCCTGATGGCCGGTTATGAGCGGCAGGTTCGAGCGCCTTTGACGCGGCGTCGGGAAACCAACTGACAGAGAAAGGAGATGCAATGCCGACATATGAGTTCGTCTGTTCGCAATGCAAGAAGCGTTTCGAGAGCTTCCAGCCGATGTCTGCACCGGAGCCGGCGTGTCCTGCCTGCGGCGGTGAAGTGCGGCGTCTGATTGCCCCGGGTGCAGGGATCATCACCAGAGACGCCGGTTCCCGCAGTCAGAAGCCGGGCGGATGCTCCTTCGAGAGCACGGGCACGACCTGCTGCGGAAGCTCGAAGCGATGCTCAACACCGGGATGCGGGGAGAGATAGCCAAGGAAGCTGTTTCCCCTATACCGGGAATAGAGCGGGCAAGACGAGTTTCTCGGCCTCGCTTGCCCTCGCAGATATACCTCATGCTATCCCAATCCCGCATAAGGTCAGTCTGAGGCAGAGACAGAGCATGCAAAAAGCCTGCAGCACGAAAGATCGAACACAGCTACGGAGGAACTATGTCAAATGGTCGGATGAACAAGGAAGGCAAGGCAGAGGGCGGCACATGTGATTCCTGCACGAGTTCGTCATGCAGCGCCAAGACAAAGCGTCCCGGCGAAAATCCCCATGACTTTGCCCAGAGACAGGCATTGTACAAGCGCATGTGTGGCATATCACACAAGATCCTCGTCATGTCCGGCAAGGGCGGCGTGGGCAAGAGCACCGTGGCGGTCAACCTGGCGACAACCCTCATGCTCGAAGGCAGGAGCGTAGGCCTCCTCGACTGCGACATTCACGGCCCGAGCGTTCCCAAGATGCTGCACCTGGAGGGCTCGCAGATCGTGAGCGGGGACAATGCCATTCTCCCCATAGAGCTCGGCGGGCTCAAGGTCATGTCCATCGGATTTTTCCTGCAGAGCAGCGACGATCCCGTCATCTGGCGCGGCCCCATGAAGATGAGCGCCATTCGGCAGTTCCTCGCCGACGTGGCCTGGGGCGAGCTCGATTACCTGATCATCGATCTTCCCCCCGGAACAGGCGACGAGCCTCTCTCTCTGCTCCAGCTCATCGAGGATGCCGACGGCGCTGTCGTGGTCACCACCCCCCAGGATGTCTCGACCGCAGACGTGCGCCGCTCCATCGGCTTCTGCCGACAGCTCAAGCTTCCCGTGCTCGGTGTCGTGGAAAACATGAGCGGATTCGTCTGCCCGCACTGCGGGACGATCACCGAGATCTTCAAGGCCGGGGGCGGCGAACGCATGGCCGTCGAGATGGGAGTGCCTTTTCTGGGGCGTGTTTCGATAGATCAGAACATCGGCGCGGCCTGCGATGAAGGGACGCCTTATGTCTTCAGGTTTCCGCAGACCAGGGCGGCCCTTGAATTTAAGCATATAGTGGCCCCCATCCTGGCGCTCTCGGAGAACGATGCAGGAGCTGATGAATTGAACGGAGAGCAAAACGAAAATATTGAAGACCGTTGATACAGATCAATGACATTGCATGCATAATACTATCTTATGGAGAGGGCACGGAAGTGTCCCGACAGGGAGAAGCACGAATGCATACAAGGAGTATGTGCACATGAGCGCTAAAAGAATCGTTGTTATCGGCGGATCCGCAGCGGGCCCCAAGGCTGCGGCCAAGGCCAGGCGCATGGACGAGCACGCAGAGGTGATAGTCCTCCAGAAAGATCCCGACCTCTCCATGGCATCTTGCGGGTTCCCCTACTACGTGGGCGGCTGTTTCGACGACCGGAACATGCTCCTGAGCACGCCAACCGGAGTAATCCGCAACCCGCAGTACTACCTCAACGCCAAGGCCATCGATGCGAGGACCAATACCGAGGTTACGGCCATCGACAGGGAGAACCGGACCGTCAGCTTCAAGGATCTGCTCACCGGAAACTCGGGTAAACTGGACTACGACCGTCTCATCATCGCCACCGGTTCGATTCCCAAGATGCCGCCGGTGTCCGGCACTGATCTCAAGGGCGTCACCGCACTCAAGTCGATACAGGATGCCGACTATCTGCGGAGAGTACGGGACGACGGGAAGATCCAAAAGGCGGTGATCATCGGCGGCGGCCTCATCGGGATCGAAACCTGCGAGGCGCTCCGCCTGGCCGGGATCGAGATCACGGTCATCGAGATGCTGCCCCAGTTGCTCACCTTTCTCGACTGGGACCTGGCAAAGCTCGTTGAGAATCACGTGCGGAGCAAATCAGCGGATGTGATCACCGGCAATGGAATTGCCGCCTTCCTCGGTGAGAACGGGGTGCTCACCGGCGTCAAGCTGGCAAACGGCACCGAGCTTCCCTGCGAGCTCGCAATAGTGGCGATCGGGGTCACGCCGAACGTGAAGCTCGCCAGGGAGTCGGGGATCAGGATCGGCGCTGTGGGCGGCATCGAGGTCAACGAATTCATGCAGACCTCCGATCCGGCCATCTATGCTGCGGGAGACTGCGTGGAGGTCGTCAACCGCATCACGGGAAAGAAGGTGCTGGCCCCGTACGGCGACCTTGCCAATCTCCAGGGCAGAGTCGCGGGCGAGAATGCAGTGGCGGGAAACACGGTCACCTTCCCGGGCACCATCCAGACCGGGATCTGCAAGATCTTCGACTATTCGGCCGGGTCCACGGGATTGTCGGAGTCTGCAGCCCGCAGCCTGGGGTACGGGGACATCGTCACGGTCATCAATGCCAGTCCTGACAAGCCGGGCTACATGAACGGCCAGCTCCTCGTCAGCAAGCTCGTGGCCGACAGAAAGACAGGGAAGATCCTCGGTGCACAGTGCGTTGGGCCGGGCAACGTCAACCGGCAGATCGCCCAGTGGGCTCTCGCTGTCCAGGGAGGGCTCACGGTCGATGACATGGTGAATGCCGACCTGCCGTACGCCCCTCCCTTTTCGCTCGCCATCGACCACGGCATCGCCGGCGCCCACATCATGCAGAACAAGATCAAGGGCAGGCTCAAGGGAATCACGCCACGCGAGGTCAAGGCAAAGCTCGACAGTGGCGAGAAGCCCTTCATCCTCGATGTGCGGGGCCCGGATGAATACGAGCAAGTCCGTCTCGGCATCGGCGAGACCCTCATCCCGATTGGAGCATTGAGAAAGCGTCTCGGCGAACTGCCGCAGGACAAGGATCAGGAGATAATCTGCTACTGCAAGATATCCCTGCGGGGATATGAAGCGGCTCTGATCCTGGAGGCAAACGGGTGGAAAAAGGTCACGGTCATGGAGGGCGGCATCTCTGCCTGGCCGTATCCGAGAGAGAAGTAGCACTGCCCATACGTCTTATTTTGTAAAAAGGATGAGCTGGGAGTGAAACCGTGGCTTTCCTGAGATGTTCGGTGGGGGTATCGCCAAGGTTATGGGTTCTGCCAAAGAGGAACGCGAGATGGTAGAGAGTGTCTTGGCAGCGGACAGCTAGGAAATGGAGGATTCACCTTATCGGGGAAACAGGTCTCCCCGTTGCTTTTCCCTGCGGCGCCCTTATTAAAACAGAAGAGAAAAAAGCCTTACGTGAATTACCTTCAAAACCACGAGGAGGTCGTCATGAAGAAGCTTACCGTCATGGCAGCAGTGCTTTCGGTTCTTGCCCTTTTCTGCACAATCGACTCGTTTGCCCAGGGATGCCCGGGCTACAAATGGCGAGGAAGCGGCGGGTGGGGTATGGGTGGAGCGTACAACCGACTGTGGGACCCGTCGAAGATCGAGACCGTTTCGGGCACGGTGGAAGCCATCGAAACCGTCGTACTATGAGGGGAATGCACTACGGCATCGTCGCCATCCTGAAAACGCCCAAGGAAACCATCCCGGTTCACCTCGGCCCCCAGTGGTATATCGAGAGGCTCGACCTCAAGCTCCAGAAGGGAGATGCTGTCGAAGTGAAGGGCTCGCGGGTCACATTCGGGGGCAAACCGGCCATTATAGCCGGACAGATCAAGAAGGGCAATGAGAGCGTGACCTTGAGGAGCGACTCCGGTGTTCCGGTCTGGGCCGGTTGGCGGCGAGGACAGAATCGCTATCCATGAGGAGGCTTACCACCAGCAGCAACCGTCATAGGGTCCGAAATCCCCTGTTTCCCACATCTGGGCAGCCTGGAGATTTGCTTCTGCGATCTGCTTCTGCAGGGCAAGCCGCTTGTAATCCTGATACTGCTTTTCGTTCCCCACATAGACGCAGTTGCAGTTGTACGGGTCGGGATACACGTAGATGATCTCGCCGTCTTTCTCCGTTCTCATCATCTTGAGGGGCTTCATGCTGTTGAACTTGTTCCAGGCCTCGGGAGAATCGGGTGTCTTGGTCGTAAATCCCGCAGCGGAGAGGATATCTCCGGTCCTCGCCGCCTCCTTTTTCTTCATTCCGGCGCAGCCTGCGAACAGGAAAGAAAATCCCAGCAGGAGCACTGCAATCCAGAGAACGGTCTTCGAATTCATCTCTTGTCCTCCTTATCGTACATTCACCCGGACATGCCCTGCCTGCCTGCTTTTGTGGTCTATGGCAGTGAGCGTGACCGACTGGCCGGGCTTGAGGCCGGTCATTATCGAGGCGAACTGTTCCATGCCTTCAATGGGTTCATTGTCTATCATCAGGATGATGTCGCCTGTTTCGAACTCCTGTTTTCCCAAGGGACCTTTAGGATCGATACTGGTGATTGCCACCCCCAGGCCCTCATCGAGGCCGTAGGTTTCCCTCTCGCTCGCATTGAGAGGTCGGAAGTCGGCCCCAAGCCTCTCCCTCACCTGAGCGGCCATCATTCTGGCAGCATCTTCGAGGTTCCCGACCCTGAGCGTCAGGGTCTGCCGTTTTCCGTTGCGGATGATGCCTACGCTTACGTTTTTCCCGACCCGAGTTCCGGCAGTCAGGTTCCTCAGCATGCCTGAATCCGGAACCTCTTTGCCGCTGAAGGATACGATCACGTCACCGGGTTTGATCCCGGCTTTTTCCGCCGGCCCCTCCTTTATGATCCCCCTCACCAGAGCGCCTTTTGTCGAAGAGAGGCCGTACTTCTTCATGTCCTGATATCCGATATCCTGGACCGTCATCCCTGCCCACCCCCGTACTATCTTGCCGGTCGTCATGAGGGCGTTTGCGATGTGCACTGCCGTGTTGCTCGGAATGGCAAACCCTATCCCCTCGAACCCGCCTGACTGCGAGGCGATGATGGAAGTGACCCCGATGACCTTGCCGTCAAGGTTTATGAGGGGTCCTCCGCTGTTGCCGGGATTGATGGCCGCATCGGTCTGAAGGAAATCCTGGTAGGTATTCGGGTCCATGATTCCCTGTCTGTGCATGGCGCTGATGATGCCCTGGGTTACGCTCTCGTTGAGACCCTGCGGCTGTCCTATGGCGACTACCCATTCGCCCACCTGGACCTTGTCTGAATCGCCGAATGTCACGTAGGGAAGCTTTGTCTCTGCATCTATCTTTATTACGGAAAGATCCGTCTTGGGGTCCGTACCTATGACCCTGCCCGGAAACTCCCTCCCATCGGAGAGCGCCACCTGGATCTGCGTCGCACCTTCCACCACATGGTAATTCGTGAGGATGAATCCCCGGTCATTGATGATCATGCCTGTCCCTATGCCCTTCAATTCCTTCCGGAGCCTTTTCGGGATCTTGGGAATATTGAAGAACTGCCTCAAGAAAGGATCACCCTCAAAGGGAAGCGACGGGCTTTCCACCACCTGGCTCTCCGTTACCTCGATATGCACGACAGCAGGGATAGAGTCCTTGGCGATCCTGATGATGGCGGTGCGGAATCTCTCCTGATCTGCTTTTGCACCGGCAGGGCCTTGGGCAGGGTCCGACTTGACATGCGTTATCAGGGGGCTTTCCGCACAGGCTTGGTGAAGAGAGCAGGTGCAAAAGGCAAGAGCTGCAATGCCGCAAACCATGCGAAGAGACATTTTCTCCATGGTCCCCTCCCTTGTACAAATAAGAGTAATAGTAGGAAAGATCTTCCCTCCTGCAAGAGATCCCTCTCCGCATGAGATCCTCCACGAGAGAGGCGGCTTTTGATTTATGAAAGATTGTTCCAGCACGAGTGTTGAGAATGATTGCCATGGAAATATCTACAGTTTCATCGAGGTGAACCATGAACACACTGAAGACGTTTCTCCTGATGCTCGGTTTGACCTTCCTGCTCATGGCCATCGGCAACCTCCTCGGCGGCAGGCAGGGCATGATCATTGCCCTCGTTTTCGCAGCGATCATGAACTTCGCCACCTACTGGTTCTCGGACAAGATCGTGCTTTCCATGTACCGGGCAAAAGAGATCGGGGAGACCGATAATCCGAAGCTGTACTCGATCGTGAAGAACCTCTCCCAAGCCGATGGTCTTCCCATGCCCAGGCTGTATATCGTGGACACGCCCATGCCGAACGCCTTCGCCACCGGCAGGAACCCCAGCCACGCAGCCGTGGCCGTAACGACCGGGATCATGGGCCTGCTCGATAACCGCGAGCTCGGCGGTGTCCTCGGCCATGAGCTTTCTCACGTGAAGGACCGGGACGTGCTCATATCAACCCTTGCCGCCACCATTGCCGGCGCCATATTCATCCTCGCCAGGATGGCGCAGTTCGGCGCCATGTTCGGCGGCATGGGCCGCGACCATGAAAACCGGGGAGGGGTCCTCGGACTGCTGGCAGTGGCGATCTTGGCCCCCATTGCCGCCATGATCATCCAGCTTGCCATCTCCCGGTCGAGGGAATACCAGGCAGACTATGAAGGCGCGCGCCTGACCGGAGACCCTCTGGCTCTGGCCGATTCCTTGCGGAAGCTCGATGCCGGCGTCCGGGAGAATCCCGTGAACGTCAATCCGGTCACCGCACCCCTGTTCATTGTCAATCCTTTGAGGGGTCAGTTCCTCTCGAGCCTGTTCTCGACCCATCCCCCCATGGGAGAAAGGATCAGGCGGCTCGAGGAAATGGCCCACGGGAGCATCGTGCCGGGATGACAGGCGCCGGGAAAACCAACCATGGATTTATGGTCATGAAGAGACCCTGTTTCCGCCTTCCGGGCTGCTTCCTGATCATGGCCCTGCTCGGTGCGTGCATGTCGTCGAAGGCCATACCTCTGCCGGCCGATTTCTGGACCAGAGAGAAGCTGACCATCGGGGTCGCCCTTGCCGGGACATCCGAGCCAAAGGTAAAGGAAAGCCTGACCCTCTTCGGCCGCCCGCTCCCCTATGGCAGTACCCTTGCCGGAGGAGGCGAGGCGTATGATGAGGGCGGAGAGTACAGCGATCAGGGAGAGATGCAGAGCGAGTTCGGGTACGGGGGGGAGGGACTCGAAACGAGGGACTACGGCAGCTCTGCAAAGCATCTTCCCGCACCTTCCGCCGAAACAGGCACCCTCGAGGAAAGGCTCCGTGCCTTGGACGCCAAGCTGCCCATGGCTGTCCAGAAGCACTTCGTGAAGAGGCTCGAACAAACCGGATACCGTGCCGTTCCCATCCAGGGGGACGTGAGTGACGTGCGGCAAGTCAAGGAACTCGAGGGATATGATGCCCTCGTCATCATCGACTGCAAGCGGTACGGTGTCTTCTGCCCCACTCGGCGCTCGGGCCGGGAGCTCGCCTCCGTGAATGCAGACATGCAGGCGAGGATGGTAGATCTCGCATCGGGCAAAATCATCTGGCAGAGTCCTCGTGTAGAGGTGAAGAACCCGGTCTCGTGCAGTTGCGACGATGCAGGCTGCTTTCCGAAGATCCGCGGCGCCCTCGAGAGATCGGTCGCCCATGTCGGAGATGCCATGCTGAGCGACCTCTTCAGGAACCGCCCGTGAAGGGTCGTCACGTCACCAATCCCGGGATGAAGGCGAACGAGGTCATGACATGGGGTGGAACCTCTTGACAGTAATGGGATTTATCATATACTTCAACCCGGCACGGTCATGCCGTGTTACATGAAGATGAGATTGGATAAGGAGGTCTGACGACATGGTTCCTTTGAGAAAGCCGCTCTTGAGGACGCTGAAAACAGCCCTGGCCTATTCGATGTATCTCATTCCCCCGCAAGAGAGCGAGGTCATGCAGGGCGCAGGAAGCATCAGGAAGCTCCCCGCGCTGATGAAGGCCCGGGGGGTCCGCAAGCCGCTCATCGTCACCGACTCCATTCTCATGGAGCTGGGTCTTCTTAAAGGCCTGATTACCGGGCTTGATGCGATCGGCATGCCCTTTGCGCTCTTTGACGGCGTGCAGCCGAACCCCACGATCGACAATGTCGAGGATGCATACGCGCTCTATCTGAAAAACGGCTGTGACGCCGTTGTCGGATTCGGCGGCGGCTCGTCCATGGACTGCGCAAAGGTCGTTGCCGGAAGGGTGGTGAGGCCTCACCTCAGAGCAGATAAATTGGGCGGGTACATGAAGGTGATGCTCCCCATCCCGAAAAGGCTGCCCCGCATCTTTGCGGTGCCGACGACCGCAGGCACGGGCGCGGAAACCACGAGCGCCGCCGTCATCACCGATCCGGCGAAGCATACGAAGTACACGGTGAACGACTTCATGATCCACCCGCACTTCATCGTGCTCGATCCCGAGCTCACCTTAGGCCTCCCGCCGTTCTTTACGGCCATTACCGCCATCGACGCGCTCTCGCATTCGATCGAGGGCTACATCGGCGCGGCGCACTGCCGGGTCTGCGACATCTATTCCGAGGCAGCGGTCAGGATCATTTTCGAGAACCTCGACAAGGTGTACAGAGACGGCAGGGATCTTGCCTCACGGGGACAGATGCTCCTCGCCTCGTACTATGCCGGCATCGCGCTCAACCGGTCGCTGACCGGCTATGTCCATCCGTTCGCACACAAGATCGGCGGCATGTACAACCTCCCCCACGGAAGGGTGATCGGTGCGGTCATGCCCCCGGTCTTCGAATACTACGGCGATACGGTCCATAAGAGGCTCGGCAGGCTCGCCGACGTCATCAATGTCTCGACACCAGACATGAGCGATTCCCGGAAGGCGGCGGCCTTTATCGAGGCGTTACGGGGCATTAACCGTACGTACGGCATAGAGGCAACCATTCCCGAGCTCAAAGAATCGGATTTCCGTGAGATCGCAGACTCGATCCACTGGGAATGCATCCCCTATCCCGTGCCCAGGATCATGGACGACGAGGATGTCTTCAGGCTGCTGAGGACGCTGAAGGGGTGATCCCTTCACGGGTCGTAGTTGATATGGATCGTATGGCTCCTGAGCCAGACGTCGATCCTTTTCATGAGCTGCTTCTTTATCATTTCCCGTGTCGGTGAAAAGAGAAGCGCGAGCCCTGCCAGGTCGGTGATGAATCCGGGCAGCAGGAGCATGATTCCTGCGAGGAGGATCAAAAAGGCGTCAACGATCTCTCCAGACGGCATCCTTCCATGCTGGAGGCTTGTCCTGACCCTGAAGAGCGCCTGCATCCCCTGGAGACGGGCGAGATATGCACCGGCAATTCCCACGATAACCACGATCGCCACGGTATTGAGGGCGCCGATGTACCCTCCGACCTTGACGAGGACATAGATCTCCGCAATGGGGACGAGAATGAAAGCCAGGAGGAGCTTGTAAAACATGTCCGGCAGTATCCTTTGCACTATTGTAAAGACAGAGCCTCTATCGGGCATTCTTCCGGCAGCAGGGCGTCAGAGGTTCTTCCCCGCATCGACCAGGGATTGAACGAGGGCCTCGGGAACCCTCACTGCCACGAGCTCTCCCCGTGCGCACACCTCGCCGTTGGCGGAGAGCTCGGTGGCGATGATCACCTTGCGTCCCTTGATCTCCTTGACGTGCGACCTGAGCGTCAGGGTCGCCCCGAGAGGTGTGGGCTTGAGGTAGTCCACGTGGAGGGATGCAGTCAGGAACCGTATGGCCGGTTCGCTGCCCATCTCTCTGCCTTCGGCCCGATAGGCAAAAGCGGCTGCAGACCCGGTGCTGTGGCAGTCTATCACCGATGCGATCAGTCCGCCGTACACAATGCCGGGAATCGCGGTGTACTTCTTTTCAGGGGTGAAGGTGCAGATGGTCTCGTCTCCGTCCCAGTAGCTCTTGATCTTGAGCCCTTGCTCGTTGAGCCTGCCGCATCCGTAGCAGTGGCTGAAATGATCGGGATAATAATCCTGGAATGCCTTCTCGTGCATGCAGTTCTCCTCCGTCGTGCTTTTCATAGCGGAAAGGTGAAAACCGTTCCCGTTGTGCTCGGCTGATAGATACCCCTGAACCGCTCCCTGAAATACGTGCTGGCAGGCTCGCCGGTGCAGTGGTTCGGAGAGATGAGGCCGGGGTGAAAGCTTTCGATCGCCTCCGCGGTCTTCGCTATGGTATCCTGATCCGAGCTCATGAGGTGCATGCCGCCGATGATGGCCCGGATGTCCTCGCATCCGCTCTTCTCCCTGATGTATTCGACCGTGTTCGCCACGCCCGAGTGGGCGCATCCGAGGACCACGATCAGCCCCTTGTCGGTCTCGATCCATAGGCTCTGGTCGTCGGGGATCGTGTCCGGGATTTTGCCTTCGGGGTCGAGGGTAAACGGCTCGACGATCCTTTCGAAGGCCGTCTTCCTCGGAATGGTGCCCGTGAGGCAGACATGCTCGGTGATTCGGGTGACGTCCGTCATGAAGAGGCACCGGGAGGTCTCTTTCCGGATGGCCGTGATGGCGGGCTCCGGCATCCCGATGCGCATCGACTGGTTCGCGCCGCCGGACAGGTACTTCGGCCTCGCTGCATCGGGGTGGAGGTGGACCAGGGCCTGCGGAGCGTGCTCGAGGGCAAGAGCGACCCCGCCTGTATGGTCGAAATGGCCGTGGCTCAAACACAGGTGAACTGCCTTTGAGAGATCGATGCCGAGCACCTCGGCATTCTTCGCAAAGGCCCCCGACATGCCGGTATCGAAGAGGATATCGGTCCCGTCGGCCTCGATCCACATCGAGAGGCCGTATTCAGCGGCCAGGTTCTCCTTCTCCGAGGTGTTTTCCGAAAGGATCGTTATCTTCACGTCTTCAGCCATGGGTCCCCTCTTTTTTACATTGTACTGCAAGCCATATTTAATACTACATGTTTTCCTGTCCCTGTACAAATGATCATTTTCCCTTTTCCCTGTCCGACAGAGCCTCTTCCATTCACTCATGGCCGTTGTCGAATGTGAAGAGAATCATTCAAGTCTTCAGGCCCCTGACCGCTTTCTCCAGAGTGGAAGCCGGTCCTATGAAGACGAGGGCTTCGATGATGCAGGCTATTCCGCTGACGGCAAGGGTTTCCTGGGGGCCGATCCTCGAGGAGAGGGCCCCTGCCAGGAGGCTCCCGAAAGGGGCCATTCCGGCAAATGCCATGGCATAGAGGCTCATCACCCTTCCGCGCATATCGTCCCTGACGATGGTCTGCAGAATCGTGTTGCTGGAAGCCATCTGCACGATCAATCCGAATCCGGCAAAAAACAGCAGGATGATCGAGACGGTGAGGATTTTCGAAAAGGCAAAGGCGATCATGGCGGCCCCGAATATGAGGGAGGCAGCGACGATCACCCTGCTCAAACCCCGGATCGTGTTCCGCGAGGCGAGGGAGACAGTCCCGATGATGGCCCCGCACCCCGATGAGGCCATGAGAACCCCAAGGGTGTCCGGGCCTCCGTGAAGGTAGTCCCTGGCAAAATACGGCATGAGCACCGTATAGGGCATGCTCAGGAAGCTTATGATGCCCAGGTGGATGAGAAGGCTGCGGATGGGGGCTGCCCTGAATGCGTATCTGTATCCTTGCGCCAGTCCTTTCAGGATCCTGATTCCTGCTGCCGCCCGTTTTCTTGATGAGATCCTCATGGCCAGCAGGGCCAGGATGATGGCGAGGAAGCTGAACCCGTTTATGAGAAAACAGGTCCCCTCCCCGAAAAGGCTGATGAGGATGCCTGCGATCGAGGGGCCTATGAGCCGGCCTCCGTTGAACATGAAGGAGTTCAGTGCAATGGCATTGCCCAGATCTTCCTTGTTCTCGACGATCTCGATGACAAGTGCCTGGCGGGCGGGTATCTCGAAGGCGTTGACCATGCCGAGGAAAGAGCTCAGGCCGACGATGTGCCACACGGTGATGATGCCGGTGAGGGTGAGGAACGCCGCGACGAAAGCCTGCCCCATGGCGAGGAAGTTGGTTACAACCACGATGCGGTACCGGTTGTGGCGGTCGGCGAACACACCGGCCAGAGAAGAGAGGAAGAATATGGGAATCATGCCCGTGAAGCTGATCACGCCCAGAAGAAAGGTGGAGCCCGTCATGCGGTAGACGAGCCAAGTCATGGCTATCTGCTGCATCCACGTTCCGATGATGGATATGCCCTGTCCGCTGAAGAAGAGCACATAGTTCCTGTAGCTGAAGGCCCGGATAATGAATGAGAGTCTCGATCTCCTGCGGACGCTGCCCTGTTCCATCTGTCCCCCGCTTTGAGCGCCTGACGGCATACAATGCATTATAGGAAAGGAGCGGATAATCTCTAAATGACCCGGGCAGGCAAAATGCACCTGCAAAGCTTTTCTGGAGAATCGATGCCGGCAAGGCTCCGGGAAGTGATCGTACTCTTTCGTTTTCCCCGGCTTGACTCCTGGCAGAGCCGCTGATACAACATCAGGTTGACAAGGACGGGAAGCCATGTTATTATTATATTGCTGATTATTGTATGCCCAAAAGGGAGGTTTCCATGAAGAAGGTCCTGGTTACCGGTGCGGCCGGGTTCATAGGTTCCCACGTCGTTCGGGAGCTCCTCGCCGAAAATGTCGAGGTGAGGTGCCTCATCCGTCCAGGTGAGGATGTATCGAATCTCAACGGGCTCGATGTGGAGATGATGAGGGGCAACGTCCTCGA
The DNA here is from genome assembly GCA_029547185.1 of Deltaproteobacteria bacterium. Classification (GTDB taxonomy): domain Bacteria; phylum Desulfobacterota; class Desulfomonilia; order UBA1062; family UBA1062; genus Phosphitivorax. The sequence goes on along the minus strand of JAKPPU010000215.1, from coordinate 25,808 downwards.
TGTCGCAGCTGTCTGGAACGCCGTTCAGAATGTGGATACCGTCTTCCACCTCGCTGCCGTCTACTCCATCTGGATGAAGGACTGGAGCAGGATCTACGAGGTGAACATCCAGGGCTCGCGCAATATCCTGTGGGCATGCCTGCGGGCAGGGGCGGGCAGGGTGGTGTATACGAGCTCGATCGCTGCCATAGGCATCGCCCCCGGCCAGGCGTACAGCGACGAGCAGACTCTCTTCAATCAGTATACGCTCGGCAACCACTATGTCCTCACCAAGTATCTCTCCCAGCAGGAGGCATTGAGCTTTGCCGCCAACGGCCTCGACCTCGTGGTCGTCAACCCGTGCTTCCCGTTCGGGCCCGGGGACATCGTTCCCACGCCCACGGGCCAGATCATCGTGGATATCCTCAAAGGCCTCAACAGGACGTACTTCACGGGCGGCATCAACATCGTGGATGTCCGGGATGTGGCGCGGGGGCATGTGCTTGCTGCGAAAAAGGGAAAGACCGGCAACCTCTATATCCTGGGGAACCTCAACATTTCCATCAAGGATTTTACGAGACTCGTCTGCAGGGAGGCGGGATTCGAAGACCGGATCCTCCTGAAGATCCCCGTGCCGTTGGCGAAGGCGGGTTCTCTGTGCTTGAAGTGGCTCTCCGATCATGTGACCAACAAGCCGCCCATGTCCACACCGCCCGAGATCGAGTACAGCTCGCAGCACCTCTATTTCGATAATTCAAAGGCCAGACAGGAGCTCGGCCTCGAGTTCATGCCTGTCGAGAGCTCGGTCAGGGAATCCATCCAGTGGTTCCGTGACCACGGATATGCATGATTTGCTTTTCTCAGGCTGCAGGTCCCGGCTGGGGCGGCGGGGAGCTTTCGCTGTAATCGCTCGACTTCTTCATGATGAAGGCCTTCCATCTTCCTTCGTCTATGACGGCCTGCCAGGACAGATCCGGCAGGTTGCTGTCTGTGACGATCACCCCGCCTGTCCGTTCCGCCCAGACACGGGCCTTATCGATATCGGGCAGAACCGCGTAAGGTCTCTCGAGATAGAAAACGGTCTTGGCATCATCCGAGCTGAGGAATCCCACCGGTCTGTCCATGGCATTGAGCTTTGCCGTTTCCGAGCGAATATTCCCGGGCTGGGCGGACGCCCATGGGATGACGGCGAAGACGAAAACGAGCCAGACCAGAGCGACCGGTGCAACCATGCCGAGGGCATACCGTCGGAGAAAGCTCAGTACCATGACAGCCCCGCCGGCAGCGAGAACGACTGCCCACGGAAAGAGGACGCTCATGCTCTGCGGCAGCAGGAGCGGCCTGATGAAGAACATTGCAAGCGGCCCCATGAGGGATGCCCCGATCAGGATGCCGGTGAGTTCTACCGCAAGCCCTGTTTTCGGGGGGAGCTCGTTCCTGATGAATCGGGCGATGAAATCCCCGAGAAGGATCGAGGTAAAGGGAAGTATGGGCAGGAGGTAATACGAACGCCGTGAGCCGGAAAGGGTGAAGAACAGGAAGATGCCCGCTGATACGAGCAGGGCGTTTTTAACACCGCCTTCATGGTATCTGCCGTGCCCGAAACAGGTGAAGAGGGAAAGAGGGAGCAGGACCGACCAGGGCGCACCCAGGTCGAATATCCTGTAAAAATAGACGAAAAAAGATGCTTTATGATCGAAGGGCTGAAAGAAGCGGACGACATTTTCTTTCCAGATCAGCGCCAGAGGTCCGCAGGATGACGATGCCAGACAGCTTGCAAGGGGGATGAGGAGAAAGGCGGCAGCAAAAACGGCTGCAGCGGCGAGAGCAGTCCGGGGCCGGGGCAGCCATTGCCAGTCATGCGTCGCGATCGACGTGAGCAGGATGCAGAAGACCGGGGCACCTAAGGCAGTGAGCCCCTTCATGTTCGAGCCAATGCCCATGAGGAAGGCGAGCACAAAGATCCAGGCAGAGCCGCGGCCTTCCCTGCGGGTGAAGAAGTACCAGAGGATGAGCGTGATCATGGCGGCATTGGTCATCTCGACTTGGGCATTGCGACCCCAGAAGACAAAGCCACAGCTCGTGAAGAGCACGGCTGCTGCAGCAGGCGCACTCGATCTGCCGAGCCACCTGCGGGCAAGGTCATAGGTGAGAAGGAGCATGACGCAGGCCCACAGGGCAGACGGCAGCCGTGCGGCAAGCTCGCTCACCCTGCCCAGCAGAGAGGCAAAGGGCAGGATCTGCCAGTATGAGACGAGGGGTTTGTCCCAGTAGACCGATTTCCCGAGGAGGGGAGTGAAGATGTCACCGCTTTCGAACATGTACTTCCCGATGACTGCCCACCTGCCTTCAGAGCCCCAGAGGGGATACACGCCGAGGTTCGTGAAGAGGATTGCCAGGCTGCACGCAGCGATGAGAAAGAGGGTGCACAGGCCGGTCGGTCTCCGGGCATGAGAGAAGCCGACATTGTGCAGAACCGCGGGCATGTGCGCCTCCGAAGGCAAAAATCATTTCATCGAGGCGGAAGAGCGTGAATGTATAACCTGATATTAGAAGCTTATATTGTTTTCTCAAGGGTATGCGCCGTGGGAGTTCGTATGGACAGCCGCAGACGAAGCCCGAGCTCCCGGTCGGACCCGGGAGCTCGGCTCATGAATAATCCGGGGGGTTCTTTGCGGAACGCCTGTCCGCTGAAAAACTACTCGATGAACAGGCTCCAGACATCGGTTTTCGCCGTTGGGTTGACGAGCAGATCCAGATGCCCGTACCCGGGAATCTCGTCTGTCTCGCAGCGTCCGGGATGAGCGCTGTTTATCCGGTCTGCACCGTACTGCCGATTGCCGTATCCCAGGGCGGAGTTGATCCACAGGACCGGTTTGGTGATCGCCTGCCAGTTGATGGCGTATGACCCCGATCCTGCGTTAACGGCATAAAAATCGCGATACAGTGCGCAGGGAACAAGCCCGCTCCCGACTTTGAGGCCGGCTTCTTTCAGGGTGCACATGCTCGATACGGATAATCCGTACCCGTCGTCTTGCGTATCATATGCGGGGTTGTACGAGCCTGCTTCATAACTCTGGACCAGAGGCCAGTCTCCCGGCAGGCCGGTCTTGGGCGTGGCGGTTCCGTCGAGCAGGGAACTGGAGATCAGAGAAAAGTACAGCATGCCCTCGAAGGTGAAGTTGCCAGGATAGCCGAGGGCTGTTCGCGGCTGGCCTGAATCGATGTTCGGGAAGAGCGCCGAGGCGAGAATGAGGGACTTCATCTGCGAGTAGGACGAGTCCGCATATGTGCCTTCATTGATCAGCTCCTGGTAGGCGTCTCTCGATCTGATCGATTTGCCGACGGCTTCGATGTCATCAGGGCCGAAGCTGTAGATGTCGAGAGCGATGACCCTCTCTCCAGAGCACTGTCGGAGTAGCGGCTCGCATAATCAAGGGCATACGCGGCACCGAACGAGTGACCGAGAATTGTATAGGGCAGGCCGATCTTCCCCTGGATGATGCTGATGATCTTCCGGATGTCGAACCGGTGCTTTTCCAGCCCCCAGCCCTCCATGCAGCGATAGGAAAGCAGGATGGGAACATTGTCCTCCCGCGGGGTGATGCCGACCACGAGATAGCCGTTCTTCCGGAAGAACTGGGCGAGATTGTCGCTTGTGGGGGTCAGGAAGCTCGATCTGAAATTTACGCCTCCCCCCGGGAGAAGATAGATGACCTTTCTTGGGCACTGGAAGTTGCTGCCCACGAAATCCACGGTCAGGGGATAAACCTCATCGTAGAAATTGACCTCGAACCATGACCATTCGAGTGTCGGGACATTCCTTGTCGTCACGGTCAGGGCCTTTGATCTCAACGATGTGATCGCACTCTGGGCCATCTGCCGCCCGGTTGCGGCATACGTGGAGGTCGAGCCTGCGAACAGGGTGATTACGATGAGAAAGAACGCGCAGCACAACCTGATACGGGAATTCTTCATAAACAACCTCCTTGTCGTATTCTGATATCCTCATGCCACTCCGCCACGTCCAGGAAGGCTGCCCCTGAGCTCAACGGACAACATCAATAACCATATTATATTCTAAAATTGGATAGCAATAAACAGAAAATATCCGGCCAGTTGCAAAACAACCCCCCTTTATCCATTACAGGAAGGCTTCCAGCCTTGGTTTGTGAGCTTACATGGGCCATTGAGCTCGGCTCCGGGCGCAGTACTATCATGAGTAGAGCCTCGATAAGGAGGTAGACATGAAATCAAGGATAGTCTTAGGCATCCTTATACCCGTTCTGCTTTGCCCGGGAGGTTGCTCATCGGTCAGGCCCATTCCACTCGACCCTCACTTCTGGCAGCAGCAGGGAAAGAAGATAGGGGTAGTCCTGCTGACGCCGCCGCCTGCCGAAACGACAAAGCTGGCGCCCCCGACAGAGACCTTCAATACCTCGGCCCCCTTTGCGATGAACAACGAGCCCTGGCTGGAAGACATGGTCACCGAGCCTCTGCGTCTCGCCGAGATGAAACCGCTGCAGAAGGCTATGCTGAAGCTGGATGCAAGGGAATTTCATCTCGTTGAAGATCTTTTCGTGAGCGGGCTCAAAAGAAGGGGTTTCTCGGCATTCAAGGTGGATCAGCTGGTCATGAGATCGTATTTCCCCAAGTTCAGAGAATGGGACATGAGGAGGTCGTATGAAAAGACCGACTTCCGCGGTCTCGGGAAAACCTACGGCGCAGATTACCTCATCGTGGTCGATCTCGTACGCTACGGCCCCTACTGCCATTACGTCTATGCCTACAACGACCATATGGCGGTCGAGGTGCAGGTGCGTGCAGAGCTGATCGATGCCAGGACCAACCGCATCCTCTGGAGGACCGGGGGCAAGAAATACGATTTCAGCTCCCCCGTAAATGCCTCATGCGGAAACGAAGACGACATTCCCGTCATCTCGGAGGCACTGCAGGACCTCCTCGAAAATGCGGCAAAGGCGCTCTCGAGGGATTTCTTCGCGCCCTGAAACGCCAAGGAGAGCCTTCACGAATTCATGGATCGCTTCGTCTTCACGGGAACGAGCGAGCGGATCAACTCTACACTCGCAGGAAAACCGACGAGGCTCGCATCGAGGCACAGGTGGAAATTCCGTGCATCGGTCCAGTCGACGCCGATCATGTCTCGCACGAACTTCGTCCTCCTCATATCCGACTCCTCGACGATTTTCCTCGCCTCCCCGGCATCGGAGATTCCCTGAACCTTCATCAGGCGCTGTATGCGGAAGTCGATGGGGGCATGGATGAATAAGCGGACCTGCCCCGGGTGGTCCTTCAAGGCGTGGAAGGCACCTCTTCCCACGATGACGGCATCGTATCTCCGGGCAATATCCTTCATGATCCTGCACTCGAGCCTGAACAGGTCGCTGTCGTATACCGGCAACTTGACCGTCGGCATGTAGGTGGTCTCGGGCTGTCCGAGCGAAAAAACCTTCAGGACGCTCTCGATGAGGCCCGAGGATCTTTCATCATACTGCTCCAGCCATCGTTCGTCGGTTTTCAAGTGTTCCGCTGCCTTGCGGAGGACCTCCCTGTCCACATACTTGAACCCGAGCTCCTTTGCGAGCAGATAGCCGATGTAGGTTCCTCCGCTCCCGATCTGCCGGGAAATGGTTATGACCGTGTGCGATGCGCTGTCCATATCCGCTCCTTGTCAGCCCGATTCTGCCTTGCCCTTGAGGATTGCCAGACCGGGATCGACGGCCCTGCCGAAGGGCTCCTCCCTGTCCGGTTTCGGCCAAGCGGGATTGCGCCGATCGGGCAGGCGCCGGCGCAGAGCCCTCAGCCCGGGCAGAGATTCCTGTCCACCGAAGCCGTTTGTTCGAGGGAGGCCGACAGGGCAGCGGTCGGGGCATATCCCGCAGCCTTGCATATGGGTCGCCCCTGGTCACCCGGCACCCCGAACTCATGAAGCATTTCCATTCCCGGGACGTTCTCGTATACAAACCAGACCCCGGCCCGGCTATGCACATGCCGATGCATGAAGGCGGGATCCGTCCCGATTGTCCCCCAACTCTGCCGGCAAATCAATGGAAATCATGCCGCCTTCTCCCGGTTCTCTGTCAGAATGCCCGGCTCTGAGGAAACCGGAGAAGGCAGGAAGACTCAACTGCTCAAAGACACGCTATTAGTCGAAGTCATCGGCGTCCATCATCGGGCATGGGCCCATCATGCCCGCTCGCATGGCGCGGCCCATCATGTGTCCGCTTCCCATGGCATAATAGGCGAGACCTGCCTTCGCGATCTCGACACGCATCTTCACCTGCTCTTCGAACAGGCTCGAGCGCAGCTTGTTGATGTCGCTCACCAGGGAGTTCACCTTACCCTGGTCGATCTTGTCCTCCGTAAGGGCTGCCGCGAGCTGGATTTTCTTTGCCCAGAGCTTTTTATGCAGAGTGAGGAACGCATCCCTGTGGCCGGCTTCGATGTTCTGCAGGGCCTGCTGCTGCTGGGGCGTGAGCTGCGTGCCCATGAAATGAGGTCCGCCGCCCATCATCATGCCGTATCCCCCTCCCATGCGGTTTCCGGTCTGCGCAACAACAGGCGATGCGAGCACGATCACGAGGGCGCCGGCCAGAACGATTGTCATGAGTTTCTCCACCTTCATCATCTCGTCCCTCCCTTTGGGTATTATCCCTTCTGATAAGGTTCTGCCCCGGCGCTTTCAAGGCATCGCCGGGGTAACGGTCCCGCTGGAAGGGAGTCCGGTAAGGCAGGCCTGAGACAGGCCTTGTGCTCGGGCCGGAAATGGGCTAGGATCATCTCCACAACAGCACGTGTTTATCCCCGTATCAAAGAAAGCAGACGACATGAAAAAAACAAACGCACCAGGAACACTCGTTTTTATGGCCTCGCTTGCGCTCTTCGCCCTGACGGCATGCACCCACATCCCCAGCGAAAAGCCTCCGCTGCCCAATTCGCAGCCGAAACTGCAGCAAGATCCGCTGCCGAATCCTCCCAAGGAGGAGGCTGCCGCATTCGACCCCAAGCATTTCGTCGAGGACATGCTCGTGAGCAAGGGCCACAAGAGGGCGTACGTCCGCACCCTGCTCAGCGACCCGCGGGTGACCGTCAACACCGCCATCATGACCAAGAACGTGTTCGATTCGGCCCCGCAGCCGTCCGCCAAGAACCCGAAGGTCATGGAGGTGAGCCCGAAGTTCTACAAAAAGGGCATCGAGTTCATCGCCGAGTATGAAGACGCCTTCGAGACGGCGTGGGAACGCTACCAGGTGTCTCCGGAGGTCATCACCGCGATTCTGATCCTCGAGACCAGGCTCGGGGACTATCCCATGAAATATAACGTGTTCAGGGTATATACCTCGCTCACGACCCTGCTCGACTCGGAGTACTTCACGTCCGTGCTCCAGACTGTCAGAAGCGGGTACGTGCCGACGGAGAAGGTTATCAATGACGCCCGGAAAAAGGGCAAGTGGGGCCTCGAGGAGCTCTCGGCCCTCATCAGCCTGTCGGAGAGGCTCGGGATCGACCCGATCAGCATCAACGGCTCCTTTGCAGGCGCGCTCGGGCCCGCCCAGTTCATCCCTACTTCGTTCGTGAGGTTCGGCGTGGACGGCAACGATGATGGAAAGGTCGATCCCTTCGACATGGAGGACTGCATCGTGAGCGTCGCCAACTACCTGAAGCTCGCCGGATGGAAGGAAGATGCGGCGATCAAGAACAAACGGCAGGCCATCTGGGCCTACAACCACCATGAGGTATACGTGAATACCATCATGATGATCTACGACAGGCTCATCACCGAGCATGCGCGGTACAATGACGAGAAAGGTGGGGAGACCGAAGACGCGCTCGTTCCCGCGTCGAACCAGAAGACGCCGGGTCAGGGAAAGAGCGCTGCCGGCAACGGCCGGGCCGGGGGAGCCGAGCAGGGACCGGACGCGAAAGGCCAGCCTGGCGGAAAGGTCGATACTCCGGTGAATCCGGCTCCGGCCCCGTCGGGCGGCTCGATGTAACTGTCCCTCTCCCGGCCGTTCGTTCCCCGTCTGCAATTCGGCCCGGTAAGGGGCGCAAGCGGATGGACCCGAATCCTCCTGTCCCCAAGAAGGGCACTGCCGGGAATCTCCACAAAGCTGTTCAAAATATAACGGGATATTGATATGATGAATTCGGGCAGTTACTTAAACAAAAGGGGAGTGTTTCCTTTTAAGGCCGAATGGCGGCGCCCTTTACAGTGAATTGTATGAGCCGGCCCTGCTGACTGGATATCCGGAGGTGATATGAATCGTTCCTCGGTGAACAGAGCATCGATTCTGCTTATCGTTCTAGTCGTGTCGATCCTCTTCGTATCCATGATACGGAGATTCATCATGGCCATCATTCTTGCGGGCATTTTCTCGGCAATGGCCCAGCCGATATACAAGAGATTCGAGAGGTGGTTCAGGGGAAGGAAGTCGCTTGCCTCCATCGTAACCCTGCTCATCGTCCTGCTCATCATCTTTCTGCCGCTGGCCGGGGTGCTGGGCATCGTGACCGGACAGGCGATCAAGATCAGCCAGTCCGTGACGCCCTGGATAGAGCAGTGGGCGAGAAAGCCGTCTGCCTTGGATGAGCTCTTCGGGTATCTTCCCTTCTCCGAGCAGCTCTATGCATACCGGAACCTCATCCTCCAGAAGGCGGGGCAGATAGTCGGGAGCCTGAGCACGACCCTGTTCAACAGCATCTCGGCGATCACGGTAATGACCCTCTATTCGATTTTCCTGCTCCTCATATTCTTCTACACCATGTTCTTCTTTTTACGGGACGGCAGGGGTATCCTGGACAGGGTGCTGCACTACCTGCCCCTGCCGGACACTGCGGAGAAGCGGCTGCTGGACAGGTTCACCTCGGTAACCCGCGCGACCCTCAAGGGGACGCTGCTGATCGGTCTCATCCAGGGGAGCCTCGCAGGTTTCGCCTTCTGGGTCGTCGGCATAGACAGCGCACTCTTCTGGGGAACCATCATGACCTTTCTCTCCATCATCCCTTCTGTCGGCTCGGCACTGGTGTGGCTACCGGCTGCCATCATCCTTGCGGTGTCCGGCGAGTATGCAAGGGCAGCCGGACTCTTCGCCTTCTGCGCCTTCCTCGTGGGGTCCATCGACAACGTCCTCAGGCCATGGATCGTGGGCAGGGATGTCCAGCTCCACGAGCTCCTGATCTTTTTCGGGACCCTCGGGGGGATCAGCATGTTCGGTCTGATGGGCTTCATCATCGGCCCCATCATCGCAGCGCTCTTCGTGACCATCTGGGATATCTACGCCGAGAACTTCAAGGACTACCTCTCCGATGCGAAGAGGTATGATGAGTAAAAAGACCAGGACACAGGATGGGGAATAGATAAGGGAACTATCCAGCGCCCCTATCGAGAGAGCGTCCTCTCCAGAGAAAGTATATGCTCGGATAGATGATGAGCTCGAGGATGGTGGAGGTGAGGACGCCGCCGATCATGGGGGCGGCAATGCGCTTCATGATGTCCGAGCCCGCGCCCGAGCTGAACATGATGGGAACGAGCCCTGCCAGGATGACGCTCACGGTCATGATCTTGGGGCGGATGCGCTTTACCGCACCCTCCATGATGGAGTCCCTGAGGTCGTCCCTGCTCATGAGCCTGCCTGCTCCCTTCCACCTCGCGTAGGCAAGATCGAGATAGAGGAGCATGACCACGCCGGTCTCGGCATCCAGTCCGGCGAGGGCTATGAGGCCCACCCACACGGCGATGCTCAGGTTGTAGCCGAGGAGGTAGAGAAGCCAGAACGATCCGACCAGGGAGAAGGGAACTGCGAGGAGCACGATGAAGGTCTTCACTGCCGAGCCCGTGTTTAAATAGATGAGCACGAAGATGATGAGAAGGGTGAGGGGGACGACGACCGTGAGGGCCTTTTCCGTCTTGAGGAGGTATTCATACTCGCCGCTCCACTCCAGGCGGTAGCCGGCAGGGATCTTCACCTCGGCAGCCTTTTTCTTTGCCTCGGCAATGTAGCCTCCCATGTCCCGCCCTGCGTAGTCGATATATACGTAGGCTGCGAGCAGCCCCTGCTCGCTCTTTATCATGGTGGGTCCGCGCTTGATCTGCACAAGGCTCAGCTCGGAGAGGGGTATCCAGGCGAGCTTTTCCGGTGCTTGCTGCGTACCGGGTCCCATGGAGGAGCTTGCCCGGGAGGCGTTCCCGGCAACCGGGACGAGGACCCTTTTGAGCTTCTCGATGTCGTTTCTCAGCTCCCGCGCGTAGCGCATGTTCACCGGAAATCTCTGCCTTCCCTCGACCGTGGTGGTGAGGTTCATCCCCCCGACAGCAGACTCGATCACGTTCTGCACATCTTCGACATTGAGGCCGTATCGGGCAATGGCATCCCGTCTTATCGTGAAGTCGATATAATATCCGGTTCCGACACGCTCGGCATAGACGCTCCGTGTACCCGTGACATCCCGGAGTGCGGCCTCGAGAGACATGCCGATCTTCTCGATCTGCGAGAGGTCATGGCCGAGAATCTTGATGCCCACGGGCGTCCTGATGCCGGTAGCGAGCATGTCGATCCTCGCTTTGATGGGCATGGTGAAGGAATTCGAGACTCCCGGGATCGCAAGGGCATCGCCCAGCTCGTTGCGGATGCTGTCCAAGGTTGCACCGGCACGCCACTGGCTTTCGGGCTTCAGATTGATGACCGTCTCGAACATCTCGGGAGGCGCAGGATCGGTCGGGGTCTCCGCCCGGCCCGCCTTTCCGAAGACCGACTCCACCTCGGGGACCTGCCTGATGATCGAATCCTGGATCACGAGCAGCTTCTTCGCCTCTGCGATCGACAGACCCGGGGCGGTCACGGGCATATAGAAGAGGATTCCTTCATTGAGCGGAGGCATGAATTCACGTCCGATCTTCAGGATGGGAAATGCCGTGGCTGCCATGATGATGATTGCGATGAGGATGACGGCGAGGGGGATCTTTAAAGCAAGCTCGGCAATGGGATGGTATATCCACCGCAGGAACCTGCTGATGGGGTTGCGGTCTTCGTGCCGGATTTTTCCCCTGATGAAAAAGGTCATGAGCAGGGGCGTGAGCGTGATCGCCAGGATCGAGGAGAAGAGCATGGCAAAGGTCTTCGTGTAGGCTAGCGGTTTGAAAAGCCTTCCTGCCTGGGCCTGGAGCGTGAATATCGGCAGGAAGCCCACCGTGATCACGAGGAGCGAGAAGAAGAGAGACGGCCCCACCTCCCGTGCCGCATCGATGATGACTGAAGCCCTCGACTCACTTTTGTCCGATTCCTCCCATGCCTCGAGCCTCTTGTGGGCATTTTCGACCATGATGATGGAGGCGTCGACCATGGCGCCGATGGCGATGGCGATGCCGGAGAGGCTCATGATGTTCGACGTGATCCCCAGGTAGTACATGAGGATGAAGGAGACGATGATGGCCACCGGCAGGGTGAGGATGACCACGAGGGCGCTCGGGAGGTGGAAGAGGAACACGATGCATACGACCGCCACGGCCAGGGCGAGTTTCACGATCTCATCTTTGAGGGTGTCGATGCTCCGGTAGATCAGGTCCGACCGGTCGTAGGTGACCACGACCTTCACGCCGGGGGGGAGCGAGGGGGCGATCTCTCTGTCGATCTTCTCCTTGACCCGCTCGATCACGTCGAGGACGTTCTGCCCGAAGCGCACGATCACGATGCCTCCGGCGACTTCCCCCTTGCCGTTCAGGTCGGCCACGCCGCGCCTGATCTCCGGGCCGATCTGGACGTTGGCCACGTTCCTGACCGTGACGGGGGTGCCGTTTTCGTCGGTTCCCAGGGAGATGTTTTCGAGATCCTGCACGCCCCTGATGTAGCCCCGGCCGCGGATCATGTACTCCGCGCCGGAGAGATCGAGGAGCCTGCCCTCCACGTCGAGGTTGCTTCTCCTGATGGAGTCCATCACCTTCGAGAGCGGGATGTCGTACGCCTTGAGCTTCACCGGATCGATATTGACCTGGTATTGCTTCACGAAGCCGCCGATCGAGGCCACCTGTGCCACGCCAGGCACGCTCTCGAGGCCGAGCTTCAGGGTGTAATCCTGGATGGTGCGCAGGTCTGCGAGGTTGTGCTGTCCCTTCTCGTCGATGAGGGCGTAGGAGAACCCCCAGCCGAGGCTCGTGGCATCGGGCCCGAGCACGGGGTTGACGTTTGCCGGGACTTTGTTCTTGACCGCCTGGATATATTCGAGGACGCGGCTCCTGGCCCAGTAGATGTCCGTGCCCTCATCGAAGATCACGTAGATGAAGGAGGACCCGAGGAAGGAGAATCCCCGCACAGCCTGGACTTTCGGCGCAGCGAGCAGGGTGGAGGAGATCGGGTAGGTGATCTGGTCTTCGATGAGGTCCGGGCTCCGGCCCTGCCACTCGGTGTAGATGATCACCTGCGTGTCGGAGAGGTCGGGGATGGCATCGAGGGGCATCCGATACATGGCCCAGATGCCCCAGGCAAGGGCGCACCCGGTAAAGAGGAGGACGAGAAATCTGTTTCTCGCGCTCCACTGAATGATCCTGGCTATCATGCGCCTTCCCTGTCAGTGCTGGTGCCCGGCATGCTCCGGGGCCTTTTCCTGCGGGGCGGACGGCCCTGAAGCAGGGACAACGCCCTTGAGCTGCGCCTCGGAATCGATGAGGAACAGGGCGGACGATGCGACACGCTCTCCGGCTGTCAGTCCCGAAATGATCTCTCTCATGCCGTCGGAGCGCAGGCCTGCCGTCACCACCCTGGGCTCGAAATTCCCTTCGCCCCTGTCCACGTAGACGATCTGGCGCTCGCCGGTGTCGATGACCGCATCTTCGGGCACGGTGAGCCTCCTGCCGAGATCGGCCGTAATCACGACCGTGGCGTACATTTGAGGCTTGAGGATGTCGTCCGGGTTCGGAAGCGAAGTCCTCACTTCGAGGGACCTGGTCTCGGCGCTCATCGTGGGATAGACGTAATCGATCTTCGAATCAAAGACCCTGCCGGGGAGCCCGGTGACGGTAATCCTGACCGGCATCCCGACCCGGACGAGCTCGATGTCGGGCTCGCTCACCTCTGCAATGGCCCACACCCGGGAGAGATTGACGATATCGAGCAGGGGCTCGCCCGCCGAGACCTTCATGCCCCGCGCGGCATAGCGCTTCACCACGTATCCGGACACCGGGCTCGACAGGGTGATGTCCTTCACGGGCCTGCCCGTCCGCTCGATCTCACGGATCTGGCTGTCCGATATGTCCCAGAGCTTGAGGCGCTTCCTGGCGGCATCCCCCAGACGTTCCCAGTCGGAGGCGATCATCGAGCCTGTCTGCGTCTTCCCGGCCGGAGCCTTCGATGCGAGGAGGCTTATGAGCTCCTGCTGGGCTGCCAGGAGATCGGGGCTGTAGATGTCGATGACCGGCTCGCCCTTCTTCAGGTACCGGCCTTCATAATCCGCATAGAGCCTCTCTATCCAGCCCTCCACCTTGGCGTTCACGGTGGAGATGTTCTTCTCGTCATACCCGATGCGCCCTGTGAGACGGATGGTTCTCTTCATTTCCATGATTGCGGCAGGCGCGGTCTTCACCCCGACGAGGTGCTGCATGTCCTCGGGGATCTCGACGACAGGTGCTTCTTCAGAAGTTTCGCCTTCCTGCGGCGTGCTCTCCATATTCATGCCCGGCATGTCCGTCATAGGGTCTGCCGAAGCAGGGGTATTCGATCCAAGGCCTGCCTCCCTGCCGGTCTCGCGGCCGCCTTTCAAAATGAAGAAGGCGATCAGGATGGCCGCTGCTGCGATGATGACGGAACTCAGCATGATCCACTGCTTCCTTTTCATGTGCCGTCCTCCATGTCTCCGGTGAGGACCTTGATCCGCGCGATGGCCTTCTCCCTCTGCATGCGTTGCTGCCACAGGGTGAGCTCGTAATCGAAGGGCGCTTTGAGTGCACTTAAGGCTTCGTATGCATTCATCCTGCCCGCTGAGAAGAGCGCGATTGCCGCGTCGATGTTCTGCCTGGCCTTGGGAATGAGCGCATTCCGGTAGAGATCGATGACCTTATCCGATGCGCTTATCGTGGCGAGGTTGTCCCTGATCTCCGACTCGACCTTCAGCCGTGCCGACTCGAGCTCCTTCCTGGAGCTGACGAGGCTCCAAGACGATTCCGCTATGGCCGCGCCCTGCTTCTGCCGGTAGAAGACGGGAAGGGGGATGCTCGCCGTGAGGGCCCACATGTCCTCCATCCCGTCCCCGAGACTGAAGTACTGGGGCATGAGGGTGATGTCCGGCCATGCCTCCCTCTCTGCCCGGGAGAGCCTTTTCTCCGATACGAGCACCATCCTCTGCCGCTCGGCGAGCTCGGGTGAATTCGCCGAAGCCTTTCCCACGAGCTCTTCGAGGGTATAGCCGAACGGTGTGGGAGGTGTTTCGACCGGTCTGCCCAGGGGCGTGAGACCCGTTCTGCCCGTCTCCCGTCGAATGGCCGCCTCTGCCGACTCCCTCCTGCTTATGGCCATGGATTCGTTTTCGAGGAGCATGTATTTCGCGGACTGGGCCATGATCACGTCTTCCTGGGTTCCGGTGCCAGCGGCATAGCGTGCCAGGGCAGCCTCCTCCAGCTTCGAAGCGAGGGGCTTGCGCTCCCGGATGAGGTCGAGCTCCCTGTCGGCGAGGAAGAGGTCGTAATAGGCCTGCCTGACCCTGCCCACGACCTCCCGCCTTATCCTCTCGGCCGCAGCCTTGGCAGACTCGGCTTCATAGGACGCAGCCTCTCTCTGGAGTGAGCGTTTTCCGGGAAAGGGAAAGGTCTGGGACAGGGAGAACATCCACCAGGAGAACTGGGACTCTCCGTAGGTGTATCTCTTGAAGCCCTCGTTCTGATAGCCGGCAGAGAGCACCGGGTCCGGCAGGCTTGCCTCCCGGGATATCCTCTGCGCTGCCGAGGCGGCCTGGGCCTCGGCAGTGCGGATCTCCGGGTTGTTCCTCAGGGCTTCGTCCATGAGGTCCGCGAGACGGACGTCTTCAGCCGATGCAGCGGGGATGAAGATCATCCACAAGAGGACCGCAAGACCCCATGATCGGATGAGGCGCTCCATGCTGCCCTTCTAAAATCAGTGAACGTCTACGCTGAGCTTTGCCGTACCGGTCTTGCCGCCTCGCATCACCTTCACGCTGATATGCCAGGGCCCGGCCATCGAGAAGTTCATCGTTCCGGTATAGAGCCGGCCCTTCAGCACGGCCGGGGTCTTGTACCTCATGGCAGGCATGCCGGGCATGGCGGGCATCTCGTACACGAGGGTCACCTGTGCGTCGGTCACGGCCCTGCCGGCCGCATCCTTTACGAGGACGGTGAAGGCGTTCTTGCCCGTCACCGGAGGATCGTTCTGGAGCGTTATCGTGACCGTGTTCGGACCTGCCTTCTTAGTAACCTCCATACCCTTCGCATGAACAACCCCTGCCATGAGAACGAGCAAGACCACGATGAGAAGGTTTTTCATCTTCATACAATATTCCTCCATTATTTTATTAATAGGCTGAGACCTTGAAAAGGGAAGGACCGGCGTATTACCCGGCTGTTCGCCACGCTCACTCCTGAAACAGCCAGGTGGAGAGGTAGCGCTCGCCCGTGTCCGGGATGATGACGACGATGGTCTTGCCTGCGGCCTCGGGCCTCTTGGCCACCTGCAGGGCAGCCCACATGGCGGCTCCGCTCGATATGCCGCAGAGGATTCCTTCCTCCCGGGCAAGGCGGCGGGCGGTTGCGCCGGCATCTTCGCTCGAGACCTCGGTGATCTCGTCGATGACCGACCGGTCGAGGACGTTCGGGACGAACCCGGCGCCGATTCCCTGGATCTTGTGCGGGCCGGGTTTGCCTCCGGAGAGGACAGGGGAGTCCTTGGGCTCCACCGCGATGACCTTGACCGCAGGCTTCCTCTCTTTAAGGACCTCGCCCACGCCGGTTACGGTCCCGCCGGTGCCGACGCCCGCCACGAAGAAATCGACCTTTCCGTCCGTGTCGCGCCAGATCTCTTCTGCAGTGGTCTTCCGGTGGATCTCAGGATTCGCCGGGTTATTGAACTGCTGGGGCATGAAGGAGTTCGGCATCTCATGGGAGAGCTCCTCGGCCTTTGCCATGGCGGCTTTCATGCCTTTGCTCCCCTCGGTGAGGACGAGCTCGGCACCGAGGATATCGAGAAGCCGGCGGCGCTCCATGCTCACGGTGTCGGGCATGGTGACGATGAGTCGGTAGCCTCTGGCCGCACAGACAAAGGCGAGCGCGATCCCGGTGTTGCCGCTCGTGGGCTCGATGACGACCGTGTCTTTGTTGACGAGGCCAGCCTTCTCGGCGGCATCGATCATGGCGACGCCGATGCGGTCCTTCACGCTGGAGAGAGGGTTGAAGTATTCGAGCTTGGCCAGGACCGTGGCGCCCGATCCTTCGGCCATCCGGTTTATCCTGACGAGCGGCGTCTGGCCGATAGTTTTCGTAATGTCTTCGAACAGCATGGTTCTCTCCTTTCATTCACGGCTTTTTTCTTGCCGGCCCATCATCCCAGCGCCTGCCCGATGTCCGCAATGATGTCGTCGATATGCTCAATGCCGATCGAGAGTCTGATGAAATCTGGTGTGACGCCGGTGGCAGCCTGCTCTTCTTCCGAGAGCTGCTGGTGGGTCGTGGTTGCCGGGTGGATGGCGAGCGTCTTGGCATCGCCGATATTCGCGAGGTGGGATACGAGCTTCAACGAGTCGATGAATCTCCTGCCCGCTTCGATTCCGCCCTTGATGCCGAAGCCGATGATGGCGCCCGCACCCTTTCCGAGATAGCGCTTCGTGCGCTCGTGCTCCGGGCTCGACTCGAGGCCGGGATAATTGACCCAGGAGACCTTCTCGTGCTTTTCCAGGAATTGTGCAACGGCCAGCGCGTTTTCGGAGTGCTTAAGCATCCTCAGGTGGAGCGTCTCGAGGCCCTGGAGGAAGAGGAAGGCATTGAACGGAGAGAGAGCCGGCCCGAGGTCGCGCAGCAGGGTCACCCGCGCCTTGGCGAGATATGCCTTATTCCCGAGGGCGTCGAAGAAGTTGAGCCCGTGGTAGCTCGGGTCGGGCTCGGTGATGAGGGGAAAGGAGCCGCTCCCCCAGTCGAAGTTTCCCGAATCCACGATGACCCCGCCCAATGATGTGCCGTGCCCGCCGATGAACTTCGTGGCAGAGTACACCGCGATGTCCACTCCGAAATCAAAGGGCTTGAGCAGGTAAGGGGATACGGTGTTGTCGAGGATGAAGGGGATGCGGTTTTTGTGGGCGATGGACGCTATCCCTTCGAGGTCTGCCACATCGAGCTTGGGGTTGCCGATGGATTCGGCATATACGGCCTTCGTCTTTTTCGTGATCCCCTTTTCCAGGCCTGCAAGGTCGTTCGAGCGGATGAACTTCACGGTGATGCCCATCCGTGCAAAGGTGTGGCGGAAGAGGTTGTACGTACCCCCGTAGAGGTTGTCCATCGATACGATCTCGTCTCCTGCCTTCGCGATGTTCAGCATCGCCAGCGTGATGGCGGACTGGCCGCTTGAGACGGCGAGCGCGCCGATGCCGCCGTCGATGAGCGCCATGCGCTTCTCGAACACGTCCGTGGTCGGATTCATGAGGCGGGTGTAGATGTTCCCCTCCTCCTTGAGGGCAAAGAGGTCTGCCGCATGTTCAGTATCCCTGAACTGATAGGAGGTGGTCTGGTAGATGGGCACAACCCTCGCTCCTGTGGCCGGGTCCGGCTCCTGGCCGCCGTGGAGAAGCAGTGATTCGGTTTTCAGCCTTCCGTCAATAATACTCATATAATAAGCTCCTTTTTATCCTGGAGAAGTCATGCCCTGTACTCGAGCATCCTGCGGATGCATTTCCGGGCCCTGTGCATGGTATCTCTGGACAGTGTTATCTGATGGCTCATCTCCGTAAGCGATACGAAGACCTTCTCGAGAGTGTTGCGCTTCATGTTCGGGCAGACCGCCTCTTCGGAGGCAGGGTAGAAACGCTTTCCAGGATTCTCCTTTTTAAGCCTGTGGATGATCCCGACCTCCGTAGAGACGATGAACTCGTCGGACTTCATGTCGTGGGCATACATGCACATGATCTCGGTGGAGACGACCTTGTCCGCCAGTGCACGCACCATCGATGGGCATTCGGGATGGGCCAGGACCACGGCATTCGGATGGAGTGCCTTCTGCTTCAATACGTCCTCGGGTTTGATCCGGGCATGGGTCGGGCAGAATCCGTTGTAGGCTATGATGTCGCAGCCGGTCTTTTCGGCCGCATAGCCCGCCAGGTGCTGATCGGGCACGAACACGACCTTCTCTCCCTTTTTGGCGAGGTCCCTCACCATGCTCTCCGCATTGGCGGACGTGCAGCACAGGTCGCACTCGGCCTTCACCTCGGCGCTCGTGTTCACGTAGCAGAGGAAGGTCGCGCCCTTGTGCCGCTTTTTCAGCTCTTTCATGTCCCTGGCCGTGATCATGTCCGCCATGGGGCACCCGGACTCGATGTCGGGCAGGAGGACTGTCTTGTCGGGCGACAGGATCTTTGCCGTCTCGGCCATGAAATGCACCCCGCAGAAGACGATCACCCTGGCATCGGTTCCTGCCGCCTGGATGGAGAGCCCCAGGGAGTCGCCGACGAAATCGGCGATGTCCTGCACCTCGGGGAGCTGGTAGTTGTGGACGAGGATGACAGCATTCCTGTCCTGTTTGAGCCTCTGTATTTCATCAACGATATTCATTCGTTTACCCTTTCCTCCCGAGCGGGGACGTGTCGCGCAGTCTCTCGACGATTCCCGGGAGAACCTCGATGAGCCGATCGATCTCGGCACTTGTCGTCGTCCTTCCCAGGGTGAACCTCAGGGAACCGTGTGCAAGCTCATGGGAAAGGCCGATGGCGGTGAGCACGTGCGACGGCTCCAGGCTCGAAGATGTGCAGGCCGAGCCGGTGGATACCGCAATGCCTTCCATGTCGAGACTGAGGAGCATTCCCTCGCCCTCAGCGAACGCAATGGAGATGTTGGCGTTGTTCGGAAGCCTCTTGACCGGATGGCCGTTGAGCCGGCTGTTCCCGATGGAGGAGAGCAGTGTCGAAATGAGGCGATCCCTCAGACTTGTCAGCCTCTGCATTTCCGAATCCATCTCGCTTTTTGCGATCTCCACCGCACGTCCGAAACCGATGATGCCCGGCACGTTGAGCGTCGATGCCCTGAGCCTCTTCTCTTGGTCGCCGCCGTGAAGCAGTGGAGTCATGCGGGTACCCCTGCGGATGTAGGCCATTCCCACGCCCTTGGGCCCGCAGAGCTTGTGCGCCGATGCGCTGAGGAAGTCCACGTTCATCTCGCCGACATCGACAGGGATGTGGCCGAAGGTCTGGACCGCGTCGGTATGGAAGTATATTCCGCGGCTGCGGGCTATGGCGCCGATCTCGGCTATGGGCTCGATGGTCCCGATCTCATTGTTCGCATGCATGACGGATATCAGGATGGTCTTGTCCGTGACGGCCTTCTCGACATCATTCGGGTCCACGAGGCCGTATTCATCGACGGGGAGATACGTTACCCTGAAATTCTGCTCTTCGAGAAATCTGCATGTCTCGAGGACCGCGTGGTGCTCGACGGCAGAGGTGATGATGTGATTCCCCTTGTCCTTCAATGCATGGGCAGCGCCCTTGATGACGAAGTTGTCGCTTTCGGTGCCGCTGCCGGTGAAGACGATCTCCTCGGGCCGGGCGCCGATGAAGGAGGCGATGTGTTCCCTCGCCTTCTCGACCGCACCTCTTGCCTCCTGGCCGAAGGAGTGGATGCTCGACGTATTCCCGAAGGCGCCGCTCAGATAGGGGAGCATGGCCTCAACGACCTCGGGCGCGACGGGCGTCGTCGCGGCATGATCCAGGTATATCCTGCTCACTGAGACGCTCCCTCTTTCAGATATGGTACATATGAGCGCCTTCGCCCTTTTCCCTGCTCATCCTGGCCAGGTCTTCGAGCGTGAAGGAGTCCAGGGTCTCGGAGATCCTGTCGCTTATGATGCCCCAGATATCCCGGCTTGCGCACGTCCCGGACCGGGAGCATTTTGACGGGTCCTTCACGCAGTCCACGAGGCAGGTATCGCCCTCAAGGATGTTCACGACCTCTTTGAGGGTAATCTTTGAAGGAGGTTTCGCCAGGACATAACCGCCGTGTGCGCCGCGCATCGAGCTGACGAGCCCGGCCGCCTTCAAGGGGATGATGATGAGGCTCAGATACTTCTCCGAGATCTCCTCTTCCCGGGCGATGTCCTTGAGGAAGACCTGTCCCTTCGCATTGTTGAGTGCGAGCTCCAGAAGCAATCTCACGCCGTATCGTGACCTTGTGGAAAGTTTCATGCGGCATCCTTTTAATTATCTTAATTACTATTGATTAACTAGTATATAAATGGCAGATGATTGTTGTCAAGCGTATTCCATTGCTTCGGCAATGATTGTGAGGTAGTTGTCTAATTACTATAAAAATGATAGGAAATAAAAAGATGAGGAACGGATATCCCCAAACCAGTCAGAAGGTGATCGTCAGCGTCCTGGAGCAGCTTTGCGCCCCGGAGTCATACACGATCGTATCCCACCGGAGCAATCATGATGTCCCCATGCCTTCGGTCGAGGCCTTGAGCGGTATCATCGAGGATCTCCGCTCCGTGCTCTTCCCCGGGTATTTCGGGACGGCAGAGCTCAGGATGGAGACCATGCCCTACTACGTCGGCTCGACCCTCGATTCGGTATTCAGAAAGCTCTCCGAGCAGATTTTGAGGGGAATGTGGTTCAGGGAGACCGCCTGCCGGAATGCTTCGGAAAGCTATTGCATCGAGAGATCACAGCATCTGACAACCCGGTTCATTCAGAGCCTTCCGAACGTTCGCCGCCTCCTGTCCACGGATGTGCAGGCTGCCTTCAACGGCGATCCCGCCGTCGACAACCAGGGAGAGATCATCTTCTGCTATCCCAGCATCCGGGCACTCACCAATTACCGGGTCGCGCACGAGCTCTACACCCTGGGCGTCCCCATGATCCCGAGGATCATCACGGAGATCGCCCATTCCGAGACCGGGATCGATATCCATCCCGGGGCGCAGATCGGCGAATACTTCTTCATGGACCACGGCACCGGCATCGTCATCGGTGAAACCAGCGTCATAGGGAACAACGTGCGGATCTACCAGGGAGTGACGCTCGGCGCAAAGAGCTTTCCCCTCGATGAGAACGGATTCCCCATCAAGAAAATCCCACGGCATCCCA
Organism: Deltaproteobacteria bacterium; assembly: GCA_029547185.1. Classification (GTDB taxonomy): domain Bacteria; phylum Desulfobacterota; class Desulfomonilia; order UBA1062; family UBA1062; genus Phosphitivorax. The sequence continues at coordinate 4,532 of JAKPPU010000215.1, read as the reverse complement.
TCGTGGAAGATGAGGTCACCATCTATTCCGGGGCCACGATCCTCGGCCGTATCACCATTGGGAGAGGATCCGAGATCGGCGGCAACGTCTGGCTTTCCCACAGCGTCCCGCCCGGCTCAAAGATCGTTCAGGGAAAACTTGAAGAGATGGCCTTTATTGAAGGAGAGGGTATTTGAGGAAGGATCGGCATAAATCCCGACTACAGAGATCGAACGTGATACGGTCCTTGCCCTTGCCGGATGAGCCGGGGGTTGTCGGAGGGAGGGTTGAAGGATATGGATATCGATGAAAAAACCTACAGCGTCTTCCCGGTCAAGGAGATCGTCCGGACCGGCGATCGTATAGACCTCCGCGAGCAGGAAAAGCCGGTCATCGGAGAGATATCCCTGAAGATCTACATCGATGCCGTGGAATATGCCTCCCTGCTCTGCCTCAATCAGCTCTCCGAGGAGCTGGCCCTGGGGTTTCTCTACAGCGAGAGCGTCATCGACTCCATGGATGATGTGGCAAGCATTGCCTACAACGAGCGGCTGTTTTCCGTCATGATCGGCCTCGTTCCCGGCAGGAAGGTCGACCGGTGCGAGAGCCTCAGGAGCGTGACCTCGGGATGCGGCAGATGCTTCACCTACATCAATCCCCTCAAGCAGGACAAGTTCAGGGTCGTGCCCGTTCGTGAAAGGTTCAATCTCATCGATATCCTCGGCACCATGGGGGACTTCGAGGGATCGTCGGTCCTCTACAGGGGCATCGGCGGCGTGCACAGCGTCCTTTTCCGTCACGAGGCGCTCTCGGTCTTCAACGAGGACATCGGGCGCCACAACTGCTTTGACAAGATCGCGGGAGTCCTCCTCAAAAGCGGGAAGACAGACCTTACCGGAAGCGGGATGATGTTCGTGAGCGGAAGGATCTCATCCGAGATTCTCACCAAGGTGATCCGGATGGGTGTTCCGGTGGTCGTGTCGCGATCGACCCCGACGTCCGCCGCAGTCAGCCTCGCCCGGAAATATAACGTCACCCTGCTCGGATACGTGCGCAGAAATTCCGGGTTCGTTTATGCCGGAGAAGAACGCCTGCTGCGGTAAGCAAGCGTCGAGCCGCACATCATGTCCCCGGAGCCGTGCCCTTCTCCCGGAAATGCTTTCATTGATCACGGATACAGGATCGGTTTCGGTTGTTTCGGCATGAGTGCCTGAAATGGAACACACGGGCATCGTGAAGGCTTTTTTAGGCTTTGGTCCCGATCTGCGGGTTATCCTTTTGCGTGCGGCGTCTGGGCCAGGTCCATCGCGTTCGAGAAGTAGTGTCTGATGACGAGGCGGGAGAACATGTCCGCCTGTATCCAGAAGTGGTCATCGAGGATGAGGAGGCATCCGATGGTTATGGCCTTGCCGGTGTTCTGATCCCTGGCAAAGCCCACGAACCAGTTCCTCCTGCCCTTGGGGTCGTCGCCGTCGATGCTCCCGGTCTTTCCGCCCATGTCGAGGTGCTTGAGCACCCTGTCGGAGGAGGAGCCCCGAAACGTCCGGTAAACGGTTCCCGCCTTGACCGTTCTCTCCATCATGAGGGTCAAATCCTGAGCGGTCTCTTTTTTCATGACGGCCCTCTTCTGAACGCCTTCGGTGCGTACGATCCGGGGTGTGAGCATGTACCCGCCGTTGAGCACCGGGGTCACGATCTGGGCGGCATGGAGAGGAGACATGCGCGTCTGCTTGTTGAATCCGCAGGCGAGCTCGGCGAGGTTGTAGTCATCCTTGGGGAGAAAGCTCGTGCTCGGCGTAATCTCGCAGTCCGTCATGGGCGGCTTCCAGAATCCCATCTTCTGGGCCGTGAGATAGATGGGCATCTGCCCGAGGTAGAAGGTCCCGATCTTGCCGAAGACGACGTTGTTGGAGCGCGCGAAGGCATCGGCCAGCGTGACGTCCGCGCACCAGCGGTCTCTCTTGTTCGTGAGCTGTCTCTTGTAGAGGGTATACGGGCTTCCGGTATAAAAGATCTTGGTCTGGCTGGTGAACCCTGCCTGCTCGATGGCCGCGGTTGCCGTCACCAGCTTGAACACGCTCGCGGCAAGCTCGGCGTTGAGGCTCAGGCTGCAATCCTGACCGGATCTCGTCTGGCCGTAGAGCGCCAGGACGTCCCCGGTGTGTGCATCCATGATCACGATGGAGCCGTAGTACAGCTTGTACTTGGAGGCGGTCTGGGCGATGAATTGCTGGAGGTCCCAGTCGATGGTGAGGTTGTTTTTCTTTATGGTTTCCTCATCGATGAAGGCGAGGTCTTTTTTCGTGAGCGGGGTGGCCTGCCCCTTGAGCGCCTTCGCAAGCCTGTGCCCATCGCGCGGTACGTCACCCTTGAGAGCTGCCTCTCCCCCTTCTCTGCCGGAGATAAAAAAGTGTGCCGCAATGAGCAGGAGGGCGAAAAGAAGAGGGTATCTCAGGCGCAGGAACCTTCGTTTCTTCTTCTTTCTCAGCGGATATGAATCAAACGGAAACTGACTTTCCATGGGCAGCTGTTTATTCTGGCTTTTACCCGGCTCGTCGAGGGATGTCAATCCCGGGGAGACATATCGGCCCAATCGTGTACGGGCAGCGCTTCCCCACCTTCCTGTTGACTGGAAGGGAAAAAGCAGGCATAGAGGAGATCACCCGTATACGAAAAGACGACAGTTTACCGAAACGGAAAGAATTCAAAAAAAGACGAAAATAGCTTTGTGTCAGAGTACGAGGGAATTGCTTAACCATAAGAATATCGTTCTCATCTACTGCATCCAGGAGTTTTCATCGAATGAAGAATGCCCGTTTGATCGTGAAGATTGTTTTCGTGGTAAGTATGCTTGTTTCAGCTCTTCCGGCATGGGCCGGCATCGCGGATGACGTTGCGCCGAGCGTCGTCTTTCTCACCCAGGATCTTCCGCCCGGAACAAACGCCAAAAACGGCTCGGGCTTCCTCATCAGGAAGGACGACAAGCCGTTCCTGATCACGGCAAGCCATGTCGCCCGGGACATCGGGACGAGCTTCAAGATCATCATGCCGGGCCGGGAAGGGCAGGCCGTCACCAGCAGGTTCAAGGGCGTGAAGTGGCACATCTCTCCCACGGCGGATGTCGCCATGTTCCTCATCAAGACAAACAGCAGGGACGAGTATAAGGCGCTTCTCAACCGGTGCCTGCCGGCGGACCTCCTCACGGCGCGCCCCCTGCCCCCATCGCGCGAGTTTCCCCTCATCGTCATGGGGTATCCTCTCTGCCTGGGGACCAGGGGCTTCGTGTCGCCGCTTTCCCTCGAGACGCGTGCCGCAACCGGATTCATCACCATGGAGCGGTTCGACAACAAGAAGCTGGCTACGTTCATCCTCCTTCAGAGCCCGAGCACGAGCGGCCTGAGCGGAGGCCCGGTCTTCGACACCGGGAAGTCGTACTATGAAGGACGCGAACTCACCGTCCGGAACGGTGTAAGCCTGGTGGGGCTCATCAGCGGCGTGATCTATGACAAGACAGGGGGAAAGTTCTCCATGGTCGTCCCCTCTACGGAGATAGGCAGGCTCCTCGATGCCTCGGCCGGATCGAATCAGAACCTTCTGGGAGCCGGCATTCTGTAGGCTTCACGTGAGCGCCGGGGCTGCATCTGCAGTCTTTTACCGTAAAAGGTGTAGACGCAGCCCCGTTATTCGTCTAATTTTTCATCTCACGGGATCATCACCCGATTTCTGATCTCATTGTACAGGGAGGAAATGCCATGAAGGTGGTTGCATTCAACGGGAGCGTGCACAAGGACGGGAATACCGCCATCCTCGTGAAATACGTGCTCGAAGAGCTCGAGAAAGAGGGAATCGGCACCGAGCTGGTGCAGCTTTCGGGCAAGAGCATCCGGGGGTGCATCGCCTGCGGCAGGTGCGGCGTGAACCAGGACAAAAGGTGCGCCGTCAAAAAGGATTTCGCGGGTGAGTGCATCGAGAAGATGTGCGCGGCAGACGGGATCATCCTGGCATCCCCGACCTATTTCGCCGACGTGACCGCCGAGATGAAGGCGCTCATCGACCGGGCGGGCATGGTGGCGAAGATGAACGGGGACATGTTCAGGCGCAAGGTCGGGGCCGCGGTCGTGGCCGTGCGCAGGGGAGGGGCCATCCACACCTTCGATACGATCAACCACTTCTTCTTCATCAGCCAGATGATCGTGCCGGGATCGAACTACTGGAACGTCGGCATCGGGATGGACAGAGGCGAGGCCGAGGGTGACGAGGAAGGCATCACCACCATGCGGGTCCTCGGGCAGAACATGGCCTGGCTCCTCAAGAAGATCCACGCCTGATGTCTTAAGTGCCCGGGCCGGCTTCACTGCCGGCCGTGATCTGCCAATACGGAATACGAGTCTCGTATGAATAGAATATATGCGTCGAAGCCCATACAGGAAGAGTTTGTCATTGGAATGCATTTTATGGTGGCTTATGGATTGATATCGTATGAGTTTCTGTGGAGGGATTTTCGATTTCCTGATGATATATTCAGTGTGAGCTGATTGTAGATAACCTCACGC
>JAKPPU010000188.1 GCA_029547185.1 Deltaproteobacteria bacterium | reverse complement strand
AACCTCTACCTGGACGTGCTGGCTTCCTACCTCTTTGCCGGCGCTGCCACCACCGATTGGGATTACAGCAACAACGTCCCCAGGGACGCCAAAGAGAAAAATCCCTACGAAATCGGCACCCAGCTCTCTATCGCGTTCTAGAGGATCGTCTATCGATCAAGAGTCGGCAGACAAGAAAATCGAACCTCAATGGGAAATCCTCCCCACGAAGGCCACCGGTCCCTTCCCACGGGCCGGTGGCCGCATATTCTGGAAGCATTGCTCTCCGGATGCAAGCCCCCGCAGCACAAAGGCTGTTTGCCTTTCGTTGTGCACGAGGCTGCTCCATCGAACGTATTCATGCTTGACGCCCTCACGCTGTGTATCGTACCGTATACAGGACGCCCTTCGGGATACAGTGCTGGGTGGCTGACCCCGAAAGGAGGGTTTTTTCATCTCCCTCATCCAAATTCGAAATGCAAAGGATCGCATGATGAAAAATCGGACCCCACATCTTTTGATATCGGTCGTCGCAATGGTCCTGCTCTTCGGGTGCAGCGCCTTGGAAAAGAATCTCTCAAAGTTCGGGGCAAGCAGCAGCGTAGAAAACAATACCGTGCAAAGCTCCTTGCCTGCGCTTCGCATCAAGGTGGCGCCTGACCTCGGCTATATCGGAAGCGTTCGGACGGGCAGCGAGAAGACGGATTCGTACGCCCTCACGAGCAGAGACGACCAAGGCTCTTTCCGGACCGTGTCGTATCTGTTCGGGCAGATCGGGCCGGATAAAAGACTCGTGAGGGGCGTCATCGTACGGCTCCTTGCCGTCGCGGGCAGCCCCAACCAGGCTGCACAGGAAAGATATCTCCAGGATATATCTCCCTCGGGCACGATCGATTCCGGCAAGATGAAAATTTTCGATGAAGAGTACAAATACACCCTCTTCCTCGAGAATGACATCTTCACCCAAGCGGAAAAAACCCTGCTCGCTGGAAAGGTATCCCCAACCTGTTCGCTGGTCAGGCAGATCGAGAAGAAAGCGGGCTTCGGCAATAAGTCGCTGGCACTCATCTCGTATTTCGAAGACCTCAATCCCTGCCCCGGCGACGTGAAGAACCTGACCGGAAAAGAGCAGTTCATCAGCGATTTCACCGATCGCAGCTACTCGGCCATCCGCTTTTTGGAGCCGGAAAAAACGTTCGATGCCACGTCGCGGTATACCGACCCCGGTCAATCCGACAGCTCCACCGGGAAAGGCTCCGAGGCGGTCCGACCCGACATGTCCGGCTCTGTTGAGAGAAGGCTTCAAACCTTGAAAGACCTCTACGACAAGAACCTCATCTCGAAGGAGGACTACGAAAAGAAAAAGGCCGAGATCCTTGGTGAGCTCTGAGGGGAAGAAGCATTTTTTCAGTCCATCGGGGTGCGATCCCGGGGTATCTTCAGCCCGTAGAGAGGCTGACGAGTAACCGAGGGACCGATCCCGTCTCAAAAGGGAAAGGCCTGACCGCTGGTGCGATCAGGCCTTGTTGTTTTATGAAGAGGTGCTTTTCAAATGTGCCCTTGGATTTTTCCTGGTAGCCGCAAAGGACAATCTATAAGTACCTCCTTGCAAATCATGAGGCCTGTTGAAATGGCATAAAAACCGTACATTCATAATTAAGAAATAGATCATCATTGTCCAGCTGCATACCTTCAAAGAGTGCCAATGAGTCCATCAAATAAAATAAAAAAGGAGAATAAAAATGGCACCAGGATGGGTTTATGCCGTTATTGCAGGAGTAATATATATCGCCAGCAGTTTTGGTTCCCTTGGTTCGAGCGGAGGAGAGGCCGGGATTGAGCCGACCTCCGGAGCTTGCACTACGAAATGCGGTTTCTTCACTGAAATGAGCTGTGAAGGGAACGAGGTCCTCGGCCCATGTTTTCCTTTCTGGCCATGCTACTGGGGGTTCGGCAAGCATACCTGCACCCCTATGCAGACCGGACAAAGCAATGGCTCCCAAAGCGCTTCTTTCGCAGCAAAATCCACAGAAAGTCCTTGTCCGTGCTCCTCGCGTACGAGCACGCATCCCGACACCCGAAAACAAGCCGGACAGGACAATGAAGAGCATGCCGTTTCTTTGTCCTCAAACGTGGTCATATCACCGCAATAGCTCAGCAGCGCAAGAGTTTCCCCATAGAGCGACAGGATAGGGTAAGCCATTGCCGCCATAGGTCTGCATTCTCGATTACCGGCATGCGGAAATTCAGGAGGATGCAATTTCGGACTGCCTTCAGCCTGCTGAGAAGGTCTCCGTACATCTCACGGGAGGAGACGCATTCTTTCAGCCGATCGAGAAGGCGGGAGCTTCGTATTGTTTACCGAATTCTCCAACTTTTCCCGGAAGCGTATATCGTTTTGCTCCTCATGGTTATCCGCTCTTGGTATCCTCTTTCATGCCTGTCTATCTTACGACTTCCATTATCCAGTTCCAGTACGGGGCGCACAGGCAGATCCAGATGAGCTGCCAGGCTGCCATGGCGCCGAACCCCTTAAGGCACGTCTTCATGTCCAAGTAGCCCGTGCCCCAGAGAACCACGAGCGGGGTCGTCTGATAGGGGAAGATGAAGAGGCTCTGGGCGGAGCGTGCCGTTACCATGGCTGTAAGCGCAGGGCTGACGCCCTTCACGGTGGAATACTTGACCAGCAGCGGGGTGAGCATTGCGGTCTCCGCGCTGGCACTGGCCACCAGGAAGTGGACCAGGAACACGAAGATGGCAATGCCCAGAGCGATGCCGATGGGTCCCATGCCAAGCATGGGATCAAGGATCGGGCTCAAGAGGGTCGTGATGAGCCAGTCATCGAGCTTTACCGCCTTCATGATGCCGTCGATGCCCAGCGCAATGCCTAAGAGGAGGATCGTGTCCCAGGCAACGGCCTTGATCGCCTTCTCGCCGAGAACGCCCACACCGGGCAGGAAGAGAAGGATGCCCACCATGATGGCCACCCAGGCGGTGTCAACGCCGTGGAAAGGCTCGGTGATCCACAGAATGACCGCCCCAGCAAAGAAGAAGAGCGCCCTCCACTCCTCTGCCTTCATTTTGCCCATGGTCTTGATCTTGTCCTCGATCGCGGTAACGCTTCCGGCATTAGCGATGATCTCCTTCTCGGGAGGCAGGACGAGCTGGATGAGAATGAAGCAGCCGATCGCAAAGATTATCGAGGGAACGATCTGCCAGACGAACCATATGGCGAATGAGGGCGCATATCCGGTGACGGACTCGAGAATTCCCATTGCCGTGGGATTGATATTAGTCCCGGTGTACCAGAGGTTCGACCCGAGGATCGTTCCCCAGTACACATTCAGAAGAAGGTTCGCGGCGAACTTGCTGTTGATCGGGGCTTTGTATGCAGCCACGATGCCGCCCATGATGGGGATGAACATCGAGACCCTCACCGTTCCCGAAGGAGTAAGAACACCGAGAATGACGTGAGCGATCCACAGGAAGATGAGGACCCTGGTGTACGACGACCCGCCGAGGCGCATGGTGTAGTACGCGATGCGTTCAGCCAGACCAGTCTTGACC
>JAKPPU010000187.1 GCA_029547185.1 Deltaproteobacteria bacterium | reverse complement strand
GGTCAAGACTGGTCTGGCTGAACGCATCGCGTACTACACCATGCGCCTCGGCGGGTCGTCGTACACCAGGGTCCTCATCTTCCTGTGGATCGCTCACGTCATTCTCGGTGTTCTTACTCCTTCGGGAACGGTGAGGGTCTCTATGTTCATCCCCATCATGGCCGGCATCGTGGCTGCATACAAGGCCCCGATCAACAGCAAGTTCGCCGCGAATTTGCTCATGCATGTTTACTGGGGCTCCATCCTCGGCTCGACCCTCTGGTACACCGGGAGCAACATCAACCCCACGGCAATGGGAATTCTCGAGTCCGTCACCGGATATGCGCCCTCATTCGCCATATGGTTTACCTGGCAGATCATCCCGTGTCTGGTCTTTGCAGTAGGCTCCTTCATTCTCATTCAGCTCGTCCTGCCTCCGGAGAAGGAGATCATCGCTAATGCCGGAAGCGTCACCACGATCGATGACAAGATCAAGACCATGGGCAAAATGAAGGCAGAGGAGTGGAGGGCGCTCTTCTTCTTCGCCGGTGCGATCATTCTGTGGATCACCGAGCCTTTCCACGGCGTTGACACCGCCTGGGTGGCCATCATGGTGGGCATCCTCCTCTTCCTGCCCGGTGTGGGCGTTCTCAGTGAGAAGGCGATCAAGGCCGTTGCCTGGGACACGATCCTTCTTCTTGGCGTGGCCCTGGGAATCGGCGGCATCATGAGCGCCGTAAAGCTCGACGACTGGCTCATTTCTACGCTTTTGAGCCCGATCCTTGATCCCATGCTTGGCATGGGACCCATCGGCATCGCTCTGGGCATTGCCATCTTCGTGTTCCTGGTCCACTTCCTGGTGGCCAGTGCCAGTGCGGAGACCGCAATGCTCACCCCGCTGCTCGTTAAGTATTCGGCGGTGAAGGGGATCAGCGGGTCGCTTGCAGCCATGGTAACAGCACGCTCCGCCATGAACATCTTCATCTTCCCCTACCAGACGACCCCGCTCGTGGTTCTCTGGGGTACAGGGTATATGGACATGAAGACGTGCCTCAGGGGATTCGGCATCATGGCAGTCTGGCAGCTCATCTGGATCTGCATGTCTGCCCCGTACTGGAACTGGATAATGAACGTCGTGAAGTAAGAAAGTACGAAGGAGAGTAAGCGCACAACAGCAAGGACCATGAAACTCAAAACTTCGATTGGAGGAAATTATCTATGAAGCGTGTAACGTGCCTTATCGTTACAATGGTTGTTTTGGGGTTGATCGTCGGGACGCCGATGGTGTTTGCGGACAACAAAACTACGACCGCGACGGTCGTCAAGGTTGGTGACGGCGGAAAGGCCATCACCGTAAAGGACAAGTACACCGGCAAGACCATCACGTCCAAGATAAGCGCCAAGAGAACGAACATCTTCCGTGGAGACAACAAAATCAAGGCCGACGGCCTTAAAGCGGGCGATGAGATCTGGATCACCTACTGGCCGAACGAGAAGGAAGGCAACGAGGCGTTCCTGATCAAGACCGAGCCGAACATCGAAAAAGAAAAGCAGAAGCTGATCGAGACCATCTGCTACGCCTCGCGCATCATGGCGAACGAAGGCCTTATGGACTTCTCGGGCCATATCAGCGCCAGGATCCCCAACACCGATACCTTTTTCATCTTCCCGTCCCAGAAGGGCAGAGACGAGTATGTTCCCTCCGATTTCTGCATTGTGAGGGTTTCCGACTGCAAACAGATCTATGGCGAGATGGCAGTTCCACAGGAGACAGTCATTCATGCGGCTATCTACAAAGCCAGGCCGGAGATCAATTCGGTAATCCATACCCACGGCCATGACATCATCCTGACCACCATGGTCGGCGCACCCTTTGACATCGTGTGCGGCCATGCCGCTATCTTCGGCGGCAGGGTGCCGGTGTATCCCGACGCGGAAAAGCTCACCACCTGGGAGCAGATGAACGACGTGCTCAAGATTATGGGCAACAGGAGGGCGGTCTTACTGAAAGGCCACGGCTCCATCGTGGCTGAAGAAAGCGCGGAAGCAGCCACCCTTGCAGCGTTCCACCTCCAGGAAAATGCATCGCTGCTGAAAGAAATCCTTGCCATCGGCAAGCCGACTCCTCTGTCCAAGGACGAGATCAAGAGGGCGGCGGACAATACGTACCGGCCCACCAGCATCGAGAAGAGCTGGATCTACTTCATTGACAAGGGCAAGAGAGCGAAGATCTTCTGGAACAATTAAACGAGAGCACAAGACCCATGCCCGTGCACAGGTCAACCATGAAAAACCTGTAAGGTTGGGCACGAACGGTGCCTGCAGTTCTCATGTGCGGCTGCAGGCACCGTTCATCACCTGTGCATGAATCAGCACACGTTCTTCCAATAACCTGAATGCAACCGGATGCCGGATATGAAATCTGCAGTACGGCACCCTGAAGATTGACGAGACATTCATCGACGAATATTTTGTGGAGAAAAGAGTAATGAGCTCAAACAGTGAGTCCCGCGCCTCCATGAAGACCCTGATCCTTTCTTTATATGCCCCCTCGTCCATATTCTCAATCTGCCATGGCTTCCTCATTCCCATTCTCCCTTTGTATCTCATCAGCATCGGCGCATCCTATGGAATGGTCGGACTCGCGCTTGCCGGCGAAGGCGTCGGCATGATCATCGGCGACATCCCGGCGGGAATGCTTCTCCGGCGTTATAATCATAAATGGGTCATGATCGTCGGGCTCGCCAGCCTGACCGTATCAGTCCTCGCGCTCATCCTCGATATCAATGTTTTTACCGTGATCTTCTTCAGAATTATTGCCGGTTTCGGCTCAGCCCTGTTCAGCGTGTCCCGGCATGCCTATGTGGCCGACATAAGCAGGTTGGGTAACCGCGGGCGGATTATCTCCGTTTTCGGCGGGCTGATGCGGGTAGGCGATCTTATCGGACCGGCAGTGAGCGGGGTCGTCGCCGCAGCCTTCGGTATGGATTCGGCGTTCATCCTGTTCGGCGTGGCGTGTACTGCCGCGCTCGCCATGATTTATCTCTACACTCCGCAGTCATATACACCCTCCGATCAGCAGGAATGTGCGACGGGAAAAGAGACGGGAAAGAAGAACCATCTCTGGGATACTATAAAAAACAACTATTACGTGCTCCTTACGGCCGGATCCGGGCAGTTTTTCGTCCAGATGATCCGGCAGGCCAAGCTTTCCATTATCCCTCTGTATGCCTCGCAGGTGCTCGACCTGGATGTACAGGCGGTCGGGTTCATCATGAGCATCGCGCAGGTGTTCGACATCGTGCTCTTTTATCCTGCAGGCGTGATCATGGACCGCTGGGGGAGAAAATTTGCGATCGTTCCCAGCTTCTTCATCCAGGCTGTCGGCATGGCGCTGGTTCCTCTGTCCACGGGCTTCTCGAGCCTGCTCCTCGTGAACAGCATCATCTCTTTCGGGAACGGTTTGAGCTCCGGCAGCATGCTGACCATCGGTGCCGACCTGGCACCCAAGGAGTCACGGGGAGAGTTCCTCGGCTTGTGGCGGCTTATCGGCGACGGCGGCAAAACGGGCTCCCCGCTGATCGTCGGAGCCATCGCCGAGGTCGTGTCCCTTCCCGTTGCCGCCATCGTCATGTCCGGAGCAGGATTCATATCCACGCTCATTAACATCTTCCTGGTTCCGGAGACGCTGAAAAAACCAGCGCCTGCAGCCAAGAAGCCCGTTGCATGACCCGGAAAACGAGTGAAGCATGAACGGTACAGGGACACAAAGACATATAAACAGGTTCAACACAAAGATCGTGATGAACGTGCATCGAAAATGCAAGAAAGGCGGTATGACGGCATGAAACAGTATACATGCGACGTTCTGGTAATCGGGGGAGGAGGAGCTGCCGTGAGGGCAGCCATAGAAGCCGCACGGCTCAATCCCGACAGCAATGTCCTCCTCGTGGACAAGGGGCGGTTCGAGCGAAGCGGGACAAGCCCCTTAAGCCTTCACGGTCTCACAACGGTGATCCATGAATCCGATTCCGAGGATATCCTCTATGAGGATATCATGAGAACCGGGGGCGGCATGTCAGACAGCGGACTTGTCTGCCGAGCTGTCGGTGAAAGCAGATACGAACCCGCCAGACTCGAAGAATACGGTGTTCGCTTTGTGAGGGTCGAGGACGGCAGGTATGATCTCTACCGCGGAGCAGGACATTCGGCGCCCCATGGCCTGACCTTCGATGAAACCGAAAACGGCATCAATTTCGTGGCCGTCCTCGGCAAGGAGGCCTGGAAGCGAGGGGTCCACATCATAGAAGAAGTCATGATAACCGACCTCATCGTCTGCGAGAATGAGGTCCTCGGTGCGGTCGGCATCTCCCTGGGCAGGGAGCTGCACGTGTTCAGTGCAGGGGCCGTGGTACTGGCTGCCGGGGGGGCAAACAGCATATACCCGAATGTCGTTCCCCGCATAGCCCATCCCATGTACCGGACCACCGGCGACGGCTTCGGCATTGCCCTGCGTGCCGGGCTTTCCCTCGTGGACATGGAGTTTGCAAATTTCCGTGACACTCCGCCGGCTGCAAGGCTCGGAGGGAGACTGATCAATGCGGAAGGTTGTGCGTTCATGGAACGCTACGAGCCGGAGCGCAAGGAAAAGGCACCGCGCGGAAACGTGGTGGAGGCCATCTACCGGGAGATGCAGGCCGGCCGAGGCCCCATCCACATCGAGGTCGACTCGGAATGCGAACGGAATGCACAGTTTCTTCCCGAAGAATACAAGGCCTATGTCCGGGCCTACAAAGAAGGCAAGAGACCTCCCGTAACCATCATGTTTCAGAGGCTCCTGGGGGGCGCGACAATGAATCCGGATGCCTCCACCGAGATAGACGGCCTCTTCATTGCAGGTGAAAATGCAGGCGGGTTTCACGGTGCAGACCGGCTGCAGGGAGCGGCCTTTCTCGAAACCCAGGTTTTCGGCCGCCTGGCAGGGATCGGAGCAGCCGAATATGCCCGCTCCGGGGAACGAAAAAGCCTGCCGGATGCAAAGGTGAAAGAGCTCTGCAGCCGTGTTGAATCGGTCTTCCAGAAAAAAGAAGGCAAGTGCGCATCGAAGATCCTCACGTACATCCAACGCCTGACCTGGAACTTTGCAAGCATCGTTCGCGATGAAGCAGGTCTGAAGACAGGGCTCAACGGAATTTCAATGGTTCACAGAGACCTCGAGCAGGCTGTCGGCTCCCATGCCTTTGAAGTTCTCGAGGTCATGAATCTGGCCCTCACGGCCGAATCCGTTCTCCGTGCGGCCCTGGAAAGGCGTGAATCTCGAGGGACCCACCGGCGCAGCGATTTTCCCGGCATCCGACAAGAACTGGCAGGCAAGCATACGTCCATCCGATATAATACCGACGGAACAATAGTCTCATCGCTTATACCCATCTAATACCTTCATCTCAGGTAAAGCAGGAGGACGGCCCCTCCTGCTTTACACCCTTTTTGTTCATTGGATTGGGTATCCTGAAGGATTTTCTGATCTCGGGCAATCGAACAGGCAAACGGGTATACGAATTCTCTCTGCAGATTTTGATAAATGGTGCTATGCCCGGTAGCCGAGCTTTACAGACAGATCACGAGTGAATTTCAGGAGGATTTTTACAAACTTCGGCAAGTTCTTATCGCTCAGATCGCTGGACAACCCTATGATATCGATTGCGGCAACGACCTTTCCGCTGACGTCTCTGACAGGGGCGGCAATAGCCCGGATCGAGGGATGCCACTCCTCGTCGTTCAATGCCCATCCCATCTCCCTGACCTTGCTCAGTTGCTTCCTGAATTGCTCAGGGTTGGCAATGGTCTTGTTTGTTGTCTTGATGAAAAGGGTACTATCGATGATCTTATCGATCTTCTCTTTGTCTTCCCAGGCGAGGAGGGCCTTGCCCATCGCGCTGGCGTGGAGAGAAATTCTCTTTCCCTCCCAGGCATTCAGCCGAACCGGGTTCGCGCCTTCTATGTGGGTGAGATACACCCCCTCGTTTTCATCCAGCACGGCCATGTGGCAGGCGAGCTTTGTCTTTTCCGCCATGGCCTTCATAATCGGGATTGCCTCAGCCCTGAGGTCGAATTTCTTCATGGCAAGATTCCCCAGCTCATAGAGACGCAGGCCGAGACAGTACTTCATGCCGTCCTGGGTGCGTCTGATGTAACCACGGGGCTCGATCGTGCTGAGCAGCTGATATGCACTGCTCTTCGGCAGGCCCAGCTCCGTGTAGATTTCTACAAAGGTAGCCTCGCCTCTGGCTGCAAGAAATTCCAGGATGTCAAATGTCCTTTTGACGGCTGGAACGATGTACGGCGTCTTTTTATTCATAGTATTCTTGCTTTATACATGATTTCTCCCCGGAATGCAAGTTCAAAATAATGAACATTGGTTTTATATATTGATCTTCTTCTATCGAACACATTAATAAACGTCAACTCTCCGCTGCCTGAGCCGGCGAGGAAAGAGACGAGATGGATTCACCGGGAGGGTGGATCCGCATTGCTTGGAAACTCAGAGGATGATAGCGCTGATCCCTATGGCCGGCCTTCTTTGTCAGCTTGCATCATTCGAAAAAGGGAAGACGCGTTGCGGAGCCGCCGGGTCCGTTCTTTCATGGGTTGCCATGCAGCCCGATGCGATGAACCGGCTCGGATGAGATCAGGCCATAGGGCTCTGTGTAAATAATCGGGCAGCAACGTGGCGTTTGCCTACCGTATGACGTTCATTATCCAGTCCCAGTAGGGCGCCATCAGGCATATCCAGATGAGCTGCCATACTGCCATGATACCGAAGCCTCTGAGGCACTGCTTCATGTTCATGTACCCCGTACCCCAGAGAATGATGAACATGGTTGTCTGGTAGGGAAAGATGAAGACATTCATGGCGGAGCGTGCCGCAACCATGGCAGCAAGGGTGACACTGACACCCTTGAGGTGGGCATACTGGACCAGCAGCGGGCTTAAGATCGCGGTTGTTGCTGCTGCACTGGCTATCAGGAAATGAACCACGAACACGAACAAGGTAATGCCGAGAGCGAGGCCGATGGGCCCGATGCTTATCAGAGGATCCAGAATGGGGCTCAAGAGTGATTTCGTCAGCCACGTATCGAGCCTTACCGCCTTCATGATACCGTCGATACCGAGCGCGATGCCGAGGAGGAGGATTGTATCCCAGGATATGTTCTTGATCGCTTTCTCGCCGAGAACCCCGACACCGGGCAGGAAAAGGAGGATGCCCACCAGAATGGCCACCCAGGCGGTGTCGATGCCGTGGAAAGGCTCGGTGATCCACAGAACGACCGCCAGGGCGAAGAATGCGAGGGCTTTCTTTTCGGCGGTAGTCATGGGGCCCATTTCTTTGAGCTTTTCATCGATTGCCGTGATGCTGCCTGCATGTGCGATGATCTCCTTTTCCGGAGGCAGGACGAGCTGGATGAGGACGAAGGAACCTGCTGCCATGACCAGACACGGGAAGATCTGCCAGACGAACCATACGGCGAATGAGGGTGAATACCCGATGACGGATTCGAGGTTCCCCATGGCCGTGGGGTTGATGTTGCTCCCGGTATACCAGAGGGTCGACCCGAGGATGGAGCCCCAGTACACATGCATGAGCAGATTGGCTGCAAATCTGCTGTTCGTCGAGGCGCCGTAAGCGGCCAGAATGCCTCCCATGATGGGGATGAACATGGAGACCCTCACCGTCCCCGAAGGGGTGAGCACTCCAAGAATTGTAGCAGCAATCCATAAGAATATAAGGACCTTGGTATATGAGGACCCGCCGAGGCGCATGGTGTGGTAGGCGATGCGTTCAGCGACTCCGGTCTTGACGGTTGCCTGGCCGAGCAGGAACGCCCCCATGATCAGCCAGACCGTCGACTTGGTGAAGCCGCCGAAGGCCACCTTGGCAGGAACTGTCTTGCCGCCGATGATAACGACCAGGAGCATTGCCCACAGCACGGCGGCCAGCCCAACGGGAAGCACCTCGAAAATCCACAGGATCACCATGAACACGAACAGCGCAAGCGTTATCTGCGCATCATGGGGAAGCCCGCTTATCGGCAGGTGAGCAACGATAAGGGCGGCGAGGATGGCGACCCCGAACCACATGAGCGGGCGATAAGGGTGTGAGGTTGATGTTATATTCTTGCAGTTCGCACTATCTGCCATCTGAATTTCCTCCTGTCGCGTCATCTCTCGGGGTTTAAAAAGGCTTCAACCCCGCTCGTTGCCTCTAACCATCCAGTAAGCTTAGATAGTATTCGCCCTGGCACAGCCGCCTTTTTACCCTCTGTTCGGTGGCGACGGCCTTGAGTGATGAGGGGTATGCGGGAAGAGGTTTCTCTGCCGGCGGCGCAGTGACGCCGAGCAAGGGGATGATGGATTGCCTGCGGCATCCATGACCGAGATAGAGATCTGATTTTGCTTCGCGCACCCGGGCGCTGACATGATCACGGCAGTCGGCGAGGCCGAGCTTTGTCAAGCCCAGGCATCCGTCGGCCGCCCTGACCTTCAGCTCCTCCACCCCATTTTGGACAACTGCTACGGTATCTGCTATAGACCTCCGGCTTATCCACCATACATCCTTCAATTTCTATACCATTAGACCCATCGTTTCTCCCCTCCGATGGTTCTATATATTGACCATTAGTTCTGTGTATCGATTTTGTCCAGCCCTGTCAAGGATAAAGATTTTCTCTGTTTTTATCTCAGGGCAATGGCTTTCTGCGGGCAGATTTCCTGGCAGCAGAAACAGGTAACGCACGCCTCGGCATTCACCGCGGGAAGGCCGTCGTTCATGGACAGGGCCGATGCCGGGCACTGATCGATACAGGACCCGCAGCCTGTGCACAACTCCTGTTCAACGTGCGGGCGCACATGCGTCCGATCATGGATCAACGCTTGTGACGCCGCATTCCTGTGAACCGCATCACCGCTGAGCGGGGGGAGCTTGAAATCGGAAAGCGGTTTCAGCTCGCCGATGATCTCAATCTCCTCCATGCCATAACCGCCCAGACCCGCCTCTTTTGCCCTTTGGAGAAATCGCAGCCGGGAGGGATCGCATCCCGCCATCACCGCCATAACGGCATCGACGGCAACGGCATTGTCGGACGCCAGGATCAGGCCTATTTCCCTGAGGTCCGGTGAGGCCGGACCGTTTCCCTCCATGCCCACGACAGCATCGATTATGAACAGATCAGGTACGCGGAGACGGAACACATCCACCAGCATTTCATGAAAGCGCTCGGGGCTTCCCGCTGCCTTGTGGAGGTGGGCTTTTTGCGCGCCCGGCAGAATGCCGTAGCTGTTTTTCACAGCCCCGCTGATAACCGTCAGGCCGTGGGTCTTGAATTTGGGCAGGCTGATGACGACATCGGCCTCCTTGACGATTCTGGAAACGTGCACGTGATCCTTGTACAGGGGATTGAAATCCATCTTCACCGTATCGTTTCCGATGTTGCGGTAATACCCTTTTGCCGCTTCCATCAGCCCCGTCTTTCTGAAGCATTCCTCATTTTCTCCATAGTTGAACATCCCGGGGTTATCGCCGACTACAATCGATGCCGTGCCCATAGCCTCGACCTTTTCCACTACGGCACGAAGCACTGCGGGGTGCGTGACAATGCCCTCCTCGGCACGTGAAGCTCGGAGAACATTAGGCTTGATCAGGACTTTCTTCCCTTGAAGATCAAGGGGGAAAATCTCGAAGACCCTCTCCACGGCATCGCGGACATTCCCATATGCGGCCTCATGTATCAGTACTGTCGGCATAGGCAGACCCTTGAGGAATGCCCACGATGGGCATACCGTCGAGCTTTTAAAAATTTTGAAAGACGAACTGCCACCTTTCCCTCCACTGGTTTTCTGCTCACTGTGTTGATTTATCTTCGTAAAGATTAATATGGTAAACCCTAGTTTTATATATTGATATTCTTCGTATAAATAAATATCCTTGCCGAATCAAGCCAAATATATCAGTATGCCCGGAAAAGGCTGTATGAATCAGGGTCAAACCTCTATTATTTGCCTTGACAAGGAATTATCATTTCACTATATTGAACTTCTAGATAAAATACTGAACCGCGGAAGTGGGGGATTTATCCGCTGAACAGGGAAAGCTTGATAAGAGATTCCCGCCTTCCCCCGCGGAGGAGAACTCCGGTGAGTGAACAGGGCAGGGATTTTAAGATTCACGGAATCATCTCCAGGGCGTCATCCGGCATCCTCGGCACGGGATGCGCGGGAATGAAAGGAGCTGCCGCCGGCATGAGCTGATCACCAGCTGCTTATTCCTCAGAAGCCAAAGAGCCTAGGGCTCAATGCATCTTACAGCACAGAAAAAAATTCAGCAGGAGGAGAGAAAAAATGAGGAAATGGGGCGTTATATTGTTGGCATCGTTTTGGGTTTTTATGCTTTCCGTGCCGGTGTTTGCATTTGAGAGCATATTTGGAGGGGAGTGGAACACCCGGGCGTACCTACAGAAGGATTTCACCGGGGATGATTCGGGGGCTTTGGATCTGCAGATGGTAGACACGCAGACCCGGCTTTTCTACACGGCGA
>JAKPPU010000185.1 GCA_029547185.1 Deltaproteobacteria bacterium | reverse complement strand
ATTTCTTCGAGGGTTATCTGGATGAGTTGCTTCTTCAATTCCATCCGCCGCAGGATCTCCGCTCGGCACATCCTCTGCGGCAACTGCATAGGTTCCACGTTCCCTGAAATAACCGATAACGTCTTGTGGTCTGATTCCGATTTCATCCGCGAGCCTCCTGCACATGAACACCTCGGCCTGCTTTGCGCTAAATGCCGAAGCGTAAAGGATTTTGATGAACGTCCCGCTTTGGAAGATGCCTTTATACAGCGTCTTTCTTCCACGGACCTGTCGCTTTGAAGTTGCATCCACCGCCGAGTTTCCATTCGATAAAATGACCGTTGGGGTTGATCTGGTCGTTAATCCAGTTCTTTGCCTTGACGATTTTCAAACGGCCAGGCTCCATGGACAGATACAGGCGTGGCTTCTCAAGTCCTCGCTGGCCACCGAGACCCTCATCCCGGCCGGACGGCTTCTGCAGGCCGATCACGGCAATCCCGGTCGTGAGCCTGTCGAAGATCGTTTTGATGATCCCGCCGACCTTGTAGAACTCGTCGTGGATCTCAAGGAAGTCGATGATATTGACGGCCTCCGGCTCGATCACGTCGGCAAAGTTCGAGGCCCGTTCCTTCCATGTGACGCGCTTCCACTCGTTGATGTCTACGCCGAATTTCAATAGGCGCTGGCGTAGCTCCTCGGCCCCCATCTCGGACGAGAAATAATGCACCTTGTGCTTGTACATGTTCAGAAAGGCGAAGTTGAGAAGGAAGGCGGTCTTTCCGGCGTCGGGCGATCCGGCCACGACGATGATGTTCTTCGAGAAGGTGTTGACGAATTGCTCGATTCCGAGGGGATAGCGCACAGGGAGGGGCTTGACGCTGGCAGACCAGATGTCAATCTCGTCAGCACGATCCTCCGGAATACGGAAACATCCATTGCGTTCCCCATGCTTTTCAATCAGCCCTTCGGTCACTAGCCGGCGCAAAACGGTAGACAAATGCTTCTGCTCATCCCGTGACGACAAATGAAGACATTTGACGACATCTGACGACAAAAAGACGCCAGATGACGACAAAATCCATTCCTTCACCTCGGCCGTCAGGTTTCTTTCCCGACGCTCGGCACGCTTGAATGCGGACTCCACTTTTGCCCGCACCCACTTGGGGTCGTTTTCCTCTCCCCAAGAAACAATAAGCCTTTCAAGTACTTGTTCAATCATATCTCGCGGCATTCCGCCTTTTGTGAGCGCGTTTGCCGTTGAAAAAAGGTCTTCGTCTCTCCGTCCTGACTCAAAATAATTGACGACATTTGACGACAATGACGACATTTGACGACTTGGCGAATTTCCCCCCCTTATAATCCCCCCCTTAAAAGATATAAGATTAGATAGTGCATCAGGGAGATGAGAGAGGGGAATTTCCAATCCCATGCCGTCAATCCATGCGTAAGGCTTTCCAGTCCCGTTTACCGATGGAGGGGCGACGACATACCCCCCCTGCCCCCGATAGTCGATACCCGGAAGAATGCGTGCCTTGATGGTGATGTCGCCCTCGGGATTGACGAAGTAGAGGTGCTGGCCGCCGCGTGGCGTGTTGACGGCAGGGGTAATAATACTGTCGGGAATATACTCGGATGTCTTTTCCTCGTCGTATCCCTCGGCGTACTTGTCTAGATCGACGACGAAAAGATTGCTCACCTTGCCGGTGACGATCCCGACGTTTGCCTGCGGCGTGTTGCTCCACCACGAGGTGATCTCGGCACGCGAGGCAATGCGGGACTGAAACGGCTCCCAGCTAAAATAGGGCACCTTCTCGCCCGGTTTGAGCGGGATAACGGAGAATTTGTGTTTTTCCGCGTAATTAAGAGCGGCTGCCAATAGTTCGTTTTTCATTGCCGTCCCGCTGGCTTCCCGGTGATTGAAGAGGGCAGGCCCGGCCGGGATCTCCGGGCTCTTCGGCCCGTCGGCCTAGCCCCTCAATTTTCATCGTCAGCCTGTCAACCGCGAGCGAGCGCCCGTGCGTCCATGGCAGGCGCAGTAAAAAGTCACGGCACAGGCAAAGAATGAACATTCTCATTCCTTCCCCTCGAAGCACTTGAACATCCGATTCCCCTTCTCCGGCTCCTCGACCTCGCACCACGGCTCGATCGGCCCGCCGGGGCAGTCGCCGAGGGCAACGGGGTGAGCTTCCAAATGCGTCACGGCCACGCCCAGGGCTGCCCACATATCCTTCTTGACGCCCTTCGTGGCCTCTTTCCCGAAGCGGTCCAGTAGTGCCTGCCGGATGTTGGGGTCTTTTGCCCTCACGGACCCGCACAGGTGCATCTTTACGTCCTTCCGGTAGATGAGCGCGACGGGGTGAGGCTGCGCGGCCTGGATGAACCGCCCTATCCACAGGCAGGTCTCGAAAACCTCCCGGCCCACAGGCATCCCGTAACTGGCGATCATCTCGATTGCGATAGGATAATGCGCCCGGTTCTCGTAGACACGCTGCACCATTTGCTCGTTGGTCAGGATCTCGGGCGACAGGATGATTCCGCCGGTCACGATCACGCCTGCCGATTTCTCGGGTCCAGGGTCGATTGCGTAGACGCTCATTCTCTCCACCTCCACAGGCTCCAGAGGATCAGCAGGGACAGGACACAAGCCCAAAAGGTGAAGTCCATCATTTCACCCTTCTCACCATCCCCCGCCCGAACATCCGCAGGGCGAGGCGCTGGGCCTCGTCGTCCCTTTCGGTGCCTGCCGCGATGAACGCGACCCCGAAGAAACAGGCGATGATCCACGCCATGCAGCAGCTCCAAGGGTGGGAGAGGATGAAGTCAATCATGGAGTACCTCCATGTATGCCCTTATGAACTCAGTGGCCACCGGACATACGATTGCGTTTCCGTATCCACGGAGC
>JAKPPU010000184.1 GCA_029547185.1 Deltaproteobacteria bacterium | reverse complement strand
CTGGCTTGATCGCCTGGTCGCCCACGCGGAGAGTTCATCAGACATCGGTATGGTGGGCCCCGTGAGCAACTCGGTATCCGGGCATCAGCTGGTCAACGATGTACCCTATACCGCCAGTGACATGGACGCCATGCAGAGGTTCGCACGGGAATGGACCGCTAGACATTCCGGCAAGACGACAGAGACACTGCGTCTCGTGGGGTTCTGCCTGCTCGTAAAGAAAGCGGTCCTCGACATCATCGGCGGGCTCGACGAGAACTACGCGACGGGCAACTACGAGGACGACGATCTCTGCCTTCGCTCGCATGTCTCGGGATTCAAGAACGTCATCGCCCACGATGTCTTCATTCATCACTTCGGCAGCATGACGTTCAAGGGCAACGCCCTCGACCACACCGCCGCCATGCGCCGCAACTTCGACTACTTCGCCCACAAGTGGAAGGGCGTCATCGAGGTGGACGGGAACAGCTACAGGCTCCTTCCCATCACATCCGAGCAAATGGTCAGAAAACTCATCACCTGGGCTGAGGAAAGATTTCAGCAGGGGGATGCCACATCTGCACGTGGACTTTTGCAGCGAGTTCTCCAGATCGACGGTACCAATTCGGAGGCGCTGAACAACCTCGGGGTCATACAGTGGCAGATGAACGACCCGGTCTCGGCCATCGAAACATTCCAGACAGCACTGAGGCACAACCCTTCGGACAGGGACGCAGCCGAGAATCTTCTGGATGCCGTCTCGACGACCGGCAGAATTGACCTTGTCGACGTCTGCTTCCTTGAGAGTGTAAAAGCTTCACAGAGCACGAAAGACATCGGCGAACGTCTTGACGGGCTTGTCATGCAGGGCGGCCGGCAGAAGACAGGGAACCTTCGTTCCGGAGGCGTTCGAAGGGGCAAAAGACCTGTCGTGGGCTTGATTCTTGCCACCCGATTCGACAAGGGCTATCTGAACAGCTTCGTTCCTGTCGGCCTGGGATACATTGCCGCGAGCCTTAGAAAGGAATTGCCCGATGTCAGGGTGGTCATGGCGGAGACGATCGACAGTCTCATGGCCATGGGGCCCGATATCGTGGGTATCAGCTCACAGACAGAAAATTACGCTGTCGCGATCGATTACGCCAGGGCAATAAAGGATGATCTCGGCATACCAGTCGTGGTTGGCGGCGTCCATGTGTCAATGCTCCCGGAGTCTCTGGATGAGGTCTTCGATGTTGCGGTGATCGGAGAAGGTGAGACCACGTTCGTCGAACTCATCAGATCATTCATCGATAACGAGGGGATCAGATACGACAGGCTCAAACAAATCCAGGGTCTCGCATACAGGCGGAACGGAACCGTCGAAAGGACAGAGCCGCGCGGCCTCATAAAGGATCTCGACACGCTGCCTCGGCCTGTCCTCGAGGAGCTGCCCTTCCACGTCGCCTCACACATGGAGTGTATCGTGTCGAGTCGTGGGTGCCCCTACCATTGCTCTTTCTGCATCTCCGAGAAATTCGCCCAGCGTTACCGCTGCCTGTCGGCAGAGATCGTCGTGAACGAAATCGAGATGCTGGCAAGGGGGCGAGGGGTTTCACACATAGTGTTCTACGACGACCTCCTCATTGCGAACAAGAAAAGACTCAGAGAATTGATCTCAGGCCTCAGGGAAAGGAGGCTTCTTGGCAAACTGAGCTATTCGTGCGCCGTTCGAGCGAATCTGGTGGATCAGGAGCTCTGCGCGTTGCTCAACGAGCTCAACGTCACAGACGTCGGGATGGGAGCCGAGTCTTTCAGCGACAGAATCCTCGAATATTACAACAAGAAGCGGGTGACCGGCGATATCAACCAGATGGCGCTCGACATGCTGCATGCCCACAGGATCAAGGTAAACCCGAGCTTCATTTTCGGTGCGCCTATCGAAACAAGGGACGACATGCTCACCACCCTCAGAAAAATTCACGTAAATCTTGCTGAAGGCAAGATGCATGCGCCGACATGGGCCACTCTGATCCCCTACCCGGGCACGAAGATCTGGGAATACGCACTCGAGCACAGTATCGTGGGGATCGATATGGACTGGAACAAGTTCGCGTCCGTGAGTGACACGATGTATATGTGCGAGCACGTCTCGCATAAGGAATTCAGCGACCTCATCCGCGAATGGCTCGTGAAGAACTCCTTGATATTGAGAAAGAACCCCGACAGGGGTGGCAGCTTCGTGATCAGGGGGAAAGACAACCTGAGGAGGGCGGTCGAGATGGTTTATCAGGACATAAAGACCAGGGGGGGGCACGAGATCGGCGACGATGTCGTTCTCGACAGAGAAAACTGGTGTGATCTTCTGTGAGTGCGTGCACGTGGGATTCCCGACATTGAGGAACCGCAGGTAGAGGTTCGGGAGAGCTACCCCGGACGGGATCAAACACATGGAAGGAACGACCATCGGTGCTGTGATGATTGTCAGGAACGAGGAGACGACCCTTGGCGGGATCCTCTCGGACATAAAAGGCGTCGTGGACGAGATCTGCGTAGTGGACACCGGGTCCACCGACAGCACGGTTGCGCTCGCCGAGTCGTTCGGCGCACGTGTCCATCACTTTCCGTGGATCGATGACTTCTCGGCCGCGAGGAACCATTCCATCGCGTGCGCCCGCTCGGACTACCTGATCTGGCTGGACGCGGACGACCGCATAGACGAGGCCAGCCGGCAGGCCCTCCTGGAACTCAAGCAAAGACTGAAGCCTCAGAAGAACAAGGCCTACATGCTGAAAATAATCGGCTGCTCCGAGGACATGCCCGAGACGGTGAGCTTCCAGACAAGGATAGTGCCGAACGTTCGCGATGTCTGCTTCGAAGGCCGCGTTCACGAGCAGATCCTGCCGTCGCTTACGCGGCTGGGTATAGCCATCGCGGAGGCGGACATCACCATCCGCCACACGGGGTACCACAGCCCCGAACAGCGCCGCGCCAAGGCGGCGAGGAATCTCGCTATACTGGAGCGGGAGCTGGCGGACGGCAAGGACACTGCCACGCAGTACTTCTTCATGGCCATGGCGGCCATAGGACTGGGCGAGCATGAGCGGTGTCTCGAATACATAGAAAACGCAAGGAAAAGGCGAACCAACGAGGACTGGCTTCACTACAGCCATGTCATCTCGTGTGAATGCCTATTCAGACTCGGTCGCTTCCAGGACGCCATGGCCGAGCTTGAACGCGGCACAGGCCTCTTCCCCTCGAGCAGGCTCCTGCATTATTACCTGGGAACAACATGTATGAAGCTGGGCCGGCATGAAAGGGCAAGAGATATGTTCCAAAAGGCCCTGACTCTTCCAGAACGCATCGACACCTACCCGGTCCCGCCACAGCTGGACTGCTTCATAAAAGCCCAACTGTGCAAGGCCCTCGAGAAGACCGGACAGACCGACAAGGCATTACAGCTATGCAGGGACGCCTTAAGGAAAAGCGAGGCACCACGGACGTTCCATCACGAGATGGGCTTGCTGCTGATCGGCATGGGTAAGGCCCAGGAAGCAGTCTTCCACCTGGAAGAGGCAAGGAAGGCATCAGACAAGATCGATGTCCCCCTGTGGCTGAGCCTGGCGGCGGTGTACCGCAGCATGGGATTATATGAAGAGGCGCACGGTCTCTACGTGGAAGTCATCCGCGAAAGCGAGCCCGCAAGCCTCGTCTGCCTGGAGGGAGTGCTGTACACAAGCATCGAGCTCGACAACATAGACGCCTTTTTCGATGCCCTGGAAAGGTTCATGACCATCATGAACATCCCCATACCCGAGGAGGCCATCGAGACGGTGGAAGAGTGCGCCCGGCTCTGCCTCAACATAGCCGCCATCCTGAAGGACACCGGCAATCACGACCTGGCGGAGAGAATGGCTCAGATATCCCTGCGCCTCGACAACTCATGCTGGGGGGCGTACCTGGTACTGGCCGAGATCTACGCAGAGAGGGGTGAAACCCAGAAGATGATCGACAGCGTGGAGACGTCTCTCAAGTATGGCGCAGACAGACAAGAAATCCTTCAGCTGCTGCAACGTTATCAGCCCCACTGAAACTGAACGTCTTCCCCGTCATTAGGGTCCTGTCCTGTAATGTCTGTAAAATATAAAAAAGGTGGAACGAGCCAAGAGCAACTCCGATAATAGGCGTAGCCGCCAAACGACGCTTATTGAGGAGGTGCGAATGGCTCGTGGTGATGATGTTAAGGGGTTATTGGGCATTTGGCAAGAGGCGACCGGCGAGGGAGAGGACGGTCTGTTGAAACTGCTGCAGCATGTGGTGCAGCGGGTCCTTGAAGAAGAGCTGACGGCATACCTGCAGGCCGAGCCACACGAGAGGACCAGGGAGCGGGCCGGCTACAGGAATGGGTACAAGCCGAGGACGCTGATGACACGAGTGGGTCGCATGGAGCTCATGGTGCCCAAGGACCGTGAGGGGCGGTTCCAGACGGAGCTGTTCGAGCGCTACCAGAGAAGTGAGAAGGCACTCATGCTGTCCCTGGTTGAGATGTATGTACACGGGGTGTCGACCAGGAAGGTGAAGGCCATCACAGAGGCTCTGTGTGGCCTGGATATATCGAAGAGCCAGGTATCACATCTTGCAAAAGACCTGGATGAAGATATCCATGCCTGGCGGTTCAGGAAGCTGGAGAAGGAATACCCCTATCTGGTGGTGGATGCCCGGTATGAGAGGATCCGGATCAACCATAAGGTTGTGTCGCAGGGAGTGCTCCTGGTCGTAGGCATTGGCTTGGACGGATACCGGGAGATCCTGGGCACGTGGGTTGCCGACTCGGAGAATGAGGCGACCTGGTCCGAGGTATTCAAGGAGCTCAAGGAAAGAGGCCTCACAGGGGTACGGTATGTGGTCTCTGACGATCATGCCGGTCTGGTGCAGGCCATTGGTCGTCACTTTCAGGGAGCGCTCTGGCAGCGTTGCCAGGTGCACTTTGTACGGAACCTCTGCTCTCA
>JAKPPU010000214.1 GCA_029547185.1 Deltaproteobacteria bacterium | reverse complement strand
TCTCTACTGCAATTTCTTCGGCCTGCCGGCACCCACCAATCCGGCGCCCGCCTTCCTCGCAATCAAGTCGGACGCCCTCGTCATGATGGTCCATGCGGTCAAGGAAAACGGCCGCTACCGGGTCTGCTTCTCAAAAGCCAGGGAGGCGTCCTCGTTCGGAAACGGCACGGAGGGGATCGTGTCCTTAAGCCAGTTCATGCAGTCGTGGCTGGAAACCATGATCAGGAATTACCCGGATCAGTGGTTCTGGCTCCACTGCCGGTGGACCAGGCGCTCGGAGATGAGGAGGATCATCAGAAAGGGCGAGGATTTCCCGAGCTTCGTCCTCTCGCAGGCGCAAAAGTCTGACTGAAAAACCCTTGAATCGTGCCGGCTTTTCTCTATTCTTTATCTTGACTTCGGTGCCTGCGTCTCTGTATAGAATATTGGTCAATTTCAAGGCGGCATAGCCAAGTGGTAAGGCGACGGTCTGCAAAACCGTTATTCACCGGTTCAAATCCGGTTGCCGCCTCCATCGTTTCTTCCCATGGATTGCAAAAAGACGTTTCCTTCAGGAATTCGAAGCTTCCTGCACAATGCCCTGGTGGGATTCCAGGCTCACGAGCCTCGGGAAAAGGAGGATAAAGGTCGAACCCCTGCCCGGCGTACTCTCGACAGAAATCCCGCCCTTGAGCTCGGTTACGATCTTCTGTACGGTTGCAAGTCCGAGGCCCGTGCCCTTGTCTCTCTCCTTGGTGGTGAAGAAGGGGTCGAAGATATACTTGAGGGTCTCGCTGTCCATGCCCGGGCCGGTATCGGCGATTCTCAGTTTGATGTAGGGCCCTTCCCGAAGTTGGGGATGAACCGCTCCCGCCTCGTCATCGGAGAGGGAAACCGGCTCCAGGTCTATCTGGATGAGGCCGCCTTTCTCTTCCATGGCCTGATATGCGTTGGTGCACAGGTTCATGATGACCTGGTGGATCTCTATGGGGTCGGCAAAGACAAAGGCCGGCTCGGAGTCGATCGAGCACTGTATGTCGACGCTCGTGGGTATGCTCGCCCTGATGAGATTGAGGGCCTCTCCGAGAATGAGTCCGATATCCACGGGCTGCCTCTTTACATCGTACTTTCTGCTGAACGAGAGGATCTGAGAGATCAGGTCCCTGGCCCTGATGCCTGCCTTGATGACCTGATCGAGGCAGTTCCTCGCCTGTGAATTCTCCGGCGTACTGCTTCTCGCCAGCTCCGTGTATCCCATGATGGCAGAGAGCATGTTATTGAAGTCATGGGCGATTCCCCCTGCCAGAGTCCCAATGGCCTCCATTTTCTGCGCCTGGGCCAGGCGCAGCTCATAGCGGTCCCGTTCCTTTTCCGCTTCTATGCGCTGGGTGATGTCGCGGACAATGCCCTTGAACCCGATTACGTTGTCCCTTGAATCCTTGAGCAGGGATACTGACGCCTCGGCGTTCATCTTCTTTCCGTTCTTGTCCATGAGCTCCCAGTAAAAGGCCTTGACAGGCTCTCCGCTTACGAACACCTCATGAAAGGTCTTGAACACCTTTTTCGCGTTCTCTTCATCCATGTACTTCCGGTAGCTCATCCCTTTGAGCTCATCGGCGGAAAATTTGAGATACCTGGCCAGCGTCTGGTTGAAGAAGAGCATATTCCCGGCAAGATCGACCTCGAAGTATGCCTCCTCGATGCTGTCGAGAATGTTGCGGTATTTTTCTTCACTGAGCCTCAATGCTCGTTGGGCCTTGATCTTGTCGGTGATGTCCCTGCCGGTGCCCTGTATGTGGATGGGGATGCCGTTCTGATCCTTTACGACGACGTTTCGGTACTCCAGCACGCGCTCGTGGCCGTCCTTTGTCAGGACGCTTATGAGCCCTTCCCCTCTCCCTTCTACGATCATGATTTTCATGTATTCGTTGAACAAGGCCCTGTAGCTTTCGGGCATGATGTCCTTGATGTTCATGTTTTTCAGGTCTTCCAGAGAGTATCCGGTATAAATCTTCGATGCGAGGTTCGTCTCGATCAAGTTGCCCTGGAAGTCATGGATGTAGAGGAAGTCGGTGACATTCTCGAAAAAGGTGCGGTACTTCTGCTCACTTGCCAGCAGAGCATCCTGCGATCTCTTGTACTCCGTCATGTCATGGAAGATCTGGAGTGCGCCGATGACATTCCCCTCGAGGTCCTGAACTGACCTGGCCCTGGTCTTGAACACCCTCTCCCCGCCCTGAATGCCGGGAAAGGTTTCCTCGGAAGCGAGTGTCTCGCCTTCCTTTCTCCAGGGATGCCCCGACGGCCCTTCGTCAGGGTATTGCGATATCACATGATCTATGAGAAGAGGTCTCCTCGACCCGTAAAAGGGCAGTGCATACTCGTTCTCCGATTTCCCGAGCATCTCTCTTGCAGAAACGCCTGTGAGAACCTCGATCGCCTTATTCCATGCGGTTACCGATCCATCACGATCGATTGCAAAGCACGGGTCCTCGATGCAATCCGCAATCTGGGCAAAGATCGGGACGATCGATTTCGAAGGTCTTCGCAATGTGCTGTTGTACAGCTTTTCCTTTTTCTGACGCATATCTCTCGATGTATACCTGTTCTCAAGGTCCCGATGCTTTATGTTGAGCCCTGTCCCAACACATAGAAAGCTTGTCGGAAAAAAGAAAATGAAACATAACAAAATATAATCCTTTAATTTCCGATATGAATTTTCACCGGGCTTAAAAGGATGCCTCAGCAATCACCTTTTTTCATAATTATGGAGAGAAAATCCGATACTGGTCAATAAATGGGCTGCTCAAGACAAGGACCAGCGCCTTTTTCACAGGTTTTCCTTGCCTTGCGCTTCGGTGCCATGATAAAGGCGGGACATTGAGCTTTATCACTGGCTGGTCTCTTGACGCGATAGGGATGCTTCACCTCTGCTGAGATTTCAGGGGATTTTGAAAATCGCCATGAACACCAGAGAAAAGCGTGCATGACGGAAGGTTCTTTGTGAAGGGCATACGTATTTTCATCGCGATGGTCATGGGGATTTTCATCTCTATCCCTGCGGCGGTCGCTGCAGACTTCACCCAGAATGCCCTCCTCCAGTTCACCGCCCTGTGGGGCGAAACATCCAATGAGACAACATTTCGGGAGGGAAAGAGCCGTCTGGACTGGCCCATGGATATGCAGCTCGCGAGCTTCGCATATTCTGCGGGTTACCGGGATTTCATCGAATTCGATTTCTTCCTGCATGCCTCGCCATGGATGAGCAGCGGAAGCCCCATGAAGGATTTCGACTGGCTCGATGAGTCGTACCATCCCTGGCGCCAGCCACATGACGGAATCGATGTCTATTCCGAAAGTCCGGTGGATTCAAAGGCACTGATCTTCGGTACGGCAATCAGGGCCTATCCGCTGTCTGTCTCCTGTTTCTCGGCCGGAATCCTCGTGGGATATCACAACCAGAAGATGGATTTCAGAGCCTACGACACCAATCAGGTAGGATACGGTTCGTGGCAGAACCAGACAGCCAGCACAACCGGCCGTACATCCACCTATAATGTCAAATACCGCTTCTGGGAAATCGGGCTCACCGGAAGGCTCCATGCAGGCAACGTCCTCAAGGTTACAGCCGACGCATCCGTCATCCCCTATGCCGAGGCCAGCGACGAGGACGATCATATCCGGAGATTCCGTACCTCAACGACGGAATGCACGGGCTATGGAGGAATGATTTCCCTGTCCACGCAGTTTGCCCTGAGCAAAAGGTGGTTCGTATCCTCATCCTGCTCCAGGGTTCACATATCCACAGACGGCCATCAGCGCCAGTACTGGTACGGGAACGACCCCGCGACCGGCTTCGACGATACCGGACAGGTGGTATCGGGCATCGATGCAGAGATCATCCAGGATTCCTTTTCCGTAGGCATCGCCCTGGGCTGCAGTCTTTAAACACCCGGCCCTTTCAAGGCAAATTTCAGCCTGTTTCCCGATATGTCGATAGGTGCCTCTATATGCATGACCAGCAGTCTCTCATACAGAGGAGCATCCATCGCACACGGCATTCCCTGCCGTTTCTCGATCCCTCATTGAGAGACCTGATCACCCTTCTCCCGCTCATGCTTTCCGAAGGGGAGCTTCCCATCGGGATATACGGAAACCCCATATACGGGAGGAGAGAGCTCGAGTTCCTGAAGAAATACCTCGGGAGAAAGCCTCACATCGCCATGCGCAGGCTCCCGTACCGGACCATGGTTGAAAGCCTCATCGTGCTCGTCCGGCCGAGCCTTTCAAGCAGGTATCACTCCACCGTCACCGTCATATGCATCGCGAAAAAAGATGCACCTGTCCGCGAGATCGATTCCAAGCTTGCTGCGATTTCCGATGTGTTCAGAAGCTCTTGCGTTCCTTTTGCCTGGCTGATCTC
The DNA here is from genome assembly GCA_029547185.1 of Deltaproteobacteria bacterium. Lineage (GTDB taxonomy): Bacteria > Desulfobacterota > Desulfomonilia > UBA1062 > UBA1062 > Phosphitivorax. The sequence continues at coordinate 3,849 of JAKPPU010000214.1, read as the reverse complement.
CAACGGCACGCCCCTCCCTGAGCTCCTCGTCTATGAAATCATGCTCACCGGCATCGTTGCGGGCGGAAAGCAGCCGGCTCAGGCGAGGGGCATGGACCCCGACCTCTATGCGTACATAGGAGATCTGCCCGGCAAGATCACCCGGGCGGACCTTCCCGAAACAGGAGAGTGGAACCCCTTCAGGCATTATCTCGAAGAGCAGATCGAGCAGTTCGTCAGCAAAGAAGACTATCCGTCCGTACTGTCGATCCCCTCTGCCAACCCGTTCATCATTCCCTACCTGCACATCCTGCACCGCCTCGAAGAGAGTATGAACACCGAGCAGGTGGAGAAGATGCGCATGAGCCTCCTCTATCTGTTCTCTGCTTTTCCGCCGACCAGGGATGCAATAAAGGACCTCATGAATACATGGAGAATCCGGAGCTCGTACACCCCCTTAAAAGAGCTGTCTTTCGAGGAGAGCTTGCGGCTCAGGAAATGGCTCGTTCCCCTCGAAGAAAACGAGCTCCCCGTCTTCTCGTTCCCTCCGCCTCCGCACTTCCCGGCCGAGAGGCTTGAGCTGAAGAAGAGAGGCAGTCTCTGGGGCTTCGAGGGGATCAGAACGTTCAGCCACGAGTATCCGTGGGTGGTCCTCGTCTGGGCGGCCGCTGCCGGCCTTATCGGCAGGGGCACGAGAGTCATCGCTCCCCAGGGTCCCATGATGAGGAGAGGCTGGAAGGATCTGCTCCTTCATTCTCTGGAAGCGCTTCGCAGAGGCACCGACATCCTGGTGCCCGATGACCACAGCCAGGGATCGCTTCGCTCCGGAAAGGGGAGGATCTTCTTTCACCCGGCCCCCTTCGCCATCCTCGGGGAAGGGCAAAAGTACAGCCTGGCACTCTTCGAAGATATCAAGAAAAAAACCCTGATTGACGATACCGGCCTCAAAAGGCTTGGATAAGGACAAGCTTTTAAGGAACGAGCTTATGGCCGTAAATCCTCTGGATATATCCATCCTCGTTGTCGGTCCCGATTCCGTCTACCAGAACACCCTGCTTCAGATGCTGGGCAACCTCGGATTCAAGCAGGTCGACGAGGCTCCTGACGGGGCGAAGGCATGGGAGATCATCAAGCGCACCAATCCGCAGATCGTGATCGCCCAGTGGGACATGCCGGAGATCACGGGTCTGGCCCTCTTGCGGCTCATCCGGGCCGATGCCGATTTCAGCGATATGCCGGTCCTGCTGAGCACGAGAGAGATCACCAGGTCCGATGTCGTGAGGGCAGGCGAGGCAGGGGTGAACGCAATCCTCGTTGAGCCGGTCAGCATCGACAACCTCGAATCGAAGCTGCGGATCATCCTCGAGTTCGAGATGAGCCCGACGACCAAGAAGGCAAAAGAGTACATGACCAAGGGCGAGCTCTACCTGAAGCAGGGAAGGCTCGAGCCCGCCCTCAAGGAATACGAGAAGGTTCTCGGCATCCTCGAGTCGGCCGAGGTCTATTATAACATCGGCTACATAAAGACTTCGCGCGGAGAATATGACGAGGCCCTGGCAGCCTTCAGGAAGGCCACCCAGATCAACCAGATGTTCGCCAAGGCATACAAGGCCATGGCCGATGTCTATATCAAGATGGGCAAAAAGGACATGGCAGAGAAATACCTGCAGATGGCGGGCGACATCTTCCTCGAGAGGGAGATGCACGAGAACGCGGAGAGCATCTTCAACGAGATCCTCAAGCTCAATCCGGAAACGATCAACGTCTACAACAGCCTCGGAATCCTCTACCGGAGGCAGAACAGGGTCGAAGACGCCATCAGGCTCTATGAAAAGGCAATCAAGATCAATCCGAACGACGAGAACGTGCACTTCAATCTGGGCAGGGCCTATCTGGAGCTGAAAGACGCTCAGACGGCAAAAAAGTGTTTCCTGAAGGCCCTCAAGATCAATCCTCGGTTCGACACGGCAAGAGGGATGCTCGTGGCCATCGAGTCCACGGAGAAGAACGCCCTGTAGGCCTTTCCCTTTACTGGTATTTCATCAATTCGAACAGCTTTCTGTCCTGGGTGGCTACGATGTGGTAGAGCTTGTCCTGGGGAATGTAGATGTAGGGGACATCCTCCTGGCGCCGGTAGAGAAAATGGGAGAGGATCATCCGGTTGACGGCCCGGTGTCCGACGATCATGATGTTGTCCGGCTTCATGTTCAGGTAGAAGGCCTTCTTGATCCCGATCTTGATCCGCTCTTTCATGGTGTTGTACCCCTCACCCCCGGGATACTCGTAGTTGTATTTATCCGCCTTGCGCGCGGAATAGACCTCGGGCATGAGCCGCTGGATCTCGTCGTAGCTCATTCCCTCGCATATGCCGCTGTCGATCTCGTTGAACTCCTTCAAATGCACGATGGTGCAGTCCTGCTGGAGGCTGCGGATGGCCTCGGCTGTCTGGATCGTACGCTTTTTTTCACTGGTGAAAATGTAGGAGATCCTTTTCCTCTGGAAGAATCTCGCCAGGGCCCTGGCCTGCTCCATGCCCTTGGCGGTGAGCTCGGCATCACCCCCGATCCGGTCTTCCACGTTGTAGTATGTTTCCGTATGGCGGATGAGGAAGAGGCTCTTCACGACATCCGTCACCAGGCAGTCGCGTATGCGTGAGTAGAGGGGGAGCTGGTCCGTGAGCTTCTCGTTGATGATCTTGTTGTGCAGCGAATTCATGCGGATATAGTTTCTCTCTCTGCTCAAGGGCGTCTGGATCATGCGGTAGTACTCGATCCTTTTCTTGAATTCATTGGTGGCTTCCTGCTCGGAAAGGCCGGCAAACTCGCGGGTTTTTATCTTCTGGCGGATGCTCATGTCCACGATCTCACTGTCATCGTTGATGCACTCGATGAAGAGGATGGGGTGATCGTTGAGGCTCTCTTCGATGAGTCTCCGCCTCTCGGCGCTGACATTCGTGGCATCGAGAATGGCCACCTGACCTGTCGTGTTCACATATTTCTGAGCCCGTTTGATGTTGATCTGGGCAAAGCGCTTCCTGAGCTTCACCGCCTCGATATTCGCAGGGTTGAAAAACTCGGACGCCCAGGTGTTTCTCGCTCGGGCATACTGCCGCCTGATCTGCCCGTTGTTGAATATCCTCGTGGGGATGTCGTTCTTGGCGAAGATGTCCTTGAGGCGATAAGCCACCGTGGATTTTCCCTGGGAGGGTAGTCCCACCATAACTATATAGAGTTTTTCATCCTTTGTGCTCATAAAGATCATGCATATCACCTGTGTATCGTCCGGACAAGATCCGTTTTCATCCACCTTGAAAATGCTTGACAAGTCCCCTACCCAATGGATAGAAGGTCATAAGTCAGTTGGTGGGGGATCGTTCAACGGTAGGACAGCGGACTCTGACTCCGTCGATCTAGGTTCGAATCCTAGTCCCCCAGCCAGTGAAATGTGAGATACGGTCCCATCGTCTAGTGGCCTAGGACACTGGCCTCTCACGCCGGAGACAGGGGTTCGACTCCCCTTGGGACTACCAAGGTTTACAGGTTTTTCGAAAGAGCTTGGGGTACCGGTTGGGGTACCGCAAGCTCTTTTTATGTCCAGAGATCTCTCCACAATAATCATATGTGAAGCATGGCCTTCATGTTCTGGAAAGGACCGGTTTAGTTTTTCATTCAGAAGACAAGGGGACCTTGTATCTTTTGAATAAAATTAAACCACATACCCTCAACTCTTTTGGAGTGGGGGGATTTGAACCCCCGACTCTGCGGATATGATGCGGGGTTACAGGGATACCGCTACCAGCCCGCTACTCCTGGGCATATTCCTTAGTCTGGGAAATTCCATTCTCTTGAGTATTGAGGACTAGGGTGTGAA
>JAKPPU010000120.1 GCA_029547185.1 Deltaproteobacteria bacterium | reverse complement strand
TCCCGGACGGCCCGCTCGTGAAGAGGATGCGTGTTCTTCTGATAGGCGTCGTGAAGTGGATGCGCCTTGTCGTGGAGAATAGCGTCCTTCATGGCCGCGGCGTCATAGCCTGTGTCGGTCCGTTCGAGTGGCCAGGGGTTCGCAGAACTCGCCCCGACTGATGCAGGTTCTTTGTCTTTGCCGAAATTCTTCATGGTTCACCTCACAATCGTTTTATTGCTCTGGATGAAATGTTCCAGATCCATCCGATCAATGAATTGCTTTCGACCGCCCGGGAAGCGTACGACCGGAATATCGCCGCGCCAGACCGCTTCGCGCATTCCCCAGACTGTCAAACCGAGGAACTCGGCAGCCGCCTTCAGGGTCAGTAATCGAGGCCCCTGGGGATTGCTAATCCCTTGCGCTACTTTTTTCTCAATGATCCCGGATCGTCTCATCTATCTGTGCCCGAAATGTGCCCGCTATCTATTGCCTCCGAAAGGACGGCGCCAGAACTGTCACCAAATTTGTCACCAGTAAAAAAGGAGGGTTAACGCTACGATATAATAAGCGAATTTCCTCCCGTATATAGAGAGGGTAGGAATATATACCCCCCACCCCCCTCTCTCTAATGAAATAGAATCGAGAATTCTGTCCAGATATTCCATGCTTATGATGTCTTTCATGGGTCCATTTTTACTGGTGACAGAAATGGTGACAGTTAAAAAAGTTGCCATTGCTTTTCGACCTTCATCCACCTGATTTCCCGTGCGGCCTGGAGGTTCCGAATTGCCGTTTGATAGATCCACAACCCTGTCCGGTCGGCGTGAACGTGCCTCTTTAGGTCCCTGTCCGTGAGGGGTCCCTTTGCCCGGAGAGTCCTTCTGATTTTCTCCTCCGTCTTCGCGGCCTGGCCATCGGCGTCGATCGGATCGTGGAGACGCCGGACCTCAAGCTGCCAATCCATGAGTTGGACAACCTTGTCGACGATGTCTCGGTCGATCCGGCCGCGCCGTTCGTTGACGGCTAGGAGGATCATGAAACGCAGGGAGTAGGTATCGAGACGCTTCGCGTGGATTGTGCGCTCAAGGTTCATGTACCAGTTGTGGTAGAGGGCCTCGGCCTCTGGCGTGATGTCGAACTCGGTTTCTTCCGCAACGGCCCGCAGGATAGCGCCGAGGCGGTCCCGGAGCTTTGCTTTGTCCTCGAAGCTGATCTTCTTTGGGAAGGAGAACTTCTTTTCCCCGCTGCCGGGAACGAGAAAGAGCCGATTGTTGAAGCCGATATCAGTAAAACTCGAATCCCAGGTGCGCTCGTAGGTCTGCACCGTTGAGGCGGCCAGCATGGAGAGATAGGCCCGCTCCAGGTTGACCTCTGACTTACTCGTGATGTTCTGATAACGGTTGCTTTCAAAGAGGGTGTTGACGCAAGGCAGGAGCACACTTCCGTCAATCCGACATTTCGAGATGAATTGCTTAAACTCATCGAAGCACAGGAGAAGGTTTTGCGATTGCTCCATGAGCTTCTGCAAGCCCTCGGCGCTGCCGATGCCCCAACAGGCCTGGAAATCAGTTAAGGTGTCTCGGAAAAACCCCGTTGTCTTGTTCAAGGCCGTCGATTTCCGGTCGTCGGCGCTCTCCCCCAGGAGGACGACGAAAAGACGCGGCTGTGGGGCAATCTCGCTGTTCAGGGTAACTTTATGGGCGATGATCGAGCCCAGGCAAGTGAGGTATGAGATGTACAGGAAGTGCATGGGCACCTCGAGGGCCGCGGAGTAAACCTCTGCGAACTCACCGGCCGCTCCCGTCATGATCTCAGGAAAGGCCAGGGGGTCTGGATCCCCGGGCTTCGTGAACGGGATCACCTTTTTCGAATCCGCCAGGAGAGTTTCACGCAGGTTGAAATCATCCATTCGCCATGGCCTTTTTTCGCAGGTGGTATTTCGCCTCGTCGTCCCCGTACTGCAGCACGTCGAGTTGGTACTCGATCACGGGTATCTCGTCATAGGCCCAGGCCCGATGTTCAAGATCCTCCGGGCTCCGGATCCCCGCGACAATGCCGCGAAGGGCTCGCAGATCCCGCGCAAGGGCGATCGCGTGATCCCGGCACCATAAGCGAAAAGCCTTGACGAGCTCGCGCTTCTTCGATTTGTCGGGATCCGGCCGGGTCGTCCTTCCGCTCCTGATGCCCAGGATCCCCAGGGCCTCCGTGAACGACACCTTCCGGCGCGCCTGGACGAAGGAGATCACGTCGCCTCCGGCGCCGCATCCGAAGCAATGGAACGTCTGTCGCTCCGGGTCGACCTTGAAGGATGGTGAGGAGTCCTGGTGCAAGGGGCACCGACCCCACAGGACGCGGCCTTTCTGCTTGAGTTCGATGCCTTCACATTGAAGGACCTGGACGAGATCGGGTTTACTTTTCAAGGCGGCGCTCCTCTAGTCCCTTCTGGACCTCGCAGAGCATGGCTTCGCCGATCATTCGGATTGCCGGCGCGATCTTTTCGACTGTGTCCTGGCACCAGGTGAAATCCTGGTCAGAGCCGGCGTAAGACGAGAGTTTGAGCGGGTAGCCCTTTCTGATGATCAGGATGAGAGATGGGGAGAGGTCACGTTTTCTTTCCATCACGAAGCCCCTTTCGTGCTTTCATCGTCAAAGCACTCCTCAATGGTCATGCCGAGGTAATCTGCGAGCTTCTTGACTCGTAAATCATCCCTGTCCGGCCGATCGATGCCGGCCGTGATTCGGTAAAGCTGATTCGGCGACAAACCGGAAGCCCAGGCCAACTTATGGAAGGGCCGGTGAGCATCGATCTTTTTCAGAAGAGCTTTTGACAGCATGTTGTCCTCCTTGCCCGTCATTCGCCCGAAAGATAAGGGAGAAAAGAAAATAAAAAAATGCCCGAATCAAAAAGAATCCGGGCATTATTGTGGAATATAAATTTTGACGTCGACTTTACTGTCGCGATGGCTAGTGCCGGAAGATCACCCTTTGCTTGCTATTTCTCGATTTTCTATTTTGCTTTGGAAGGGCATTTTGGACTGCCCTGTTAAGCCCATGAAGCATCACTCTATCCAGAGGCGCCATGCAAGCCGTCAAAAAGCGAAGAAACGGTCCGGTGTTTCCTGTTGCCGCCGCGCCGGCATTTCTCCCAGTAATGTCTTTGTAGATCTTTGCCATTTTGAGAATGTAGCTTTCCCGTCGTGCTTCTGCGATCCGTCCCTTGACCAGTTTCGCGGGCGCTTGGACGATCATGATCCGGGAAAGTACATCGAGCGCGTCCTCGTAGAGATCATAGCCGAGAAGACCTGGATCATTGTTGACGATCCTCGAATTAAGCCTTTCGCTGAGTGCTTGAAGCCTTCTGAGCTCTGCCGATGCGCCTGGAATAGGCTTAAAGATCTTTTCGTCGACGTTTAGATCCTGAGCCGCCCAGGTAATTTGGGCTTTCTGTTCATCGGTGAGCCGATACTTATTGCCAAGGCTCCTTTCTATCGCCGCGAAGTGCTCGGTGTTGTATCTGACCCCCCGAACTGCTGATGCTGAAGCCATCATCCCGCCTCCTGTGGCGGCCTGGTGAGTGATCCGGGGCAGAGCGACCAGGAAACCGCCTTTTCGGCCTGCAGAGACTATCCCCAGATTGTTTTCCAATTTAGAATGACGAGGCCGCCAAGCAATCCGAATAGAACGGATATAGCACTTCCCAGTAACGCTGAAAAAAACAATACCTTTCCGTATAAATCCCTGTCCTGGCTCCAGGTTGACCAACCACCGATCGCCTTTATCGTTACCCATGCACCAATGAAAGCAGCGGCTCCGGATATGTTAAATCCTACAAGTGTCGTGTATATAATTCTTTCAATTATTCCCGTCCATATTGGCCACTCGATAGCTCTTTCAGGTTTTTCAGCTCCTTCTCTTCTGTATTTCTCTCTGGCTTTCCAAGTGTAATCCCCATACGCGAGAGTTACAGCCGCACCAAGACATCCAATTAGAATATAGCCCGAAACATATTGCGGAATGTATTGATAGTCTCGGCATAAAATAAATATGACAGATCCAAAAATGCCGAGAATCAAAAAGCGAGTGTAATAAATAAATGCATTTTCTCTGATCTCAACTTCACTCATTCACTACTCTCCTTAAGTTACGATCTAAATAAAATGTGCCCGTCATTGTGCCCGCCGTGCCCACTTTTTCCGAAAATCACCTAACATTTGCCAAATATATTGATAAAACAAAAGGCCCGTGAAATCAAGAAAACCTTGATAACACGGGCCTTTCCAAAATGATCGTTTGAGCACTTAAAATCCCTCGGTACCTCGTACTGTGCGGGTTCGATTCCCGCCCCAGGCACCAAGTCATCTCCGGCCCGAAGGTGCGGCCGATTCCTTGCATCGCGGAACCAGGCGCCGCCCCCCGAACGCGTGCCGCATCCATGAAAAATAGTCAAGACTTTTCTGCATGAACATGCAAATTGGTCTTGCCTTTTCGAACCGGATTTATTTCCGCTTCGGACTACGCCGCCTTCGGCCTATGCGTGCCGAAAGTCAATCATCAGGCCTGACCCCGTTTTCCCCCGAAAGGGATCGTCCATCACTCGGATCGCGGGGTCCAGTACGCCTCTTGCGACTATGTCAACGAGCTGCTTGCAAACGGCTTCCGGATCAGAATGGCCCGCAAGGACAACCCCTATGACAACGCGGCGGCCGAAAGCTTCATCAAGACCCTGCAGGCCGAGGAGGTCTACCTCTGGGAGTACCGGACGATGGACGATGTCCAAAATCGTCTTCCCTGCTTCCACGAGGACGTTTATCATCGCCAGCGGCTGCACTCAGCTCTCGGCTACGTGCCGCCAATTGAGTTCGAGGAGACGTTCAACCTGATCAAATCCCGTCCGGTTCCCCTAACCGTATCCGTCTAACCGGAAGGGGGCACTCCATCCGAAAAATTGCGATGCACCACAACGGTGGATAGCAGACTACTCTAGGCGCTGAAGATCTTGGCGAACCGCAAGAGGCTTACCGCAAATTTGCTTCTTGAAGAGGCATTCGAAGATCTGTTAAAATATTTTGGAATCAAGGCAAAGGAAATCCAAACTCAAAGCCCAACTGAATAAGGTGGGTACATTGTCATTCAAGCATCATTAAGAAGAAAGCCCGATTCTGGAGCGCAATGCTTTGGCATCGGGATTTTTCATGTTATACCCCGTTTTCAAGGATAGACCTGTAAAGCATAACGGGGCGGTCATGTGCTGCCTGTCTAAGTTCTTTTTGGTAACTCGAACGGATAAGAGGTTAAATCGGATTCCTCTTCAACCTGGGTCCTGACCTGTTAAGTTCGGATTGGTTGCCATGCTTTACGGAAAATACGATCTCTCCGTCACCTTCCTGACGGACGCCTTCCTCCCGCCCTACAAGGGGTCAACCTTTCGAGGAATTTTCGGTCATGCTCTGAAACGGGTGACCTGCGCCCTGAAGCACCAGGATTGCAACGATTGTATCCTCAGAGTGAAATGCGTTTATCCTTTTGTGTTCGGGACGAGTTTCTCGGAAAAAGACGATAGCCCCGACAAGCGAATCGCCGCGCCGCCTCACCCGTATGTCATAGACGTTGACGACTGTACAAACACACTCTTCAAGAAGGGGGGTCGCCTCGTATTCACCCTCAAGCTGTTCGGACGCGCCAGTGAGTTTCTCCCTTACTTCGTCTATGCGTTCGACCACATTGGCTCGCTCGGCATAGGTAGATCTAAGAACGGACAAAAAGGGACATTCACTCTCGACTCCGTGATGTGTAACGGACGGTGCATTTACACCGCACAGGAGAAAAAGCTCCTCGATACCCGGCCTGCCATCGATCTATCCCTTCAGCCTGCATCTACAGACGATGAGGCTCTAAGGCTCATCGGCATCACCTTTAAAACCCCTCTAAGGATCAAATACCGGAATAGCCTCGTGCGTGACCTGCCCTTCCATGTGCTTATCCGCGCAATGCTCCGGCGGGTGTCTTCCCTGAGCAAATACCACGGGTCCGGAGAACCCGCCCTCGATTACCGCGGGCTGATCGAACGGGCCGAGAACGTGGACATGAAGAAATCAGGCCTGAGATGGTCCGACTGGCGCCGTTACTCTAACCGACAGGAAACGGAGATGCTGATGGGCGGCCTTGTCGGAGACATCCTCTACGAGGGGAAAATCGGTGAATACCTGCCACTGATACGATTTTGCCAGGAAGTCAATGTCGGCAAGCAGACCTCCTTCGGGCTCGGGAGATTCGAGATTTCTGAGCTTTCCTGAAGCTCAGGAGGCAAGATCCAAACAAACCTACATCGCTGGAGGGACCATGGAAGATCGGGATCTGCAGGTGTTGCTCCTCGGGTCGGTGCTCCATGACGTCGGGAAATTCGCACAAAGGGCGGGCCGCCCGTTCTCCCGTGACATGGATGGCATCTACACGACCGAATACAAGGGGGTATCCGGTCACCGCCACACCCTCTACACGGATTATTTCATCGAAAAGGACCTGCCGCTGCCGAAGGGGTTGGAGGACCAGCGTGGCACCATAGCTCGCGTCGCTTCGGCACATCACCGCCCGGGCAGGGAGAGCCTTCTGGACCTATGCGTGAGCATTGCGGACCGCCTGTCTGCCGGTGCCGATAGGCTCGAAACAGAAGGCAGGGATGACGGGGAGGATTACAAGACACGGCGCCTCATGTCCATCTTCGAGGAGGTCGAGCTTCGGAACCATCGCTTCGATCCGGAAAAGTCGCGCGCCTATGGCCTCGCCCGCCTTCTAGCCTCCGACGAAAGCGCATTCCCCGTTTCCCGTCAGGCACTCCAGGGCCGAGGCGGGGACTACAATACCCTGTTCCAGGGTTTCCTGAGCGACATCAAGAAAATCGACACATCGCTGCCCTTCACACTCTATATCGATGCCCTGCTGGGCGTCCTCGAGCATTACACATGGTGCATTCCCTCCTCGACGTGGCAGACCCTGCCGGACATCTCGCTTTTCGACCATGCCATGAGCACCGCAGCCATCTCCCAGGCCCTGTATCTCTACCATCGTGCAAGTGGTACCATGCCTGCCTGGGGTGACAGGGAAAGCAAGTTCATCCTCTGCGCAGGCGACCTTTCGGGGATCCAAGACTACATCTTCGGCGTTAACCGGAGCAGCGGCAAAGGGGTTAGCAAGCTCTTCCGGGCCCGTTCATTCTTCCTGCAGGCGCTCACCCGCTCGGTCATCCTTTCCGGAAGGCGCCGGCTCGGCCTCTACTCCCCGGGCCAGATCATGGATGCGGGAGGAAAGTTCATCCTGCTCGTCCCGGCCCTGAAGGGCACCGGGAAACTCCTCGATGATATGGATGCCGCGCTTCAGTCCTGGTGCCGACGGAAGTTCAAGGGGGAATTGAACCTGGTGCTTGCATGGGATGTCCAGATGACCCAGTCCGATTTCGCGCTTGACCGGTTCCAGGAAAAGCTCGAAGCCGTGAATACATCCCTCGAGAAGGCCAAGCGGATGAAGTTGAAGAAAACATTCGCAGCCGAAGGCATGATCATCCAAGAGGGTTACGGTGACCGGGACACGTCAAACTGCTCCATCTGCGGCAGAAACGAGGCTGACGGAAATAGCAGCGCAGATTTCGCAAGGGAAGAAAGAAGCGAAATCCCCGTCTGTATCGACTGCTTCAACCAGATCCGATACATAGGCACCCATCTGCCACGGGCCCGGTTTCTCGTTTACGGCACGGAAGGCAGGATAAGCCTCTTCGATGGTCTCTCCCTATCATTGGAGCAGGCTGCGCCGAGCAAGTTGGAAAATGCATTGGCCGTTGATGCTCTTGAAGACGGAGCGGGATTCGGACGTGTGAGGGTGGCGCGCCATCTTCCTGTCTTCAGGAAGGACGAGACGGAAAGCCCCTTGTGGCGCAAGGTCCTCGAGGATGAAGACGGGGATACGCCGGAAGCGGGCGAGCCAAAGACGTTCGGTGCTATCGCCGTGAAATCGAAGAAGTCACTAAACGGACATCTCGTCGGCCGCCCCCTTTTGGGCTTCGTGAAGGCCGACGTTGACAACCTGGGACTCATCTTCAGTCTGGGATTGGAAAAACGGTTGTCCATAGCCCGGTTCTCATCCCTTGCACGAATGCTGAACTTCTTCTTCTCTGACTTTCTCGTCGAGAGGATCCGCCAGGATTACCCGGACATCTATGTTATTTTCGCGGGGGGCGACGATCTTTTCCTTGTTGGCCCGTGGCTGGATGTCGTCCGGTTCTCACTGGAGATCCGCAACCGATTCAGGGCTTTCGTGGCCGAGAACGCCGACATCACTCTCTCGGCCGGCATTTTCGTCTGCCGGCCTCGCTTGCCTGTCCGGAAGGCGGCCGAGATCATCGAGAAGAGGCTTACCGCGTCCAAGGCATGGGAAACCGGCGGCAAATCGAAGGACGCCGTCTCATTCCTGAACGAGACCATGACTTGGGAGGACCTCGACAAGAATTTGAAACTCGGCCAATGGTTCGATAGGTCGCTGGAGGAAGGAGAGCAGACGGGTTTCTCGATGGCCTTCCTTTACCGCTTGCTGGAGTACCATCGGATGTACAGAAGATTCGTTCGGGAGGGGGTCATCAGGGATGGCTGCTACCTCTCTCATGCTCATTACGATATCGGCAGAAACCTGGTTTCCAGGAAGAAAGGCGGCAGGGACGCCGTGGACAGGCTGAGGGACATCTTTGCCGTAGGCGTCAGGGACCGCCCTGAACTTGACCGGCTGCAGATCCCGCTGTTCATCGCCATCAATTCAAACCGGAGGACATAGGAGGGTGCCATGAGCTACTACGACAAGGACGGCAACATCAGGGCCGAATTGCTTGATGCCGAGGCGGAGAAGATCGCCAAGAGTTTCATACGGTATCGTCAGGACACCCGGCGGGGGGGACAGATGGTAGACACACGTGGCTCCCTCACTTCGGCCCAGCTTCGGCGGTTCTATGGCGACTTCAAGCAGCTTCAGAACAAGGTCGGTGCCCAGGGTTTCAACCGGGTCAAGCCGCTTATCAAGATGGTGAAGTCCAAGGCCGCCTACGCGGCCAACCCCAATAACAGGAAGATTCCCGACACGTTCAGGGATTTTCTCGTGAAGAATGTCGACGCAATCAACGACGAAAAGGATTTCGAGGCCTTCATGCTCCATTTCGAGGCCGTTGTCGGTTTCTTCTACGGGCACGGCGTGAGCAACAACTGATCTTCGATCATTTCGATGGAGGGATCCCATGAAGCTGGAGAGATTGAGAACCATCAGCGGAAAGATAAAACTCGTGACCGGTTTGCACATCGGTGCGTCGAATGAAACCATCGAGATCGGCGGCCTTGACCAGCCGGTCATCAAGCACCCGATGAAACCCAACGAGCCCTACATCCCAGGCTCTTCCATCAAGGGCAAGCTCCGGTCGCTGATCGAGATCAGCGAGGGCCGCCTGGGCAAGAACAACAAGGGCGGCCCTTGCGACTGCGGCAGGAGGGATTGCCCCGTCTGCCCCGTCTTCGGCACCTCGGCCGCCAACCGCCCCGAAGACCTCGGACCCACGCGAATCGTCGTCAGGGACGCCATGCTCACTGAAGAGTGGAGCAGGAAGTTCCGGCAGGGGAACCTCCCCATGGAGATCAAGTACGAGAACACCATCAACCGGATCACAGGGACGGCCGAGCACCCGAGACCGCTGGAGAGGGTTCCCGCCGGCGTCGAGTTTGATTTCAACGTGACCTTCAAGGTCTTCCAAGGCGACGGCGAGGATTACTTCCGAACGGTCTTGAAGGCTATGAAGATGCTCGAAAAGGATGCCCTTGGCGGGTCCGGATCGAGAGGCTCAGGGCAGGTGGAGTTCGTTGATCTCACCGTGGACGGTGAGAAAATACTCCTCGACAGCGTTCCCGTATAAGCACCCGATGGAGGTCTGCCATGCTCCTTCGATACAAGGTCAGGGTACTCTCACCGCTGGAGACTCCCCTGATGTCCGACACGCTCTTCGGGCATTTCTGCTGGGGCCTTCGTTACATGGAGGGCGAGCGATTTCTCGAGGACTTCCTCGGCAGGTTTGGCGGCGGGCGCAAGGCACCGGTTCTATTCTCTTCGGCCTTTCCCGCAGGCATGATCCCCAGGCCTGAACTCCCGCCTCCGGAGCGAAGTGTCATTGTATCCTTCGCCAGGGAGAAGGCCGGCGACGACAGGGGCCAGCTTTTGAAGGCGCTGCAGAAGGCCCGGGGTATCCTCAGGCAAAACTACATCTCCGTCTCTGCGTGGCAGAGGATCAAAGAGGGGCTTTCCTGGTTATCTATGCTGTCCCTGCTTTGGAAAGACGGAGCGAAAGGTGATGAGTTGGAACCCGTAGAGGAGATCACGCAGAGCAATGTTATCAACAGGCTCAGCGACTCCGTTTCGCAGGAGGGCGGCCTTTTTACTCGGACGAAGTCTTGGTATCCGAAAGACTCTTCCCTCGAGTTCTACACGGCAGTCGGCGACTCTGCCCTGCTGCCCGTCATGGAAAAGGTGCTTTTGGAGTACATCCCCGGCACCGGCTTTGGAGCCGACAAGTCCATAGGCATGGGCCGCCTTGCCGTCGAGAGGGACACTTCGTTTGCCCCTGCCGCCCTTGAGTGCCCGGGTGCAAATGCGCGGCTCCTCCTGTCCATGGCCGCCTTTGACGGACTCGAGCGCCACGAGGCCTACTATCGACTCAAGACAAAGTATGGGAAGCTGGGTGGCGGGTTCGCGGCCGCAAGCCCTACGGGTGGTGATCCACGTCCCTTCAAGAAACCGGTCCTCATGTACGAACCGGGCGCCGTAGTCCTGACGACAGATGCACTCGATGCAGCTGATCTACTCAGGGGCGTCCATACCGACGCGCGTATCTGTCACTGCGGGATTCCCTTGTCGATACCTTTTCGCTGGGTCATGGAGGCGTGATATGAAATCGGGAAAGACAGAGATTTACTCTGTGAAGTTGCATCTTCTTTCACCCGTTCACATCGGTACGGGCGAGGAACTGGACCCCTTTTCCTACGTCATCCGGGACAATTATCTCCACCTCGTTGACACGGGCCGTTGGGCGGCGGAGTCGAAGGAGGCGGCCCTGCTCGAGAAGACCATCTCCACTTCCGGATTTGCCGCCGTTCGATCCTGGATTTCGCGAAATATCGACACCTCGCTCTACTCTATCGGCCGAATAGAGATCAGGTCGAAGAGCCTGCTCGATACGTACAGGTATTCAATTGAGAGGCAGGATGCACGGAACCAGGTGCTGGTCAGCCCCTTGCCGAGAGGAGCCGCCAATGGAAAGGCCTACATCCCTGGAAGCAGCCTCAAGGGGGCAGTGAGGACGGCGCTGGCAAACGCGTTTGTGCAGGCTGCCGGGGTCAAATCCGAGGACGGGGGCAGAAAGAGGCCGGATTACAACGAAAAGATTTTCGGTACTATTCGGCAGGACCCCCTCCGCAATCTCAAGTTCAGGGATGTCCCCCTGCCGCAGGATGCCACGGTCATCTTCGAGGCCCGGGAGTTCTCCATGAAACCCGACAAGCGTCCAACTCCCAAAGGGTATTACGAGGCGGCATCGGGCACCGTCGACACGGGAAAACCTGTCACCTACGAAACGACAATCTCCCTGTCCCCGTTTTCATTGCATGGTAAAATTGTAAATTGTGCCTTTCTCATCGAGGCGCTCAATGCCTTCTACAGGCCTAAGTTTTTCGAGGAGAGGGAGAAATTCTATGCCAGGCAGCAGGGTGAAGCCGTTTACAAGGCGACGGCGCCTCTGGCGAAGCGCCTCGAAGCCCTAATACCGCAGGAGGCGCTTGTCCGGGTCGGCCACTTCTCGCACGTGGAGTGCGTCACTCTCGACGGCGTTCGCAGGCCCATGACTCGATATGTAAAGAATCGTCCGCTTCCCTGGGGAACGACCCGGACTCTGGCCGAAGGACTTTATCCGTTCGGTTGGGTGATCTTGGATTTCGGCTGATTTCGATAACCTATCACCTTCGGGGCCCGTCGCTTTGCTGGGCGGGGGGATCAATCGATGAAGCGCGTATTGCTCATGACGGTTGGAACGGGCACGAGGACGGACGTCGACATCGCCAAGCCGCTGGTCAAGAGTATCAAGAACAGCCGACCCGATCTGACCTGTCTCATCGTGACGGAAGCGAGCGAGAAGCACGGCAGAAGAATCTGCCGGGAAATGGGATGGACCGACGACGACGTTCGCTGGATGATGCGAAAGCTCCCGGACCCGGATAATTTCGAGAAGGTCTGCCTTTTTGTCAACGAAACGATACGGAAGATTGCGGCTCGGGGATATTCGACGGAAGAAATCGAGGTAGATTTCACTTCCGGCACGAAAGCCATGTCTGCCGGGGCCCTGCTGGCCTCCGTGCTGAACCGCTGCGGAACGGCCAAATACATCACCGGCGAGCGTCATGCAGGCACTGTCATCGACGGGACGGAGGAGTTCCGTGCGATCAGCCCGTCGCGGGTCTTCGCCCTGCACGACATCCGTCTCGTAGAGGAGATGATCAAAAATCTCCGGTTCGCCGCGGCTGGGTCGATCTTGGCCGGCCTGGATCGTGAGGGTCTGGGCTTGGAGAATGCGAGCAGGATACGTGATCTGCAGTCAGCCGTGCAGGGTTTCAGCGCATGGGAGATCTTCGACCACCGCACTGCCTACAACAAGTTGAAAACGTTGACTGCATCTCCTTTCGCGCCGTCGCCCAAGGCTGTTGAGATGCTCGAGCGGCTCGGCAAGGGCATCAAGAGACCGGATGCGGACATTCTCGCCGACCTGTATAATAACGCGTCGCGCCGCGGACACGAGGGCAAATACGACGATGCGGTCGCTCGGCTGTATCGCTTGACCGAG
>JAKPPU010000114.1 GCA_029547185.1 Deltaproteobacteria bacterium | reverse complement strand
CGCCATCGAGGGCGTCCAGATCTTCGGCGGCTACGGCTACTGCAAGGAGTACCCGGCAGAGCGCCACATGAGAGACGCCAAGATCTGCCAGATCTACGAGGGCACCAACGAGATCCAGCGCGTGGTCATCGCCCGCAAGCTGCTCGGCGCCCGGTAGTCCACTGAGCGCTCGGTCATAACCGGCAAGACAAGAGGGTCAGGGGGTATGCTCCCTGGCCCTCTTTCACGTCTGACCATCAGTGCAGGAATAGCCGGACCTGCATGCCGGCTCGCGAAGTTAGGAAGGTAAGAAGAGCGGAAGATCAGAGTGGATGTGGGATTTTTCTTATCCGCTCTTCCTGCCTTCTGATCTTCCTAACTTCACAAACTCGATGCCTGAGTGCCGCTCAAGTCGCTCCGTGGGATGCGCCCCCGGTCACCAGCCTCAATATATCCCTTCCACGCATCCTCCCGCCAACGTCTGCCCCAGCTCCCGGCACTTCTCCAGGGTCTCCTCCGTGAGCTTCCCCTTCGAGATGACGGGCTCGTAGACCTTCTTGAACTGGTACCCGAGGGCGATGCGCTCGATGTTCCGAAGCGCTCCGCTGCCGTCGTTTCCCGCGCTGATGAACACCACGTAGGGCTTGCGAAAGACCTTCCCGCGGGCCTGTTCGTAGGTCCGGTCGAAGAAGTCCTTGATCATGCCGGACATGTACCCGAAGTTCTCCGGGGAGCCCACGGCCAGTCCCCGGCAATCGAGGAGATCCTGCAGGGTGGCTTCTCCG
This sequence comes from Deltaproteobacteria bacterium, assembly GCA_029547185.1. Taxonomy (GTDB): domain Bacteria; phylum Desulfobacterota; class Desulfomonilia; order UBA1062; family UBA1062; genus Phosphitivorax. Next base: position 262 of record JAKPPU010000114.1, on the reverse strand, counting down.
GCCCGCTTCAGGACGACCTCCGCCCCTTCGATGGCCGCCGCCCCCTCGGCCACGGCCTTTGCCATCCTCTCCGTGTTCCCCGTCTGGGAGTGGTAGACCACCAGGATTCTGGTCATCGATGCCCCCACAATCATTTGCTTCGCCGCCCCAAGCGGCTGCCGCAATGAGTACGAAGTTAGGAAGTGAGGAAGAGCAGAAGAGCGGAACACGGTAGAAGATTTTTTCTTGTCCGCTCTTCCGGTGTTCCTCACTTCCGCTCTTC
>JAKPPU010000213.1 GCA_029547185.1 Deltaproteobacteria bacterium | reverse complement strand
CATCAAGGGACCAGAAGTCGATTCCAGGTTCCCCGGCTACGCAGCCGGCAACGAGTCAAGGTATGCATCCAGATCCTTCACGTCGAAAAGAACCCTTCCGCCGATGCGCTTCGGCTTTATCGGAAAAGGATCGGCCGCCCTTGGTCCTATCCTGTTGCGAATGGTCTTGGACGCAAGCCCGAGATACAGAGCCGCCTCGTCTACAGACAACATTCTCGGCTTGATCTCCCTTTTCACCATGATCTCTTTCTTCATGATAACCTCTTTACACGAATCGCTTTTGAATGGCGGATTCTGATAACTGGATGTGGAACCTTCAGAAATCGCCCAAAACATCTTTCAGCTTGTCCGGGGCGCCTCGACGGAGCGGCGCATCATCTCTTTTTCCCGGCACCGCTCCCGGCGCTTCCTTCGAGAGCATCTCGTAAACTTCCCTGCCGCCGACCGTGTCGAAGTAAACCTTGAGGGCTCTCTGTATGACCCGCCCGCGGTCCGGCTGGGAAATCGAGCGGATCTTCCGGATCAATTCCTCGTCCGTCAGGGTGATCCTCAGGGTGACTTCATGCTTCGCGGTCATTTCCTTGATTCCACGTCCAGCGCCTTCAGAAAACCTCTCGCGTTGGCATACTCGGGGCGATCGGGCACGTGAACGAGCGGCAGGTATTCCTCCGGGATGTGCTCCTGGAGATAGTAGGCGCCTCCCCCGGCGATGATGACCTTCTCCGCGCGCTGTATCCTTGCCGTCCACTTCGAGCGCACCTCCTGGATCAGCCAGTCCATGTACCTCTCCGCCGACTCCCTGACCAGTTCGGTGAGATCCCGTTCCGCCCCGTACACCCTGATCCTGCCTTGGCGAAGCACGTCCTTCGATTCCTGCTCGGAAAGGTCAAGCTGCATCCGGACCTTGATTTCCCTGGCAAGGTCCAGGGAGATCTTCGATACCCCATGCCTCTCCAAGGTGTCGGATTCGCCCTTGACGATCCTCCCCCGCTCGACCACGATTATGTCCACGGTGTTGAACCCGATGTCGAGAATGATCATGTCACGATCCGTCCGTGCGTTGACGTCTCCCGCCTGGGACAGCCGGTAGTCCGCGAGAACCCCGAGACCCTGGGGATAGAACCGCGCGTTCAATTCCAGGACCTCGCGGCCCACATCGATCCGCTGCAGGAGGGGAACGAGTTCCTTCAGGTTCGCGTCCGTGTAATGGGAAAGGGGGAGTCCCATGGCGACGTCCGTGACGAGTTCACCGGTCTTCCGGTGAATTTTCTTCACCGCCTTGAAGACGAAAAGGGGCGAGTACCTCTTCATGAACTCGAAGCTCCGCGTCGAAAAGGCGCCGACCAGGGCCTCCCTGCCGACGAGGTATTTCCTGCTTTGGTA